>NZ_JALHBS010000080.1 GCF_024195285.1 Aurantimonas marianensis
CGGATCGGCTCGAACTCGGCCGCCACCGGCTCGGCCATGCGCACCGTCAGATCGCCCGCCGACAGCCGCTCGAAGCCGATTTCGACCACGCCGACGAACTTGCGCAAATCCTCCGCCTTGGCATTGTCCAGCGATGCCTGCCGGTTCTTCGCCTGTTCCTGGTCGATCCGCGCCGATTCCGCCGCTTCCGCGAGCTCATCGCGCTCGATCGCCGCCTGCTTGAAGGTCTCGACCGCCGCCGCCATGGCGCCGATCTCGTCGCCGCGCCCCGCGCCCTCGACCACGACGCTCTTGTCGCCGCTCGCCAGGCGCCGCATCACGTCGGTCATGGCATTGATCGGAGACGCGATCCCCCGGGACAGCAGCCAGCCGAGACCCGCCGCCGCGATGATGAGGAAGGCCATCCCTAACAGAACAGCCAGTTCCGTATTCTGGGTCAACTGGGCTTCGAGGGCATTGGCCTCTTCGATCTGGGCCATTTTCCGATCGCGAATACCGTCCAGGGTCTCTTCGATCGGCTCGATGAATGTGTCCGCCTTGCCGGACTTGAACAGTGCCAGCGCCTGCGGATACGTCATCTCGCTACGCGCGAACTGGATGACCGGATCCGCGATTTCCGTGTGCCAGGCGCTCATCGCGACTTCGAGCGCATCCAATCGCGAGGCGATGTCGCTGTCCGCCCCGGCGAGGGCTCGTACGTTGCCGACGTCCTTCAGGAACGTCTCGTAGTGGTCCTTCGTCCGCTTGGCGAAATATTCATCCCGGGTGATCATGAACCCGCGCAGTGACCCTTCCTGCCTGGCAACATCGAAGCGCGCCGCCATGGCAGCGGATTCGATATCCATATGCTGGACTTTGGCCACGGCCGCGTCTTCGACGTTCGCCATGAACAGGAATACCGCTGTTCCCATCGCCGCGGCACCGAAGACCATGACGGCAAAGGCTGCCATGATCTTTTTCGAGATATTCAAGTCTGCGAAGCGCATTTTTCCGTCACTTTCGTACACGTTGGAACATGGCTGGATACCCAGGTTCGCAGGCGAAACCGCGCACCGGCACCCATGCCGGTCCATTCGACCGAGTCACTCTGTCGGGGAAGAGGCAGTCATTGCCGTGGAATTTCCGCCGACGATGTTCCTTGCCGGCATCCACGAACCATCGGCAAAAATGCTTACGAATTCGTTCTTGCCAACGACTGGAGTCGTGTTCCCGACGAAAATTCGGCGCAAAAACAAACTCCTGCGAAACTTGATGCAAATCTGACTTGCAAGAAAGATGGGCACTCGACGGCGGCGATCGTCATGTTTCGACGCTCGCAATCGCCTTGATTGGAGTAACGGACCGCCCTGAACCGGGGCTTGCTTCTCGGCCTATGCCTCAATCGGCATTCGCTCCATGCGCTCAAACCATGTGGTCATCTGGCTCTTCCCCCTGCGGCAAGACGCCGCAAGGGAATCACCTTGCGCCAAGGCCACGCAGATCGCGGTGGACAACATGCAGCCGCTGCCGCGCATCGCGACCGGCAGACGCTTGGAGATGAAGTGATTCGGCTCACCGTCGCCGGACTGAAACAGCCGATCGACAGCGTCGTCGCCCCGGTCGTGCCCCCCCTTGGCGAGGACAGCCTTCGTGCCGGCCGCCAGCATGATCTCCGCCTGCTCGGATAGCGCCGGGGGAGGCTCGACGCCCGCCACCGCCCTCGCCAGAATTTCAAGCTCGGGCAGATTCGGCGTCAGCAGCGTGGCAAGCGGGAGCATCCGCGCGATGAGGACGCTCATCGCGGCGGGATCGAGCAGGCGGCGGCCGGAACTCGACGCCACGACCGGATCAAGGACGACGGGAAGGGCCGGATATCGGGCCAAGAGGTCGGCGACCGTTTCGATGGCGGCGGCCGAGCCGAGCATGCCGATCTTGATGGCGCCGACCGTCCCATCCTGCAGCGCCACCCGGATCTGCTCGCGCAGGGTGTCCAATGGAACCGGATGGATGGCGGTCACCTGACGGTCGGATTGCGCCGTCACCGCCGTCAGCGCAAACCGCAGCGTGGCGCCGAGATCCTGCGCGGCGCGAATGTCGGCGGCGATGCCGGCCCCGCCGGAGGAATCCGAGCCGGCGATGGCCAGCACCACGGGCCGGCCGACGGTCACGCGCGCCCGGCCATCGCATCCACTGGAAGCCAGCGACGCGTCGACGCGATCCATTCGCGCGTCCGCGCCTCCGGGTCGGCATTTCGGGTGATGTCGGTGACGACGGCGGCGCTGTCGGCGCCGTTCGCGAACACCTCATCAAGCCGCGCGACGGTGAGGCCGCCGATCGCCACCAGCGGCAGATCGCCGATCGCCGCGCGCCAGGCGGCAAGCTTTGCCGGCGCCTGCGGCGTCCATCGCATCGCCTTGAGGATGGTCGGCCAGATCGGCCCGAGCGCGACATAGTCGGGTTCGGCGGCCAGCGCGGTTTGAAGTTCGGCTTGGTCGTGGGTCGACAGCCCAAGCTTCAGCCCGGCCCGCTTGATGGCGGTACGATCGGCGCCGGCCAGATCCTCCTGACCCAGATGAACGAAATCGCAGCCCTCCTCGATCGCCAGGCGCCAGTGGTCATTGATGACGAGCTGGCAGAAATGGGCCTCACACACGGCTTTGGCGCGGCGGATGTCGGCGCGCAATTGCCGCGCGTCCCTCTCCTTGACCCGCAGCTGCGCCAGTCTGACGCCGAGCGGCACCAGCCGCTCGATCCAGTCGGCATCGTCGACGATCAGATAGAACGGATCGAGTGCGATCCGCGAGCGCCCATCCATAGCGCCGCTCACGCAAGCAACGCCCTGCCCAGCACCGGCGTCGACGGCGCGGCCATGTCACGCGGCTCCAGCGCGCCCGCATCAAAGCCGAGTCGCCCGGCCGCGACCGCCAGCGCGAAGGCGCGCGCCATCGCGACCGGGTCGCCGGCCTTGGCGATGGCGGTGTTGAGGAGGACGCCGTCGAAGCCAAGTTCCATCGCCTCGACCGCATGCGAGGGCACGCCGAGACCGGCATCGACGATCAGCGTCACCTCCGGAAAATGCGCCCTGAGGCTGCGCAGCCCATAGCGGTTGTTGAGGCCCCTGGCCGAGCCGATGGGCGAACCCCAGGGCATGAGAACACGGCAGCCGGCTTCGACCAGGCGCTCGGCGGCAACGAGG
>NZ_JALHBS010000081.1 GCF_024195285.1 Aurantimonas marianensis
AGCCCGAAGAGGTCGGGCTGCAGCGTGTCGGCCTCGCCGATGACCTCGAGCTGGACCAGCGTCGTGCCGAAGATCTCTCGGCCCATCCGCGCGGTCGTCACGGCTTCCTTCACCGTATGGCAGCCAGCCGTATTCGGCAGCACCTGAACGCCGAGATCGCGGATCAGGTCCCAGAAACCCTGCCCAGCCTGGGCATTTGCGCTCTCTCGCCGCAGCGATACCGTGACGATCTCGGCCCCCGAGGCCCTGACGGCTTCGGCCATGACCGCCGGCGAGGGATAGAGCGCGGTGCCGAGCATCAGCCGCGAGGCGTAACTGCGTCCGTAGAACTCCATCGACAAGACTCCTAACCTCCCTGCATGGGCGCGACGATCTCGATCGCATCGCCGTCGACGACCGGCGTCGCCGGCCGGTCTTCCTTCGCCACGAAATCGCGATTGCGCGCGGTGGCGACGACCGCGTCCGCCAGCCCGAGTTCGACCAGCAGCGTCGCAAGGGTCGTCGCCGCGACCTCGCGCGCCTCGCCGTTCAGCTTGATCGTCATGCGGCTTGCCTCCCGCTCTTGCCGAGGGCGAGATCGGCGGCCCGCCCCGCGACGTCCGGCGCCAGCAGAAAGCCATGGCGGTAAAGACCGTTGACCGAGATCACCCGTCCCTGCCGCGTCACCCGCGGCAGATTGTCGGGGAAGGCCGGCCGAATCCCGACGCCGGTCTCGAGGATCTCGGCCTCAGCGAAGGCCGGGTGCAGGGCGTAGGCGGCCGACAAGAGCTCGACCGCCGAGCGCAGGGTGATCGCCCCCCGGTTTTCGCTCTCGATCATCGTCGCGCCGACCATGAAGATGCCGCCCCCGCGCGGCACGACATAGATCGGCTGGCGCGGATGCAGGAGACGGACCGGCCGCGACAGCATCACCTCCGCCGTGCGCAGCAGCACCATCTCGCCGCGCACGCCGCGCAGCTCGGGCAAGGCCTCGCGGGCGGCAAAGCCACGGCAATCGATGACCGTTTCGAAGCTCGCGGACGCAGCGCGCCCGTCCTCTCCGAAATGGAATGCGACCCCCATCCCTTCCAGCCGCCGGGCCAACGCCTTCAAGGCGCAGCGCGGGCACAGATGCGCCTCTTTGGCGAACAGCAGCCCTGCCTGGACGCGTCCTGCGAGGTCTGGCTCGAACTCGGCGATCTCTTCGGCGCCGACCCGGTCGAAATGCTCGGTGCGCCGGGCGAAGCGGTCGAGCTCCGCCCGGTCGCGCGGCGGCGCCAGGACCAGGCTGCCCTGCCGCGCCACATCGGGGACGCGGGCCGCCCACCAGTCGGCGGCGCCGGCGCCGAGCCGAACCATTTCGGCCTCGGCGCTCTCGCGTTCGCACCACGGCGCCAGCATGGCGCCGGCGAGACGCGACGCTGCGCCTTCGCCGATGGCCGCGCCGCGCTCGAAGACCGTAACCGAGGCGCCGCGCTCGGCGAGCGCCGTGGCTGAGGCGAGCCCAGCGACGCCGGCGCCGAGAACCGCGATCTCCATCGCCCTCACTCCGCCGCCTCGCCGGCCGCGTTCGCCGGCATGTAGAGATCGCCGCCCGCGCGGTACTTGCGGGCCATCTCCTCCATGCCCTCTTTCTGCGCCTCGGCGCGGATGTCGTGGGAGATTTTCATGGAGCAGAATTTCGGGCCGCACATGGAGCAGAAATGCGCCGTCTTGTGCGCCTCCTTGGGCAGCGTCTCGTCGTGCAGCGAGCGCGCCGTCTCCGGATCCAGCGAGAGGTTGAACTGATCCTCCCAGCGGAACTCGAATCTGGCTCGCGAGAGCGCGTCGTCGCGCAGCTGCGAGGCCGGGTGGCCCTTGGCGAGGTCGGCGGCGTGGGCTGCGATCTTGTAGGTGATGACCCCGATTTTGACGTCGTCGCGGTCGGGCAGGCCGAGATGCTCCTTCGGCGTCACGTAGCAGAGCATCGCCGTGCCGAACCAGCCGATCATGGCGGCACCGATGCCGCTGGTAATGTGGTCGTAGCCCGGGGCGATGTCGGTCACCAGGGGTCCGAGCGTATAGAACGGCGCCTCGCCGCAGACCTTCATCTGCAGGTCGACATTTTCCTTGATCTTGTGCATCGGCACATGGCCGGGGCCCTCGATCATCACCTGGCAGTCCTTGCCCCAGGCGATCTGCGTCAGTTCGCCCAGCGTTTCCAGTTCGGCGAACTGCGCCTTGTCGTTGGCGTCGGCGATCGACCCCGGACGCAGGCCGTCCCCGAGCGAGAACGACACGTCGTACATCCGGCAGATGTCGCAGATTTCCTCGAAATGCTCGTAGAGGAAGCTCTCCTCGTGGTGATGCAGGCACCATTTGGCCATGATCGAGCCGCCGCGCGAGACAATGCCGGTGACCCGCTCGACGGTGAGCGGGATGTGCCGCAGCCGCACGCCGGCATGGATCGTGAAATAGTCGACGCCCTGCTCGGCCTGCTCGATCAGCGTGTCGCGATAGACCTCCCAGGTGAGATTCTCGGCGATCCCGTCGACCTTCTCCAGCGCCTGGTAGAGCGGCACCGTGCCGATCGGCACCGGCGCGTTGCGGATGATCCACTCGCGGATGTCGTGGATGTTGCGCCCCGTCGACAGGTCCATGACGGTGTCGGCGCCCCAGCGGATCGACCAGACCATCTTCTCGACCTCTTCGGCCATCGAGGAGGTCACGGCCGAATTGCCGATATTGGCGTTGATCTTGACCAGGAAATTGCGCCCGATCGCCATCGGCTCGAGTTCGGGATGGTTGATGTTGGCGGGGATGATCGCCCGGCCCGAGGCGACCTCGTCGCGCACCCATTCGGGGGTGATGAAATCGGGGATCGTGGCGGAGAACGGATGGCCGTCCCGTTCCAGCTGGGCCTTGGCCTGCTCGCGGCCGAGATTCTCGCGGATCGCGACGAACTCCATTTCCGGGGTGACGATGCCGGCTCGGGCATAGGCGAGTTGGGTGACGGCCTTGCCGTCCTTCGCCCGCAGCGGCGCATGGGCAACGGGAAAGGCCGGAACGCGCTTGGCGTCGGAGGTCACGCCGTTGTCCTCCGGCCGAACGGCGCGGCCCTCATAGTCCTCGACATCTCCGGCCGCCAGCGTCCAGTCGCGCCGGGTGCGGGCAAGGCCGGCGGCGATGTCGGTCGCGACCGCCTCGTCCGTATAGGGGCCGGAGGAATCATAGACGGTGACGGGCGGCTCGCCGGCCGTCGGATGCACCGAAATTTCGCGCATCGGGACGCGGACGTCCGGGTGGCGCGTACCGGCGCGCCAGATCTTGCGGGATGCCGGCAGCGGGCCGCTGGTCACGGTGGGGGCGGTCAAGGTGGGAGTCAGGGCGTTCATAGGCTCTCCTGTTCGACGAGGAGATCCAGTTCCGCGGTTTGGGTAAGATTGGGCCTTTCACACCGGGGTTTTTCCCGATGCCTCTTCCCGATTGTCGTCACCAGAGAACGCGCCGCGATCGTGGCGGGGTCGTCAGAGGCAAGAACGGATCGGGAAGCGGCTCACTCCATCCCTACGCCAGTGTCAACTGGATCAGGTTCGTAGGGTCGCCGCGCGCTTCTTGAGCCGTCGGCCTCTCAGTTCCTTGCCGGAACTCCCCTTGGACGAGCGAACTCTATCAATTCAGCGGCCAAAGTCAACGGCGATCTGAGCCGACCTGGACACCGGATGGCCGGATGCCGTGGACCCGGCGCCAAAGCGCCGGGAGGGCGGCCTACTCCTTCACCGCGCCGGTCATCGACGAGACGTAATAGTCGACGAAGAAGGAATAGAGGATGACCACGGGGAGCGAGCCGAGCAGCGCCCCGGCCATCAGCGCCCCCCATTCGTAGATATCGCCTCTGACAAGCTCGGTCAGCACGCCGACCGGGATCGTCTTGTTCTCCGACGAGGAGATGAAGGTCAGCGCGTAGATGAACTCGTTCCAGGACAGGGTGAAGGCGAAGATGCCGGCGGAGATCAGGCCGGGCACCGCCAGCGGCAGCACGACCTTGGTCAGAATCTGCCAGCGTGTCGCCCCATCGACCAAAGCGCTTTCCTCCAGCTCGAAGGGAATCGTGCGGAAATAGCCCATCAGCAGCCAGGTGCAGAACGGGATGAGGAAGGTCGGATAGGTCAGGATCAGCGCCAGTCGCGAATCGAAGATGCCGACATTGAAAACGATGAAGGCGAGCGGAATGAACAGGATCGACGGCGGCACCAGATAGGCCAAGAAGATCAACAGACCGGTCACCCGCGCGCCGGTAAAGCGCACCCGCTCGATCGCATAGGCGGCGAAGACGGAGGCCGCCAGCGCGATCGCCGTCGAGGCGACGGAGACCAGCATCGTGTTCCACAGCCAGCCGGGATAGGAGGTCTCGAAGAGCAGGAAACGGATGTGCTCCAGCGTCGGCTGGACCACCCAGAACGGGCTGTAATCGGTGTAGTTGGTCAGCTGGTGGTTCGGTTTCACCGCCGTGATCGCCATCCAGTAGAACGGAAACAAGAGGACGAAGACGAACACCGCCAGCGGCAGATAGACCACGAGGATGCGGCGCGGCAGCGTGTTGAACTGCTGCATGCCTTCGGTGTCGTCATGCGTGGCGACGGTGCGGCCGGGAAGCGTTTCTTGACTCACGGGATCATCTCCTCAATCGGCCGCGCCCTGCTGCCATCTGCGTCGCTGCAGCCCGAAAAACGAGAACAGGATCGCGGCGAGCAGGAAGGGAATCATCGCGACCGCGATCGCCGCGCCCTCGCCCAGCTGGCCGCCGGGAATGGCGCGCTGGAACGAGAGCGTCGCCATCAAATGGGTCGCGTTGACCGGACCGCCGCGCGTCAAGACGTAGATCAGCTGGAAGTCAGTGAAGGTGAACAACACCGAGAAGGTCATCACCACGGCGATGATCGGCGTCAGCAGCGGCAGGGTGATCTTGGTGAAACGCTGCCACGACGTGGCGCCGTCGAGCGCCGCGGCCTCGTTGAGCGATTGCGGGATCGTCTGCAGGCCGGCGAGGAGCGAGATCGCCACGAACGGAATGCCGCGCCAGACATTGGCCGCGATGACCGAGGCGCGCGCCTTGTTCGGATCGCCCAGAAAATTGATCGGCGCGTCGATCCAGCCCCACTCCATCAGTACCCAGGAGATGATCGAGAACTGCGAATCGTAGATCCACCAGAAGGCCAGGGCAGACAGCACCGTCGGCACGACCCAGGGCAGAAGGATGACGGCGCGGAAGAAATTCTTGAACGGCAGATGCTCGTTGAGGATCAGCGCCAGCCAGAGGCCGAGCACGAATTTTAGCACCGAGGCGACGAAGGTATAAAGGATGGTGTTGTAGACCGACAGCCAGAACACGGGGTCGTCGAACAGCCAGGCGTAGTTTTCCAGACCGATAAAGACGCCGTTGCGCCCGATGGTCGTATCGGTGAAGCCCAGCCAGACGCCGAGGCCCAGCGGATAGGTGAGAAAGAACAAGAGGAACACGCCCGCCGGCAGCATGAACAGAAGGCCGAGACCGTTCCGGCTTTCCACGAACCGGCGCAGGATGGATGGGCGCTCTACCGCCTGGACGCTCGACATCGCTTGCTGGTTCCTCTTTTGCTACCCGGCCCGTCGGGTCGGACGTATTGTCGTCCGCCGCGGCGGACTTGATGGTCGAAAAACGCCGAGGGACGCCGACAATCGCCGGCGCCCCTCGTTTCGTCAGCGGTAGTAGCGCGCGATACGCCGCTCGGCATTGGCGATCGCCTCATCGGCCGTCCGTTGACCGGTGACCGCCTCCGCGAACATGTCGACGACCACATAGTCGGCCATCACGCCGGCCGACGAGGGTCCGAGCGGCCCGGCGAAGCCGTTCGGGCGCAAGCTGGCCGACGCCTTGGAATAGGGCTCGTGGATCGGGTCCGAAGTCCAGATCGGGTTGTCGGCGAAGGCCTTCAGCGGCTGGCAGCAATAGGCGCTGGCACCCTGAATCCAGGCGTTCATCTGATCGGGCTGGTACATGAAGGCGATATAGGCCTTGGCCGCCTCCGGGTATTTGGTGTGCTTGAAGACGTTGATAGTCGAGGTCTGATGCAGCTCCACCGACTTGCCGACCGGGCCGATCGGCATGTTGGTCGTGCGCATATCCTCGGCGATCTCCGCCATCGCCGGGTCTTTCTTGGCGGCGTAGTAGAGCGAGACGCCGTTCGCCGTCAGCGAGATCTGTCCGGCCAGGAAGGCGCGGTTGTTGTTGATGTCGAGCCAGCTCTCGGTGCCGGGGATGAAGGTCGCGTAGAGTTGCTTGGCGTATTCGATCGCTGCCCTGGTCTCCGGACTGTCGATCGCCGGCTTGCCGCTTTCGTCGACGGTCATGCCGCCATGGCTCCACAACAGCCAGTGCGCGTAGTTGTTGCCGTCGCCGACGGCCTTGCCGTGCGGGAAGCCGGCGGGCGTGCCCTTGGCCTGCATCGCCTTGCAAAGCTCCAGGAAGCCGGCCGTGTCTTGCGGGAATTCGTCGAACCCGGCCGCTTTCATGTGGCTGTCACGATAGCAGATGGCGTTGCCGATCGCGGTCAGCGGCACGGCGATGAACTTGTCGCCCTGCTTGGCATAGCCTTCGAGGCCCTCGTACCAGCCGCCGCTCTGCTCGCCGAGCGCGGTGGCGACGTCGGTCACGTCGACGAGCTTGTCGGGATACTGGAACGGATCGTCGAACCAGCTCATCACCATGTCCGGTCCGGAGCCGACATTGGCGGCGACCGCCGCCTTGGGCCGCACGTCTTCCCAGCTTTCCTGGTCGATCTGGACCTCGACGCCGGTCGCCTCGGTAAACGCCTTGGTGTTGGCGTTCCAGGCTTCTTCCTCGCCGGATACGAACGGCACCCAGCGAAGCAGCCTGAGGGTGGCGCCCTCTTCCGGCTTGAAGTCCGGCATGGCCCCTTGCGCGAAGGCGCGGCTATTGCCGAGCATGCCGCCGAACGCCGCGCTGGCGGCAAAGGCGGCCGTACCCTGTAGAAGTGTTCTGCGATTGATCGTCATTGCTATCTCCTCCTCTTGAGCGGAAGCGCTCCCTGCACTCTCCGTCGGCGGCCTCCCGCTGCCGTGACGGCCTGTCTGGTTTGGCCTCTCATTGTTGGCATCGACGGGCCCCTTAGGCCAGCCGCGTGCCGATTGAGATCACTCCGAGACGCGCGCTCCGGACTTGGCATCGAACAGATGCACCGCGTTCGGGTCGATCGACACCCGCAGCTCGTCTCCCGGCCCTTCGGAAATGCGCTCACGGAAGACGCAGATCATCTCGGTCTGGCCAAGCTTGGCGATGACGTGGGTCTCGGAGCCCGTCGGTTCGACCACCTCGACCTTGAGCGGCACGTCACCGCCGAGACTCATCCCCTCCGGTCGCACGCCATAGATCGTTTCGCGCCCCGGCTCGACCTTGCCGGGCCGCGCGATCGGCAGTCGATATCCGTCTCCCGTGACGAAATGCGTCCGGTCGTCGGGATCGGTCGCGCCGGTCACCATGTTCATCGCGGGCGAGCCGATGAAGCCGGCGACGAAAAGATTGTCGGGATGGTCGTAGAGCTCGAGCGGCGTACCGACCTGCTCGACGATCCCGTCGTGCATGACGACGATCTTGTCGGCCATGGTCATCGCCTCGATCTGGTCGTGGGTGACATAGACCGTCGTGGTCTTCAGGCGCTGGTGGAGGTTCTTCATCTCGGTGCGCATCGAGACGCGCAGCTTGGCATCGAGGTTGGACAGCGGCTCGTCGAACAGGAAGACCTGCGGCTCGCGCACGATCGCCCGGCCCATGGCGACGCGCTGGCGCTGGCCGCCGGAGAGCTGGCGCGGATAGCGATCGAGCAGATGCGTGAGACCGAGAATTTCGGCGGCCGGCTTGACCCGCGCTTCGATCTCGCTCTTCGAGGCACCCTTGAGCATCAGCGAAAACGCCATGTTCTGCGCCACGGAGATGTGCGGGTAAAGCGCATAGTTCTGGAAAACCATGGCGATATCGCGGTCCTTCGGCGGCAACGCGTTGACCACGCGGTCACCGATCAGGACCTCGCCCGCGGAGATGTTTTCCAGCCCCGCGAGCATGCGCAGCAGCGTCGATTTCCCACAGCCCGACGGCCCTACCAGAACGACGAACTGCCCCTCGTCGATATCGATCGAGACGCCATGCAGCACTTCCACCGGGCCAAACGACTTGCGCACGTCCCGGAACGTCACCGATGCCATTCACTTCCCCACAATGGATTCATTTGGTCGGCGGCATACTGTCCGCTTCGTGGGCACAACGCAATCGGGGCGCATAGGGTTTTTGTATACTTTAATGCCGGCGAACCGCGATTGCGCTGCTTTCGCAAGGCTGTTCCCGGGCACCGCGTCTTTCGATCGAGGAATCCGCTGTCGATGAAGCGGCCGTCTCGTCAGGGCATCGCGTGGCTTGGCGCGCATCAGCGGACGGCGACCCGTCAGCGAAGGCGGCGACGGCAGGCGCGCCGCGAGGTTCCATGGCGCAGGAGCGGGTTTTCACGTCTTACAAAGGGACATCGCCCGATCGGCAGCGCGCCGAAGTCAGCGCTCGGCGAACCTTGCGGCGCCAAGATATTCGTCGATGAGCGCGATCACCTTGGCGTCTCGGTCTCTGCCCTTCTCGCCGCCCATGACGACGACGATGATCCGCCGCCCGCCGCGCTTGGCGGTCGCGGCGAGATGGAAGCCGGCATCGCGGATATAGCCGGTCTTCAGGCCGTCGACGCCCGCCACCTTGCCGAGGAGCTTGTTCGTCGCCTTGAAGCGCCTGCCGCCATATTCGAACTCGGTCACGCTGAACAATGGCGCATAGTGGGGAAAGCGCGACAACAGGGCGCGGCCGAGCGTCGCCATGTCGCGCGCCGTGGAGATCTGGCGCGGATCGGGCAGGCCCGAGGCGTTGGCGAACAGCGTCCGGCTCATGCCGAGGGAGCGGGCCTTCGCCGTCATCGCCGCCGCGAAACCTTCTTCCGTGCCGCCGAGATTCTCCGCGATGACCGTCGCGACATCATTGGCGGATTTCACCGCGATCGCCTGGGCGGCATCGCAGACGCGGATCGTCGTTCCGGGCTTGAGGCCGATCTTGGCCGGCGGCTTCGACGCCGCGTTCTCGCTGACGACAAGCTCGCTGTCGAGCGATAGCCGCCCCTCGCCGATCGCCTCGAACAGCAGGTACAGCGTCATCATCTTGGTCAGCGAGGCCGGATAGCGCAATCCGTCCGCCGCTTCTTCGTGGAGAGTACGCCCGCTGGCGTAGTCGAGAACCAATGTGGACTGGCCGCGGATCTCCGCTTCGCTGGCGAGGGAACTGGCCGCGCGTGGGGCGCTCGCCGACATCAAGCCGGCACTCGTCAACTCCGTCGACTGGCAGGCGACGAGCGCCAGCGCCATGATCGCCGACAGCATCGCTTTCAGGGGGGCGAGAAGTCCGGGCCGGGCGAAAAGGCGGGATGTCACGGGGGCGGGGCTCGCGATTGGGTTGCCGGGAGCTAGTTGGCCGCGGCGCTGTCTGTCAAACTAGCCCGTCGTTCTTGAATCTTGTTTAACACCCAATGTGTTGCGGCGGGCACACCGCGGCGACGAGCGCCGGAAACGTCTGGCCGGGTGTTGGCGTCGCCGTTTCGCATCGACAGAACCGGGCGAACCGGCCATGCTCGTGGTCGATCGAGGAGCCAGGACCGCCGATGACCGACGCCGATATTTCCGTCGCCCTCTATTCCGACATCGCCTGCCGGCTGGGCGAGGGCCCCACCTACGATCCGGCGACCGACACCGCCTGGTGGTTCGACATCGAGGGCCGATCGCTGCTGGAAAAGCGCGGCGACGCGGCGGAGACGACCGTCCACCCGCTGCCTTTCATGGCCAGCGCGCTGGCGGTGATCGATGGCGAGCGGCAGCTCATCGCGGCGCAGGACGGTCTCTATATTCGCGAGACGGCGACCGGCAAGCTGTCGCTGCATCGCCCGCTCGAGGCCGACAATGAAGCGACGCGCTCCAATGACGGCCGCGTTCATCCATCCGGCGCGCTGTGGATCGGCACCATGGGCAAGGCGCATGAGAAGGGCGCCGGCGCGATCTACTGGTATCGCGGCGGCGAACTGCGGACGCTCTATTCCAACGTCAGTATCCCCAACGCGATCTGCTTTTCGCCCGACGGCCGCCTCGCCTATTTCACCGACACCGCCGTCAACCGTTTGATGCGCGTCGCGGTCGATTCGCAAACCGGCTTGCCCACCGGCGAGCCGGCCCTGTTCTTCGACCAGCGCGGCGGCAAGGGCGGGCTCGACGGGGCGATCTGCGACGCCGACGGCCTCATCTGGAACGCCCGCTGGGGCAATGGCACGGTCGACGCCTATTCGCCGGACGGGACGCGCATCCGCACCATCGCGATCGATACCCGCCAGGTCACCTGCCCCTGCTTCGTCGGCCCGAAGCTGGACCGTATGATCGTCACCTCGGCCTGGTCCGGGCTGTCGGAAAAGTCCCGGATGAACGATCCGAACGCCGGCAAGACCTTCCTCATCGACCTTGCGGTTCGCGGTCGCCCCGAACCGAAACTCCTGCTGTGACGGACCGACCAATCGGCGCGGCTTCACGCCGGCAATCGGGACCGTCGGTTGATGACCTCAGATCGGATGCTCAGCGTCGTCGTCGTCGGATGGCTTTCCTCGCGCGCGGTGAAGCCGTAAGAGGACCTTGGCAATCGGTGTGCAGACGCCGACGCAGTGGCGCGCCGCCGCGAAGAGGGAGGAAACGGTGAACCGACATTTCATGTTCGAGAACGCGGCGAGCGGTTCGACCATCCAGATCGCCGGGCGATGGTCCGCCGCCGACTCACGTGAAACCATCGACGTGATCGCGCCGTCGACCGGGGAAGTCGTGGCGACGATCGCTGCCGGCGGCGAAGCCGATGTCGATCGCGCCGTCAAAGCAGCCCGCGAGGCTTTCGAGCGCGGCGCCTGGGGCCGGCTTTCGGCGGTCGAGCGCGGCCGGCTGCTGATGAAATTCTCCCTCCTCATCACCGAAAACGCCGAGGAACTGGCACAGCTGGAAGCGCTCGACTGCGGCAAACCGATGAAGCAGGCGCGGGCGGACATCACCGCCTGCGCCCGCTATTTCGAGTTCTACGCCGGCGCCGCCGACAAGGTGCATGGCGAGACGCTGCCCTTCATGAACGGCTACACGGTCATGACCCTGCGCGAGGCCAAGGGCGTCACCGGCCATATCATCGCCTGGAACTATCCCGCGCAGATGTTCGGCCGGACCATCGGCGCATCGCTGGCGATGGGCAACGCCACGGTCATCAAGCCGGCCGAGGAGGCCTGCCTGACGCCGATCCGCCTGACCCAGCTGGCGCTCGAGGCCGGTCTGCCGGAGGGCGCGATCAACCTCGTCACCGGCTATGGCGAAAAGGCCGGCGCTGCGCTCGCCGCCCATCCCGGCATCGACTTCATGTCCTTCACCGGCTCGCCCCAGGTCGGCACGCTGATCCAGCAGGCCTGCGCCATCAACAATGTCGGCTGCACCTTGGAGCTCGGCGGCAAGTCGCCGCAGATCCTCTTCGACGACGCCGATCTCGACAAGGCCTTGCCGTTCATCGCCGGCGCGATCGTCCAGAATGGCGGCCAGACCTGCTCGGCCGGCAGCCGTCTGCTCGTCCACAAGCCGATCCTCGATCAGGTGCTGGAGCGGGTGACGGCAAAGTTTGAGAGCCTCGTCGCCGCGCCCCATGACGAAGACGCCGATCTCGGCGCCCTGGTCAGCGCCAGGCAGAAGGCGCGCGTCCAGTCCTTCCTCGATCACGCCGCCGAGACCGGTATCGAAACGCTGGCGACCGGCCGGATCTCGCCCAACGCGCCGCCCGGCGGCTTCTATGTCGCGCCGCGCGTTCTCGGCCTGGTGCCGCCCGAACATCGCCTGGCCCGCGAGGAGGTCTTCGGCCCGGTGCTCGCCGTGACGACCTTCGAGGACGAGGCGGACGCCGTCCGCATCGCCAACGGCACCGATTACGGCCTCGTCGCCGGAATCTGGACGAATGCCGGCGACCGGCAGATGCGCATGGCCAAAAAGGTCCGCGCCGGCCAGGTCTACGTCAACGGCTATGGCGCCGGCGGCGGCATCGAACTGCCCTTCGGCGGCGTCAAGAAATCCGGTCACGGCCGCGAGAAGGGCTTCGAGGCGCTCTACGAGTTTTCGGAGCTGAAGACGGTCGTGTTCAATCACGGCGAATAGCGAATAGATGGACGATCGATCGGGAGGATCATTCATGCGTCTGGCCAACAAGCGCGCCCTCGTCACGGGCGGCGGCTCCGGTTTCGGCGAAGGCATCGCCAGGGCCTTCGCCAGGGAGGGCGCCAAGGTCGCCGTGCTCGACATCAACGAGACGGGCGCCAGGCGCGTGGCCGGCGAACTCGGCGAGGGTCATGTGGCGATCGCCTGCGACCTCACCAACGGCAAGGCGGTCGAGGCGGCGTGGGAAACGGCGAGCGCCGCGCTCGGCGGCATCGACGTGGTCGTCAACAATGCCGGCTGGACCCACCGCAACAAGCCGATCCTCGAGGTCACCGAGGAGGAGTTCGACAAGGTCTACGCGGTCAATGTGAAATCGATCTTCCACATGACCCGCGTCTGCGTCCCGGCCATGCGCGACGCGGGCGGCGGCGTCATCGTCAATATCGGCTCGACCGCCGGCTTGCGTCCGCGTCCGGGCCTGACCTGGTACAACTCGTCCAAGGGCGCGGTGAACACGCTGACCAAGTCCCTCGCCGTCGAGCTGGCGCCGATGAAGATCCGGGTCTGCGGCATCGCCCCGGTGATCGGCGAAACGGGTCTGCTGTCGGAATTCATGGGCGTTCCGGACACGCCGGAGAACCGCGCCAAATTCATCGCCACCATCCCGCTCGGCCGGATGAGCCGGCCCGACGACATCGCCAACGCCACGGTCTTCCTTTCCTCCGACGAAGCCGCGATGATCACCGGCGCCGTCCTCGAGGTCGACGGCGGGCGCTGTATCTGAGGTTACCGCGATGAAGCTTCTGAAGAACCCCACCTCCCCCTTCGCCCGCATCGCCCATGCGGCGCTGATCGAGGCGGGAATCGAGGAGCTCGAAATCCAGAACGTCGATCCATGGGCCGACGAGGCGGAGCTCCTTTCAGCCAACAGCGCCGGGCGCGTGCCGTGTCTCGTTCTCGACGACGGCACGGCGATCACCGAGTGCCTGCTCATCGCGGCCTTTGCCGAGCGGCAAGGCAAGGGCGCCCTCTCGGCCAGCGACGCCAAGAGCCTCGCGGTCGCCGGCATCGGCATCGGAGTCTGCGACGCCGCCGTGCAGATCCTCATCGGGCGGCGGATCGTCAGCGGGAGTTTCGCCGACACCGCGTTCGACTCGAACCCGATCGCGGAACGGCGACGCCGCGCCGTGGCCGACGGATTGAAACGGCTCGATGCCAAGGTCCTCGACGCGCCCGGCGAGCGTCTGGATCTCGGCACCATCGCCGCCGTCACCGCGCTCGACTATGTCGCGCTTCGCTTTCCGGGTGCCGATTGGGTCCCGGCGACGCCGCGTCTCGCGACGTTGCGCGAGGAGGCCGCTGATCGGCCGGCGCTGGCCGCGACCCGCCCGCCGAGCTGAGCAAGGAGTTTCACGATGCAGGATCCGATCGTCATTCTCGGCGGCGCCCGCACGCCGCTCGGCGGCTTTCAGGGCGAGCTGGCCGGACTCGCCGCCACCGAACTCGGCGCGAAAGCCATCGCCGCCGCAATGGAACGCGCCGGCGCGTCGGCCAACGACGTCGCCGAGGTGACCATGGGCTGCGTGCTGCCCGCCGGCCTCGGCCAGGCGCCGGCGCGCCAGGCGGCGATCGGTGGCGGCCTGCCGAAATCCGTCCCCTGCGCGACCGTCAACAAGATGTGCGGCTCCGGCATGATGGCGGTGATGATGGCCCATGACAGCCTGCATGCCCGCCCGGACGGCATGCGCGTCGCCGGCGGCATGGAGTCGATGTCGAATGCGCCGTATCTGCTGCCCAAGGCACGCGCCGGCCTGCGCCTCGGCCACGGCCAGGTGATCGACCATATGTTCCTGGACGGCCTGGAGGACGCCTACGACAAGGGCCGGCTGATGGGCACCTTCGCCGAGGACGCGGCCGAGGCCTACCAGTTCACCCGCAAGGAACAGGACGCGTACGCCGTCGCCTCGCTGACCCGCGCCCTCGACGCCCAGAAGAGCGACGCGCTCGGCGCGGAAATCGCCCCGGTCGACGTCGCCACCCGCAAGGGACCGGTGACCGTCACCCGCGACGAACAGCCGGGCAAGGCCGACGCCGCCAATATCCCGACCCTGAAGCCCGCCTTCCGCGCCGGCGGCACGGTCACCGCAGCCAATTCCTCGTCGATTTCCGACGGCGCCGCCGCGCTGGTGCTCGGCCGCGAGAGTGGCGCCGAAAAGCGCGGCCTGACGCCGCTCGCGCGGATCGTCGCGACCAGCCAGTTCGCCGGCGAGCCGGCGAAATTCACCTCCGCGCCGGTCGAGGCGATCCGCCGCGTGCTGAATAGCGCCGAATGGCGACTGTCGGACGTCGATCTCTTCGAGGTCAACGAGGCCTTCGCCGTCGTCCCGATGATCGCCATGCGCGAGCTCGCCATTCCGCTCGACATCATGAATGTTCATGGCGGCGCCTGCGCCCTCGGTCACCCGATCGGCGCGTCCGGCGCGCGCATCATCGTTACCCTGATCGCCGCCCTGCGCGAGCGCGGAGAGCGGCGCGGCGTCGCAGCCATCTGCATCGGCGGCGGCGAGGCGACCGCCGTCGCGATCGAGATGCTGCAATAAGCTGCGCACCGGCGACCCGAACCAATCCGATCTACCCCTGAAGCAAAGAGGCCCCATGTCATCCAACAGTCTGAAGATCGCCGTCATCGCCGGTGACGGCATCGGCAAGGAAACCATTCCCGAGGGCCTGCGCGTGCTCGAAGCGGCGGCGTCGAAATTCGACCTCGACCTGCGCTTCGACACCTTCGACTTCGCCTCCTGCGACTACTACGCCAAGCACGGCGAGATGATGCCTGAGGATTGGAAGGCGCAGATCGGCGGGCATGACGCGATCTTCTTCGGCGCCGTCGGCTGGCCGGAGACGGTGCCCGACCACGTCTCGCTCTGGGGTTCGCTGATCAAGTTCCGCCGCGAGTTCGATCAATATGTGAATCTTCGCCCGGTCAAGCTGATGCCGGGCGTCAAGAGCCCGCTCGCCGGCCGCGAGCCGGGCGACATCGACTTCTTCGTCGTGCGCGAGAACACCGAGGGCGAATATTCCTCGGTCGGCGGCCGCATGTTCGAGGGCACCGACCGGGAGTTCGTCACCCAGCAGACGGTGATGAGCCGCGTCGGCGTCGACCGCATCCTGAAATACGCCTTCGATCTCGCCCAGCGCCGCGACAAGAAGCACCTGACTTCGGCGACCAAATCGAACGGCATCTCCATCACCATGCCCTATTGGGACGAGCGGGTGGAGGCGATGGCGAAATCCTATCCCGACGTGCGTTGGGACAAATATCACATCGATATCCTGACGGCGCATTTCGTGCTCAACCCGGACCGGTTCGACGTGGTCGTCGCTTCCAATCTCTTCGGCGACATCCTCTCCGATCTCGGACCGGCCTGCACCGGCACGATCGGCATCGCGCCTTCGGGCAACATCAATCCGGAGCGGAACTTCCCCTCGCTGTTCGAGCCGGTGCATGGCTCCGCGCCCGACATTTTCGGCAAGGGCATCGCCAACCCGGTCGGCCAGATCTGGGCCGGGGCGATGATGCTCGATCATCTCGGCCATGCGGAAGCCGGCGCGGCGATCGTGAGCGCCATCGAGACGGTGCTGGCCGAGGAAAAGCTTAGGACCGGCGACCTGGGCGGCCCGCTCGGCACCGAGGATTGCGGCAAGGCGATCGCCGACGCGCTGGGCTGATACCGGCGAGCCTTTGACGGAAATCGGCCGGCCTCGTCGCGAGGCCGGCCGTTTTGGTTAGACTGGATCGCGGAGAGAGCTTTCGCGCTCCCGTGAGATCAACCGCTCAACGGCGGTCGGGACCACGGCCGTCGTCACCGCCACGGTGATGATATCCGCCTTCGGAACCACCCCCGTGCCCGTGCCCGTGACCGCGGCGCATGTCGCCGCGTCCGCCGCCATGGCCGCGCATCTCCATCCGGCGTTCGGCATGCGCATCGCGCATCATCGAACGAACGATCCCGTGGGCGGCCGTGATCTGCTCGGGGGTCAGCACGCCTTCGACTTCGGCGATCGCGCTCTTCAGAGCTTCGGCGTCGCCGGCCTTGGCGATCGCCCGATCCGCCATGCGGTCGAGCATCCGGAAAGCGCGGAATTGCGGAGCGGCCTGGCCCGCAGTGCTGGTGCTGTCGTCGCTTTCATCCTCCATCACCGCGTCCGAGGCCGCCGTGTCGTCGGTCTCCTCGGCGGTGTCGGTATCGTCCGCCATCGCGGTGTCGGCATCGGAGGTGTCGGTGCCGGCGTTCGGCATCATCATGCCGCGTCCCTGCCCCATGCCCATGCCCATACGCGGCGGCTGCGAGGCGTCAGCGAAGGCGACCACGGCGGCGGTGAATGTGCGCCATGCCTCCATCTGGTCCGGACGGACGCCGATACCGGTCTCGATCGTCGACAGCGCGTCGGCGACGCGCGCCGGCGTAAACATGCGCGCCATCATGCCGGCGTGACGTCCGCCCCCGCCCATGCGTTCCATGCCCTGCATGCCACCCCTACCGCCGTGGCCCTTGAAGTTCTTGCCGCCGCGCTCGCCACGTTGTCCGGACATGCGCGGACCATCGCCGCGGCGCATCGTCGAACCGTCGCGGGAGTCCGAAGCGGCCGCGGCGGAGGGCTGCGATGGGGAGGGGGTCTGCTGGGCAAACGCCGTGCCGGCGGCAGTGCTGGCCATGAGCGCCGCGGCGGCGATGGCGACGAACCGTTTGGGGCGTGACGTGGTGCGATTGTGTAGGTGAGTCATATCGATGTCCTCTGGTTGGATGACGTCTGGACCCTCAATCTAGGTGCCACTTGTTGCCGCGATGCGGCGGAATGTTACGAAAGATCGCCCGGATCCGGAGAGTTGTTGCAGAACGTATCACAGCGCCCAGGGGCAACGTCCCGTTACAAAATTCGCCTCGCGCCGGCGTCACGGAGTCGGCAGTGAGGAGAGCAAGCTGAAGGACGCCCACCGCATGAGCCTGCCGCACATCCTCGTCGTCGATGACGACCCTGAAATCCTGCGCCTGCTGGGAAAGTATCTCGAAGGCCAGGGGTTCCGCTGCTCTCTCGCCGCCAACCGGCGCGCCTGCGAGGAGAAAATCGCCGATTCGCGCGTCGCCCTCGTGGTACTGGATGTCATGCTACCCGATGGTTCCGGCCTCGACATTTGCCGCGACCTGAAGGAGCGGCGGCCGGAGATCGCGATCATCCTCCTCACCGCCCTGAAGGAGGACGTCGACCGGATCATCGGTCTGGAGCTGGGCGCCGATGATTATCTCGGCAAGCCGTTCAACCCGCGCGAACTCGCCGCCCGCATCCGCGCGGTGCTGAGACGCAGTGGTGAGAGCGCCTCGGAGCGTCCGGCGGACCCTGGCCTCTACACCTTCGAGGCCTTCACCGTCGATCCGGAGCGCCGGCTGGTCGGCGCCCCCGATGGTGAGGAGATCGAACTCACCGGCGCCGAATTCGATCTCCTGATGATCTTTCTCGAACGGCCCGGCCGCGTTCTCTCCCGCGATATACTGATGGATCTCCTGCACGGACGGACCGCCGACCCCTTCGACCGCTCCGTCGACGTGACGATGAGCCGGCTGCGGCGCAAGTTCAACGACAACGGCGTCTTCCGGCTGTTCAAGACGGTGCGCAATGGCGGCTATCAGTTTGCCGCGCGGGTCGAACGGCGCGCGGGCGGTCCGTCATGAGATCGCTGCGCTCCCGGCTGGCCATGCTACTTGTCCTCGCCATCGTCGGCGTCGTGGTGATCGCTGCGCTGGTTTCGGTGCAGGTTCTCGAACGGCCCGACCGCGACAGCTTCCGCGCGGCGTTCGTCAATGAGGTGCGCATCGTCGCCACGATCCTCGCGTCCGACCCGGGTGCGGCCGAACGGCTCGGCATCGTCGTCGGCGACGCGCCGGTTCCCGGCAACGGCGTGATGGTTCACGAGGCGCGCCGCATGGCCGAGCGTTTGGCCGGCGAGGGCCTTTCCATTCCGGTTCGCTTGGTCGGCGACATGCGCACGCATACGCCGCAACTCGCCTTCGAGTTCGCGCCGGGGCGCTGGGCCTATCTGCCGCATCCGGGCCTCAGAACGCGCAATTGGCCGGCCTTCGTCTCCTACATGGCCTTGGTCGTTATCGGCGCGGCTGCAGTCTCCCTCTTCGCCGCCACCAAGATGACGCGGCCGCTTCGCATATTGGACGAGGCGGTTTCGACGATCGGTCCGGACGGGCTGCCCGCCCATGTCCCGGAAGACGGCCCGGCCGAGGTCCGCGCCACCGCAGCGGCGCTCAACCGGCTGACCAGCCGCGTGCGCGAGGCGATCGAAAGCCGCATGCGTCTCGTCGCCGCCGCTGGCCACGATTTACGCACGCCGATGACGCGCATGCGCCTGCGCGCCGAATTCCTGCCCGACGAGGAGCGGGAAGTCTGGCTCAAGGATCTGGCCGAGCTCGACCGCATCGCCGACAGCGCCATCCGCCTCGTGCGCGAGGAGGTCGACACCGCGCCCGACGAGCCGATCCGGCTCGATCGGCTGCTGAACGAAATCGCGGCGGAACTGCGCGAGATCGGTCATCCCGTGGACGCGATGCCGGCGGGTGGGCCGCCGCTCCTGGTGGTCGCCCGGCCGCTGGCGCTGAAGCGGGCTTTGCGCAATCTCGTCGACAATGCCGCCATACATGGCGAAGGCGCACGGATCGCGCTGGCCCGCACGGGGGGCGAGGCAGTGATCACCATCACCGACAATGGACCCGGCATACCGAACGAGATGATCGACCGAGCCTTCGAGCCGTTCTTCCGGGTCGATCCCGGTCGCCGCAAGTTCAAACCGGGAGCCGGGCTCGGCATGGCGATCGCCAAGGAAATTATCGAGCAGGCCGGCGGCGCGATCGCTGTGGCCAATCGCGAGACGGGCGGCCTGCGGCAAACCATCCGCCTGCCGCTGGCTACGTAAGGAGAAGGCCCGGCTCGTTCGGTCCATGATGGCGGTGCGTCGCCCGCCGATTGAACCTCTCAGCCCGTCGTCTCCCGCTCGAAGCGCCGTTCGAGTTCGCTATCGAGCGGCCGTGGCGACAGGTCGACCCCCTCCGCGAGCCGGTCGGCGATTCCGGTGAGGGCCGCCACCCGGGCGTACTTCTTGTGGTTGGCGGAAATGACCTGCCATGGCGCGGCCGCGGTGTCGGTGCGCTCGAGCATGTCGTTGACGGCCTCTTCGTACTGGTCCCATTTGTCGCGGTTGCGAAAATCCTCGAAGGAAAGTTTCCACCGCTTCAACGGATCGCGCAGCCGCTTCTCGAACCGCGCCAGCTGCTCGTCCCTGTCGATATAAAGAAACACCTTGGCGATCCGCGTGCCGGCGTCGGTCAGCATCGCCTCGAACTGATTGATCTCCTCATAGGCCCGTCGCCATTCGGGCTCCTCCGCATATCCCTCGACGCGTTCGACCAGAACCCGTCCGTACCAGGAACGGTCGAACACCGCGATCTCGCCCTTCGCCGGCAGCCGCTCCCAGAATCGCGCCAGGTAATGCCGGGCCAGTTCCTCGGCGGACGGTGCTCCGATCGGCCAGACCCGAAAGCCGCGCGGATCCATTACGCTCGCCATCCGCCGGATCGCGCCGCCCTTGCCGGCCGCGTCCCAGCCCTCGAAGACGATGACGGCCTCGTCCTTCGTATGCAGGTAGGCCTGCTGGATCTGGCGGAAGCGCGTCTGCACCGCTTGCAGCCGCGATTCGTACTGATCCTTGGCAATCCTCGTATCCATATCGAGGTCGGACAGCCGCTTGGGCCGGGATTTACGATTGGCCATGGAGCCTCCTCACCTGATCTCGCCGGTCACATAGGGCGGTCGTCTGGCTCCGCGACAAGAACCGCGCCGGGCGGCCGCCGATCTACCGTGCGCCCGACAGTTCGGAGCGGCCCCCGACCGGACACGCGGCGTCTGTCCGAACAGACGTTTCGCTGCGTTAATCGATCGGCTACACAAGCTCCGGCGGCGCGAACGGCTCGTCGACGGATCCGGTTTTCGCCATGCACCCGACCAATCGACTTCTTCTCGGCGGTTTCCTGACGCTGGCGATCGTCATGGGCGTCGGCCGTTTCTACTACACGCCGCTGCTGCCGCTGATGCAGCACGACCACGGCTTCGGCGTCGACGTCGCGGGCCTGATCGCGGCCGCGAATTTCGCCGGCTATCTCGCCGGTTCGCTGCTTGCCAGTTTCGTTCCGCGCGGCGCGCCACGTCTCGCCGCCTTCCGCCTTGGCGTCGTGGCCAGCGTCATGACCACGCTGGCGATGGGGCTCACCGACGAGCTCGGCGCCTGGCTGGTGCTGCGCACCCTCTCCGGGCTCGCCAGCGCCTTCGCGATGATTTCGGCCGCCGGCATGGTCGCCGAGGCGCTGGCCGCGGTCGGCGCCGAGGCACGGCTCGGCTGGGTATTCGGCGGCGTGGGGATCGGCATCGCCGCCTCCGGCCTGCTCGTCCTGTTCGCAGCGCCCTTTCTCGATTCCGCCGGCCTGTGGATCGCCGGCGGCCTGCTGGCGGCCATTTTCGCGCCGGTCGTCCTTGCCGCGGTGCGCGACCGGACTCTGCCGGCGCGGACCGACGCGCCGGACCCGCGGCGCCGCGTGCCTCGCCCGCTGCCCTTCTGGCCGCTGCTGATTAATTACAGTTGCGAGGGGCTGGGCTATTCGGTCTTCGCCACCTTCATCGTGGCGATCGTCAAATCCCGGCCCGGACTGGAGGCGATGGGCGACTGGGTGTGGATCATCGTCGGTCTCGCCGGTCTGCCGAGCTGCCTGATCTGGTCGCGGATCGCCGAACGGATCGGCTTTTCGGCCGCGCTCGCCGCCGCCTACGCGGCGCAGATCGTCGGCGTCCTCCTGCCGGCCGTCAGCAGCTCAGGCATCGCGGCGCTGGTCGCCGCCGTCCTCTTCGGCGGCACTTTCATGGCCATCACCGTCTTGACCATGCCGCTCGGGCGGCACGGTCTCGGCGGCCGCGGCTTTGCCATCCTCACCGCCGGTTTCGGCCTCGGCCAGATGCTCGGCCCGCTCGCCGCCGGCTTTCTCGTCGCCGGCGAGGGTGACTACAATCTGGCTCTGATCGGCTCGGCGGCCATCCTTGCTCTCGGTCTGTCGGCACTCGTGGTCGCGATCAGGCGGCGACCGGAAACACCGGTCGCCGCCTGAACCGGGTCGCCGATCATTCGGCGCCGGCAGCCTCCTTGGCGATCTCGTCGAGGACCGCGTTGATTTCGCCGATAGCGGCTTTGGATTCGTCCGAGCCGATCTCGTCGAGGCGGCGGAAACCGACCGTCACGGTGCCGGCTGTCTCGGCGTTCTCATAGACGAACACGCCGTAGGGGCAGAAGGAAAGATTCATGATGTCCGCCTCCATCGCCTTGCGCGACAGGACGGCGGAACAGAATTGCATGACGTTGGCGTTGCCGTCCTGGAAGAGGGTCTTCTCGGCCCCGACGTCGCCACCGGTGCGCGCCAGCATTTCGCCGACGAACGCCTCGTAATCGATCACATAACCGCGGTTGACGATGGCGTCCGTCAGATCCTGCCGGACCTCGTCGAATGGCGCGTCGGTCTCATAGGAGGTGATGGTCTCCGCCGCGGTAGCTGGCATGGCGGCGAGACCGGCGAACAGAAGCGCGATTGCGCCTCCCTTGATGGCAGTCCGTTTCATTGCAACTCTCCTTCGGTTGAGGTCTCGGGTGTTCACGGGGTCGCGGCGATGTGCTCCGCGACAAGGTCGGCGGCGTCTTCCGCGAAGAAGTCCAGGAACATATGATCGGCCCCCTCGACGGTCTCCAGGCGAATCTTCGTCCCGTCAACGATGGGCGCCAGCCGCTCCGGAAGATCGGTGACCACCTCGTCCTCGCCGCCGGCGATCACCAGAACCGGCATCGAAACGCCCCGCGTCAGCAGCGTCGGTGTGTCCCGCTCAGGGTTCTCCGCGTGATAGGACAATACTGATTGTGCCGCTGCCTTGGTATCAGAGCAGTAGACGAGGCCTGGAACATCAAGTATCTGCCCCGGCTCGGCGGCCTTTGCCTCGGCAAGGACATCCGCCAGCTTCGCGCCGAAGCGCTGTTCGTAGCTTTCCGCCGCGGAGCCATCCTCGGTCGCCGGCGCGATCAGGACGGCGGCCGGAATATCGGCTCGTTCGCCCTGCCGGCTGAGCCAGAGCGCGACCTGCGCGCCGCCGCGACTGTGCCCGAGCGGAACGATCTGCGCGTAGCCCTCGTCGCCGAGCCAGTCGACCCAGGCGCTGATCTCGGCCACCGCGTCCTCATGCCGGTGGGTCGAGGGCTGGTTGCAGTCCCACATGCCTTCCCGTCGATCCTGCCCCAGCGACAGGGTCACGGCGAGCGAGGCGATCTCCCGCTCGGCCAGCGCGCCCTGCAGCGCCTCGATCAGCTCGAGGTCCTTGTGGGCAAACGTGCCGTGGACGAGAAGAACGATCGGCTGACTCGTATCGACATCGTCGGGACGCACGAGATCGCCGGTCAGCGTCAATCCGTCGAAGGGGATCTCGACCGCCGCTGTTTCCGCCGCGCTTGTGGGGGATACGCCGAGCGCCGCCACCGCCAACCCAGCGGCAGCGAGACACGACACGAATGGCCGGCTAGACGCGCCGCCGGTCAAACCACGCGTGAACGCGACTGCCCCGCACCGAATTTTCACGACGAGAGATGAAAGCCCTCCTACCGGAGCGGCACCGTCGACTTGTTTCATAACACCTCCCAGTCGCGTCATCGTGAACCCGATATATTCGCATTCATGAATATCAACGTAGACATCAAGGACCGCTTCGGCAACACTGTCGCCGCAAACGGTGCGCGGATTTGACAGCCGTGTCCCATCGGATCGCAACGGGAGGAATATAAATGAAAATCGCAATGACGCGTTTCGCGGCCCTTGCCGTCCTGGCCTTCATGCTCGCGGCGCCGTTTACCGGCGGTGTGACGGGGGCCCAGGCGGCGGAACCGCACAAGGTTGCGATCCATGTCGATGAGAACGACCCCAAACGGATGAACCTGGCACTGAACAATGTTCAGAACATCAAGGCCTATTACGACGAGAAGGGCGAGGAGGTGACCATCGAGGTGGTTACCTATGGTCCGGGCCTCCACATGCTGCGCGCCGACACCGCGCCGGTGGCCAATCGGATCAAGATGATGTCGATGGAGATCGCCGGTCTGAGCTTCGCCGCCTGCGGCAATACCCGCAAGGCGATGGCCAAGAACGAGGGCAAGGAAATTGCCTTGCTTGAGGACGCCACCGAAGTGCCCTCGGGCGTGGTACGCCTGATCGAATTGCAGGAGGACGGCTACGCCTACGTCCGTCCATAGGTCTTTGAGACTCGGCGGAGCTGAACGCCTCCGCCGAATCTGACCCGCGCCGCGGGTCAGTCCACGCCGCTGTTCTCGAGCGCACCGAGAAAGGCGTCGCACCAGTTCGACGAGGGTCCCGCGAACACCGCCTCGCGCATCGCCCTCCAGCGGCGATCGCGCTCGTCGAAGGGCATCGTCAGCGCGCGCTGCAAGGCCCGCGCGACATCGTCGGTCGAATACGGATTGACGATCAGCGCATCGGGCAATTCGGCCCGTGCGCCGGCGAAGCGCGACAAGACCAGCACGCCGGGATCGTCAGGATCCTGCGCGGCGACGAATTCCTTCGCCACGAGGTTCATGCCGTCGCGTAACGGTGTCACCAGGCAGACGCGGGCGGCGCGATAGATGCCCGCCAGCGCCCGGCGGGTGAAGCCGCGGGTCATGATCTGGATCGGCGTCCAGTCCAGCGTGGCGAACCGGCCGTTGATATGGCCGGCGAGCTCCTCCAGTTCCCGACGCAGCTCGACATAGGCGTCGAGCTCCGAACGGGACAGCGGCGCCACCTGCAGAAACTGTACCTTGCCGCGATTCTCCGGGTAGTCTTCCAGCAGCCGCTCGAAGCCGCGAAAGCGCTCGACCAGCCCCTTGGAATAATCCATCCGGTCGACCCCGACGATCTGCAGTCGGTCGCCGGCGATTTCCCGCAGCATCTCCTCATGCTCGCTGGCCTCGGGCGAGACGGCGAAACGCTCGAAGCCGGGCGCGTCGATGCCGATCGGAAAGGTATCCGCCCTCACGACGCGGTCGCCAACCCGGACCCTGTGGCCTTCCAGTTTTTCGCCACCTAGCTCGCGCAGGCAGAACCCCACGAAGTTGCGCCGGTCGGTATCGGTCTGGAAGCCGACGACATCGTAGGCGAGCATGGCCCGGACAAGGTCGTGGCTGGCCGGCAGCGCCGTGAAGATTTCCGGCGGGCAGAACGGAATGTGCAGGAAGAAGCCGATCTTGCCCTTGAACCCGCTCTGGCGCAGCTCCGAGCCGAGAAAGAAGAAATGATAGTCGTGGACCCAGACCAGATCCTCGTCCTCGATCAGGGGCGCCAGCCGCGCCGCGAAGCGTTGGTTCACCGAGCGATAGGCGCGCTCGGACTGGCGATCGAAGTGCGCAAGATCGAGGCGGTAGTGCAACAGCGGCCACAAGGAGCGGTTGGCGTAGCCGTAGTAAAAACCCTCGAGTTCCTCCTCGGTCATGTCGATGGTGGTCATCGACACCTCGCCCTGGACTTGAGTCTGAGCTTCCTTGAAGGTGCCTTCGTCCGACGTCTCGCCGCTCCAGCCGAACCAGAGCCCGCCGCGCCGTCTGAGCGCATCCGACAGGCCGACGGCAAGACCACCCGCCTTGCCCTCGTCATTCAGTGGACCGACCCGGTTCGAAACCGCAACCAGTCGCCGCTGCCCCTCAGCCATCGTCTCCCTTCCCCTGCCTCCGGTCGGCGGTGCACCGACGTCTCTTCGTTTGCGATTCCGCTGCCAGCCAAGACCGGTGGTCAGGCCGAAGCTGCCAGCCAGCGATGGACCGCGGCGACGCCCGCCAGCCGGAATTCCGCGACGCTGCGCTTGTCCCCGACCTTGACCGAAACGCCGCCGGCGTCGCGCACGTGCTTCAGCGCGAATTCGTCAGTGGTGTCATCCCCGACATAGACGGGAACACGGCCCGCGAAGGGCGCATCCCGCATCATTGCGGCGAGCGCCTTGCCCTTGTCCATGCCGGTCGGATGCACTTCGACGATGTTGTCGCCATTCATGACGTTAAGATCGTGACGGCCTGCCGTCGCCTCGGCCATCGCGCGCTCGGCAACGGCCTTCAGATCCGGCGCCGTGCGATAGTGCAGGACCAGCGCCGTGCCTTTGTCCTCGAGTTTCAGCCGCGGATTGTCCCGCAGCGGCCCGCCAAGCTTTTCGCGCACATCGTCGAGCACCTCCGGGCCCGCGAGCCGTTCCGTCGCTCCGTCCGGGCGCACCCGCCGTTCGAGCCCATGCACGCCGGCCGCCGCAAAGCGCATCGGCGCCAAGAACCGGTCGAGGTCGGCGATCCTGCGGCCGCTCACCACCGCCAGTGCTCCGCCGAGCGCGGCCTGCAGCGCCTCGAGCCGCTCGAGCGCCGCCGGCGCGATGGCGACCGCCTGGGGATCGTCGACAAGTTCGACGAGCGTCCCGTCGAAATCGACGAAGACGGCGTGGCGATGCGGATCGATCAAAGGAGGCAAGGACATGACGATATCACATAGAGCTGCCCTTGTTCGAAGCCAGACATTCCTTCACCGGCAATGTTCCGGCCAACGCTCTTGGAAGCAGCCGGATAAGGGTCGCCCCATCTGCGATTCCGGAAGAATCCAGTCCGTCGGCGCGCTGAAACGCCATCAGCCCCGCCTCTGTCGCGGGACCGAAAATACCGTCGACGGCCAAATCATGTTGGCCGTGATCGAGCAGCGCCGCCTGCAACCATCGCACCGCATCGCCGCGCGCGCCGCGCCGCAGTTCGCTCGGCGCATCTGGCGACCGTAAGATCAGCCGCCGGGCCTCCAGCCACGCCGCGCCGATCTTCTCGTCATAACGGTTGCGGCGATATCCCGGGCCGTTGTAGCGGCGCGCGAAGCCCGCGAGGTCGCCCCCGGCAAGCCGTTTCGCGAGACCGCCGAGCTTGAGAAACCTTGCGGCGATCTCGAACTGGCCGTCGACCGATGCGCGAGCCATGTCGGCGAAAGCCTCCGCGCTCCGGAAACCGAGGCGCTGCCAATGGGCGCCCATCACCTGGCACAATCCCCAGGAGACCGACTGCGCCGCGGCCGCGAAGTCGATCGCCGCCGCCTTGCCGAACAGCCGCCAGCGCGCCGCCTGCGAGGCCGGATTGCGGATTCGACCGGCGCGGGGATCGGCCAGCCCCGCCGCGCGGGCCCGCTGCCGGTCCGCCGGAGCGAGCAGGCGGTCGAAATAATGGCCCTCGAAACGGATCAGCGGTTCGCGCCGCTCGCCTACCCGCCCAAATGCGACGGCGCCGGTCTCGACCAGGGCGACGGCCACCAGCACCGCCGCCTCGACGCCGGTTTCGGCTTCGACACGTCGCGCGGCCACCAACACATCCGCTTCCACCGCCATCGTTTGCTCCCGCGTTCGCTTCGACGTGTTCATTGTCGCAGCGGCGCGAAGGAAGGGGAAAAAATTGCCGCGGCGGCGTCAGGCCAGCCGGCGGCCGCTCTCGGCGTCAAAGCGGTGCAGGGCGTCGAGCGGGGCTGCGGCCTGGACCTTCGTCCCCGGCTCCAGATGCGAATAGCCGGGCACCCGCACGGCGATCTCCGGCCCCTTGTCGGGCAGCGCGCCATAGACGTAGCTTTCCGCCCCGACAACCTCGACGCCGGTGACGGTGAGGTCGGCGAGCAATTCTCCGGGGACATCCTCGGCTTCGTCGACGAGGCGCATATGCTCCGGGCGGATGCCGAGCGTCTGCCCGACGGACGCACTAATCGCCTGACCCTCCAGCCCGGTAAGCCCCGCAATGCCGCCGCCGCTGGCACCGACCGGGACGAGATTCATCGCCGGTGAGCCGATGAAGGTGGCGACGAAGATGCTCGCGGGCCTCTCATAGACCTCCATCGGCGTGCCTGCCTGCTCGATTCGCCCGCCATTGAGCACGACCAGCCGGTCGGCCAGCGTCATCGCCTCCAGCTGGTCGTGGGTGACGTAAAGGCTGGTGGTCGCAAGCTTGCGCTGAAGCCGGCGGATTTCCGCGCGCATCTGCACCCGCAGCTTGGCGTCGAGATTGGAGAGCGGCTCATCGAACAGAAAAGCCGACGGCTCGCGGACGATGGCGCGGCCCATCGCCACACGCTGGCGCTGCCCGCCCGAGAGCTGACCGGGCTTGCGCGCCAAAAGCGGCGCGATTTCCAGAATCCCCGCCGCCTGGTCGACCCGCCGGGCGATCTCGGACTTGTCCATCCTGCGGTTCTTCAGGCCGTATTCGAGATTCTGCCGCACGCTCATATGCGGATAGAGCGCGTAGTTCTGGAACACCATGGCGATGTCGCGCTCGGCCGGCTCCAGATCGTTGACGACACGATCGCCGATGGAGATCGTGCCGGCGCTGATCGTCTCCAGCCCGGCGACCATCCGCAGGAGCGTCGACTTTCCGCAGCCGGACGGGCCGACCAGAACGACGAATTCGCCGTCCGGAATGTCGAGCGAGACGCCCTTCACCGCTTCCACCCCGCCGGGATAGACCTTGCGTATGTCGACGAGTTGGATGCCTGCCACGCTCTACTTCTCCGCTTCCACGAGGCCGCGCACGAACCATCGCTGCATGAGGACGACCACCAGCACCGGCGGAACGATCGCCAGGATCGACGTCACCATGACGAGGTGCCAGGGCGTATCGGCGTCGGCGAACGACACCATCTTCTTGAGCGCGATGACGATGGTGTTCATCTGGTTGTCGTTGGTGACCAGCAGCGGCCACAGATACTGCGTCCAGCCATAGATGAAGAGGATGACGAACAGCGCCGCGATGTTGGTCTTCGACAGGGGAATCAGGATGTCCCAGAAGAACCGCATCGGCCCGGCGGCGTCGACCCGCGCCGCCTCGACCAGTTCGGACGGGATCGTCATGAAGAACTGCCGGAACAGAAGCGTCGCCGTCGCGGAAGCGATCAGCGGCAGGATCAGACCGGCATAGGTATCGATCATGCCGCGGTCGACCATCACCTTGTAGGTCGGCAGGATGCGCACCTCCACCGGCAGCATCAAGGTGATGAAGATCAGCCAGAAGAAGGTCATGCGCAGCGGGAAGCGGAAGAACACGATGGCGAAGGCCGACAGGATCGAGATGACGATCTTGCCGACGGCGATGCCGAGCGCCATCACCGTCGTGTTGAACATGAGCGTCCACACGTTGACGCCGCCGATCCGGCCGATTCCGCCAAACAGCGCTTGCCCGTAGTTCTCGGTGAATTCGCCGCCCGGCGTCAGCGGCAGCGGTGGACGCAGGATCGCCTGCAGCGTCTGCGTCGACGCCATGAAGGTGTAGTAGATCGGAAAGGCGACGATCACGATGCCGAGGACCAGCATCACATGCGCGACCGGGCGGCCGATGGAATGCCGCTCGATCATCGTCCGGTCACCGTCGCATCACGCATAATGCACCCGCTTCTCGACATAGCGGAACTGGAAGGCAGTCAGCGCGATGACGATCGCCATCAAGATCACCGACTGCGCCGCCGAGCTGCCGAGATTGAGATTGACGAAGCCGTCGACATAGACCTTGTAGACGAGGGTTTCCGTCGCGCGCGCGGGCCCGCCGCCGGTCACCGAATCGATGATGCCGAAGGTATCGAAGAAGGCGTAGACGGTGTTGACCACGAGCAGGAAGAACGTCGTCGGCGCGATCAGCGGGAAGACGATCGTCCAGAAGCGCTTGGTCGACCCGGCGCCGTCGATCGCCGCCGCCTCGATCAGCGATTTCGGGATCGACTGCAGCGCCGCGACGAAGAACAGGAAATTGTAGCTGATCTGCTTCCAGGCCGCCGCGACGACGACGAGCAGCATCGCGTGATCCCCGTCGAGCAGCGGGTTCCAGTCGAAACCATTGCGTCGCAGCATGTAGGCGAAGGTGCCCATCACCGGATTGAACATGAACATCCACAACAAGCCCGCCACGGCCGGCGCCACCGCGTAGGGCCAGATCAGCATCGTGCGGTAGAGACCGCGTCCGCGCACCACCTTTTCGGCGGCGGTCGCCAGTAGCAGCGCCAGCGACATCGACAACGCGGCGGTCGAGATGCTGAAGATCGCCGTCACCTTGATGGCGTTGAGATAGGCCGGGTCCGACAGGACCGACTGGAAATTGGCGAGACCGACGAATTTCGATTTCAGGCCGAACGGGTCCTCGTGCAGAACCGACTGATAGAGCGCCTGGCTCGCCGGCCAGTAGAAGAAGACCAGCGTGATCGCCACCTGCGGCGCGACCAGCAGATAGGGCAGCCATTTGTTGGGGAAGACGGCTTTAGACACAGCGATCACGGGTCCGAAACGCAGGCCCCACGCGAAGCGAGGCCCATGGAAGGTGACGGGCGGGTCGAGCCGCCCGGCGTTGTTGTCGGCTCGGCGCCTTACTGCGCTTCGGCGATCGCCTCGTTGCCCTGCTCGACGATCTTGTCCATCGTCGTCTGGGCATCCTGGTCGCCGGCCAGCATCGCCTCGAATTGCTCGTTGGCGATGTCGCGGATTTGCGGCAGATTCGGCAGGCGGACGCCCCTGGAATTGGCGGTCGGCTCCTTGCCCATCATCTGCGTGATCGGCGTCTCGCGGCCGGGGTTTTCGTCGTAGAAGCCGGACGTCTTGGTCGCCTCGTAGGCTGCCTTGGTCACCGGCAGATAGCCGGAGGCCTGATGCAGGCGGCCCTGGATGTCGGTCTGCGAGAGGAAGTTGAAGAACTCGGCGATGCCCTTGTATTCCTCGTCCGACTTGCCGCCGAACACCCACAGGCTGGCCCCGCCGGGAATGGTATTTTGCGGCGCGCCCTCGGCGTTCTCGTCATAGGGCAACTGGCCGATGCCGTAATTGATGCCGGACTTGACGACGTCGCCGAGCCCGCCGGAGGATTCGGTCAGGATGCCGCATTCGCCCGAGAGGAACAGCTGCTTGGCTTCCGAGGTCCGGCCGCCATAGCGGAACACGCCCTCCTTGGCGAGATCGGCGAGCGCCTGGAAATGCTCGACATAGACCGGCTCGTTGAGCTTCAGCTCGACATCCGTGCCCGCCAGCCCGTTCTCCTGGGTGCCGTAGGGAACGTCGTTCCAGGCGGCGAAATTCTCCAGATGTATCCAGGTCAGCCACGTCGAGGTGTAGCCGCAATCCGCCGCGCCGGATTCCTTGATCTTGCGCGCCGCCTCGAACACCGCCTGCCAGGTCTTCGGCGGGTTATCGACGTCGAGACCGGCCTTCTCGAAGATGTCCTTGTTGTAATAGAGAATAGGCGAGGACGAGTTGTACGGGAACGACAGCATGGTGCCATCCGGCTTGGAATAATAGGCGACGATGCCCGGCAGGTACTGCGATTTGTCGAAGGTGTAGCCGCCCGCCTCGAGCACCTCGGCGATCGGCTTGACCGCGCCCTCGGCGCCCATCATCACGCCGGTGCCGACATCGAAGACCTGGATGATCGCCGGCATCTGCTTGGCCCGGAAAGCCGCGATCCCCGCATTCAGCGTTTCGGGATAGGTGCCCTTGAAGACCGGGGTGATCGTGTACTCGTCCTGGCTCTCGTTGAATTCCTTGGCCAGCGTCTCGACGACCTCGTTGTTGGCGCCGGTCATTGCGTGCCACCATTGCAGTTCGGTCGCGGCGAAAGCCTGGCCCGCGCCGGCGATCATCGCGCCAAACGCGACGGCTGCGCTGAGAAGTTTGCGATTCATCTGATTTCCTCACCCGTTGATGCGACTCTCGGGCCCTGTTGCCGAGCTTGTCGAAGACGCGCGGTAACACTGCTTCAAAACCGGTTCGTGACGCAATGACGAAGGTTCCGTGACGGCGCAAAAACCGGCAACCCGCCGATTCTTTCACAGCCGGCGCGCAGCCGGCATGATCGGGCCATGGGGGAGGTTGGGCAGCCAGATCCGTCTCGTAACGAGGGATACGTCACTCGCCGCGCGGAAACCGCTGGTTCTCCTCAAGCACGTTGAGATCCATGTGATTGCGCATGTAGCGCTCCGAGGCCTTTTGCAGCGGCTGGTAGTCCCAGGGGTAATAGGCGCCGTTGCGCAGCGCCTCGCAGGTGACCAGACGCCGCTGCTGGCTCTCGCGCACCGCGGTGTCGAAGGCCGCAAGGTCCCAGCGCGCTTCTGCCTCGCGACGCAGCCGCTCGAAGGCCTGCTTGGCGGCTGAACCACCGTAACCCGGCTCCGCCGCCAGATTGCGGGCCTCGCCGGGATCGGCCTCCACGTCGAAGAATTCCGGCGGATCGAGGTCGCAGAGGTTGAGCTTGAAGCGCCCATCCCTCAGCGAGACCATCGGCGCCTCGGAGCCTTCGGCGGCATATTCCATCGGCACCGGTTCGGAACGGCTTCCGGCGCGCGCCGTCTCGAGCAGACTCTTCCCCTCCGCGAAGGGCGCGATATCGGCGGGATCGATGCCGGCGAGTTCCCCCAGGGTCGGCATAACGTCGAGGGTCGAGACCGGCGCCGTCACCAGCCCGGCTTCACCGCCCGGCACGCTCAGCATCAGCGGCACCCGCGACGAGCCCTCGCGGAAGCTCATCTTGAACCACAGGCCGCGCTCGCCCAGCATGTCGCCATGGTCGGAGAGGAACAGTACGACGGTATCGTCGGCCATCCGGCAGTCCTTCAGGATGCCGAGCAATTCCCCGATCTTTTCGTCGAGATAGGAGATGTTGGCGAAATAGGCGCGGCGCGAGCGCCGGACGTCCTCGGGCGTGATCGCGAATTTTTCGAAGGCGGAGGCTTTCAGCAGCCGCCGCGAATGCGGATCGTGCTCGGCGAAGGGAATAGGCCCCGTCGCCGGGTCGAGATGGGCGCAATCCTCGTAGAGTTCCCAGAAGCGGCGCCGCGCCACATAGGGGTCGTGCGGGTGGGTGAAGGAAACGGTCAGGCAGAACGGCCGCTCGTCCTGCCCCCGCGCCAGATCGTAGAGCCTGGCGCCGGCGTGATGGGCGACCTCGTCGTCATATTCGAGCTGGTTGGTGATCTCGGCAACGCCCGCGCCGGTGACCGAGCCCATATTGTGATACCACCAGTCGATCCGCTCGCCGGGCTTTCGATAGTCCGGCGTCCAGCCGAAATCGGCGGGATAGACGTCGGTGGTCAGCCGCTCCTCGAAGCCGTGCAGTTGATCCGGGCCGACGAAATGCATCTTGCCGGACAGGGCGGTGCGATAGCCCGCGCGCCTGAGATGATGGGCGAAAGTCGGGATCGCGGAGGCGAATTCCGCCGCGTTGTCGTATACGCCGGTGCGGCTCGGGAGCTGCCCGGCCATGAAGGCGGCCCGCGCCGGCGCGCAGAGCGGGCTCGGCGTGTAGGCGTTCTGAAACCGAAGCGACCGGGACGCGAGCGCGGCAAGATTCGGCGCGTGCAGAAATGCCGCCGGGCTGTCCGGAAACAGCGTTCCGTTCAACTGATCGACCATGACGATCATGATGTTTGCCTGACGCATTGGCCGACCCTCATTGCGATTCACGTGAAACCGCTAAAAATCGACGTTGCGGCCTTCACCATCCCGCTCCTACCACGGCAACCGGGGCCGCGCACGGCATCGAGCGGCCCTGCGGCGGGGAACCGAGCGATTCCGGAGACATCACGGTTTTACGCCCTGCCAAACCCGCGACTGACCGTTTGCGCCCCCTTCGCGGCGCGGCTATGGTCCCGTCGCGACCGGCGTTGGAGAGGAACCGCATCATGAATCAGGGGCTTGCGGAGCAACTCAATCCGACCGACGACGAGCGGGCGGAGCTGCACGACCCGCTGTCCTCCGGGTTCCCGGCCAGTCTCGAGGGCCGGCTGCTGTTCTGGATCGCGTTCTTCTTCTCGATCTTCCAGCTCGCCACCGCGTCGCATCTTCTGGACCTGCCGAGCCAGATCGTGCGCGCCGTCCATGTCGGTTTCCTCTGCCTGCTCGGCTTGCCGCTGGTCGCCGCGATCAAGCACGAGAATCCGCTGTCGCGCGCGCTGTTCTGGGCGCTCGGCGTCGCCGGCATGGGCGTCGCCGTCTATCAATGGTGGGAATACCAGGCGCTGATCTTTCGCGCCGGCATGCCGCTGCCGATGGATACCGCCGTCGGCGTCGCGGCGCTGGCGATCCTGTTTGTGGCCACCTGGCGGATCATGGGGCCGGCGCTGCCGATCATAGCCGGGGCCTTTCTCGCCTACAGCCTGTTCGGCAACTATCTCCCGGCGCCTTTCGTCACCCGCGGCTATGATTTTTCGCAGGTGATCGACCACATGGCCTTCGGCACCGAGGGCATCTACGGCATCCCGACCTACGTCTCGTCCTCCTACATCTTCCTGTTCATCCTGTTCGGCTCGTTCCTCGAGCGCGCCGGGATGATCAAGCTGTTCACCGACATTTCGCTCGGCCTCGTCGGCGGCGCCAAGGGCGGCGCGGCCAAGGTGGCGGTCATCTCTTCCGGCCTGATGGGCACGATCTCCGGTTCCGGCGTCGCCAATGTGGTGACCACCGGACAGTTCACCATTCCCCTGATGAAGCGGTTCGGCTACCGCGCCGCCTTCGCCGGTGGCGTCGAATCCACCGCCTCGATGGGCGGGCAGATCATGCCGCCGGTGATGGGCGCCGTCGCCTTCATCATGGCCGAGACCATCGACGTTCCCTACACCGCTGTCGTTCAGGCGGCCGTGGTGCCGGCGATCCTTTATTTCGGCTCGGTGTTCTGGATGGTGCATCTGGAGGCCGGCAAGCGCGGCCTCCTCGGCCTGTCGCGCGCCGAATTGCCGTCGCCGCTGAGGGCGCTGAGGAACGGCTGGTACCTGCTCCTGCCGCTGATCGTCCTGGTCTGGCTGCTGTTCACCGGCTACACGCCGCTGTTCGCCGGCACTATCGGCCTGGCGCTGACGGCACTCCTGATCCTCGGCGCGCCGCTCGCCGGCCGCATCTCGGTCACGGCGCTGCGCTATGTGTTCTGGATCGGCCTCGGCCTGTCCGCCGCCGCCTTCTTTCAATACGGCATCATGCCGGTGGTCGTCGCGCTGGCGATCCTCATCGCCCTCTCGACGCTGTTCAAGGGCGGCCGCGAGACCCTGCTCCTGACCCGCGACGCGCTCTCGGAAGGCGCCAAGACGGCGCTGCCGGTCGGCATCGCCTGCGCCATCGTTGGCATCATCGTCGGCACGATGACCCTGACCGGCGTCGCCAACACCTTCGGCCAGTATATCGTCTCGGTCGGCGATACCTCGCTGTTCCTGTCGCTGGTGCTGACGATGATCACCTGCCTGATCCTGGGCATGGGGATTCCGACCATCCCGAACTACATCATCACCTCCTCAATCGCCGGCCCCGCCTTGCTCGCTCTCGGCGTGCCGCTGATCGTCTCCCACATGTTCGTCTTCTATTTCGGCATTCTCGCCGATCTGACGCCGCCGGTGGCGCTCGCCTGTTTCGCGGCCGCGCCGATCGCCAAGGCGCCGGGGCTGAAGATCTCGATGGAGGCGGTCAAGGTAGCGCTCGCCGGCTTCATCATCCCGTTCATGGCGGTCTACACGCCGGCGCTGATGTTGCAGGATGGCGGACCATTGGCCGAAGCGATCGGCTACTGGCCGGCCGTCGCCTATGTCGTCTTCAAGGCGTGCCTCGCCATCGGGCTGTGGGGCGCCGCCGCGATCGGCTTCCTCGTCGCGCCGCTCAAATGGTGGGAGCGGCTTCTGGCAGCCGTCGCCGCCTTCACGTTGATCGCCGCCCTGCCGCTGACTGACGAAATCGGCTTTGGCCTCGCCGCCCTGATGATTGGCTGGCATTTGTGGCAGGTGCGCAAATACGGCGTGCCGAAGCCTGTGAACCAGACCGGCGGCCCGGGCGCTCTCGTCGACCGTCCCGCCACCGCCGCGGCCGCCGACGAGACCGCGACGCCGGCCGAATGATCTGCGTCCTCGCCGCCGGCAAGACGGTCGTGCTCGCCGCCTCCGCCTTCACGCTCGCCTGGACCCATTCGGTGGAAAAGACCGGCTGGAAGGAGCGCTGGACCGCCGGGCCGGACGGGCTGACGGTGGTCGAGGGCCGGATCGAGGGCTCCGGCGCCGGCATGGAGCCGCCGCCGGACGCGGTGCTGACGAACGGCGCCTATGTCTACAAGCCGCAACTGTTGCCGATCCCGGAACTCGTCCTCGCCGCCTCCGGCGCGACCGGGGCGGGTTGGACGTTGTGTGCGGAGGAAGGCTTAAGGGAGCCGGCCGGCGATTGCCTGACGCTCGGGGCCGAGGCCGCCGCGCCGGTGGTGGTCCGCTGGTGCAAGCGTCCACCAGACGCGGCGGACGCGTCCGTGCGACCCTAGTGGATTGAAGTTGACATTGGACACACGCTTGCGGCGAATCCGCCATCAAATGTCAAATTTGAAAAATCCACGAGAGTCATAAGGTCGCTGGTGGTCCCTCACCCGCTGGGTGCACGACGACGCGCGGAAAGATCCCGACCAGATCGTCAGCTGCTCTGCGGAATCAGCCAGCTGGTGATGAAATATCCGCCGCTCGCGGCGATCGCCGTCAACACGGTGCCCCAGGCCATGTCCACGACGCTCATGGAAATCGACCAGCCCTTGAGCGTGGCGAGGTTGGTCATGTCGTATGTCCCGTAGGCGACGAGCCCGAGCAGAGCGCCGCTGAAAAGGGCGGTCGGCCAACTGCCGGCATTGAGGGCGGGCAGAACCGCGAAATAGACGATTCCCACGACGTAAAAGACGTAGAAGGCGCCGGCAACGGCGAAATTCGGTTGGTCCATCAGCAGATCGCCGATTTTCCTGCGGTAAAATCCGCCGGACATGGTCGACAGCCAGATGAAATCCAGGACGAAGAAGACGACGGCGGTCGCGAGATAGGCAACGGCGTATTTGATCATGACTGATACCCCATCCTGACTGGATCGACGAAGACTTAAATATCCAGGATCGGCTGGATCGCCCGCACCAGCCAGCTGCGAAAGCGCAACGGTGCGTCGGTCACCGCGAGACAGATGCAATCCGCCTCTGGCGTGGCGACCGGCTGATGCGTCAGATCGCCGTCGGCGTCCTCGATATCGCCACGTGCGAACACCTCGTCGCCGTCGCGAAAACTTCCGCTCAACACCAAGGTCAGTTCGCGCCCGCCGTGGCCGTGCTCGGGCACCGGTTTTCCCGCCGGAATCCGCAGCAGCCGCACCTTGGTTTCAGGATCGGCGGTCCTGATGTGGATCTGGGACGCACCCCGGCCGAGCGATCGCCACTGAAGCGAGGCGATGTCTCCTCCCGCGTAGGAGCGCAGCGGCTCGGGCAATACGACGCCGCGACCTTCCGTCGACGCCCCGACCGGTTTGGCGGCGGGACGTTGGGGCGGTTGATGCAACCGGGCGCTCACAGCCGTCCACGATTCGACCGCGACCGCCTCCGCCGGCATCGACTGAAGCAATTCGCCGCCGATATGTTCGGCCGCGGCGAGGCGTCGCCGACAGGATGGGCAAAGGGCCAAATGCGTGGCGACGGCCACGCTCCAGCCCTCGGCGAGCGCGCCTGACGCATAACTGACGATCAGATCGTCACTGACGTGGTGACGAATGGTCAAGACGGGTCTCCGGTTTGGTCGAGCGCGGCACGCAGTTTCGCGAAGGCAAGGCGCATGCGCGACTTTACCGTGCCCAGCGGAATGTCGAGGATACGGGCGATGGCGCGGTGCGAATGATCTTCAAAATAGGACAGCCGCAGCAAGGTGATCTGTTCGGCCGGAAGCTGGGCGATTGCCTGATGCAGCTGGTCGGATGCCTGCCTTTCCTGGATCTCCATGTCGGCCTGCGGAACCTCGTCCGGCACGAAAGCGGGATCGTTCTGATCGAAGTCCGGCCGCCTTTCACGCCGGAACGCGTCGATCCGCAGATTTCGGGCAATGGTGAAGATCCAGGTGGAGACCCCGCCTCTGCTGGGATCGAACCGGTCCGCCTTGTTCCAGACCGCGACCATCGTTTCCTGCATCAACTCTTCGGCGAGTGGTCCGTCGCCGGCGAGACGGATCATGTAGCCTTTCACCCTGGGGGCGAAGTGCCGGAAGATCACCTCGAAAGCCGCGACATCGCGCTGCTTTCCCACGGCACATAGCATTTCCGACATATATTGCGCTGCCTTGTCTTCCTTCGGACGGCTCATCACCACGCTTCCTGGATCCGCATGCGAAGGCGTTGAATAAACCCGACGCAGCCCTGTCGGAAAACAGTACTGCCATGGACCAGCCGTCGTGGGAATAATCATGGTCATGGCGGTGTTACGCCGGTTCTGGGAATTCGGATCATCGCGCCGCGTGATTTTTCGCTATCGATCGATCCAAAGCGCCACCCTTCACGTATCGCTCGTCAGGCACTCGATGGTGGAGGGCAACAGACGTGAGTGACGTGAGTTTCGAACACAAAGCGGCTAATTCGGATTCGGCGCGCGGCGTCGCGGTGATCGGCTCCGGGATATCCGGTCTTTCGGCGGCCTGGCTGTTGAGCCGCAGGATGCACGTCACCGTCTACGAGGCCGACGCGCGCCTGGGCGGACACTCGAATACCGTGGCCGTACCGGCCGCTGGCGGCACGCTTGCCGTGGATACCGGCTTCATTGTCTACAACGAACGCAACTATCCCAATCTCGTCGCCCTGTTCGAGCATTTGGGGGTGGAGACCGCCGAGTCCGAAATGTCGTTTGCCGCCTCTCTGGACGGCGGGCGGCTGGAGTATTCGGGGTCGGGCCTCAACGGCCTGATCGGGCAGCGCGGCAATGTCGCGCGCCCCCGCTTCTGGCGGATGATGCGCGACATTCTTCGCTTCTACCGGGAGGCACCGGCGGCGCTGGCGCGCCCCGAATCCGTCGACATCAGCCTTGGCGACTATCTCGAGCGCAACAATTACGCGGCCGCCTTCGTCGAGGATCACCTCCTGCCGATGGGCGCCGCCATCTGGTCGACGACGGCTCGCGAAATGCGCGAATATCCCCTTCTGGCCTTCATCCGCTTCTTCGACAGTCATGGGCTGTTGAGCCTGACCGACCGGCCGCAATGGCGTACCGTCGCCGGGGGCAGCCGCGAATATGTCCGGCGCCTGTGCCAGGACGGAAATTTCGATGTCCGTCTCGGCGTCGGCGTCACCAGCATCAGACGCGAGAATGGGAGCGTCGTGATCACCGATACCGCGGGTCATTCGGATCGCTTCGTCGATGTGGTCGTCGCGACCCATGCCGATCAGGCACTGAAGCTGCTTGCCGACCCTGACGAGCAGGAAAAGGCCTTGCTGGGAGCGTTTCGATATACCGATAATACAGCGGTGCTGCATTCCGATGTGGCCCTCATGCCTCGCCGCAAGCGCGTATGGTCGAGCTGGAACTACATCGGTGAAAGCGGAAACGACGGCGCCAGCCCGCTCTGCGTCACCTACTGGATGAATCGGTTGCAGACCCTCGATCTGAACCATCCGCTCCTGGTAACGCTCAATCCGAGCCGCGCGATCAAGGAAAATCGTATCATTCAGAGCTTTCAGTACGCCCATCCGCTGTTCGACCAGCCCGCGCTCGATGCCCAGCAGCAGCTCTGGCGGCTGCAGGGCCGGCGCAATACCTGGTTCTGCGGCGCCTATTTCGGCTATGGATTCCACGAGGACGGTCTGCAGGCGGGCCTGGCCGCCGCCGAAAGCCTTGCCGATGTCCGGCGCCCCTGGCAGGTGACCCGCCAATCCGGGCGGATCGTGAAGGCTCCGCGTCTCGAAGCGGCCGAATAAGAATGCAATCCGCGATCTTCCTCGGCGAAGTCATGCATCAACGCGTCAGGCCGCGCCGGCACGGCTTGCGCTATCGCGTTTTCTCGATGCTTCTCGACCTCGACGAGCTGTCCGCGCTCGATGCCTCGTCCTGGCTGTTCGGCTACAACCGCCGGGCAGCCTTGAGCTTTTGGGATGCCGATCATGGCGATGGGCGCGCCGGGGCCTTGCGCGACTGGGTAAACGCGCATCTCAGCCGTTCCGGCTGTTTCGAGGAGGGCATGCGGATCGGCGTCCTCTGCTACCCGCGCATGTTCGGCTATGTCTTCAATCCGCTGACCGTCTATTTCTGCCACGCCCCCGACGGCGAACTGCGCGCCATCCTCTACGAGGTGAGCAATACGTTCGGCGAACGCCACACCTATGTCATCGCCGTCGACGACGATGCGAAGGGGATCGTGAGGCACAGCTGCGCCAAGGAACTCTACGTCTCACCTTTCATCCCGATGACTTGCCGCTATCGCTTCCACATCGAGCCGCCCGGCGAGAATGTCGTGATTCGTATCGATGAAACGGACGCCGACGGTCTGCTGCTGATCGCGTCCTTTGCAGGCAGCCGTCGATCCTTTTGCGACCGCTCTCTGCTCGGCGCGCTCCTGCTCTACCCGCTGATGACGCTGAAAGTGACCGTGGGCATTCATTGGGAGGCCGCGCGCCTTTGGAAAAAGGGCGTACCGCTCCATCGTCATCGCGCCGCCGCCACGCCAATCGCCAGCACCATCGTTACCAGCCCGCCCAAGGACGCGCATTTATGAGTCATGCTGACGAAAAACCGATCCCGGCGCGGGCTTTCCACATTCCGCTGTGGTCGCATCTCCTCTGCCGTTGGGCCGACAGGATCGCCGTCGGGCACCTGACGCTCGAATTTCCAGACGGGCGCCGCCACCATGTCCGGAGTTCCTTGCCGGGCCCGTCGGCCAGCTTGCGGATTCGACGACCCGCAAGCCTGGTCAGGAAACTCGCGACCGGCGGCAGTCTCGGGCTTGCCCGCGGTTACGTGGACGGCGATTGGGATACGGCGGATCTGGGCGCCCTGCTCAAATTCGGGCATGCCAACGAGGCCGCCCTCGCACCGGTTCTGCAAGCACCCCGGCTCGCCAAGGCTCTTGCTTATCTGCGACATCGCACCCGCTCCAACACACGCGGCGGAAGTCGGCGCAACATCGCTTTCCACTACGATCTCGGCAATGATTTCTACCGCCAGTGGCTCGACGAAACGATGACCTATTCGGCCGGCCTTTTTTCCAGCGCCGATCAGTCGCTGGCCGGGGCCCAGCGGGCCAAATATGCCCGTATCGTCGATGAACTGGGAATCGGCCCGGACGATCAGGTGCTGGAGATCGGTTGCGGCTGGGGCGGGTTCGCCGACTATGCGGCGCGCGAGATCGGCTGCCGCGTCACCGCCCTGACGCTGTCGAGGGAGCAGGCCGAGTTCGCGCGCGACCGCCTTGCGGCGGCCGGCCTATCGGACCGGGTCGAGATCCGGCTGCAGGACTATCGGGATTGCCCCGGCGAGTTCGATAAGGTCGTGTCGATCGAAATGTTCGAGGCCGTCGGCGAGGAGAACTGGCCGGTCTATTTCGACGTCGTGCGAGAGCGTCTGAAGCCGGGCGGCCGCGCCATGATCCAGGTCATCACCATCGCGGACGCGCATTTCGCGCATTACCGGCGTAATGCCGATTTCATCCAGACCTACATTTTCCCGGGCGGCATGCTGCCCTCATATGGTGCCTTCGCCGCAGTGGCGGCCGATTCCGGGCTGACGATCCGCGATTCGCATTTTTTCGGCGCCGACTACGAGCGGACACTCCTGCATTGGGACCGGTCTTTCGCCGCGGCATGGCATCGTATCGAGAATTTGGGCTTCGACGCGCGTTTCAAGCGGATGTGGCGCTATTACCTCCACTATTGCGCCGTCGGCTTCCGGACCGGACGGATCGATGTCGGGCAATTCCATCTCGAACGGGCCTGACCGGCGCCGTCATTCCGGCACCTTCCTTCGCGAGCGTGCTCAGTGCCGGACCATCCTTCGCGTGACGGCGAAGCGCAGCCGCGCGGGCAGGGCGGCGAGTAGCTTCGTCGCCAGCACCATTTGCCAGGGGAACGCGATCTCGAATCGCTTCGATTTCAACCCGTTCATGATATGATCGACGGCCTTGTCCATCGATATGATGAACGGCATTGGAAAATCGTTCTTTCGGGTCAGCGGCGTGTCGACGAATCCCGGATTGATGATGCTCAACTGGACATTATGAGCCTGAAGCTCGGGATGAAGCGCCTCGCACATCGCGATGAGAGCCGCCTTGGTGGCGCCATAGCCCGCCGCGCCCGGCAAACCGGTATAGCCGGAGACCGAACCGACGACCGCGATCCGTCCGGATCGGCGTTCGATCATGCCGGGCAGAACCGCGGCCAGGCTGTGGACGCTACCCATGATATTGACGTCGACCATGACGCCGAACGCCTCTGCGTCGAAACGCGTCGCGGATTCGCGCCGATAGGTGCCGGCGTTCAGCACAGCCAGATCGAGCGGACCGAGCTTGGCCTCGATCGCCGTGACGGTGTTGCGCGTCGGCTCCCCGTTCGTCACGTCGAGAGGAAAAGCGTGGATCTGACCCGGCACTTCGGCGGCAAGCGAGTCAAGATCCTCCTTGGTGCGCGCGCTCACCGCCACCTGCCAGCCCTCGCGCGCCAGGCGTCGCGCCAATGTCCGGCCGATACCCGTTCCGGCCCCCGTGACCCACGCGACACGGCCGGCTGGCGTTTTCGGGTAAGGGTTGTTGTCTGACATCGCCAAGGCCACCGTCTTTTCTTTGCAAACCAAACGCTGAACGGTGATACGCGAACGACGGACCGATGGATCATCGACGTGGCACTGATCGGCGCGCGGAGCCGTCGATCGGGTCGTCGCGCTCTGGGAACGAAACGGCATCGCCTGCCCCTCAAGCGGCAGGGGCGGCATTCCAGGGCCGCCGCAGTCCTTGTGCGGCAAGACCGCTGGCGCGGCCGCCAACCCTGCGGCATCCTGCGGGCCATCACATCGAGGCAATACGGCACAACCATCTGGTCGAGGCGAACATGAACTTCACCCAATCCGTCCATTCGGTCTTTTCCCATTACGCAACCTTCCGGGGCCGCGCGCCCCGTTCGGAATTCTGGTGGTTCGTGCTGTTCACGCTGATCGCCAATCTGGCCCTCAGCATCGTCGACAGCCTGATCGTCGCGCCGATCCTCGGCTTCAGCCCATTCAGCGACAATGGCGCGCGGCCGCTGAGCGCCCTGTTTAGTCTGGCGATCTTCGTACCGTCGCTGGCGGTCGGCGCGCGGCGGCTGCACGATACCGGCCGCTCGGCCTGGTGGCTGCTGGTCGGCCTGATCCCGCTGATCGGCTGGCTGATCTTCGTCTATTTCGCCGTGCAGCCGAGCGAACAGGTGACCAACGAATACGGCCCGCCGCCGGTGGAAAGGCCGCCGTCCTCTCGTTGAAGGCGGCGACGCAATGGCTTCGATAAAACGATAGCAGGCGAACGAAAAAATCTTGGAACAAGGCCGCGCCTATCCTGTTGGATTCGGATCGAAACAGGAAAGGAGAGCACGACATGACGAAGCTTATGCTGAGTACCGCGACGGCCCTCGGACTGTTCCTGACGCCGACGCTTGCCGAGCAGGCGAAGACCGATGCCACGGCGGCCGGTAACGCCCAGATCGAGAGCCAGGCCGGCGACGGCGCCGCTGCGGCGACGGCGACCGGCGCGGACGGCAGCGCGACCTCCGCGAAGTCCGACCGGATGAACGACGCCAGCGCGGACGCCAGCGCGGACGCCTCGGTGTCGACGCGCACCGCGGCGAATGAGGTCGACCGCCAGGCCCGCGACAACGCCACCAGAAGCGCCACGCAGGCCGGGATGACCAATGTCGCCGTCATCGACCGGGCCTTCGTGCTCGAAGGCACCAATTCCGCCGGCAACAAGGTCTATATGATCGTCAACCCGCCCGGCGTGCTGGTCGGCATCGGCGGTCCGGTCGAGACCGCCAGCGCGGACATGAACTCGGGGAGCGCCCCCTCGGATGCGTCCGACACCGCGGCGAAGGCCAACGCCGACATGACGGTCACCGGCAGCATCTCCAAGGACGATGCGAGCGACGAGCCGCAGGCGGGCGAGCCCGCCGACAGCGGCTACATGGCCACCCAGGCGCAGCCGGCTTCGCCGGCGATGTGGGATATCGAAGCCATGGACCGCGACATGAAGCGCTTCGGTCTGGACAAGTCGGCCCAGTAAGCCGGCTTGTTTCGGAAACACCGCCGCCGGCCGGGTTCAGCCCCGGCCGGCTTTTCTGTGCCCTCAATCGGTCCGGCGGCTCAGCGCTGCTTCTCGCGCCAATCCGGGCTGATCCAGGCACGCAATTCGGGCTCCGGCGCTAGCATTCCCTCGCCCAGAATATGATCCGCCGCCTTTTCGCCGACCATGATCGACGGGCCGTTGAGATTGCCATTGGTGATACGTGGGAAGATCGAGCTGTCGGCGAGCCTGAGATTGTCGGTGCCGGTCACCCGGCATTCGGGATCGACCACGGCGTGCTCGTCACTCGCGGCGCCAAGCCGCGCGGCGCCGCAGGGGTGATAGGCGCTTTCGGCGTGGTGGGCGATGAAGCCGTCGAGATCGGCATCGCTCTGCAAGGCCGTTCCCGGCTGGATCTCCGGCCCGCGATAGGCGTCGAAAGCGGCTTGAGCGAAGATTTCGCGGGTCAGCCGGATCGCCTGGCGGAACTCGGTCCAGTCGTCCTCATGCGACATGTAGTTGAAGCGGATCGCCGGCTTGGCACCGGGATCGGCGCTGGCCAGCCGGATATGGCCGCGCGATTTCGAGCGCATCGGCCCGACATGGGCCTGGAAACCGTGGCCGGGGGCCGCGGCCTGGCCGTCATAGCGGATCGCGCCGGGCAGGAAGTGATACTGGATGTCGGGATAGTCGACGCCTGCGCGCGAGCGAATGAAGCCCGCCGCCTCGAAATGGTTGGTGGCGCCGTAGCCGGTGTGCAGCATCATCCATTCGAGCCCCACCCGGCCCTTGGAAAAGAGGCCTAGATAGCCGTTGAGGGTGATCGGCTGGGTGCAGCTCTGCTGAATGTAGAGTTCGAGATGGTCCTGCAGGTTTTGCCCGACGCCCGGGCGGGAAAGCCGCGTGTCGATGCCGACGCGCGACAGCTCGGCCGGATCGCCGATGCCCGAATGCATGAGGATGAGCGGCGAATTGATCGCCCCGGCGGCAAGCACCACCTCGCGGCGCGCCTTGACGAGAGCGGTCGTGCGGCCGGAGCGCTTGACCTCGACGCCGGTGGCGCGGCTGCCGTCGAAGGCGACGCGCATGACATTGGCCTGGAGCAGACGGCAATTGCCCCGCGCCATGGCGGGCCTGAGATAAGCGTTGGCGGCGGACCAACGCCGGCCGCGCCAGATCGTCTGCTGCATCGGGCCGAAGCCTTCCTGCTTGGCGCCGTTATAGTCGTCGGTGACCGGGTAGCCGGCCTGCCGCCCGGCCTCGATGAAGGCGCCGTAAAGCGGATTTTCCATGGCACCGCGCTGGACATTGAGCGGGCCGGAGCCGCCGCGCCATGCCGGATCGCCGCCCTTGCCGCCCTCGAAAGCCTCCATCCGCCTGAAATAGGGGACCACGTCCGCAAAAGACCAGCCGGATGCGCCGATCTCGGCCCAATGGTCGAAATCATGGGCGTGGCCGCGCACGAACACCATGCCGTTGATCGAGGACGAACCGCCGATGACCCGGCCGCGCGGGGTGGCGAGACGCCGGCCGGCGAGCGCCGGCTCGGGCTCGGAGCGGTAACCCCAGTCGTAGCGGGCCATGTTCATCGGGAAGGACAGGGCGCCCGGCATCTGGATGAACGGGCCGGCGTCGGTGCCACCGGCCTCGACGACGACGACGTCGTAGCGGCCCGATTCCGACAGGCGGTAGGCCAGCGCCGAACCGGCCGAGCCGGAGCCGACGACGACGTAGTCGGCTTCCTCGATCACCTTCATGCGCCGATCTCCGCGTCGATGTAGCGTTCAACCATCCGGACGGCCGCTGGACCGTCGGGGGCGGTGAGCGGGGTCAGCGCCTGGCGCAGCCAGACGCCGTCGATCATCGCGCCGGCCGCGGCGGCGACCGAAATGGCGGCCTCGGGGCCGAGAAGTGGCGCGAGTCCGGAGATCAGGTTGGTCTCCAGCCGCCGGAAATACAGGCGCAACAGCCGCGCCGCTTCGGACGAGCGGCGGGCGTAGAGATAGAAGACCAGCCAGGCGGCGATCGCCTCGCGGGAGAACTGGCTGGGATCGAAGCAGCCTTCGACGACGGCGCCGACCCGCTCGCGCGGCGTGCCCGCAGCGGCAAGCCGGCGTGTCACCCCGTTGCGGAACTCGCGCAGCAGATGGCGCATTGCCGCGATCATCAGATCGTCCTTGGCGCCGAAATAATGATGCACCAGCGCCGGCGACACCGAGGCGCGGGCGGCGATCTGGGCCATGGTGGTCGCCTCCATCGAGCCGGTTTCCTCGATGGCGGCGATGGCGGCGGTGATCAGCGCCTCGCGGCGGGCGGCTTCGAGGCTTGTCGGCGCGGGCCGTATCCGGGTCCATTGGTTCATGGCCGGCAGCATAGAATTATTGACTGATCAGTCAATCAACGGGCGCTCACACCTCGGTGCGAACTCACCGGCAGCTTATGGCGGCGTTCTGGCCCGGCGCGGTCCATGCCGCGAAAACCGCTAGGAAAGCATCATGAACCGCGCATATGATCGCGGCGCCCCACGACCAACGCCCGCCGGGAGATGGATCGCAACCGACCCTGGCTCCCGCCTGATGGGAAAGGATCCGACATGCGACTGCTTTTCGCTTCCGCCGCCGTGTTGGCGCTGACCGCCGCCAGTGGCGGCGCCGCGCTGGCCGAGTACAGACTGACGATCCTGCACACCAACGACTTCCACAGCCGCATCGAGCCGATCAACAAGTACGATTCGGGCTGCGGCGAGAAGGACGCGGCCGAGAACGCCTGTTTCGGCGGCTCGGCGCGGCTGGCGTCGGGCATCAAGGCCGCGCGCGAGGCGTCGGAAAACTCGATTCTCGTCGATGGCGGCGATCAGTTCCAGGGCTCGCTGTTCTATACCCAATACAAGGGCAAGGCGGCGGCCGAGCTGATGAACACGCTCGGTTACGAGGCAATGACCGTCGGCAATCACGAGTTCGACGACGGGCCGAAGGTGCTGCGCGCCTTCATGGAGGCGATCGACTTCCCGATCCTCTTGGCCAACGCCGATATCAGCGATGAACCAGAGCTGGCCGACGCGCTGAAACCCTCGACGGTGATCGAGAAGAACGGCGAGAGGATCGGCCTGATCGGCATTACGCCGGCCGACACCGCCGAATTGTCGAGCCCCGGCCCGAATGTCAGCTTTACCGATCCGGTCGAGGCCCTGAAACGCGAGGTTGCGGCGCTAACCGGCGAGGGCGTCACCAAGATCGTCGTTCTGAGTCATTCCGGCTACGAGGTGGACAAGCGCATCGCGGCCGCGGTGCCCGGTATCGATGTCATTGTCGGCGGCCATACCAACACGCTTCTGTCGAATACCGACGCGAAGGCCAAGGGTCCCTACCCGACCATGGTCAAGGGGCCGGAGGGCGACGTCGCGATAGTCCAGGCCTATGCCTACGGCAAATATCTCGGCCAGCTCGCCGTCACCTTCGACGATGCCGGGACCGTCACCGCCGCTGCGGGCGAGCCGGTCATCATGGATGGCGAGATCGTCGAGGACAGCGCGCTGAAGGCCCGGATCGCGGAACTGGCGAAGCCGCTGGAGGAAATCCGTCAAAAAGTGGTCGCCCGCGCGGCCCGGCCGATCGACGGCGGCCGCGACGCCTGCCGCTCCGGCGAATGCGCGATGGGCAATCTCGTCGCCGAGGCGATGCTCGACCGGGTTAGGGACCAGGGCACCCAGATCGCCATCACCAATGGCGGCGGACTGCGCGCGTCGATCGATTCCGGCGAGATCCCCATGGGCGAGGTCCTGACCGTATTGCCGTTCCAGAACACGCTGGCGACCTTCAAGCTCACCGGCGCCGACCTCAAGGCGGCCTTGGAGAACGGCGTCTCCGAGGTCGAGGAGGGGGGCGGCCGCTTCCCGCAGGTCGCGGGGCTGAAATTCACCTGGTCGAAGGCCGGCACGCCGGGCGAGAACCGGGTGACATCGGTCGAAGTCAAGGAGGGCGAGGGTTTCGTGCCGCTCGACCCGGAAAAGACCTACCTCGTCGTCTCCAACAACTTCATGCGCGGCGGCGGCGACGGCTACAAGATCTTCGCGGAAAAGGGCATGGAGGCCTATGATTTCGGCCCGGCGCTGGACGAGGCGGTGGCCGATTACCTCGCCAAGGACAACGCCGCCTACGAGCCCGCCACCGATGGGCGGATCACCGAGGCCGAGTAGGCGCAAGCCTGCGACGCTACAGGACGGGAGGCCGGCCGGGCGCGCCGGCCTTTTCCTGTCGAGGAGCACCATGCCCACAAAGACCGCCCCGACCGCCGGGTATTCCCGGTCGCACGCCCTGATCGGGCTTGTCGTCGTCGCGCTCGCGGCGCTCGTCCTCTACGCCATGGGCCGCGAGCCGATCTGCACCTGCGGCACGGTCAAGCTCTGGCATGGCGTCGTGCAAAGCTCGGAAAACTCCCAGCATCTGTCGGACTGGTATTCGCCCTCGCACGTCATCCACGGCTTCCTGTTCTTCGGGCTCGGATGGCTGGTCTTGCGGCGCTGGTCGCTCGGCGCCCGGCTGGTCCTGGCGCTCCTCGTCGAAAGCGCCTGGGAAATCACCGAGAACACCGACCGGGTGATCCAGCATTACCGCGAGGCGACGATCTCGCTCGACTATTTCGGCGACAGCATCGTCAATTCCGTCGCGGACATCGGCTTCATGGCGCTCGGCTTTTGGCTGGCCGGCCGCCTGCCGGTCTGGCTGACGGTTCTGATCGCCGTCACCTTCGAGCTGTTCGTCGGCTGGATGATCCGGGACAATCTCACGCTCAACGTTCTGATGCTGCTTTGGCCACTCGAGGCGGTGAAGGCTTGGCAGGGCGGGGCTTAGCGGCGACGGCTGACTGAGTTGCGACCGCATAGGCCTTGACGCGAAACCATCCGATCGCAATATGACTAGTGTAGTCATTAGAGCATCGTAAGGTTCTGATCATGCGCGAGATTCAGTTACGGGACGCCAAAGCGATCCTGTCCGCCGTCGTCGACGATGCGGTGCGAGGCGAGCCGTCGGTGATCACCCGGCACGGCCGCAAGCAGGCCGTCGTCATGTCCTGGGCGGAATGGGAGCGGCTCTCCACTGTACCGAGCTTCGGCCGGCTCTTGATGGCGTCGGGGCTGGCCGTCGACGACCTTCCAAAGCGCAGCGAAATCCCGCTCCGCGACGCCGGGTTCTGATGTATCTGGTCGACACCAACATATTGTCGGCGACGGCGCCAACCACGAAGGTTCCCCTCGCCGAACTGGTGGATTGGTTGGACGACGCGTCGGAAAGCCTGTTCCTGTCGGCCGTGACGGCAGCCGAAATCCATGACGGGATCGCCAAGCTTGAGCGTCAGGGCGCCGCGCGCAAGGCAGCGATCTTGAGCGAGTGGTGGGCGGCAGTGGAGCATCTTTATGGGGACCGAATCCTGCCGTTCGATCTCACGACCGCGCGGTTCGCCGGCGCGCTCATGGACCGCGCCCGGGGACGCGGCTTCACCCCCGGATTTGCCGATATCGCAATCGCCGCAACGGCCAAGGCCCATGGCCTGACCGTGCTGACGCGCAACGTCAGGGATTTCGAGCCGCTTGGCATAGCGTTGCTTGATCCCTGCGAAGCGTTGCCGGCGCTGTCGATTCGGGATGGATGATCCGCGACAACCTCACGCTCAACGTTCTGATGCTGCTTTGGCCACTCGAGGCGGTGAAGGCTTGGCAGGGCGGGGCTTAGACTTTCCGGCCGTTCTCTGCGACCATGGGCCGATCGCCGGGGCCAGCCCCGGCCGAGGAGGGAGCGATGTCAGGCAATCCGCTCAAGAGACTCGCGGCGGCCACCGCTCTTGTGCTTGTGGCGACTGGCGGCGCTTTCGCGCAGAGCCAGGGTTGCACCTCGACCACGCTGCGCGATCCGCCGCGCCTCGCCATTCGCTGCGCCGGCGGTCTCTTGATCGAAGCCGAAGCGGCAGCCCGCCTTGAGATCCGCGCACCGGCGGGCGGCGGACCGCCCCACGCCGTGACCTTGGACGGGCGCGCCGCGCTGATCACCGTCGAGCCCGGCCGGCCGTTCCAGATACTGACACCGCACGCCATCGCCTCCGTCCGCGGCACCGTTTACGCGGTCGACGCCGACGCCGGGGCCACCGCCGTCTTTGTCGCAGAGGGCCGCGTCCACGTCGCCCGGCGCGGCGGCTCGGACGCGGTCACTCTCGGCCCCGGCGATGGCGTCGACGTCAAGCCCGGCGAACCCTTGATCGTGAAGCGCTGGCCGCAAGAGCGGGTGTCGCGCCTGTTCGCCCGGTTCGCTCGGTGATCACGGCGCGGCTCGCGCGTCTGCCATTGTCGGCCGTAGCCGCCGCCACTCTTCTTGCGGGAATCTGGGCCGGATGGCTTGGTGTCACGCATCTCGCCGCCGAGCGCAGCTTTGTCGACCGGATCGAGGAACCGCTCGCCGACATACGGCTCCTGATCGCCGGCCCCCGGCCCCCGCCCGCCGCGGTGATCATCGTCGCCATCGACGACGAAACCGTCGCGGCCGAAAACGGCTACCCGCTTGCCCGCGACCGCATCGCCGAGGTGGTCCGCGGCATCGCCGCCGCCGGAGCGCAAGCGCTCGCCGTCGACATCCTTTTCATCGCCCCCTCCACCGCCTTTGCCGATCGAGCGCTCGCCGATGCGTTGGCGGCCGTCCCCTCCGTCATCGCCGCCGCAGGACAATTCGACCGCACGCGGGAGCAGGCGATCGCCGCCCCGGCGACCGCCGATGAATTGTGGCCGCTCGCCCCGCTGACCCGCGTGGCCTCGGTCGGGCTGGTCAACGTCTCGACCGATGCCGGCGGCACGCCGCGCCACCTGCCGCTGGTCGTCGGGACGACGCGTGGTCCCGTGCCGGGCTTCGCGCTTGCGGCCACCGCGCTCTATCACGGCACCGAGCCGGTGCTCGGTTCGGCCTCCGTCACGGTGGCCGGGTCGCGCATTCCGCTGGACGCGGGCTGGCATCTTCCGCTGCGCGTCCACGGTTCGGCGAAGACGATCGCCACGGTCAGCGCGCTCGACTTCCTGTCCACGTCCGGCGCGCGGCCGCCATCGCTCTCCGGCCGCATCGCCGTCCTTGGCGTGACCGCGACAGCGGTCGGCGATACATTCGGAACCCCCTTCGACCCGGTCACGCCCGGGGTCGAGATCCAGGCGACCGGCATCGCGCAGTTGCTCGGTGGCGCCGGTCTCGTCCGCGACGATCGGGTTCGCCGGGCCGATGCGACGCTGGCCGTACTGCTTGCCCTGGGAGGGACCTTGCTGGTTGCACTGGTGCCATTGACCTATGCGCTGCCGGTCGTCGCTTTCGTCCTCTTCCTGATTCTCGGCGCGACGGCGGTTCTTTTCGGTCACGGCATCTGGATGAGCGCCGCCCTGCCTCTGGCCGCAAGCATGCCGCCGATCGCGCTGACCGCCTTCGCGCGGCAGATGCACGAGCGCCGCCAGGCCGGGCTGATGCTGCGGACGGAAGAGGCCTTGCGCAGGTTCCAACCGGCAGCGCTGGCCGAACGCATCGCCGACGATCCGACCTTCCTGAACGCGCCGCTGGAGCAGATGGCGGCGGTCCTGTTCGTCGATCTCGCCGGTTTCACCAGCCAGAGCGAGCGGCTCGGCCCTGCCTTGACGCACGCGTTCCTGAAGCAGTTCCACACGCTGGTCGTCGACGACATCAACGCCCATCAGGGCGTCGTCATGAATTTCATGGGCGACGGCGCGATGATCGTCTTCGGCGTTGCCGACGACACGGCGGACCCCGCCGGCCGGGCCTTCGCGGCGGGATTTGCGCTGGCAAATGATGTCAGCGCCTGGCTCGAACGACAGGGCGCCGGTGGCGGCGGACCGGGCATCCGGCTCGGCCTCCACTTCGGGACTGTCAGCTTGTCCAGGCTGGGCCACGAAATCCACCAGCAGATCAGCGTCAGCGGCGACACGGTGAATGTGGCGAGCCGGCTGATGGAAGTCGCCAAATCCGCCGGTGCGACGATTGCCGCCTCGATGGACCTCATCGAGGCGATGGACGGAACGATCGATGATGCCGGCGAGCCGGACGAGGTACGCATGGTCGATATCCGGGGTCGTCGGCAGAGCGTGAACGTCGCCCTGTGGCGTCAGGCGAATTTGGATGCGCGGCATCGATGAGGCTGGCGCCGCCGGCAGTCGCAACTGTGAGGAAATGCGCTCCTCAATCCTCCGCGTAGAGCACCCGATGGTCGAGCGGATAGCGCGCGAACAGCGCCAGACTGGCCGCGCCCATCGCGCGGGCGATCGAGCCGAAACTGCCGGGCCTGATTTCCAGCGGCGTCAGGCCCAGGCGCTTGAGGCTCATCATGGCCCGCTCGGTTTCCTCGATGAGCCGGGTCCGCACCGCCGGCGGAAAACCGCCGTCGATCATCGCGCATTCGAAATCATAGAGCGAACTGGCCGCGACGAGGGCATGGGCAAGTCCCTCTCCGGCGATCGCCAGCCAGCGGTCGAGACTATCGCCGAGCCCGTCCCAGGCCGCATCGCTTCGCCAGATTTCCAGCGGATCGCCGCCTTGTTCCGCGATCATCTTCTCCAGAACATGGATCGAGGCGACGTTGATCAACTGGTCGAAGCCGGCCGCGTCGGAGCCGGCCGTCCTGGCGCGGGGCACCGGCATCGGGCCGAGCGCCCCGGCATTGCCGGTACGGCCGGTGACGAGGGTGCCGTCGATGACGAGGCCGCCGCCGACGAAGGCGCCGACGAAGACATAGAGATAGTCCGAGGACCGGGCGGCGCCGAAGACGTTCTCGGCGGCGCAGGCCGCCGTCGCATCGTTGGCGAGATGGACGGGCAGGCCGGTCGCCTCGCCCAAGGCTCCGGCGATGTCGGCGGTTCGCCATTCGTCCATGCTAGCTGCCGGCGCGCCGATCTCCTCGGCCCAGGACCACAGTTCGAAGGGCATGGCGATGCCGAGGCCGACGATCCGGGTCCGCAGCTTCGGGTCGATCGCGGCGACGACGCGCGCCTCGGCGGCGCCGACGAAATCGAGTACGGCGTCGAGGCGCGGATACGCATAGGTCTGGCGCTCGCTCGCCCGCACCCGGCCGACGAAATCCATCAGCACCAGCTCGGCCGAGCGCCGGCCGATCTTGAGCCCGAGCGAGAACGCGCCGTCCGGATTGAGCCGCATCGGCACCGACGGCTGGCCGACCCGGCCGCGCCGGGGTTTTTCGCGCAAAACCAGTTGATCGGCCTCGAGCACCCGCATGATCACCGAGGCGGTCTGCGGCGACAGGCCGCTGCGCCTGGCGATATCGGCCTTGGCCAGTTCGCCGTGGCGGCGGATCAGCGTCAGCACCGCGCGCTCGTTCTGGGCTCTCATTCCAGCCTGGCTGGAGCCGTGCATTCGCTCGTCGCGGCGTATCGCCTCGGCGGCCTCGCGGGGCGTGGTCTGGTCCATGCGTTCCTCCCGACCCCGGGGACCGCAGGCAGCCCGTGGGGTGGCACCGGCCAGGCTCATCATGCCGATACCGGCTCCACTGTTTCACCGACCGACACCTCCGTCAATAAATAAATCCACTTGATTTATCTTCATTGACAAGCGCTTCGCCCTGGTGTTTCGTGCTAGACGATCGGGCGGCGAGGAGGCCGCCCGGCATCGCCGACCGGGCTTCGACATCCGGCACGGGAATTTCAACTGGGAGGTTTCGTCCGTGACAATTCGCACGCTTCTTGCATCCACCGCCATCGTCGCCGCCACGGCCTTCGCCTTGACCGCACCCGCCGCCGCGCAGGACACCACCAAGGCCTGCCTGATCACCAAGACCGACATCAACCCGTTCTTCGTCAAGATGAAGGAAGGCGCCACCGCCAAGGCCGAGGAGCTCGGCGTCGAACTGTCGACCTTCGCCGGCAAGGTCGACGGCGACCACGAGACCCAGGTCCAGGCGGTCGAGAGCTGCATCGCGGCCGGCGCCAAGGGCATCCTGATCACCGCCTCCGACACCAAGGCGATCACCGACGTCGTCAAGCAGGCGCGCGACCAGGGCGTTCTGGTCATCGCTCTCGATACGCCGCTGGAGCCGATCGATGCGGCCGACGCCACCTTCGCCACCGACAATTTCAAGGCCGGCGAGCTGATCGGCCAGTGGGCCGCCGCGACCCTCGGCGACGAGGCCCAGAACGCCAAGATCGCCCTTCTCGACCTGGCGCCCTCGGCCCCCTCGGTCGACGTGCTGCGCGATCAGGGCTTCCTCAAGGGCTTCGGCATCGACATCAAGGATGAGAAGAAGATCGGCGACGAGGACGATCCGCGCATCGTCGGCCACGACGTCACCGCCGGCAACGAGGAAGGCGGCCGCACGGCGATGGAGAACCTTCTGCAGAAGGACCCCGACATCAACGTCGTCTACACGATCAACGAGCCCTCGGCCGCTGGCGCCTACGAGGCGCTGAAAGCCTTCGGCAAGGAAGACGGCGTGTTGATCGTCTCCGTCGACGGCGGCTGCCCGGGCGTCAAGAACGTCGAGGAAGGCGTCATCGGCGCCACCTCGCAGCAAGACCCGCTGGACATGGCTGCCAAGGGCATCGAGGCGATCGCCCAGTTCGCCGAGGACGGGACCGTACCGCAACCGACCGAGGGCAAGGACTTCTTCGACACCGGCGTCAACCTCGTCACCGCACAGCCGGCGGAGGGCGTGGATTCGATCGACGTCAAGGAAGGCACCGACCGCTGCTGGGGCTGAGTTAGCCGGCCCGGGCGGCCCCGAAGCGGGCCGCCCGCTTGACCGCGCCTTTTCTTCGCGCGTTGATGCGTTATTGGCCCTGGCCTTCCGGAGCGACACGCCATGAGTGAAACGACCGACAAGGGGGAGGATTTCGAATCCTCCCTCAGCCAGAGCGACACCGCCGTCGCCGCCTTCGGCCATCGCCCGCGCGGCGCGCTCGGCAACCTGCAGCACTTCCTGCACGGCAATCCGACGATGGTGCCGGTGATCGTTCTCCTGCTGTCGGTGCTGGTGTTCGGCTTCGTCTCCGACAATTTCTTTTCCGCGTTCAACCTGTCGCTGATCATGCAGCAGGTGGCCATCGTCGGCATATTGGCGGCGGCGCAGAGCCTCGTCATCCTCACCGCCGGCATCGACCTGTCGGTCGCCGCCGTCATGGTGATGGTTTCGGTGATCATGGGCCGGCTGTCGACCGAATTCGGCCTGCCGGTGCCGCTGGCGATCCTGGTCGGCCTCGTCGTCGGCGCGCTGACCGGCCTGCTCAACGGCGTTCTGGTTACCCGCGTGCGGCTGCCACCCTTCATCACGACGCTGGGCACCTGGAACATCTTCCTGGCGCTGAACTATTATTTTTCCAATCGCGAGACCATCCGCAGTCAGACGCTCGACGCCGAGGCGCCGCTGCTGAAGCTGTTCGGGGAGCGCTTCACCGTCGGCGGGGCAGTATTGACCTGGGGAGTCGTGCTGATGATCGCGATCTTCCTGATCCTTTGGTACGTGCTCAACCGCACTGCCTGGGGCCGGCATGTCTACGCCATCGGCGACGACAAGGAGGCGGCGGAACTGTCGGGCATTCGCACCGACCGCACGCTGGTCTCGGTTTACGTGCTCTCCGGCTTCATCTGCGCAATCGCCGCCTGGGCCTCGATCGGCCGGGTCGGCTCGGTCAGCCCGACATCCTTCTTCGAGGCCAATCTGGAATCGATCACCGCCGTGGTCATCGGCGGCATTTCGCTGTTCGGCGGTCGCGGCTCGATCCTCGGGCCGATGATCGGCGCGTTGATCGTCGGGGTGTTCAATTCCGGGCTGCGGCTCGGCGGTGTCGATGTGCTCTGGCAGGTCTTCGCCACCGGCTGGCTCATCATCATCGCGGTCGCCATCGACCAGTGGATCAGGAAGATCTCCGCATGAGCGCCTCCCAGACCCCCGTCCTGTCGGCCCGCGGCCTCGTCAAGAACTATGGCCGCGTGACCGCCCTCGACCATGCCGATTTCGACCTCTATCCGGGCGAGATCCTGGCGGTCATCGGCGACAATGGCGCCGGCAAGTCGACGCTGATCAAGGCGCTCTCAGGCGCGGTCGTCGTCGACGAGGGCGACATCCGGCTGAACGGCGAGTCGGTGCGGTTCACCGCGCCGATGCAGGCGCGCGAAGCTGGCATCGAGACGGTTTACCAGAATCTCGCATTGTCGCCGGCGCTGTCGATCGCCGACAACATGTTCCTGGGACGTGAAATCCGCAAACCCGGCCCGCTCGGCAAATATTTCCGCATGCTCGACCGAAGGGCGATGGAGAAGATCGCCCGCGACAAGCTCTCCGAGCTTGGTCTGATGACCATCCAGAACATCGCCCAGGCGGTGGAGACGCTGTCCGGCGGCCAGCGCCAGGGCGTCGCGGTGGCCCGCGCCGCGGCCTTCGGCTCCAAGGTGCTGATCCTCGACGAGCCGACGGCGGCGCTCGGCGTCAAGGAATCGCGCAAGGTTCTGGAACTGATCCAGGACGTGCGCTCGCGCGGCATGCCGATCGTCCTGATCTCTCACAATATGCCGCATGTCTTCGAGGTCGCCGACCGCATCCACATCCACCGGCTGGGACGGCGCCTGTGCGTCGTCGACCCGAAGAACGCGACGATGAACGACGCGGTGGCGCTGATGACCGGCGCCAAGCAGCCGGAACCGGAGATGGCGGCGGCGTGATTTCACGCTTGCGAGGGTGACGACCGGCGGCTTACGGCGCACCGCGGGCAGATGCCCCGCATTGAAGGAGCACGCCGACCCGTGGCCTACGACCTCTATTACTGGCCCGCGATCCCAGGCCGCGGCGAGTATGTCCGCCTCGTCCTGGAGGCAGCGGAAATGCCCTATCGCGACGTGGCGCGGCTGCCGGAGAGCGAAGGTGGCGGTAGCGGCGCCATGATGGCGTTCGTCGCGGGCCGTCACGGCCATCGCACCCCCTTCGCGCCACCCTTCCTCGTGGATGGAGATCTGCTGATTTCGCAGACCGCCGAGATCTGTGCCTTTCTCGGCGAGCGTCATGGGCTTGCACCAGAGGACGAAGCGGACCGGCTGTTCGCCCGCTCGATCGCGCTGACCACTGCCGATTTCGTCAACGAGGCGCACGACGCCCATCACCCGATCGGTGTCGAGGACTATTACGAGGACCAAAGGAGCGAGGCGAAGCGTCGCGCGACCGGATTTCGCGACAGACGCATGCCGAAATATCTCGGCTGGTACGAGCGCCTGATCGCCGCCAATCCGACGGGATCGGGCCATCTCGTCGGCGATCGCCTGACCTATGCCGATCTCGGCCTGTTCCAGACCCTTGCCGGCCTCGCCTACGCCTTCCCGACGCGGATGGCGGGCATCGGGGGGGACTATCCGAAAACCGTGGCGCTGGCCGCCCGAGTGGCGTCCCGACCCGCGGTTGCGGCCTATTTGACGAGCGAGCGGCGTATCGCCTTCAACGAGGACGGCATCTTCCGCCACTACCCGGAGCTCGACGGGGCGTAAGCGCGGCGTCAAGCGCGAACGCCCCGGCACGAGGCCGGGGCGCGCAACGTATCAACGGCGGAGCGCGAAGCCCCGCCCTGAGGTCATTAGTTGGCGAGCTTGGAGGCGAACAGCGCCAGCGCCTTCTGATAGACACCGGCACGGTTCCAGTCGCGCAGCACCGAGAAATTCGGCTGGCCTTCCTGGTATCCGGCACCCGGCCGCCAGCCGTGCTGGCGCAGGAAGTTGGCGGTCGAGGCAAGGACGTCGGCCTTGGAATTGATCAGGTCGCGCCGCCCGTTGCCGTCGCCATCGACGGCGAAGCGCAGGTAGTTCTTGGCCAGGAACTGGGTCTGGCCGATTTCGCCGGCCCATGCGCCGCGCATGTTTTCTGGCCGCATGTCGCCGCGATCGACGATCGCCAGCGCCGCCAGGAGTTCCTCCGAGAAAAAGGCCGAGCGCCGGCAGTCATAAGCAAGCGTCGCCAGCGAGCTGAAGATGTTCATGTTGCCGGAATTGCGACCGAAACCCGTCTCCATGCCCCAGATCGCCACAATGACTTCCTTCGGGACCCCATACCGCTTCTCGATGGAGTTCAAAAGGCTGGCGTTCTGTTGGATGATCTGCTTGCCCTTCTTGACGAAGGAAGCCGGCGCCCGCCGCTGCATGAAGGCATCGAGCGACAGCTTCATCGACTGCTGGTTGCGGTCGAGGCTGATCACCTTGCTGCTGTATTTCGTCGGCATCAGCGCGGATTGGATGGTGCCGGCGGAGATTCCGGCGCGTTGCGCCTCCTGGGCGAATTGCTGCTTCCATTGGTTGAAGCCGCCGGGACCGTTGCCGCATTGGGCGGCAAGCGCCGGAGCGGCAGTCATGCCAAGCGTCAGCGCCACTGTTGCCGCGAGCATCCGGATAGATGTCAGTCGAGCCTTCATGGGGTTTTCCTTATTCAGATAGATGGATAGCCACCGCCTGGGCTGGCTGTGTGTCGAAGTTGCGGGGTCGGGCAGAGATCGATCCGCCGCTAACGCGAGCGATGCGCCAGACAAGTTGAGCCGTGATCGTCGCCAGTCTTTTTGAAACCATCGGGTTTCTACCCTATTCGGCTATCCTTGCGTAGTGCATGGATGCGACAATGTCCGGTGGCGTAACACATCGGACGAAGGGAACGTTCCTGCGACGGCCGTGCGGGCGACCCGTCGTCGTGCGGCTGCGGCGTGCGAGGAACGATCGAATGCCGATCGGCGGACGGTCGCCATCGTCCCTGGCGGCAGGAAGACCGATCCGCCGCCTTAACGATTTTTTGCCTGGCGGTCGGGCAGATTGGGCGCATGAGCGACGCCGGCATGCACCCTCTTTGCGAATTCCTCGACGCACTGCCCGACGGCAAGGAGGCGGAACGCTGGCGCTTCGCATTGGAGAGCGCTGGCTCCGGCGTCTGGGACGCCGACCTTGTCGCTGGAACTTGCTACTACTCGTCGAGTTGGAAGCGGATGCTGGGCTACGCCGACGACGAGCTCGACGACGATCCCGATTTGTGGCTCGCGTTCGTGCATCCGGCCGACCGGCACACGGCCATCGCCAGCGGCGATCGCCACGTCGCCGGCGAAACGGCGCGGATCGAGACCGAGTTCCGATTGCGGCACAAGAACGGCGGCTGGATCTGGGTTCTCGACCGCGGCAAGGTGGTCGAACGCGATGCGAGCGGCCGGCCGACGCGCATGATCGGCGCGCAGACCGACATCACCGCTCAAAAGAACGCGGAGCGCCATCTGGCGTTGCTCAACGAGCGTATTCAGCTGGCGCTCGATGCGGGCCAGGTCGGCCTGTGGCAGTTCGAGACCGAGAGCGGCCGCCTCGTCTGGGATCAACGCATGCGCGACATCTACGGCATCGGCCCCGGCCCTGCCGAAGTGCCGCGTTCGACCTGGCACGACCGCCTTCATCCGGACGATGCGGCCGAGGCCGAGCGTGCCATCGCGATCACGGCCGAAACCGGCAAACCGATGAAGACCAGCTACCGGATCGTCAAGCCGAACGGCGAGGTCCGGCATCTGCACGCGCTTGCCCGGCTGGTGCATCACAGCGACGCGCCGCCGCTGCTGGTTGGCAGCATCTGGGACATTACCGAGCAGGTGCAGAACGCGGCGGCGCTCGCGGCCGAGAAGGAATGTTTGCGCATCACCTTGCAGTCGATCGGCGATGCGGTCATCAGCACCGATGTCGGCAACCGCATCACCTTTGCCAATCCCGCCGCGGCGCGGCTGCTTTGCAGCACCCAGTCGGCGCTGGTGGGAGCCAATATCGACGATGTCTTTCCCCTGATCGACGAAGAGACGAAGGCACCGCTCGCCTCGTCGACCCACCGTGCCGTCCTGTCGCGCCGAACCGTGGACCGCGAAGAGAACGCGATGTTCGTGCGAAACGACGGCAGTGGACGGGCGGTCCGTGATCTGGCATCGCCGATCATCGCTCCCGACGGCCAGGTCGTCGGCGCGGTTCTGGTGATCCAGGACATCACCAATGCCCGTGCGCTGCAGCGTCAACTCGCCTACGCTGCGCGGCACGACCCCCTGACCGGCCTTTTGAACAGAGGGGCATTCGAGGAAAACCTGCAGGCCGCCATTGGCAGCCGCGACTGCGCGCTCCTTTATCTGGACCTTGATCGCTTCAAGCTGATCAACGATACGGTCGGCCACGCTGCGGGCGACGCAGTGCTGAAGCTGGTCGCGAACACGCTGACGGCAAGGCTCCCGCACGGCACCGTCGTCGGCCGTTTGGGCGGCGATGAATTCGCCGCCGTCGTTCCGGTCGCCGATGTGGACGATGCGATGGCGGTCGCCGCGGGGCTGCTGGTCGAAATACGCGCCCAGCGGCTGCACTGGGCCGGCAAATACTACGAGATCGGGGCCAGCATCGGTATCGCGGCGATCGACGATGCGCAGCTGGATCTCGAAACCGCCACCGCGCGTGCCGATGCCGCGTGCTATACCGCGAAATCCGCCGGTCGCAACCGCGTATCCGCCTACTCGCCCGGCGTCGGGGAGGCACAAAGGAACCTGGCACGGATCCAGGTGGCATCCGGGTGGGCCGACGCTCTCGCCGAACGGCGCCTGGTGGTCTTCGGGCAGGAAGTTCGCGACCTCGCCGCTCCCTCTCGACCGGGCCGCCATATCGAGATCCTTTGCCGAATGACCGCGGCGGACGGCTCGATCATTCCGCCCGGCCAGTTCATTCCGGCGGCTGAGCGATTTGGCCTGATGGGCTCCATCGACCGCTGGGTCATCGAGCACACGCTCGAAACCCACGCCGCCAATCTGATGGCGAACGGCTTGTCGGTCGCCATCAATCTGTCGGCCAACACGCTGAGCGATCCCGAACTGTGGCCGTTCGTCAGGAAAATCATCGAACGCACCAGGGTCGAGCCGGCCTGCCTCGTCTTCGAGATCACCGAGACGGCGGCTGTCGACAATTTCGTCGCGGCCGAACGCTTCGTCCACGACGCCCGCAAGGCCGGCTGCCGCATCAGCCTCGACGATTTCGGTGCCGGCCTGAGCTCCTTTGCCTATCTCAAGCGCTTTCAGGTCGACAGTATCAAGATCGACGGCGGCTTTATCCGGAACCTGGCGAATAGTCGCTTCGACCGAGCGGTGGTCGCCTCGATCAGCACGATCGCCCATGAGCTGGGCGTCGACGTCGTGGCGGAGCGGATCGAAGACGCGGAATCCGTTTCGATTCTGCGATCGCTCGGCATCGGCTATGGCCAGGGATTTTTCTTCCACCGGCCGCAGCCGCTCGACCAGCTCTTGCGGGCGCGACAAGGCGTGGGCGTTCGCAAAGCGAGCTGAACGACGCGGCTCCCGCGCGGCCAGAATGCGACGAAGGCGAGCGAGACGTTCCGTGCATCGACCGCCATACCGTCCTGCAATCCACGCGGCGCTCGTCGCGCTTGCGCCAATAAGGAAAATCGGTACCGGTTTTCGGCTCGCGTCCCGCGCCCTGATCGATCCGATCCGGTCTCATGAACCCGGTTTAATGCGCGGTCAGCACCGGCACGGTGGCTTTGGCGATGATGTGGCGCGTCGTGCCGCCGAATATCATCTGTCGCAGCCGGCTTTGGGTGTAGGCGCCCTTGACCAGGAGATCGCCGCCCAGCGCCTGCACATGCTCCAGCACGGCCTGGCCTGGCGAGGCCTCGCCGCCGCGCGTGGTCGCTTCGGCCGGGATGCCCGAGCGTGCCAGATTGCGCGCCAGGCTCTCGCCGGAGGGCCCGTCGACCTCCCATCCTTCCACGCTCAGAACGATCACGCGATGCGCCTTTTCGAGGATCGGCATGGCCAGCGCAACCGTTCTGGCGGTTTCCGTGCTGCCGTTCCAGGCGATCACGACCGTCTTGCCGATCCTCGTCGCCCCCGACGGAGGCACCAGCAGCAGCGGCCGGCCACTTTCGAAGAGCGCCGCCTCGACGGTCGCGACCCGGGATGGCTCCCCGGCCGCGTTCGGGCGACCCATCACGATCAGGTCGAACAGCCGGCCGTAACTGCCGATATGCATGTCCGTGGCCAGCCGACCGCCAGCCCAGCCGGCGGAGGGGGCGGTCGAGCCGTCACTATGGGCAGGCACGCCGGCCTGGCTCATGAACTCATCGAAGGCGCGACGAGCCATGTCTACAAGTTCATGCTGCGCCTCAAGGTCGAGCGGCGGCGCGGCGACGATGAATTCCGCCGAAACGACCTCCGGCACCTCGGGGCGCAGCGCGATGCCCTCAATGTAGCTACCGAACATGTCAGCGAGGAGACGCGCCGTCGCCAGCACCGGCCACATCCGTCCATCCGAATTGACCGGAACGAGAATGTTCCTCATGGCACTTGTCATTCAAGGCTGGAGAACAGGCTTGGTAATCGCGGACCACGGGCGTCGACCAACCGTCATAGTCCGGACGCGAGATATACTGGCAATGCGCTATCCAGGAGTGGCTAGGGCGAGCCTTCGACGACTTTAGCGGCTCATCAGCCACTCCCGGAAACCTGTCAGTGAGTAGCCGCTACGCCAGAGCCCGAACATCAGCCCCGGCGATCGTCGCGGCATCGTACATAGGTGGTTCCATGGAGACCTCCCCAGCGTCGGATACGCAAGGAAAAGATTACGCCCGCGTAACGCGGCGTCAAGGAATTTTTTCGCCTGCCCTGGCCAAATCGGCGCCGGCCGCTCGTGAAGGTGCGGCGATTCCGCCCCGGGCGCGGCGTCTGATGATCCCCGCAATGGGCTGCGGCGGGCGCCGGCAGTGACGGCTGAAATCTCGACGCATCCCCCATTTGAGTGATGCGGCAAGAGCTTGCCGATGATGAAATAGCGATGTTCTTCGGGAGGCTTGGCCTCGCGAAAGCTCATCGCTCGCCGTCAACTGCCCCAAGAAACGGCGAGCGATGATTTTTGTGTCGCGCGTCCGCTCCCGAAGGCCGCGCGACCTGTGTCGGCGCCAGCCATCGCCACCCACTGGCAATCCCGTCGCCCCGGAACGAGGCCTAAAATCGACCGCGCCGTGCGGTGAACGGTGGCGAGCCGCATTGGCCTGCCTGCGTCAGATCATGCGACCGTGATCAGATCATGCGACCGTGAATTGTCGGCCTCACGCCAATGCGTATGATCCAGGCACCGGATTGTCCGGCATGGGGGCTGGGCCCGGCCGTCGCGTTGCGCCCGACCCCGCAAGGGAGGTTCTTCGAGATGAAAATCCTCGTTCTTCTAACCACGGCGGCGGCGGTCGGCTTTGCTAGCCCGGCGCTCGCATTCCAGTGTCCGGCCGACATCGCGATCGTTGATCGGGCTCTGGCAACCAGCTCCCTGAGCGATGCCGACCGCGCCAAGGTCGCCGCGCTCCGGCGGGAGGGCGCGCAACTGCATGCCGCCGGCTCGCATGCGCAATCGGTGCAAAAGCTGGCGCAAGCGAAACGGATGCTGGGCCTCCAGTAGCGACGCTACCGCCCGCAAGCAGGCGGGGAGGAAAAACGTCCGCGACCGTTCGATGGCCGGGCTGTCAACCGCCGAACAAGCGCCGGAACAACGACTGGTCGCTCGCCCGCCCGGACCCCACACGTCCCTCCACCGTCACGCCCGGCGGAGGCGGGCCGTCGTGGATGACGACGCCCTGGCCGCCGACGGCGGCGGGCGGCACCGGCGCGTTGCCGGCCTGATTGTAGTACTGATCCTCGCCGCGCGGCATCTCGGAATCGTAATAGCGATCGTCTCCATAGCCGCCGTCCGCCGTCAGCGGCGCTTCCTGCTCGCCGATCCGGTAGTCGCCCGGCAAGGGCATGGCGGGCAGGCCCTCATGGGCGGCCGTCATGAAATCGTGCCAGGCCTGCGCCGGCAACGAGCCTCCGGTGACCTTCTGCATCTTGGCGCCATTGTCGTTGCCGAGCCAGACGCCGGCGGTCAGATTGGCCGTATAACCGAGAAACCAGGCGTCCTTGTAATCCTGGGTCGTACCGGTCTTGCCGGCCACCTGCCATCCCTCGATCGCGGCCTTGCGGCCGGTGCCGCCGGTGACGACGCGGGCGAGCATGGCGTTCATCATGCCGACGACGTCCTCGGAGACGATGATCGGTGGCACTTCGGCGCCGCGCTCCCACAGCACCTTGCCGCTTTCCGTGGTGATGCGGTTGACCAGGTGCGGTGTCGCCCGATAGCCGCCATTGGCGAAGGGGGCAAAGGCGCCCGTCAACTCCAGTAGCGAGACTTCCGCGGTGCCGAGCGCGATCGAGGCATTATCGACCATCGGCGATTTGATGCCCATGCGCTGGGCGGTTTCGATCACCGCCGGAGCGCCGACATTGTCCACGAGCCGCGCCGCGACGGTGTTCAGCGACTGCCTGAGTGCGTCGGCGACGGTGACCGGGCCGCGATACCGGTTGTCGTAGTTCTGCGGCGTCCAGTTTCCGATCTTCACCGGCGCATCGTCGATCACCGTCTCCGGGCGCCAGCCGTTTTCGAGCGCCGTTTCGTAGACGAACGGCTTGAACGACGAGCCCGGCTGCCGTTTGGCGTCGACGGCGCGGTTGAACTGGCTCTGCGCGTAATCGCGGCCGCCGACCATGGCGCGGATCGCGCCAGTGCCGTCGATGGCGACGAGCGCGCCCTGGGAGACGTTCTGCTTGGCGCCGTCGACCGTCTGACGGATGACCTTTTCGGCGATCTTCTCAAGCCCGAGATCGATCGTCGTCTCGGCGATCACGTCCTCCTTCACATCGCCGATGAGGTCACGGATGTCGCGCATGACGAGATCGGCGGCATAGTGCTCGGCGCCGGTCCAGTAGCTCTTGGCGGTGGTCGGCTTCTGCGCCTTGGCGTCGGCGTATTCGGCTTCGCCGATGAACCCTGAGTCGCGCATGGCGGTCAGCACCACTTCTGCGCGCGCCTTGGCGGCGGCCGGATCGCGGGCGGGCGACAGACGCGAAGGCGCCTTAAGAAGCCCCGCCAGCAGCGCCGCCTCGCCCAGATCGACCTCGGCGGCGGACCTGTTGAAATAGCGCCGCGCGGCTGCCTCGACGCCGGTCGCGCCCGAGCCGAAATAGACCCGGTTGAGATACATTTCGAGGATCTGGTCCTTGGTGAATTTGGTCTCCAGCCACAGCGCCAGGATCGCCTCCTGGATCTTGCGCTGGATGGTCTGTTCCGGATTCAGGAAGATGTTCTTGGCGAGCTGCTGGGTCAGCGTCGAGCCGCCCTGCACTGTCTCGCCCGCCGCCATGTTCTCGTTGAAGGCACGGACGATGCCGACCGGGTCGATGCCCCAATGCTGGTAAAAGCGCCGGTCCTCGATGGCGATCACCGCCTGCGGAATATACGGACTGACTTCATCGAGCGAGACTGCCTTGCCGCCGGTCAGGCCGCGATTGGCCATCAGGTCGCCGGCGACCGAGACGATCTTGACGTTCGGCGGCCGGTCCGGGATCGCCCAGGCTTCCTGCGGCAGCTTGACGGCGAAATAGCCGACCACCGCGGCGACCGCCAGGCCGCCGACGAGACCGAGCATCAGGAACAGCCGGAAGATGTGGCCAAAAAAGCCCCGTCGGCGGCGTCCGCCCCGCGATCCGCCTGAACCGCCGCCTTTCGACCGCCGCGCGGTCGAAGCCGGCTTGGCCGAGCGGGTTTTGCCGGGTGCGGCCTTGTTGCGAAGCTTGCGGCGGGCGTCGTTGGAGGCCGTCGGAACGGCCCGGTCGTCGGCGCTGACATGGAAGTCGTCGTCGCCGTCCGGCCCGTCGAAGGTCGGTTCAATGCGCTCGTGCCGTCGTGCCATTCAGCCCAAAGCCCTTTCGGCGAAGAGCATGCCGCCGCGGCGACGGCCCACCCTCAATCATCCCCTTGCTCTCGGCAATGCAGTCTAATTGCGGCGATTTAACGGGGCGTTAAGCAATCGAAGTGGGTCTCGGACGCGAGCGCCGGCGTCCACGGCCCGAGCATCGGACCCCAAGATGGACCCCCTTTTGGATAATTCCGATGCTTCATCGGAGTCTTGGAGCACTATGCGTCCGGAAGACGCACGCGCTCTAGAACAGATCCAGCGAGAAGCGCCGGGAGATGCCGAGACCGAACGTATACTGATTCTCGTCGCCGGCCTTGACGATCGGCGAATCCTTGGCGTCGCCGACCAGCCGCTCATAGGAGGCGTCGGCGTTGACGAACCAGTCGGTGAAGATCTCGTAGCGAGCCGAGGCCGCGACGCCGACGCTCTTGAAGCCGCCTTTGGGCGCGTAGGTCGTGAAGCGGCCGCCGGAGGCGAAGGCCTCCGAGGGGGTGACGCCGAAATAGGCATCCGTATAATCGCTGGAGGCGAAACTCGCGGTCGGACCGGCCTTGAGGATGAGGCGCTCGGTCGGCCGCGCGATCACATTGGCGCCGATGTCGCCGACGAGGCCCTCAGCGCCGCCGAAGGCATAACGCGCCGCACCGTAGATTTCGGCGTTCTCCCATTCGTAGCTGGCCTTGAGACCCAGCTCGTAGGTTGCGTCGACATCGGTCAGTCCGGCGAGTTCCGGAAAATCGGAGGCTTCGCGCTCGCCGGTGTATCCGAACGACGGACCGATCGAGAAACCGCGGCCGTCCCTGCCGCCGAAGGCGCCGATACCGGGAATGCTCAGATATTCGATGCTGACGATCGGCACCGGCGTGATCTGATACTCGTCCGAACCCTCATAGTCCGGCGAGACGAAGCCGGAAATGCCGAGCTCGAAGACGAAATCCGCGTCGCCATAGTCAGAGGCCGCGGGTGCCAGCGGCGCCGGATTCGGATCGTAGGGGCCGGCGACGTGGTCGGCGGCCGTGGCGGCGAGGCTCGAGCCGAAAACAAGGGCGAGCGCCAGGGCGCCGGTACGCACGATCATGTCCTGATACTCCAGCCATTCGCGCCTCATTACGCCGCTTGACGCCGGGCACGTTATGCCCCTCGTTCATACCGGATATCCGTCGATCGGCAATGATTTTGGGCCGGTTTCGCGCGGTCCGGCGCTGTTTCCGCCGCCGCCGTTGCCTGGCGACCACAGCGGCGGTTCGCCGTGACCCGCCGCGACGGAAAAGGGCGCGGCACCCCCTCGGCGCCGCGCCCTTCGCTGGTCCCCCGCTCGTCATTCGAAGCGCATGCGCTCCGCGAGTGCGGTATCCCCGTGATCACTAAAATTACGCGCGATCCGTTAACGACTCGTTAACCCGCCGCCCCGCCAAGCGCCGCAAGCACCCGCGCCCAGGAGCGCTGGCCCTTGTGGAAGGAGGTCATTTCGTACTTCTCGTTCGGCGAATGGATGCGGTCGTCGCCGCAGCCGAAGCCGATCAGCAGCGACTCCATGCCGAGCCGGTCCTTGAACTCGCCGACCACCGGGATCGAGCCGCCCATGGAAATCATCACCGCCGGATTCGGCCATTCCTCGGACAAGGCCCCCCGCGCCTTTTCGAGCCAGGGCGAATCGAACGGCAACTGGATCGCCGGCGAGCCGCCATGCGGCGCAAATTCCGCCGCGCAGTCGGCCGGCAGACGGGAGGTGACGAACTCGCGGAAGGCGGCGCGGATCCTGGCCGGATCCTGGCGGAAGACCAGACGGAACGAGACTTTCGCGAAGGCCTCCGCCGCGATCACGGTCTTGAAGCCCTCGCCGGTATAGCCCCCGGAAATGCCGTTGAATTCGGCGGTCGGCCGCGCCCAGACCTGCTCCAGCACCGACCGCCCCTTTTCGCCGGCCGGCACCGACAGGCCGACCTGGCCGAGGAAGTCGGTTTCCGAAAAATTCAGGCTGTCCCAGATCGCGCGAACGTCATCCGGCAATTCGTCGACGCCGTCATAGAAGCCTGGGATCGTCACCCGGCCGTCGTCATCGTGGATGTCGGCTAGAATTTTTGCCAGCACGCGGATCGGGTTCTGGGCGGCGCCACCGAAATAGCCCGAATGCAGATCGCGGCTGGCCGCCTTGATCGTCACCTCCTCGCCGACGAGGCCGCGCAGGCCGGTCGAGATCGCCGGCGTGTGCCGGTCCCACATGTTGGTATCGCAGACGAGCGCGACGTCGGCCAACAGCTCCGCCCGGTTGGCGTCGAGGAACGGATTGAGCGAGGGCGAGCCGGATTCCTCCTCGCCCTCAAGGAAGATCGTCACCTTGCAGGGCAATCCACCGGTCTCGGCCTTGTAGGCCCGGCAGGCCTCGATGAAGGTCATCAGCTGGCCCTTGTCGTCGGCCGAACCGCGCGCCACGATCCGCTTCGTGCCGTCCGGCATCTCCCGGATCGTCGGCTCGAAGGGCGGGCTCTCCCACAATTCCAGCGGGTCGACCGGCTGCACGTCGTAATGGCCGTAGAACAACACGTGCGGCGCGCCGGAAGGCCCGTCGTGATGGGCAACCACCATCGGATGGCCGTCCGTGTCGCGCACCGAGGCATCGAAGCCGATCGCGTCCAAATCGCCGGCCAGATACTCCGCCGCGCGCCGGCAATCGGCCGCATAGGCCGGATCGGTGGAGATCGACGGGATTTTCAGAAGCTCGGTGAGCCGGCCGAGCGCCCGGTCGAGATTGAGGTCGAGGCAGGCGAGCACGCTGTCGAGATTGGCCATGGGGGTCCCCTCATTGGAGAAAGCGCCGAATGGCAGCTGCCCTCACGGGTCGCGGCGGCCATCGAACGCGGACATCAGGGGGCTATCGTTAAGGGAGCGGGACGGTCGGGATCAAGGCCCCAGACGGACGGTGCCCTGCGTTACTCCACCATCGCGCCGGGGCCGGGCGTCGCGCCCGGCGGGCACTTGCCAAGGATGATCATGCCGAGCACCTCGTCCTTGGTGACGTCGCCGGTCCTGGCGCCGCCGACGATCTGGCCGTTCTTCATGACGATCACCCGGTCGGCGAGATCGAAGACATCGTGGATGTCGTGGCTGATCAGGAAGATGCCGATGCCGTCCTTCTTCAACTCCTTGATCAGTTCGCCGACCTGCGCGGTCTCCTGCGGCCCGAGCGCGGCGGTCGGCTCGTCCATGATCAGGATCTTGGCGTTGAAGAGGATCGCCCTGGCGATCGCGACCGACTGGCGCTGGCCGCCGGAGAGCGCCTTCACCGGTTCCTTGAAGCGGCGGAAGTTCGGGTTCAGCCGGCCCATCACCTTGCGGGCCTCGGACTCCATCGCGGCGTCGTCGAGCGTGCCCCAAGCCGTCAGGATCTCGCGGCCGAGGAAGAGGTTGGCGGCGGCGTCGACATTGTCGGCGAGCGCCAGCGTCTGGTAGATCGTCTCGATGCCGTAGGCCTTGGCGTCGCGCGGGTTGGAGATCGCCGCCTCCTCGCCGCGCACGTGGATCGTCCCGGCATCGCGCTTGTAGGCGCCGGAGAGGATCTTGATCAGGGTCGACTTGCCGGCGCCGTTGTGGCCGAGCAGCGCCACGACCTCGCCGGGATACAAGTCGACCGAGGCGCCTTCGACCGCGTGAATGCCGCCGAAGGCGATCGAAATGTCGCGCATGTCGATCAGCGCCGGCCCGCTGCGGTCGACGGCGCCGGGGTGGCCGGGGCCGTGATCGGTGATGGCCTCCATCGTCGTGCTCATGCGGCCCTCCTGCGGTAGGTGGTGTCGATCCAGACGGCGATGACGAGGACGATGCCGACGACGATCGACTGCAGCGGCGAATCGACACCCAGAAGCACCATGCCCGATTGCAGCGACTGCATGACGAGGGCGCCGAGCATCGCGCCGATGATCGTGCCGGCGCCGCCGGCGAGCGAGGTGCCGCCGATCACCGCGGCGGCGATGACATAGAGTTCGTCGAGCGTGCCGAGGGCGTTGGTGGCGGCGTTGAGGCGAGCGGTGGAGATCGCCGCGCCGAGAGCCGCGAGCGCGCCCATCAGCATGAACACTTTCATCAGTACCCAGCGGGTGTTGATGCCGGCGAGTTCCGCCGCCTCCGGATTGCCGCCGATGGCGAAGACGTAGCGGCCGAAGCGGGTGCGGCGGGCGACGAAGGTCATGACGATGCCGACGACGATGGCGAGCAGCACCGGCACGGCGACGCCGTAGCCGATCTGCAGGCCGCCCTCGGGGATCTCGATGCCGTTGGCTGTGGCGTAACGCCGGGCGATCGCCGACGGCCATTTATAGGCATTGACGATGGCGGCGGCGCCGATGATCGCTATGAAGGCAATCGCGCCGATCGTCGCCTCCGCCCAGATCGGCCGGAGCGGGAAGCCGAAACTGAGGCGTCGGCGCCGCGCGACGACGAGCGAGAGGGCGACCGCGACGCAGGCGACGAGCGCCAGCACCCAGGTCCATGTCTCGCCGAGCGAGCCGGTGGCGCCGCCGCCCATCAGCCGGAAGGTATCGTCGAGCGGCGCGACCGTTCGGCCGGAGGTCAGCCACCAGGCGCCGCCGCGCCAGACCAGCAGGCCGCCGAGGGTGACGATGAAGGCCGGCACGCCGAGATAGGCGATGACATAGCCTTGCAGGCCGCCGATCGCGACGCCGACGAGGACGCCGCCGAGAAGCGTGATGATCCAGACGAACGGATTGTCGAAACCGAGGAGACCGGGCAGGATCTGCGCCTGCAGCGCCGCCATCGCCATGCCGGTGAAGCCCAGGATGGAGCCGACCGACAGGTCGATGTTGCGGGTGACGATGACCAGCACCATGCCGGTCGCCATCACCGCGATCGACGAGGTCTGCACCGTCAGATTCCAGAGATTTCGGGGCGTCAGGAAGATGCCGCCGGACAGGACGTGGAAGACCAGCCAGATGACCAGCAGCGCGCCGACCATGCCGAGCATGCGCGTGTCGACCTCGGTGGCGCGGATGAAGCCCTTGAGGCCACCGCCGCCCGGCGTCGCCGCCGCTCCGGCTGTCGTTCCCGATGCCGCTTGACTCATGGCCGCCTCCCGAGCGCGGAATGAGGAAATGGGTCGCCGGTTTTCCGCCCGCATTCCGCGCGAACTTGCTGGAATCGATCCGATTTCATCGTGATCGAGAGCGGCGCTTTCTCACTGGCCCGTATGGGGCGCGGCGAGCGCTTGGCTCCGCCGAACTGTGCAACGAATGACGCCGGATAGAAAGCCTTCGGCGGCGTCGCCACGCGTCTTTACGATCGTCGGCCGCCGCCCTCGCGGGCAGCGGCCACAGGTCGTGTTAGCCGCAGGCCGGGACAGAGCCGGCTTCGACACCCTGGCAGACGACGTCTTTCGACACCCAGCCGGCGTCGATAATCGTGTCCAAATTGTCCTTGGTGATCGCGACCGGCTTCAGGAAGATCGACTGCATCTCGACACCCTTGGGACCGCCGCTGAACGCCTCGACGTCCGCGACTTCGCTCATCGCCGTCCCGTTGGCGAGATCAAGCGCGATTTCCGCCGCCCGCTTGCCGAGTTCGCGGGAATCCTTCCAGACCGAGACGGTCTGGGTGCCCCGGGCGATGCGGTTCAAGGCCGCATGATCGGCGTCCTGGCCGGAGACCGGGACGGAGCCTGCCAGACCCTGCGCCTCGAGCGCCGCGATGGCGCCGCCGGCGGTGCCGTCATTGGAGGCGACGACCGCGTCGACCTCGTTGTTGGTGGCGGTCAGGATCTGTTCCATGTTCTGCTGAGCGTTGGCCGGCAGCCAGGCGTCGGTGTAGGCCTCGCCGACATTCTTGATCTTGCCCGAATCGATGGCTTCCTGGAGCACTTCCATCTGGCCGGAGAATAGGAAGTCGGCGTTCGGATCGGCCGAGGAACCCTTGATGAAGGCGTAATTGCCTTCCGGCTGCACCTTCTGCACCTCGCGGGCCTGGATACGGCCGACCTCCTTGTTGTCGAAGGTAATGTAGAAGGCGTCCTGATTCTCGATCAGACGGTCATAGCCGACTACCGGAATGCCGTTGTTGACGGCGCTTTCGACGGCGGGACCGATGGCATCGGAATCCTGCGCGAGAATGATCAGGGCATCGGCGCCCTGAGAAATCAGCGACTCCACGTCGGTGAGTTGCTTCGACGCCGACGACTGGGCGTCGGCCGAGATGTAGCTGGCACCGGCGGCTTCCAGCGCTTCCTTGATCGCCGCCTCGTCGGTCTTCCAACGCTCTTCCTGGAAGTTCGACCAGGACACGCCGACGGTCTTGCCCTCCTGGGCGGAAACCACGCCCACGGCAGCCATCGAGAACACCGCGCCGGCAAGCGCGAGCTTCAGAATTTTCATGAAATCCTCCCGGCGCACTGGCGCCCAACGATCAGACGACCGGACCGTTCTCCCGACCGGTCGAGACTTTTTCCAAGCCTCGTAAAAAATCGTGACAGCAATTCCCATCCGTGTCAACGTGCCATTGGAGGAACCCGCGCGATCCGACTTCAAGAGCGGCGGCGCGGCCGGGAGAACAGGCAGGAACATGCTCGCGAAAACCGATGCGGAGGACGTGCGCGCGCACAACCGGCGCGCCGTCATCGACCATCTGCGGCGGACCCCGGTCTCGACGCGCAAGGCCATGAGCGCGGCCACCGGCCTGTCGGTCTCGGCCGCTTCCGCCATCGCGACGGCGCTGCTGCGCGCCGGCCTGATCGTCGAGATCGATGACGACGAGCGCGCGGCGCGGCGCGGTCGACCGGGCCGAAGCCTCGCGCTCAACGGCTCGGCCGCCAGCGTCGCGGTCGCCAAGATCGCCGTCGGCGAGCTGGCCGTTCGCGTTTGCGACTATCGCGGCGCCATGCTCACGGAGGCGCGGCGAGATTGCGACCTCGCCGATTTCGGTCAGGACGAGATCGTGCGGTTTCTGGCCATGCTGCTCGGCGAAGCGACGGCGCGATTGGCAGGCAATACGATGCCGCAGAACCTCGTGGTCGCCGTCCAGGGAAAAACCGACAGCCATGCCCGGCGCATTCTCTGGTCGCCGGCGCTGAAGGCTCGCGACCTCGACATCGCCGATCCACTCACCGCCCTGACGAAGGTGCCCGTCGGCGTCTTCAACGATTGTTCGCTGATGCCGGAGGCGTTCCGCTGGAAGCCGGATTTCGCCCATCGCGATTTCGCCACGCTGTTCATTGGCGTCGGTGTCGGCATGGGGCTGCGGCTGGGCGGCACCACCTTTCGGGGTCAGCGCTCCTCGGCGGTCGAGTTCGGCCATATCAACCACATTCCCGGCGGCGCCCTCTGTCGCTGCGGCAATCGCGGCTGCATCGAGGCCTATGCCGGCGACTATGCGATCTGGCGGCGGGCGAACGGCCGGACGGACGAAATCTCGGCGGGCCGGGTCAGCGATGCCGACATGCACCATCTCGCCGCCCAGGCCCGATCGGGTGATCCCGCGGCGACGCGGGCCTTCGCCGAGGCGGGCACCGCAATCGGTTACGGTCTCGGGCGCATGTTCACGCTGGTCGATCCCTTGCCGGTCGTCTTCACCGGCTCCGGCGCCCATGCGATGGATCTGCTGGAGCCGGTGATCCGCGCCGGCATCCGCGACAGCGCCATCGACGGGGTCGGCGCCGACATCCCGTTCTCGCTGGCGGACGATGTCGACGAACTTATCTTCGGGGCCGCCACCGCCAAGGGGCTGGCGGCATGCGACGATGAATTCGCCCGAGCCGGCAACGTCGAAACGAGGGAGGCCGCCTGATGCGACGCGCGATCCTCGTGACCGGCCTGATCGCCGCATTGGCGCTCCCCGCCGCGGCGCAAGAGCCCGCCTGGCGCGAAACCGCGATCAAACAGCGGATCGATCCGGCGAGCCTGTCCGGCCTCCTCTCCGCCGAAGCCCTGCGAGACCTTGCGCAGAAAGGCCGCGCGCTGTTCGAAGCGCGGTTCACCATCCTCGACGGCGCCGGCCGCCCGAACGCCACCCAGGCGATCGTCCCGACCGCCTCCCGCCGTCCCGCCGAGCAGGCGTTTCAGCGGCTCGCCGGCCCCGACGCCAATGCCTGCGTCTCCTGCCACAACGAACCCGTCACCGGCGGCGCCGGTGGATTCGTAACAAACGTCTTTGTCTCCGAAGGCTTCGAAAGCGCCGATTTCGACACGCTCGACCCGCAATTTTCCAACGAACGCGGCACCAACCATCTGTTCGGCGCCGGCCTCGTCGAGCTGCTTGCGCGCGAGATGACCGCCGACGCCGTCGCCGCGCGGGCGAGGGCGCTGAGACAGGCGCGCGCGTCAGGCGAGGCGGCGCGCATGGACCTCGCCTCCAAGGGCGTCTCCTTCGGCCGGATCACGGCGCTTCCCGATGGGTCGGTCGATCTCGCCGAACTCGACGGCGTCGACGCCGATCTGGTCGTGCGGCCCTTCACCCAGAAAGGCGTGATGACGTCGCTCCGCCAGTTCACCGTCAACGCGCTCAACCATCATCATGGCATGCAGCCGGACGAGCGCTGGGGCGCCCGCTGGACCGGGACGGCGGATTTCGACGGCGACGGCGTCGCCGACGAGATCGGCACGGGCGAGGTTTCGGCGCTGGTGGCCTTCCAGGCGAGCCTGCCGCCGCCGCGCGAGACCGCGCCGGACGATCCGGCGTGGCGAAAGGCCGCCACCACCGGGCGTCAGCGCTTCGCCGATCTCGGCTGCGAGACCTGCCACCGCCCGGCCCTGCCGCTGGAAAGCCTGGCCTTCGCCGACCCCGGCCCGGTGGATATGGCCGGCACGCTGCGCCAGGGCGATGTGGCAACCCCGGCGGTCTACGATCTCGCGCTGCTCGATTGGGCCAGGACGTTGCCCCGCAACGACAAGGGCGAGATTCTCGTGCCGCTGCTCGGCGATCTCAAGCGTCACCGCATCGCCGACACGAGAACCGCGGCGCTCGGCAACGAGACGCTCGCCCAGCGCTTCGTCGAACGCGACGTGTTCATGACGGCCGAATTGTGGGGGATCGCCGATACCGGCCCCTACGGGCATCGCGGCGACATGACGACGCTGGACGAGGTGATTCGCGCCCATGGCGGCGAGGCGAGCGAAAGCGCCGAAGCCTATCGCGACCTGCCCGAGGCCGAGCGCTCGGCGCTGATCGCCTGGCTGAAGACGCTGAGGATCGAACCGTGAGCCGCCGTCTCGCTCAGAGGGGACGGGGCCTTGCGATCGGTCTCGCCGGGCTGCTCGCCGCCGTCTCCGCCCGTGCCCAGGAAAATCCGACGCCGTCCTTCGCCGGCGATACGCCGGTGTTTCAGGAAGAGGCGAAGGCGGCCGGCATCGACCATGTCTATGGCGGGCCGTGGGAGTTCTTCGTCGGCGGCGGCGGCGCGGCCTTCGACTGCAATGGCGATCGCTTCCCGGACATTTTTCTCGCCGGCGGTAAGGGCGCGAGCGCGTTCTACGTCAACCGGTCGAAGGCCGGCGGTCCGCTCGCCTTCGAGACAATCGCCCAGGATCTCGACCCGAAGGACCTCGCCAACGTCACCGGCGCCTATCCGATCGACATCGACCAGGATGGCCGCGAGGATCTCGTGCTCTTGCGGGTCGGCGGCAATATCCTCTTGAAGGGCGGCCCCGACTGCCGCTTCGACAAGGCGAATTTCGACTGGAAGTTCGATGGCGGCCGCGCCTGGACGACGGCGTTCTCGGCGATCGTCGAGCCGGGGGGGCGGTTTCCGACGCTCGCCTTCGGCAACTATGTCGACCGCTCGGCGCCCGGCTCGCCCTGGGGCACCTGCGCCGACAATGTCCTGCTGCGTTCCAAGGAGGGCGAGACACCGAACTATTCGGAGCCGACGATGCTGACGCCGGGCTATTGCGCCCTGTCGATGCTGTTCACCGACTGGAACCGCTCGGGCCAGCCGGCGCTCAGGATCACCAACGACCGGCAGTATTATCGCGGCGGCGAGGAGCAGCTGTGGCGCGTCGAGCCCGGCCGGGCGCCACGCCCCTATCGCAGGGCCGACGGCTGGCAACATTTGACCATCTGGGGCATGGGCATCGCCGAGGGCGACATCGACGGCGACGGCACGCCCGAATACGCCCTGACCTCGATGGGCGACACCAAGCTGCAATTCCTCGATCGCGAATTCGAGGACGCCCCGACCTATCGCGACGAGGCCTATCAGCGCGGCGCGACCGTCCACCGGCCCTACAAGGACGACGCGGGCAAACCGTCGACCGGCTGGCACGCGGGCTTTGCCGATTTCAACAACGACACCGCGCTCGATCTCTTCATCGCCAAGGGCAATGTCGAGGCGATGCCTGATTTCGCCGCCTATGACCCGGACAATCTCCTGATGGGCGGCTTCGACGGCCGCTTCACCGAGCGCGGCGGCGAGGCCGGCCTCGCCTTGCCGACCAAGGGACGCGGGGCGCTGATCAGCGATTTCAACCTCGACGGCGCGCTGGACCTCCTGGTCGTCAATCGCGGCGCTTCGGCGAGCCTGTTCCGCAATCTCGGGGCGAAAGCGGATTTCGGCCAACGGCCGCTGGGCAATTTCCTTCAGATCGCGCTCGGCCAGAAGGACCAGAACCGGGCAGCGCTCGGCGCCAAGCTCGCGGTCCGCGTCGGCACGAAGACCATCAACCGCACGGTTCAGGTGGGCGGCGGCCATGCGTCAGGCTCGGCTGGCTTCGTCCATGTCGGCCTCGGCACCGCCGAGCGCGCCGAAGTGCGGGTGCAATGGCCGGACGGCGAATGGAGCCATCCCTACCGGGTCTTCGCCAACAATTTCGTGCTGATTGATCGCGGCGCGGCGGACGCCCGCTATTGGTATCCCGACGCCGACCGTCCGGTCACGCGCCCCGCAAGGGCCGCCGACATCCGCTGAGGAAACCCCCTATTTGCCGAGCGGCGGCGCGGTGGCCAGCGACACCGACTTGATCTGGGCAAAGAGCTGGTCGCCGACGGCAAGGCCCAGCCGCACCGCCGAGCGCCGCGTCACCTTGGCGACGAAACTCATCTCCGGCGCTCCGTCGAGGACGAGCACGAAGGCCAGGCTGGCGGCCGCGGCGGTCGGCTCCACAGCGACGATCCGCACGGCGAGCGTGTTGAGGATGGTCGAAAGAGTCGGCACCTCCCGCGACAGGCTGACGTCGCTGGCCTCGATGCGCAGACGCCGCAGCCCGCCGATGTCGTCCGGCCCGCAGCCATCGACGAACACCCGCTGGCCGCCGAGATCGAGTTCGGCGAGCGCGTCCGCCGCGTCAAACGCCACCACGCGCGCCGGCAGCACCGAAGCCGCGTGCGGATCACGCACGAAGCCGAGACCGGCGTCGGTCAGCGCCATGTTAAGCGGACCGCTGGCGCGCACCCGGCCATTGTCGAGCACGACGATCCGGTCAGCGAGGCGCTCGACCTCGGACATATCGTGGCTGATATAGAGGATTGGGATTCGCAGCCGATCGTGCAGCGCCTCGAAATACGGCAGGATCTCATCCTTCGCCATGCGGTCGAGGGCCGCAAGCGGCTCGTCCATCAACAACAGGCGCGGCCGCGACAGGATCGCGCGGCCGAGGGCGACGCGCTGGCGTTCGCCGCCGGACAGCGTCGTCGGTGAGCGGTCGAGCAGCGGAGAGAGGCCGAGCAGGCCGACAATCTCGGCGAACCGCCCTTCATCGAGGCCGCCGACGCTGCGCCGCGCGCCATAGACGAGGTTTTTGGCGACCGTCAGATGGGCGAACAGGCTCGCCTCCTGGAAGACGTAGCCGATCTCGCGCCGGTGCGGCGGGCGAAAGGTCCGTGCATTCTGCCAGGTCTCTGAGCCGACCACGACCCGGCCCTTGAGCCGTGTGAGGCCGGCAATGGCCCGGAGCACCGAGGTCTTGCCCGAGCCGGACGGGCCGAACAGGGCGGTGACGCCGGAGGCGGGCAGATCGAAGGCGACGTCGAGCGCGAAAGCCCCGAGCCGGCCCGCAAGCGCGATGTCGATGCGGGCCGTGTCCGCTTGGGAGCCATCATGGGTCGTCACGGCTGCGGCTGCCCCATCCGCCGGCCGATCAGCGTCATGGTCAGGATGACGAGGAAGGAAAACACCAGCATGCCGCCGGCGAGGATATGCGCCTCGGTCCAGCGCAGGGTCTCGACGTAATCATAGATCGCGACCGACAGCACCTTGGTCTCGCCGGGAATGCTGCCGCCGATCATCAGGACGACACCGAACTCGCCGACGGTGTGGGCGAAGCCGAGCACCGCGCCGGTGAGGAAACCCGGCCGTGCCAGCGGCAGCGCCACCGTCAGGAACCGGTCGAGCGGCGCGGCGCGCAGCGTCGCCGCGACCTCCAGCGGGCGCTCCCCGATCGCCTCGAAGGCGTTGCGGATCGGCTGCACGACGAAGGGCATCGAATAGACCACCGAGCCGATCACCAGCCCCTCGAAGCTGAAGGCTAGCGTTCTCACGCCGAGAAGCCCGCCGAGACCGTCCGGCCCGAGCGCGATGAGAAGATAGAAGCCTAGGACGGTCGGCGGCAGCACCAGCGGCAGCGCGACGAGCGTGCCGACGATCTCCTTCCACCGCGCCCGGGATCGCGCCAGCCACCAGGCGAGCGGCGTGCCGATCAGCAACAGGATCAGCGTCGTCGCGGTCGCGAGCTGAAGTGTCAGGACGACCGCGCTCAGGATTTCGCCGCCTTCGAACACGGCGTCAATCGCCCGTATCGTAGCCGAAGCGGCGGATGATCGCGGCGGCCTCCGGCCCCTTCAGGAAAGTAAGAAATGCCTTGGCCGTCTGGCTGTCCCGGCCGGTTTCGAGCAATACGGCATCCTGCCGGATCGGCGGATGAAGATCGGTCGGCAACTCCCAGAGCGAGCCGCTCTCGTTGCCGGCGACCTGCGCCAAGGCGACGAAGCCGAGTTCGGCATTGCCGGTCGCCACGAACTGGAACGTCTGCGCGATATTGGTACCCTGGACGAGCTTGGGCTCCAGCGCGTCGTAGACGCCGAGCGCCTTCATCGCCGCAATGGCGGCGGCGCCATAGGGTGCGGTCATCGGATTGGCTATGGCGATCCTGTCGAAATCGCCGGCTTTCAGCGTCTCCGCGCCGGTGATCCGGTCCGGATCGGCGCTGTAGAGCACGATCTTGCCAATGGCATAGGTGAAGACGGTGCCCTCGACGGCGAGCTTCTCCGCCACCGCCTTTTTCGGCCGTGCGTCGTCGGCGGCCAGAAACACCTCGAAGGGGGCGTTCTGGGAGATCTGTGTGTAGAGCGTACCGGTGGAACCGAAACTGAGTTCGGCCGTGTCGCCGGTCTTCGCCGCGAAAGCGGCGGCGATCGCCTTGGCGGCCTCGGTGAAATTCGCCGCCACCGCGACCCGCACGGTCGCGGCATCGGCGAAGGACGGCGCGCACAGCGCAACGAGAAGGCCGGCGACGGCCAAAGAGCGGATCCAGCGACGCAAGCGACATCCTTTGCTTGGGCATGAGGTCAGGCGGACCATAAACGCCCGAACCGCGGCCCGCCAGAGCGCCCGCGCCCTCAGCGGTCGGCAAGCGCCCGTTCGATTTCGGCCGCCGTCGGCATCGCCGATTGCGCCCCGACCCGGCGACAGGCGAGCGATGCGGCGACGACGGCCCGTTCGGCCGCTTCTGCGGTGGCGCAATTTTCGGAAAGGCAGGCCGCGAAGACGCCGACGAAGGTGTCGCCGGCGCCGGTGGTGTCGACCGGCTCCACCGCCAGCGCCGGAATCGCATGAACCCCGTCGCCGCCGGCCACCAGCGCGCCCTTGGCTCCCAGCGTGGCGATGACGACGAGACCGAAGCAGGCGGCGAGAGCCGTCGCCAGCGCGCCGGGCTCCTCCCCGCCGATTGCGGACAGCGCGGCGGCGGCGGCAAGCTCGCTCTCGTTGACGACGAGGTAATCGGCCGGCGCCAGCAGCCCCGACAGATCGTCTGCATCGAGTTGGGCGGGCACCGGGGCCAGATTGACCACCACGCGCCCGCCCTTGGCGCGGGCCCGCTCCGCCGCAGCGAGGCTGGCGGCGAGCGGCGTTTCCATCTGCAGCACGAGCACGCTGGACGGGCCGAGCAGGCCATCCGGCAGCGCTGCGGCGTCGAGGCGCGCGTTGGCGCCGCTCGCCACCGTGATGGCGTTCTCGCCACCGCTGTCGATGCTGATGAAGGCGCAGCCGGTCCGGGCCGGCGCCGTCTGCAGACCGGTGATGTCGATGCCCTCATTAACCAGATTGTCGGCAACCGCTTTGCCCAATTCGTCGTCTCCGACCGCGCCGACCATCGCGACGCGGTCAGCTCCGCCGAGAACACGCGCGGCGGCAACCGCCTGGTTGGCACCCTTGCCGCCGAACAATTGTTCGTAATCCGGGGCAAGCACAGTCTCGCCCGGACGCGCGATCACCGCGACCCGGCAGACCAGATCGACGTTCAGCGAGCCGAAAACAAGGACGGCCGCGGCTTTTAAACCCCGGTCAGCTTGATCGGCCATGGCCTGCTCCTTCGCTCGCATTGTTCTGGGAAAGGCCGCGAGTGGCAAACGCGCCGCGCATGACCCGACGGGTCGGGCGGTATAGGAAAACCCGCCGCGTCATGCCGGGCTCAGGCCCCGCCGCCGGGATGACGATGGATCGGATCGACCCAGTAGACCTCCTCCGGTCGCTCGACCGGCTCGAGGTCGGTGATGTTGACGACGACCGCCTCGTTGTCGGAGCGCACGAGCACGCATTCGAGCGGATTTTGCGGATCGGCGTTGATCTCCTGATGCGGCACATAGGGCGGCACGAAGATGAAGTCGCCGGCTTCGGCCTCGGCCACGAATTCCAGCCGCTCGCCCCAACGCATGCGGGCCTTGCCGCGCAACACGAAGATCACGCTTTCGAGTTCGCCGTGATGATGGACGCCGGTCTTGGCGTCGGGCTCGATGGTGACCGTGCCGGCCCAGATCTTCTGCGCCCCGACGCGGGCATGATTGATCGCCGCCTGGCGAAACATGCCGGGCGTCTGCGCGGTGTTGGAATCGAGCTGATCGCCCTTGATGACGCGGACCCCGTCATGCTTCCAGCGGGAGGGGCTCGGGGATGGGGAACTGTCGCTCATGCTGCCCTCGTCGGCGTGGTTGCTCGGCCGAACGGGACGCTATCCGGAAAACCCCCGGGGCAAAAGCCTCGCCCGGAGGTCGTATTCGCTGCAAGCCGCCGCTCAGGCGGCGACCTTGCCGCGGATCGGATAGTCGTTTTCGAGGATGAAGCTCAGGCCCTTCTTCAAGCCGTCCAGCGTCGGGCGGGCGAAGGGAACGCTCTGGAAATGCAGCGCATAGATCGTGCCATCCGGGTAGATCATCGCGATACCGGGCTCGGCGAAACGTGCCGGCTCGGAATCCTTCTCCTGGCCGGAAATGAACAGCCCCCATTCGCGGGCGCTCTCCTCGCTCAGACCGTAGCCGATCGGCAGATCGTCGATCTTCCATTCCTGCCTTTGGCGCTCGGCCCGCTCGCGGGAATCCATCGACACGGCATGGACGGAGATGCCCATTGCCTCGAATCCGGCGCGCTTGTCGTTCAGTTCTTCCAGCTGCGTCTTGCAGATCGGGCAGTGGACGCCACGATAGAAGAACACCAGCGACATCTTTTCCGGCGTGGTCCCCGCAAGTTCCAGGGCTGCGCCGCCGAGAACATCGACCGTGAGGTTTGGGGCCTTGTCGCCGGGGACCGGTGTCGTGTGTCGCATGATGTGTGCTTTCGCTTTCGCATGTTCATCGGATCGTTCGCTGCAGGAACGCGGGCCATGCGATCGGGTTGCGCCTGACGCCGATCACTCCCGACATCGTGAGCGGCCAAAAAGGACTTGATGGCGCGGCGAATTATCTTTTCCACCTCGACGTTACAAAACCGGGCCTTGCCGCGAAGGACCATCGAGCGTGCAGGTTTCTTGCCGCGCCGAAGACGTCGGTGAGGTGAACCGGGCTGGCACCGCTCGTACGATCTTTCGGGGATCAACCTCGGAGTCGGAAGAAGGTGGAGGAAATCATGACATCTCGTTTAAAGCTGGTTGGAAGCCTCGTCGTCGCCTCGGCGCTGACCATGGCTGTAGCCCAGGCGCAGACCCCGCCCTTCGGTCAGGAAGAGGACACTGCCTACGCCCAGAAGGTCTGGGCGGCGATGGAAGAACTGAACCTCGCCGGCGACGGCGCCATTCACGCCTTTCCCTATGCCGGCACCGACCCGCACGGCATGATGCTCGAGACCTTCTACCAAAACGCGGAGATCGACGGGCAGGCCGGAACGCTGGTCGTCAAGCGCAATTACGGGCCCGAGGGCGTCACCGCCGACCAGGTGCTGTCCGATCCGGGCGAGCATCTGGGTTCGGTCACGGTCATGTTCAAACGCGAGTCCGGTTACGACGCGGAGAACAAGGACTGGTTCTACGCGAAATATCTGCCGGACGGTTCGCTGGACAAGAATCCTGGTGGCATCGAGCTCGCCGGCCGGGTCGCCAAGGGCAACGCCGAGGCCGGCTGCATCGCCTGCCATTCGGCCGCGCCTGGCGAGGATTTCCTGTTCACCACCGACCGCACCGGCTGGTAAGCAGCTGATCCGGGAGTGCGAGCACGTCAGCGTTTCGCGCTTCGGCTTGGCCCGTCAGCCCTTTGCGGACGCAGGTTCGGCCAGGCCGAATTCGGCGAGGACCCGTTCGGTGTCCTCGCCCAGAGCCGGCACCTTGCCGAATTCGGGAAGCGCGTTGTCGATGAGGAATCCCGGCGCCAGCATGGTGACCGGACCTGTCGGCGTATCGACCGTCACTGTCCGGTTCTGGGCGTGGTTCTTCAGGTCCTCCATGTCGGACAGCCGGCCATAGGCGATCTGCGCCGCCTCCAGGCGCGCGGCCATTTCGTCGCGATCATGGCGCGCGAAGATTTCCTGGATGATCGCCTCCAGCGCCGGTCGGTTGGCGACCCGCCGGTTGTTCGATGAGAACCGTTCGTCGGTGGCAAGCTCCGGCTGCTCCAGCGCCTTGGCGCACAGATTGACCCATTCGCGCTCGTTCTGGATCGAGAACAGGATCGCGCGGCCGTCGGAGCACTCATAGACGCCATAAGGGGCGATGGTCGGGTGGCTGAGGCCGTTGCGCGGCGGCGTCAGGCCGCCATAGACATATTGCAGATACGGAACGTTCATCCAGTCGGAGAGGGCGTGGAATAGCGACAGCGAGATGTGCCGCCCGTGCCCGGTCCGCTCGCGGGCGTAGAGCGCCTGCATGATGCTCGACAGCGCGGTCATGCCGGCGGCGATGTCGCAGACCGAAACGCCGACCCGCGCCGGGCCGTGTTCGTTGCCGGTGACCGACGACAGGCCCGTCTCGGCCTGCATCAGCAGGTCGTAGGCTTTCAGATGCGCGAGCGGGCCGTCGTCGCCATAGCCGGAAATCGAGCAGGTGATCAGCCGGGGATAGCGCGCCCGCAGTTCGTCGGGGTCGAAGCCGAGCCGCGAAATGACGCCGGGGGCGAGATTCTGGATGAAGATATCGGCCTTGCCGATCAGCCCGGCAAGGCGCTCGCGATCCTCGGCATTTTTGAGATCGAGCCGGACCGACTCCTTACCGCGATTGAGCCAGACGAAATAGGCGCTCTCGCCATGCACGAAGCTGTCATAGCCGCGGGCGAAGTCGCCCTCCGGGCGTTCGATCTTCAGGACCCGCGCGCCGGCATCGGCGAGCCGCCCCGAGACATAGGGCGCGGCAACGGCCTGCTCGACGGAAACGACGAGAACGCCGGCGAGATCATCGTTCATTCCTGGACTCCGTTTCACTGCTTTCCAGCCAAGAGCGATCGCTCTCGACCGACCGTCGCGCCGCGTTTTAATGGACCACGAGGAGATCGGCCAGAGCCGGCGGCAATGGCTGCCCTCAACTGGGGGACCACGACGAGCACGGCGCCGGGTCGATTCGGCCTCGGCGCTTGACCCGCGCGACAATGCCAATAAACCGACAAGCTTACGATTGTCGCGCCGGAACGGGACGAGCGGGCCACGTGACGATGCTTGGGAGGGCACGAGCATGAGCGACGAAACCAGGATCCTCGCGACATACGTCGCCAGGCTGTCCTTCGACGCGATTCCGCCCGAGGTCGCCCTGCGCGCCCGCCATCTGGCGCTCGATCTGACCGGCAGCATCGTGCGGGCCCATGCCGAATCGGAATCCACCCCGAGCCTCTATGCGACGCTGGACGAACTCGGCCTCGGCGGGCCGGGCGCCGCCAGCGTCATCGGCACCGGACGCCGGTTGGCGCCGCCGGTGGCGGCGCTGGTCAACGGCATGCTTGGCCATTCCCTCGATTTCGACGACACCCATGCCGATTCCTCGCTGCATCCCTCCGCCCCGGTCGTGCCCGCGGCGCTGGCGGTCGGCGAGATGGTCGGCGCGAGCGGCGCCGAGATCGTCACCGCGATCGTCGCCGGCTACGAGGGCTGCTGCCGGCTCGGCAACGCGCTCGATCCGACCAGTCATTATGCGCGCGGCTTCCACCCGACCGCTACCGCCGGCACCTTCGGCGCGGCGGCGGCGGCGGCGCGGCTCTTCGGCCTCGGCGCGGAGGGTGTCGCCAGCGCCTTCGGCGTCTCCGGCAGCCAGGCGGCCGGTTCGCTGCAATTCCTCGTCAACGGCGCCTGGAACAAGCGCTGGCAGGTCGGCGCGGCGGCGATGAACGGCGTCTTCGCCGCGACATTGGCCAAAAACGGCTTCAAGGCCGCGTCCGCCCCGGTCGAGGGCCGGCACGGTCTGCTCGTCGGCTATACCGACGCGGCTGATCCGGCCAAGGCGGTGGCCGATCTCGGCTCGGTCTGGGAGACCATGAAGATCGGCATGAAGCCCTACCCTTCCTGCCGCTACACCCACGCCGCCCTCGACGGGCTGCTCGCGCTGCGAGGCGAGGAGCGGCTCACCGCAGAGGACGTCCGCTCCGTGACGGTCGGGCTGCACCGCAACGGCATCACCCTCACCGGCGACCCTCTGCCGGAAAAGCGCCGGGTGCGCACCATCGTCGACGGGCAGTTCTCGATGCCCTTCGTCGCCAGCGTCGCCCTCGATCAGGGGTCGTTCGGCTGGGACGACTATCGGCGGATCGGCGAACCGGCGCTCGACGCGCTGTCGGACCGGATCGACGTCGTGCGCGACGAGAGCCTGGAAGGGCTGGCGCATCCCTTCGGCGCGACGTTGAGCGTCGAGACCGGCGCTGGCACGATGGAACGTCGCATCCCCGATCCGTCCGGCGAACCGGCGACCTTCCCGGACGCGGCCGCCATTCGCGCCAAGTTCATGGCGCTGGCCGAACCGGTTCTCGGCGACGAGGCGCGGCGTCTGGCCGACAGCATCGAAGGCCTCGATCGGCTTCCAGCCTTCGGCGCGATGCCGCATTCCAGCGAGGCGGCGGCGTGAGCGCTTCTTCCATCACCGAAGACGACTTCATCCGCTCGGTCGCGGACGCGCTGCAATACATCGCGGTCTACCACCCGCCGGATTTCATCGCCCATCTCGCCGAGGCGTATCAGCGCGAGGAAAGCGCCTCGGCGAAGAACGCCATGGCGCAGATCCTGGTCAATTCGCGCATGGCCGCGCTCGGCGGGCGGCCAATGTGCCAGGACACCGGCACGGTCAACGTCTTCGTCAAATTCGGCATGGAGGCACGCCTGGCCACCACGCGCCCGCTCGCCGAGCTCGTCGACGAGGCGGTGGCCATCGCCTACACCGACCCGGCCAATCCCCTGCGCCCGTCGATCCTCGACGACCCGATCTTCGAACGGAAGAACACCGGCACCAACGCGCCCGCCGTCACCCATGTGGAGCTCGTGACCGGCAGCAGGATCGCGGTCACGGTGGCGGCCAAGGGCGGCGGCTCGGAAAACAAGGCGCGCTTCGCCGCGCTCAACCCGGGCGACTCGGTCGTCGACTGGGTGCTGAAGACGGTCGAGGGACTCGGCGCCGGCTGGTGTCCGCCGGGCATTCTGGGCATCGGCGTCGGCGGCACCGCGGAAAAGGCGATGCTTCTGGCCAAGCAATCGCTGATGGCGCCGATCGACATGACGGCGCTGATCGCGCGCGGACCAGCCTCGAAGCTCGAGGAACTGCGCATCGAACTCTACGAGAAGGTCAACGCGCTCGGCATCGGCGCGCAGGGCCTCGGCGGCCTGACCACGGTGCTCGACGTCAAGATCGCGACCTATCCCGTCCATGCGGCGTCGAAGCCGGTCGGACTGGTGCCGCAATGCGCCGCCGACCGGCATCTGAGTTTCACGCTCGACGGGACGGGACCAGCGGAATTCACGCCGCCGGCGATCGATCGGTGGCCCGACATCGCCCTCGGCGGGGGAGATGCGGCCGTGCGCCGCGTCGACCGCGATACGCTGACGCGCGAGGAGGTCGCCGGCTGGCAGGCCGGCGAGACGCTGCTCCTGTCGGGCCGGCTCCTGACCGGCCGCGACGCCGCCCACAAGCGGATGATCGCGATGCTCGATCGCGGCGAGGAACTCCCCGTCGATCTCAATGGCCGCGCGATCTACTACGTTGGCCCCGTCGATGCGGTACGCGACGAAGCGGTGGGACCGGCCGGCCCGACCACGTCGACGCGCATGGACCCGTATACGGACCAATTGCTGGAGGCGACCGGCCTCCTGGTGATGATCGGCAAGGCCGAGCGCGGTGCGGCCGCGACCGACAGCATTAGACGGCACGGCGCGGCCTATCTCATCGCCGTCGGCGGCGCGGCCTATCTCGTCTCCAAGGCGATCCGTTCCTCGCGCATCCTGGCCTTCGACGATCTCGGCATGGAGGCGATCCGCGAATTCGTGGTCGAGGACATGCCGGTGACGGTCGCCGTCGATGCCGGCGGCACGTCCATCCACACCACCGGGCCGGCGCGCTGGAAGCGGCCGGAAATCCGGGTTTCCGGCCAGGCGCTCTAGGGTATCGCCACATTGCAATTGAGTGAGAAGCCGATGACTGAGACGATCGATATCGACCATTTGAAAAGCTGGATCGGCCGCACGGAGGAAGCCCGCGACCAGATCGACGCGCGCCTTGTCCGCTCGTTCCTGGCGACGCTCGACCGCGACCCGGGAAACGTGTCCGAGGGTGATCCGGCCCCCCTCTGCCTGCACTGGTGCCTCGCGCCGCCAGTGGTGCCGAACTCCGCCACAGGGCCGGACGGCCATCCAACGCGCGGCGGTTTCCTGCCGCCGGTGCCGCTGCCCCGACGCATGTGGGCGGGCGGCGAGCTGCGTTTCCTCGCGCCGCTCGTCGTCGGCGACCGGGTGACGCGCCGGTCGCGCATCGAAGACGTGCAGCTGAAGCAGGGCCGCTCAGGGCCTTTGTGCTTCGTGACCGTCCGCCACGACATCCTGGCGAAGTCCGTCGTCGCCATCGAGGAGCGCCAGGACATCGTCTATCGCGCCGCCGCGACCGGCGGCACCGCGCCCGTAGGGCGGCCCGAGGCGGCCGAAACGCCGAAAGGCGACGTCAGCCGTGCCTTCGAGCCGACCCCGCTTGCCCTGTTCCGTTATTCGGCCCTGACCTTCAACGGCCATCGCATCCATTACGACCGGTCCTATTGCCTCGATGAAGAGCACTATCCCGGTCTCGTGGTGCATGGGCCGCTGCAGGCGACGCTGCTGGCGCATCTGGCGGCGGAGACGCTCGGCAGGACGCCGGCGGTGTTTGCCTATCGCGGCGTCAAACCCCTGTTCGACGGCAAGACGATGGGGCTGCACGCGCGACGGGACGGCGACGGCTGCGAACTCTGGTCGAGCGGCGCCGATGGCGTGGCGCGGATGCAGGCGACGGCTTCGGTCTGATCGGCAAGGCGTAGGCCGAGCGGATCAGCGCGGGCCGGCCTGTCAGTCCGCGATGGTTTGCTCGGTCTCCAGCGCCGGCTTCGGCCGGCGCCGCTTGCGGAAAGCGAAATAGACGGCCGCGCAGAGGAAGAAGCCGGTTACCGTATAGAGCCCGATCGAAATGCCACTGCCGACGAGGATGGCCGGATCGCCGCCGGAGATCGACAGCGCTCGCCGCAGCATGCTTTCCATCTCGCCGCCGAGCAACAGCCCGAGCACGACCGGAACCACCGAGATCTCGAGCTTGCGCAGGACAAAACCGAGCACGCCGAAGCCGACCATGACGTGCAGGTCGAAGGTCGAATGGCTGATCGAATAGATGCCGACGAAGGAGATCATCACGACGAAGGGCATCAGCGCCCACATCGGGATCGCCAGCATCCGGGTGAACAGGCCGACCAACGGCAGATTGAGGATCAACAGGAAGACGTTCGCCATGAACAGGGCGGCGATCAGGCCCCAGACGATGTCCGGCTGGTTCTGGAACAAGAGCGGGCCCGGCGTGATGTTCAGCGAGATCAGCAGCGCCAAAAGCACTGCGGTGGTGCCCGAGCCCGGCACGCCGAGCGCCAGCATCGGCACCAGCGCTCCGCCGGCGGCGGCGTTGTTGCCGGCCTCCGGCGCGGCGACCCCGCGCGGATCGCCCTTGCCGAAGGTGTCGTTGCCGTTCGAATAGCGCTTTTCCAGCGTATAGGCGATGAACGAGCCGAGCGAGGCGCCGGCGCCTGGCAGAACGCCCGAGACGAAGCCGAGTCCGGACCCGCGGATCATCGCGCCGAGGCCCTTGCGGATATCGGCCCAGCGCGCGAAGGCCCGCTTGACCGGAATCGCCCCGGAATGGCCGCCGGCGCCATGTTCCAGCAGGATCAGCGCCTCGGATATGGCGAACAGGCCGACGATGGCGATGATCGCGTGAAAGCCGTCATAGAGATGGAAGCTGCCGAATGTGTAGCGCGGGACGCCGCTTTGCGGATCGATTCCGACCGTTGCCAGCGCCAGCCCGATCCCGGCCGCGAGCAGCGTCTTGGCGGGATTGGCGCCGGTGATGCCGCCGATGGTCGCGAAGGCCATGACATAGAGCGCGAAGTACTCGGCCGGACCGAAGCGAATGGCGAATTGGACCAGCAACGGCGCGAACAAGACGAGGCCGATCGTCGCGGTCACCGCCCCGACGAAGGAGGCGATGCCGGAGATCGCCAGCGCCTCGGGCGCCTTGCCCTGCTGGGCCATCGGATAACCGTCGAGGCAGGTCATCATCGCCGGTTCGTCGCCGGGGATGTTGAGCATGATCGAGGAGATGCGGCCGCCATACATGCAGCCGTAGTAGACGCAGGCCAGCAGGATCAGCGCCGAGCCGGCCGGCAGTTGCAGCGAGAACGCCAGCGGGATCAGGATGGCCACGCCGTTGACCGGGCCGAGGCCCGGCAGGGCGCCGATGATCGTGCCGATGAAGCAACCGAACAGGGCCAGGCCGATATTGGTCGGCGTCAGGGCGGTAGCGAAACCGTCGGCGAGAAAACCAAGAATTTCCACGTCGTCTCCTGAGCGCCGGACGGTTCGTCCGCTAACCGAAGATCGGCCCGGCTGGCAGCGGCAGTCCAAAAATCGTGTCGAACAGTACGAACAGGCCGAAGCCGATCACCAGTCCGGTCAGAACGGATTGAAGCCATGTTCCGCCAAGAATTCGAGCCAACAGCGCCGCGGCAATGCTGGTCGATAGCGGGAAACCGGTCGGTTCGATGGCGAAGGGATAGATGACGAGGATCGCCAGCATGGCGATCTGGCCCCAGACATGCGGCCAGCGGAACCAGATCGGATCAGGATCCGGCTTGACGATCAGAAACGCCGCGAACAGCCCCAGCGGCACCGCGACCATGCGGGGAAACAGGCTGGGACCCGCGGGATCGCCGTAGGCGACGACATAGCCGCCGGCGGCGATCCAGTACCAGATCGCGAAGGCGAGCAGAATCGCCCCGGCAATCCGGTCGCTGAGACGAAGGCTCATGGCCGCCCTACTGGATGACACCGATGGCCTTCGAGATTTCGGCGGCCTTGTCCTTCGACTCGCGGACGAAGGCGTCGAACTCCTTGCCGCCGCGCCAGATCGGAGTCAGGCCCGATTCGGTTGCCGCCGTCTGCCAGCCTTGCGAATCGTAGAGGGTCTTCATCTTCTCGACCCAGAAATCATAGGCTTCGTCCGGAACCCCGCCGCCCATGTAGAAGCCGCGCCAATTGTAGCCTTCGGCGTCGATGCCCTGTTCCTTGGCGGTGGCGATGTCGGGATAGGCCGGCAGCCGTTCATCGGACATGACCGCCAGCGCCTTGGCGTCGCCGGACTGGATGAAACCGCCGATTTCGCCGATGTCGGTGAGGACGACGTCGATATGGCCGCCGAGCAGCTGGGTGACGGCGTCACCCCCGCCGGAGAACTCGACCCAGCGAATGTCCTTCAGCTTGTCGGTCGGAACGCCGGCTTCCTGCGCCAGGATCAGGAACCGCAGATGATCCCAGCCGCCGATCGAAGACGAGCCGCCGACCACGATACCGGCCGGATCCTCCTTGACGGCGGCGAGCACGGCTTCCAGCGAATCGTATTCGGAGTCCTTGTTGACCAGCACGGTGCCGACATCGGCGCCGAGCATGCCCAGCCAGCGCATCTGGTCGATGCCGGCCGGATACTTGTCCTGGGCGATCTGTGTGATGCCGACGGTCGAGGTCGCCACGATCAGGTTGGGATCGTCATTGCGCTTGGAAGCGACGTTGGCGAAGGCCACCGCGCCGACGGCGCCCGGCATGTTGGTCACCTGGACGGAGCCCGGCACCAGGCCTTCCTCCTGCAGCAAGCGGCCGACCGTCCGGCAGGTGAAGTCCCAGCCGCCGCCGGGATTGGCCGGCGCGATGCACTCGACATTCGACGGTTCGAACGCCGCCGCCGGCAAGGCGATCGACGCTACGGCCGCGGCCATCAACAAACGTCTCAAAAACATGGCTTTCCTCCCACTGGCGACGGTTCTTGCGTCCCCCGCCCCGTTGTCGGCCGCAAGCGATCGTGCCGTCACCGGCGTCTGTCACTGCGTGCCCTCGTTGATGGATGGCACCGAAGCAAATGCCGGGTCAAGGCTGGAACGCCGCCCTCTTGTGCTGCACCGCACATAGAATCCCCTCCGCAATGCGGAATGAACAAATGGAAATTTACTTTGAAGCGAAGCTTCGGCTATGGACCGTAATGCATCCGAAACGAAACAGGAGCGGAACGATGGCCGGAGCGGGCAATGTGCTTCCCATGCCGGTGCGGACGGGCAGCGTGATCGAAATCTGCGAAGTCGGCCCGCGCGACGGTTTCCAGATCGAAAAGCGCTTCATACCGACCGAGCGCAAGATCGAGATCGTCAACGGCCTGATCGACGCCGGCCTGAAAAAGATTCAGGTGACCTCCTTCGTCTCGCCGCGCGCCGTGCCGCAACTAGCCGACGCCGCCGAAGTGCTGGCCGGCATCGAAAAGAAGCCGGGGGTGATCCTGACCGCGCTGGTCCCGAACGCCCGCGGCGCCGAGCGCGCCGCCGAAACGCAGCTCGACATCATGGGATTGTTCTGCTCGGCCTCCGAAGCGCACAGCCGCAAGAACGTCAACGCCTCGATCGACGAGACGCTGGCCCGTTTCCCGCCGGTGGTCGAGATCGCCAGGGCGGCCGGCAAGCGGGTCCAGGGCGGCGTCGCCACCGCCTTCGGCTGCCCCTTCGAAGGCGACGTACCGCCGCAATCCGTCGTGCGGATCGCGCGCTTCTACCGCGATCTCGGCATCGTCGATCTCAATCTCGGTGATACCACCGGCATGGCGACACCGACCACCGTCCGGGCGGTGCTGGCGGCCCTGCGCGAAGCGGTGCCTGAAATGAAGGTCACGCTGCATTTCCACAACACGCGGGGCGTCGGTCTCGCCAATGTGATGGTCGGCCTTTCCGAGGGCGTCTACCGTTACGATTCCTCCATCGGCGGGCTCGGCGGCTGCCCCTTTGCCGCCGGCGCGACTGGCAACATCTGCACCGAGGACCTGGTCTATCTGCTTGAGGAAAGCGGTTATGAGACCGGCGTCGATCTCGAACGGCTGATCGATGTGGCCAAACGCACCGAGGCGGTCCTCGGCCATGAACTGCCCGGCCAGGTGATGAAAGCCGGGCCGCGACTGACCCGGCACGGCGTCGACGCCGTCTCGACGGCGGCGGGTTGAGCGGCATGGAGCAGCCGCTCGCCGGAATCCGCGTCGTCGATCTGACGCGCATTCTCTCCGGACCGTTCTGCTCGATGATCCTCGGCGATCTCGGCGCCGATGTGGTCAAGATCGAAACGCCGGGGACAGGCGATCATGTGCGTGGCCAGGGCGCGATCATCGACGGCATGTCCTGGTACTTCGCCAGCTTCAACCGCAACAAGCGCTCGATGACGCTGGATTTGAAGCGCGCGGAGGGAAAAGCCGTCCTGCGCAGGCTTCTGGCCGAGGCCGACGTGCTGGTCGAGAATTTCCGGCCGGGCGTCCTTGCCGCCATGGGGCTCGACCGCGCCGGACTCGACGCCATCAATCCGCGGCTCGTGGTCGGCTCGGTCAATGGCTACGGCTCGACCGGCCCCTACAGCGAGCGGCCGGCCTTTGATTTCATCACCCAGGCGATGTCCGGCTTCATGGCGGTGAACGGAACCCTGGAGAGCGGTCCGATCCGCGCCGCGCCGCCGCTGACCGATCTCATCGCCGGTCTCTATACGGCACTCGGCATCGTCGCCGCCTTGCGGGTGCGCGACCGGGACGGCGCCGGCCAGGCGGTCGAAGCCTCGATGATGAACGGCATGATCTCGATGCTGGCCTATCTGTCCGCCGCCCAGCTCGCCACCGGGCGGACGCCGCCGCCGAACGGCAACGACCACCCCATCGCCTCGCCCTACGGTCTGTTCCAGGCGTCCGACGGTCCGGTAGCCGTCGCCGCGTCGACCGCGCCGATCCTGCGCCGTTTTCTGGAGACGACTGGGCTTTCGGCAATGCTGGAGGATGCGCGCTTCGACACCAATGCCAAGCGGGTCGAGCGCCGCGCCGGGGTCGACGCGATGATCGACGACGCCATGCGCCACGACACTCAGGATGCCTGGATCGCGCGGCTGAACGCCGCCGGCGTCCCCTGCGGCCGGGTGCAGACGCTTGCCGAGGTGTTCGATGACCCGCAGGTGAAGGATCAGGAAATGGTCCTCGACGTCGATCATCCGGGGCACGGCACGGTCAGAATGACCGGCTTTCCGATCAAACTCTCCGACACGCCCTGCGCCGTCCGCCACCCGGCGCCGGATCTGGGCGCCGACACCGACACGCTTCTGGCCGAGGCGGGCTATTCGTCCGCCGAGATCGCCGAGCTACGGGACGAGGGCGTAATCTGACCGCCGCGCGGAAACCGGCCGAACGATTTCACGACCTGTCGGCGATGGGAGCCGCACGAATGAAAAAAGGCCGCGCACCCTTTCGGATGCGCGGCCGATTCACGTGAAACAAATGGCTGCCTTTAGAGCAGGCCAGCTTCCTTGTAATAGCGCTCCGCGCCCGGATGCAGGGCGACCGGCAGGTTCTTCGCGGCCGCGGCAGGGTCGATCGATTTCGCCGCATTGTGAGCGGCGACCAGTTCCGGCAGATTCTCCATCAGCTGCTTGGTCATCTGGTAGACCAGCTCCTCGTCGACGTCGCTCGAGGTGATCAGGATGTTGGTGATCGCCAGCGTCGGCACAGCGGCGTCCTGGCCGTCATAGGTGCCGGCCGGAATCTCCGCCGCCTGGAACGGCGCACCGAGCTTCTCGGCGATCTCGGCCGGAACCGCGACGACGGTGATCGGCAGCGACGAAGCGAGATCGCGGATCGAGGCAACCCCAAGCCCGGCCGACTGGAGCGTGGCGTCAAGCTGGCGGTTCTTGATCAGCTCGACCGACTCGGCGAAGGGCAGATATTCGGTCTTGCCGAGGTCGTCATAGCTCATGTCTGCAGCCGAGAAGATCGCCCGTGCGTTGAGTTCCGTGCCCGACGCCGGTGCGCCGACCGACAGCGCCTTGCCCTTCAGGCCGGCCAGATCGGTGATGCCGGAATCCTTGGAGGCGACGACCTGGACGTAGTTGGGATAGATCGCGGCGATGGCGCGCAGCTTTTCCACCGGCTGCTGGAAGCCGGCATCGGCGTCGCCTTCGGCGGCGGCCTTGACCGAGTCGCCGAGCGCGAACGCGATCTCGCCGCGACCCTGCGCGATCAGATTGATGTTTTCGACCGAGGCCTTGGTCGACTGCACCTGGGTCTTCACCCCCTCGATCTTGTCGCCGTAGACCTTGGCCAGCGCGACACCCAGCGGATAGTAGACGCCGGACGTGCCACCAGTGAGCACGTTGATGAACTGCTGGGCCGAGGCCGCGGCCGGCGCCATGGCCAGGCCCGCGACGAGCGCCGAAGCGGCGAGACGGTTGAATAACTTCATGAACGGTTCTCCCAAAAAGGGCCACGGCGGCCCGATCGCCGATTTGTAACAGCCGGCGGCAAAACCTCAAGGGCAGTGCCATCCAGGGGCTTCGGCGCCGGGTAGCGCCGCCGCGCGTGGCGTGCCTGCGTCCTCCGCCGAATTGACTTCACGCGCGCCATGTCGGATGTCCTCCCGCAACGCAATATCGGAGAACCCGCATGTCCGACATGATCGACGTCCACGACCTCAAAGTTGCGACCATCCTGAAGACTTTCATCGACTCCGAAGCCTTGCCGGATACCGGGATCGCGCCGGATGTCTTCTGGAAAGGGACCTCGGACATCCTCAACGGGCTGGCGCCGCGCAACCGCGAGTTGCTGCGGGTCCGCGAGGACATGCAGGCCAGGATCGACGACTGGCACCGCGAGCGCCGCGGCAAGCCGATCGACATGAAGGAATACAAGGCGTTCCTGAGCGATCTCGGCTATCTCGTGCCGGAGGGTCCGGACTTTGTCATCGAGACCGACAATGTCGATCCGGAGATCGCGTTGATCCCCGGTCCGCAGCTCGTCGTGCCGCTGATGAACGCCCGCTACACGCTGAACGCGGCCAATGCCCGCTGGGCTTCGCTCTACGATGCGCTCTACGGCACCGACGCGATGGGCGACCTTCCCGAGGGCAAGGGCTACGACCGGGCGCGAGGGGCGCGCGTCGTCACCTGGGCGAAGAGCTTCCTCGACGGCTTGGCCCCGCTCGATCGCATCTCGCATATCGACGTGAAGGCCTATTCGGTCGAGGAGGGCACGCTCGCCGCCACCTTCAACGGTGGCAAGCAGGCGCGGCTGAAGAACCCGGGCGCCTTCGCCGGCTATCGCGGCGACGCGGCGGCGCCGACGGCATTGCTGTTCAAGCATAACGGTCTGCATCTGGAAGTGACCATCGATGCGACCAGCCGCATCGGCAAGAACGACCCGGCGAACGTCGCCGACATGGTGATGGAATCGGCGATCACCACGATCTGCGACTGCGAGGATTCGATCGCCGCGGTCGACGCGGAGGACAAGACCGCCGTCTATCGCAACTGGCTCGGCCTGATGAAGGGCGACCTTGAGGACAGCTTCGAAAAGGGCGGCGAGACGGTGACGCGGCGGCTGAACCCGGATCGCGACTATGTCGGCGCCGACGGCGCGCCGCTGACCCTGCCCGGCCGTTCGCTGCTCCTGATCCGCAATGTCGGCCACCTGATGACCAACCCGGCCATGCGGCTCAAGGACGGCAGCGAGGCGCCGGAGGGCATAATGGACGCGGTGATCACCGCGATGATCGCGATGCACGACCTCAAGAAGACCGGCGGCCTCCGCAATTCGCGTGTCGGCTCGATCTACGTCGTCAAGCCGAAGATGCACGGACCGGACGAGGTCGCCTTCTCCGACGAGATCTTCGGCCGCGTCGAGGATCTTCTCGGCCTGCCTCGCTACACGTTGAAGATGGGCATCATGGACGAGGAGCGCCGCACCACGGTCAACCTCAAGGAGTGCATCCGCGCGGCCAAGCACCGGGTGTTCTTCATCAACACCGGCTTCCTCGATCGCACCGGCGACGAGATCCACACCTCGATGGAAGCCGGTCCGATGGTCCGCAAGACGGTGATGAAGGACCGCACCTGGATCAAGGCCTATGAGGACTGGAACGTCGATGTCGGCCTCGCCTGCGGCCTCACGGGCAAGGCGCAGATCGGCAAGGGCATGTGGGCGATGCCGGCCAGGATGCACGACATGCTGGCACAGAAGATCGGCCATCCCCAGGCCGGCGCCAACACTGCCTGGGTGCCGAGTCCGACAGCGGCAACGCTGCACGCGACGCATTATCACAAGGTCGACGTGCTCGCCTGGCAGCAGGCGATCGCCCAGAAGGGCCGGCGGGCGATCCTTTCCGACATCCTGACCATTCCGCTGGCCAACCGCGCCAACTGGCCGGAGGAGCAGGTGAAAGGCGAGGTCGAGAACAACGCGCAGGGCATCCTCGGCTATGTGGTGCGCTGGATCGATCAGGGCGTCGGCTGCTCGACCGTGCCCGACATCAACGATGTCGGCCTGATGGAGGACCGCGCCACCTGCCGGATTTCCTCCCAGCACATCGCCAACTGGCTGCATCACGGCGTCGTCTCCAGGGACGAGGTGATGGAAGCCATGAAGAAGATGGCCAGGAAGGTCGACGAGCAGAACGCCGGCGATCCGAACTACCAGCCGATGGCGGAAAATTTCGACGGCTCGATCGCCTTCAAGGCGGCCTGCGATCTGGTCTTCGAGGGACGTGAACAGCCCTCCGGCTATACCGAGCCGGTTCTGCATCGCCGCCGGCTGGAGAAGAAGGCGCAGACGGCGTCCTGACGCTTTCATCGCGACGTGACGGCGCGGGGCGCAAACTTGGCCGGCTCGACTGGGATGTTTGAATGGAAAAAAGGCCCGTCGCGCGGCGACGGGCCTTCGATCTTCGTTGGCAGCGCGATTACTGCTGCGACTTCATCTGCTTCTGCACTACCTGGGTCAGCGCCTGTGACGAGGAAGAAGCGTCGCAGGTAGCGCCTTCGTCGGTCTTCTTGTCCGACGCCAGGACGTTGGCCGTCACGTCACAGACATTTGCCGCGACGCCTACGGGCACTTCGACGGTCACCGGAATCTGCGAGACATCGACGTTCAAGTCCTGGGCGATCTGGCTGACGACCACGTCCCCCAGCGTGACATTGACGAGTCCCTCCGACTGACTGTTGTTGCCGCCGCCGCTATTGCTCTGGGCGAAGGCAGAGCCACCCATGGCGAGCGCGAAGGTGGCGGCGAGTGCTGTGGTCTTGAACATGGAAAGTTCCTTTTTCTCGAATCGAGTTGTCCCTGTCGCCACCTCTAACCCGCTGATAACGAGAGTGTTCCGGCGTCGGAGCATAAATATCACGGCGCCGTGATATGGCCCCCTTACGGACACCGACGCGGCGTATTTCCTCCACACATGCGGCCTCCGATCCTACTTGCGGACGGTCGACGCCGCAGCGTCCGAGATGGCCTTACCGGGACCAGGGTCGGCGATGCATCAACGGACCTCTCTCGGCCTCCAGCCGGAATGAAGCTCCAGCTGACGCGCATGAGAAAGCCGCCGGAGGCACGTCCCTCGAGCGGCTTCGCTGGATGGAATTTAACGGGAGCGGTACGCGCTCCGCCCAGAACTACCGGCGGGTTCGCGGCTTGGCGGCGGCACTGGCGGCCCGGCGAGCACGGCGATTGAGACGCGCCGTCGTCGTCGGAGCGTCCGAATTGGCCGCCGGCTGCACCGGCTCGCTCTTTCGCGATGTGGAAACGCGTTGAGCCGCGCTCTTGGTCGTCGACGACGTAGCCGCAGCGCCGGTGCTCGCGGACCCGGTCCCGGTGTCCTTCGCCATGTCCTGCTGGGGTTTCGGCGCGGCGTTGGAAGCCGCCTTGACCGGCTCGGCATTTGCCGGCTTGCTCCGCGCAGCTTCGGTAGCGGGCTTGGACGGCGTCGATGCTCCGAACAGGTTGGGCGTCGAATCGTTCGCGGCAAGCTTGGCCTTGGCCGCGCGAGCCTTGGTCTTGTCGCCTTTCGGCTTGGCGGTCGGAGCCGATTTGGTAGCCGGCTTGGCTTTGCCACGTTTCACCGGAGCGGCCTTGGCTTGCAATGGCGCGCTCGTCGCGCCGTTGGCGGAAGCAGCCCCGCTTTTGGTCTTCGGGGTCTTCGCGGTGCTAACCTTGGATTTCGTCGCGGGCTCCGTCTCCGCAAGCGCCGCATCGGCGGCCGCCATGGCGGCGACCTCGGACTCGCCGACGATGGCCTTGCCGAGCTTTTCGGCCTTTGCCTCCCGTTCGGCGACGGCGCCCTCGCGCCGCGGCGCCACATCCTTGTGCGGCTGGGTCGCGTTGGCGTGCGTCGTCCCGTGCGTCAGGGCGAAGTCGACGATGCGCGGGCAGATCTCGGCGCGGAAGCGCGAGCCGTTGAAGACGCCGTAATGACCGACCTTCGGCTGCACGTAATGGACGCGCATGTCGGCCGGAATATTCGAGCAAAGCCGCTGCGCCGCCTCGGTCTGGCCGACGCCGGAGATGTCGTCGTTCTCGCCCTCGACGGTCAAGAGCGCCGTGCGCCTGATCTTGGTCAGGTCGATCCGCTTGCCGCGATGCATCATCTCGCCTTTCGGCAGCGAGTGCTTGATGAACACCTCCTCGACGGTCTGGAGATAGAACTCGGCGGTCAGATCCATCACCGCGTTGTATTCGTCGTAGAACTCGCGGTGCTTGTCGGCCGAGTCGCCGTCATCCTTCACCATATGCCAGAAGAATTCCTTGTGCGCCGTCATGTGCCGATCGAGGTTCATCGACATGAAGCCGGTCAGCTGCAGGAAGCCGGGATAGACCGGCCGCATGAAGCCCGGCTGCGGGAAGGGCACGGTCATGATGACGTTGTCGCGGAACCAGTCGATGCCCTTTTCCTCGGCCATCTGGTTGACCGCCGTGGGATTGACCCTTGTGTCGATCGGACCGCCCATCAGCGTCATCGTCGCGGGCGTGCAATCGTCCTCGTCCGCTTCCATCAGTGCCACCGCCATCATCACCGGGACGGCCGGCTGGCAGACGCCGATGATGTGGGTGTCAGGTCCAAGGAACTGGAGCATCTCGATGAGATAGTCGACATAGTCGTCGAGGTCGAAGCGACCGTCGGTCACCGGCACCTTGCGGGCGTCGGTCCAGTCGGTCATGTAGACCTCGCCATAGGGAAGCAGCGCTTCCACCGTGCCGCGCAGCAACGTGGCGTAATGGCCGGACATCGGCGCGACCAGAAGAAACCGCGGGTCCGGCCCGTGCCGCTTGGGCAGTCCCCGGTCGAAATGCAGCATTCGGCCGAAGGGCTTCTCCCAGACCACCCGGTCCTGGACGGGAACCCGCTGGCCGGCGACGAAGGTCTCCTCGATACCGAAATCCGGTTTGCCGTAGACCCGCGTGGTCCGCTCGAACAGCTCGGCCGCCGCCGCGATGGAGCGCCCGGCCGTGGTCTGCGACAGCGGATTGAGCGGGTTCTGGTAGAACAGCCGGGTGACGTCGGCCATGGCCCGAAGCGGAGTGAGCGCCGCGTGATTCCATTCGTAAAAGTGGTACAACATCAACTCCCGCCATGCCTTCCGATTGAATCTAGCAGAATTTGCTGCAACGCACAAATCAAGTGACGTTGCGAGGATTTTTCCAGCTGATTCGCTTCATTAGAGCCATTTGACCCATATCATCGGGGTGTCGAGATCACCGACCTCGCTCGCTCCGGTCGCCTTCCGATGCGGCAGTCTATCCTCAAGTTCCTTACGCGAGACCGTCACGAATCCGTCACGTTCATTGGACGCCGCATTGCGGGGGTTGTCGACAGTAGCAGGTATGCCAACCGTCAAAAGGCCGAACCAGCGTGCCCTTTGGGTCACAGCCGCGATCAGCGCCTCTCCGACAGGGGCGCCCGGCGGCGTTGAAATACAGTGCACCACAAGCCAGTAGACGTCGCCGTGCTCCTGCGCGGCGGCAAAACCGACCGGTCGGCCGTCGCGCTTGGACGCGAGGACGAAAATCTCATGCGACAATAAGAAGCGGATGAATTCCGGCAACGCCGGCGCCGCCGGCCGTGCCTTGCGCCGGATCGCCAGCAAGGCCTCGGCCTCGCCGGGCTCCATCATGCGAATGCGGTAGCCTTTCGGCGCCAGACCCTTGAAAGCCTTACGACCAGGCTTCTTCGCCATCGCCACACCATGCGGTGGGCGGCGGCTTGGCATACCACCCACCTGTTCTCATGCCAGGGGCGCTTCGCGCATCGCATCGCCTGCGGATCGGCGCCCTTGTATCAATGCGATCCGCTACCCCTCATAGCCCTCGACGATGATCATGTCGGCATCGGCATAGCGTTGCCGGATCGCCTTGGCCTTCTGGTATTGGTCGCTGTGGTAGCAGGCCTTGGCGGTCTCGACGCTGTCGAACTCGATGACGACGTTGCGGCCGCGCGCGGTTCCTTCCAGCGCCTCGAACTCGCCGCCACGGGCGAGAAACTTTGCGCCATATTCGCGGAATGCCGGCGCGGCGGTCTCGACATAGCCCTTGTATCCCTCGGGGTCGCGCACGCCGACGCGTGCGATCCAGTAACCTTTAGCCATGCGTCCTTGCTCCCATTCAGCGCCTGGCCCCTCCGGTCGGCGCTTTGCTGCAATGCGTCCTTACGCCCTGGAGGCGAGCGCCGCCGCCATCTCGTCGAGGATTGCCGCCGCGGCCTGGCGCGGGTTCCCGGCCGCGACGATCGGCCGGGCGACGACGAGATGCGATGCCCCTGATCCAAGCGCGTCGGCCGGTGTCGACACCCGTTTCTGATCGCCGGCGGGCGCCCCGGCCGGCCGGATGCCAGGCGCGACGATCGCCATCTCAGACCCGATCAGCGCGCGCATCGGCGCCGCCTCGTGCGCTGCCGAGACAATCCCGCCCATGCCGATGTCGCGTGCCTGCTCCGCCCGCATCCGCACCAGATCCGAAACACCATGGGCATAGCCGGCCGCCTTCAGATCGGCGTCGTCGAGCGAGGTCAGCACCGTGACGCCGAGCAGCGACAGCTCCGAACCTTTGGCGGCGTCGACGGCGGCCCGCATGGCGTGCGGATAGGCGTGGATGGTCAGCATCGACGCGCCGAGCGCAAGCGCGCTGTCGACGCCCTTGGCGACCGTGTTGGGAATGTCGAGGAGCTTCAGGTCGAGGAACACCCGCTTGCCGGCATTCGCAAGCTCCGTGACCAGCGGCAGCCCGCCCGCATAGGCGAGTTGATAGCCGATCTTGTACCAGGAGACGGCGTCGCCGAGCGTCTCGACGATCATCTCCGCCTCGGCGCGGGTCGACACGTCGAGCCCGACGATCAGCCTGTCGCGCGCCGCGTCGCTGGCATTGGCGTCGCTCAATGGGCTTCCTCCCAGTTGTCGGCGGCCTTGGCGTCCACTTCGATCGGCACGGTGAGTTCGACGCGCGGCAGCGCCGCCCCTTCCATCACCTGCTTGATGACGGGCAGGCTCGCCTCGACCTCGTCCTCCTCGACCTCGAAGATCAGTTCGTCATGCACCTGCAGAAGCATTTTCGCCGACAGGCCTGCGGCGGCGAGCGCCGGCTCCATGCGGATCATGGCGCGACGGATGATGTCGGCCGCCGTGCCCTGGATCGGCGCGTTGATGGCGGCGCGCTCGTTGAAGGCGCGCACGGACGGGTTCGGCCCCCTGATATCGGGGTAATGCGCCCGCCGGCCGAACAGCGTCTCGACATAGCCGTGCTCCTTGGCGAAGGCCTTGGTCGCGTCCATGTAGTCGCGGATGCCCGGGAAGCGCTCGAAATAGCGCTTGATGTAAAGCCCGGCCTCCTCGCGCGGGATCGACAGCTGGTTGGCGAGGCCGAAGGCCGAGATGCCGTAGATGATGCCGAAATTGATCGCCTTGGCGCGCCGCCGCACCATCGGGTCCATGCCCTCGACCGGCAGGCCGAACATTTCCGACGCGGTCATGGCGTGGATGTCGAGCCCTTCGCGGAACGCCTCCTTGAGCTGCGGAATGTCGGCGATATGGGCGAGGATGCGCAGCTCGATCTGACTGTAGTCGGCCGAAACCAGCTTCTTGCCCTTGGGCGCGACGAAGGCGGTGCGGATCGCCCGGCCCTCCTCGGTCCGCACCGGGATGTTCTGCAGATTCGGCTCGGAGGAGGAAAGCCGGCCCGTCGTCGTCGAGGCCATGGCATAGGAGGTGTGGATGCGCCCCTCATCGTCCATATGCGCTGGGAGCGTGTCGGTGTAGGTGCCCTTCAGCTTGCTGAGCTGGCGCCAGTCGACGATGCGGCGCGGCAGCTCGTGCCCCTCGGCCGCGAGTTCCTCCAGCACCCGGGCGTCGGTCGACCACTGCCCGCTCTTGGTCTTCTTGCCGCCGGGCAGGCTCAGTTTGCCGAACAGGATTTCGCCGAGCTGCTTGGGCGAGCCGGGATTGAACGCCTCGCCCGCCATCTCGGCGATCTCGGATTCGAGCCCCGCCTGCTTCTGGGCAAAACGGCCCGACAGCCGCGACAGGATCTGCCGGTCGGTCTTGATGCCGCGTTGTTCCATGCGCGCCAGCACTGGCACCAGTGGCCGCTCCAGCCGCTCATAGACCGAGGCGAGACCCTCGGCGACGAGGCGCGGCTTCAGGACATGCCAGAGACGCAGTGTCACGTCGGCGTCCTCGGCGGCGTATTCGGTGACCTTGTCGATCGGGCAGGCGGCGATCGCCTTCGCGCTCTTTCCCGAGCCGCAAAGCTCCTTGTAGGAGACAGGCTTGTGGCCGAGGAAACGTTCCGACAATTCGTCCATGCCGTGCCCGTCGAGCGAGGCCGAGGCATCGAGGGCATAGGAGATCAGCATGGTGTCGTCGAAGGGTTCGACCGCGATCCCGTGCTGGAGTAGGACGAGATAGTCGTATTTGAAGTTCTGGCCGATCTTCAGGATCGACGCGTCTTCGAGCGGCGGTTTAAGGATCGCCAGCGCGTCATCGAGCGGCAGCTGCGGGCCGATCTCGTCTTCGACGGTTCCCTCGGATAGAAGATCCGCCGCGCCGGCGGGAGAGACATGGCCGAGCGGCAGATAGGCGGCGCGGCCCGCACGGGTGGCGAAGGAAACGCCGACAAGATCGCAATTCATCGCCGACAGCGAACTGGTCTCGGTGTCGAAGGCCATGACCCCGGCCTCGCGCGCTTCCGACATCCAGGCTTGAAGCGTCGCGGCGTCACGGATGGTCACATAGGCCGAGCGATCGAACGTGGCCGCCGCCGCCGCCTTGCGGCTCTCGACGAGCCCGGCGGGGGTGAAGGGCAGCAGGGCCTCGCCGTGGCCATGCGGCTCGGCGGGCGGGGCGGGGTCGCGGTCGGGCCCGCGGACCGGGCCTTCGACGGTGATGTCGGCGGTTTCCACTTCGGCGGCGTTGGTGTCGAGCCGGGCGGCGACGCGCCGGGTCAGCGTGGTGAATTCCATCGCCTTGAGGAAAGCGATCAGCTTCTCGCCGTCCGGCTCGTGAATGAACAGATCGTCCAGCGGTGTGTCGAGCGGCGTGGCGCAATCGAGCGTCACCAGCTGCCGCGACAGCCGCGCCTGTTCGGCGAATGCGATCAGGTTCTCGCGCCGCTTGGTCTGCTTGATCTCCGGCGCCCGCGCCAACAACGTTTCGAGGTCGCCATATTCCTCGAGCAGCTGCGCCGCCGTCTTGGGGCCGATGCCCGGCACGCCAGGCACGTTGTCCGAGGTGTCGCCGACCAGCGCCTGCAACTCGATCATCTTGTCCGGATAGACGCCGAATTTCTCCTTCACCTCCTCCGGCCCGAGGCGCTTGTCCTTCATCTGGTCGTAGAGGATGACGCACGGCCCGACGAGCTGCATCAGATCCTTGTCCGACGACACGATGGTGACATCGCCGCCCGCTTCAAGCGCGTGGCGCGTATAGGTCGCGATCAGATCGTCGGCCTCGAAGCCCTCCTTCTCGATGCAGGGCAGGTCGAAAGCCCGCACCGCCTCGCGGATCAGCGAGAACTGCGGCACAAGGTCTTCCGGCGGCGCCTCGCGATTGGCCTTGTACTGGTCGTAGAGCTCGTTGCGGAAGGTCGTCGAGGAATGGTCGAAGATCACCGCGAAATGGGTCGGCGCGACGCCGACCGAGGTGTCGCGCGATTCCTCGACCAGCTTCCACAGCATGTTGCAGAAGCCGGAGACCGCGCCGACCGGGAGGCCGTCGGATTTGCGGGTCAGCGGCGGCAGCGCGTGATAGGCCCTGAAGATGTAGGCCGAGCCGTCGACGAGGACGAGGTGATCGCCCTTTTGCATGCGCCGGAGATAGCTTGGCGCCCGCCCCAAGTCCATCGCTCAGGCGCCGGGGCGTGCGTTGGAGCGTCGGCCGGACGGACGACCAAGATCGCGCGGCGGGAGGATTGCTGGCCGCAAGAAATCTGCCGCTTGCATTGTGCGACCGCGCCCTGTTTATTACCGCGAATTAAGCTTCCCATCACGGGTATGTGACGCGCGCGCGGATGCGCTCCCTTGATTTATTTCCACCCGAGTCGCATTTTAGCTTAGGCGATGCCTCAAGGCGTCGCGTTCGGCCGAAGCACGTCCCCCGCTTAAGCCGAATTGAGAGCGATGCGGCCCTCTTCCCCCTCTCCAGGGCCCTCGTTCGATAGAAGCGAGAGAGTCGTTGCGGTGTATCCCCCTCCAGGCCGCGGCGGCTCTCTTTGCGTTTGGGGATGACATTGGGTCGTTCCCCCGCCGGGCATGCCGCGAAACCGTCACGACCACCTGACAATGCATCAATTCTCCCATCGCTTCCCGGCGGTCCCGTCGAGCACGCGGCAGGTTGTGCTCCTACACCGCCATCGCTGCCTTCACCGCCGGATAAAGCGCGCGATAGCGGCGCCAGGCGTCTGCGTAGGCTGCCGCCTTCTCGGCCTCCGGCGCAAAACGCCGCGCGATCGGCGGCTCGCGCATGACCGATGCGGGATCGGCGCCGGTCGCGGCGCACAGGCCGAGCCGCGCCGCGCCAAACGCCGCGCCGAAATCGCCGGCTTCCGGCAGCGCGATCTCGCAGCCGAGCAGCGTCGCCATCAGTTTCAGCCAATAGGCCGAGCGCGAGCCCGCGCCGACGGCGATCAGCCGCTCCGGTCGCGCTCCCGCGCCGCCCGCTTCCAGGCAATCGCGCATGGAAAAGGCGACGCCTTCCAGCACCGCCCGCGTCATCGCCTCCCGATTGCTTCCCGCCTCCAGACCCGCGAAGACGCCTCTGATCTCGGAATCATTGTGCGGTGTGCGCTCCCCCGACAGATAGGGCAGGAAGACCAGCCGTCCGGGCTCGGAGAGGGTCTCGCCCAGCGCCCCGGTCAGCACGTCCGGCTTTTCCTGCAAGAGCTGGGACAGCCACTCGACCGAGCCCGCCGCCGACAGCGTCACGCCCATCTGGTGCCAGAGGCCGGGAATGGCGTGGCAGAAGGTGTGGAGCGCCGTTTCGGGCACCGGGTCGAAGCCGGCCGTCGCGGTGAACAGGACGCCGGAGGTGCCGAGCGACAGAAAGCCGGTGCCGGGTTCCACGACGCCGACACCGCAGGCCGACGCCGCGTTATCTCCGCCGCCGCCAGCGACGACCGTCCCCGCCCTCATCCCGAAGGAGGCCGCGAGTTCCGGCCTGAGACCGCCGGAAACCTCGGTGCCCTCGACGAGCCGCGGCATGTGGGACAGCGACAGGCCGGTCTTCTCCAGCATGCGGGTCGACCAGTCGCGCTGGCCGGTGTCGAGCCAGGACGTGCCGGCGGCGTCCGACATCTCCGAGACCGTCTCGCCGGTCAGCCAGAGGCGCAGGTAGTCCTTCGGCAGCAGTACTTTTCGGATCTTCGCGAAGATCTCCGGCTCGTTGCGCGCGACCCAGAGAAGTTTCGGGGCGGTGAAGCCCGGAAACACGATATTACCGCTGATCGCCCGCGATTCCGCGTCGTCGAGCTCGCGCGCCTCTTCATGGCTGCGCGTGTCGTTCCAGAGAATGCAAGGACGCAGCACCGCATCGTCCGCGCCAAGCAGCGTCGCCCCGTGCATATGGCCCGAAAGCCCGATGCCGGCGACGGCGGTAAGTTCCTCCGGATGCTCGGCCTTCAGCTTTGCCAGAACGTCCTCGCAAGCCGCGATCCAGCTGGCCGGGTCCTGCTCCGACCAGCCGAAGCGCGGCCGCTCGACGTCGAGCGGCACGGAGACGGACGCGATGGCGCGCTGTTTATCGTCGATCAAAAGCGCCTTCAGCGAGGATGTACCGAGATCGAGGCCGAGAAAGGTGGTCATCGGTCTGCTACACCCTTGCGGGGCTTGTCGCTTCGACCAAGCGTCCGTCGCGCAGCGGCGGCGAGAAAACCAGACCGCGTCAGGCCGTGGTCGCGGGCATAGGCATCGATCGCCTCCAGATCCGCCTCCGGCAGCGTGACATTGACGCGTATCGAGCGCTTGGTCCGCGCCGGCGCTTCGACGAGCACGGCGACGCCATCCCGGAACCGCCGATCCCGCATGATGGTTTCGAGCGAGGAAGGCAGCGGTAATTGCGCCCCGTCCTCGATCAGCCCCTCGACATGAAGAGCGAGCGCCTCTTCGGCCATGGCGCGCGCCTCGTCCAGATCGCGCCCCGCCGTCACGCAGCCGGGCAGATCGGGGAAGGAGACCCCGAAATCGCTCTCCGCCTCCTTGTGAAGGATCGCGATGTATTCGGTCATGGGTCGCGCCTCAAATCGATTCCGGCCTGTTTTTCGATGCTCCGCAGCGTTCCGACAGGGATGTCGCGTTTGGGATGCGGAAGCGTGACCCGGCCGGGCTTCTCGGGATGTTTCAGCTGCAGGTGACTGCCGCGCTGGCGAACCTCAACCCAGCCGTCGGCCAGAAGCCGCGCAAGAACGCGACGACTATCCATGTGTATAAATACACATCCTAGTCATGCTCTTACAAGTCCCCTCACACATACCGGTTCACCACGCGCTCCAGATATTCCTGCCGGCCGCAGCGCGGCTGCCCGCCGCCGCTTTCGTCAGAAACGATACCAGAGAGCAGTGATCAAGCCCCGTTCCTTGATCGCGTTGGTCCCGGCCAATGTGGCGAAGCCGCCCGCCTGCAGCGACCAACGCTCGTTGACATCGTAGACCATCGAGAGTTGTGCCTTGTGATAGGCATAGGTCTCGACATCCTCGCCGCCGCCGGCCGAGAAGGTTGCAAAGCCCTGGGCAAGGATCAGGATATTCGACCACGGCCGGACGCCGAAGGTGAGGTCGAGCTTCACTTCGTCCGGCCCGTCGCCGACCCGGTGGCGATAGGCCGCTTGCGCGTCGACGAAGGCAGGATAGTCACCGACCCTGAAGCCGTAGCCGGCGAGCGCCCGCGCCTCGATTTGCGGCGCGTCCCAACCAAAGGTGTCGACCGCCGCGTCGGCCGCGCCGAAGGCATCCTCGACCCGCGCCGAAATCTGGCCGGAGGCGACGAAGCCGTCGGCCTCGTACAGGCGCAGACGGCCGCCAATTCCGGCGTGCGACAGCGCCGGCCGCGCGAACGGCAGATCACCCTCGCGCTCGGCGCCGAATTCGCCCTCGCCGAGCAGCGTGAATGTCTCGGTGAGGCCGTATTCGACGAGGACCGCGACCGCGCCTTTCTGGAAATCCGGTCGCGGGGCGGTATGCCCGTCCGCGTCGAAGGCCTCGTCGGCCTGCGAATAGAGGCCGGTGACGATCGCCTGCCCGGCGCCCTTCTCCAGCGTCCAGGCGCCCGCGAACGCGGGACCGCTTGCGCCAAATACCATCGCGCCGACCGTCATCGCGGCTGAGACGACGAGTGCCGCCAATGCTGGCAGGAGACCGCCGACGCGATATTGGCCGGCCCCGCTCCCGACGGCGCGTCGCGAAAAATCCCCCCTCACCGCCGGCATCAGTGCCCCTTTCGCGAGACACCGCATCCGTTGCGGAGTTTAGAGACAGACTCGGAAAGGTTGCAAATGGATTCCAAGCTTTGCGAACAATGGCACCGAAAGCAGCATTTCCGTTCCGGACCCCGCCGAGTAGACTGCCGGCCGAGGAAAGCGGGAACGGCCGCGGCAACGCTGGCCGCGACGCGATCGGGAGGGTTTTTCATGGCGAGCCGCTACCACGAGGGATACGAGGCCTGGCGCAAGGACCCCGCGGGGTTCTGGATGAAGGCCGCCGAGAATATTGCCTGGACGAAGGCCCCGACCCGCGCGCTCGACGCCGATGCCGGTGTTTATGGCCGCTGGTTTCCAGACGGCGAATGCAACACCTGCTTCAACGCCCTTGACCGCCATGTCGAAGCCGGGCGCGGCGAACAGGCGGCGATCATCCACGACAGCCCGGTCACCGGCACCAAGCGCCGCGTCACCTACGCGGAACTCTTGCGCGAGGTGAAGGCGCTGGCGGCGAGCCTGACCGATCTCGGCGTCGAAAAGGGCGACCGGGTGATCATCTACATGCCGATGATCCCGGAAACGATCGTCGCCATGCTGGCCTGCGCCCGGCTCGGCGCGATCCATTCGGTGGTGTTCGGCGGCTTCGCGGCGCGCGAACTCGCCACCCGCATCGACGACGCCACCCCGAAGCTGATCCTGTCGGCCTCCTGCGGCATCGAGCCGGCCCGGCAGGTCGAGTACAAGCCGCTGCTCGACAAGGCGATCGAACTGGCGGCGCACAAGCCGCGAGCGACGATCGTCCTGCAACGGCCCGAACTTGAATGCACGATGGTCGAGGGCCGTGACCATGACTGGGCCGCCTTGCGCGACAAGGCCTTTGCCGAGATAGTGGTTGGTCGCGACGTGCCTTGCGTTCCCGTCAAGGCGACCGATCCGCTCTATATCCTCTACACCTCCGGCACGACCGGAAAGCCGAAGGGGGTCGTGCGCGACAATGGCGGCCACATGGTCGCGCTCCACTGGTCGATGGACGCGATCTTCGGCACCGAGGCCGGCGAGGTGTTCTGGGCGGCTTCCGACGTCGGCTGGGTCGTCGGCCATTCCTACATCGTTTACGCGCCGCTCCTGAAAGGCTGCACCACGGTGCTCTACGAGGGCAAGCCGATCGGCACGCCCGACGCCGGCGCGTTCTGGCGGGTCGTCGCCGAACACGGCGTCAAGGTGCTGTTCACCGCGCCGACGGCGATCCGCGGCATCCGCAAGGAGGACCCGGACGGGGCGCTGGCCGGGCAATATGATCTGTCGCGCTTCGAGGCGCTGTTCCTCGCCGGTGAACGCGCCGATCCCGAAACGCTGATCTGGGCGGAAGAAACCCTCGACCGCCCGGTGATCGACCATTGGTGGCAGACCGAGTCGGGCTGGCCGATCGCCGCCAATCCCAAGGGCCTCGGCCTCTTACCGATCAAGCGCGGCAGTCCCGGCGTCGCCATGCCCGGTTACGAGATCCATGTGCTCGACGAGACCGGCAAGGAGACCGCGCCGGCCGAAATGGGCGCGATCGCGGTGAAACTGCCGCTGCCGCCGGGCGCGCTGCCGACGCTGTGGAACGCCGAGGATCGCTTTCGCGACGGCTATCTGACGGCCTTTCCCGGCTATTATTCGACCTCGGACGGCGGCTTCATTGACGAGGAAGGCTATCTCTACGTCATGGGCCGCACCGACGACGTGATCAATGTCGCCGGCCATCGTCTGTCGACCGGTGAGATGGAGGAGGCCGTCGCCGCCCATCCGGCGGTCGCCGAATGCGCCGTCATCGGCATGCGCGACGTTATGAAGGGCGAGCTACCCTGCGGCTTCGTCGTCCTCAAGACCGCCAACGGCCAGGATCGCGCCGAGATCGAACGGGAACTCATCGCCATCGTGCGCGACCGTATCGGCCCGGTAGCGGCGTTCAAGCGAGTCGTCATCGTCGACAAGCTGCCGAAGACCCGCTCCGGCAAGGTGCTGCGGCGCACGATGAAGGCGATCGTCGACCACGACCCTTTCGACACGCCGGCGACCATCGAGGACGCCAGCGCCATCGACGACGTCAGGCGCGCCGTAGGGTAAGGCGCCGGAGGGAGGGGGCCATCAGTCGGTGCGGATGCGCCCGGCGACGGTGACATCGCCGTTGGCCCCGACGGAGACCACGACGATTTCACCGGAAGCGGGATAGATGTCGGTCAGTGCCGTGATGTTGACCTGATGGCTGACCAGCGCCGCCTTGCGCCCGGCTGCATCCAGCTCGACGAGCCGCGCCTTCAGCGCCGCTGTCTGCGCCGCGCCATCGTCGCGATTGGCAAAGAAGGAGTTCAGCTCCAGAGCGGCCTTGACCGCACCAAACCCGAGAAGCTCGGCCGTTTCGCGCGAACGGCACCATTGGCTCGACAGGACGGTGTCGATGGGGACGCCATTCTGGCGCAGTCGCTCGCCGATGCGGCGGGCCTGCGCCCGGCCCGCGTCGGACAGGTTGCGCTGGGTGACGCAGTCGCCGAGCGCGAAGTCGGCCGGGTCGCCGGTACCCGGCGCGATGGCGTGGCGCATCAGGATGTGCGTGCCCGCCGAACGCGCTGCCGACCAGGATTCCTGCGCCTGCCCGGTGGTCGCGGTGGCGAGCACCAGCGTCAGAGACAGAAGGCAGGCGGCAATGACGTTCGGCATGGTGGGGTCGGCTCCTGTGCTGGCATCGATCACGGGAGATGTCGGGCATTTCTGCCGATCGGACAGGGTGCCCAAGCCCACGATTGCGTGAGGCGTACGGCACCGCGGACGCGGAATGGCACGGCGAGGGCCGCTCCTGCGCTGCGAAGCGGTTCCTCTTCGCCCCGTTTCCGGCTAGAAGCCCGGCGCGACCCACAAGCACGGGTTCGGGAGACCGCCGATGAGCGATACTGATCTGCCCCAGGACAATGGCGAGACCCAGGCGCGCCTGCTCGCCCAGGCCCTGCCCTTCATGCAGGCCTATGAGAACAAGACCGTCGTGGTGAAATATGGCGGCCACGCCATGGGCGATCCCGAACTCGGTCAGGCCTTCGCCCGCGACATCGCGCTTCTGAAGCAGTCCGGCGTCAACCCGATCGTCGTCCATGGCGGCGGCCCGCAGATCGGCCGGATGCTCTCCCAGATGGGCATCGAGTCGCGCTTCGAGGGCGGATTGCGCGTCACCGACGAGGAGACGGTGAAGATCGTCGAGATGGTCCTCGCCGGCTCGATCAACAAGGAGATCGTCGCCCTGATCAATGCCGAGGGCGAATGGGCTATCGGCCTTTGCGGCAAGGACGGCAACATGGTCTTCGCCGAAAAGGCACGCAAGACCGTCGTCGATCCCGATTCCAACATCGAGCGGGTGCTCGACCTCGGCTATGTCGGCGAGCCGGTCTAGGTCGACCGCACGCTGCTCGATCTTCTCGCCCGTTCCGAGATGATCCCGGTGATCGCGCCGGTCGCCCCCGGCCGCGACGGCGCCACCTACAACATCAACGCCGACACCTTTTCCGGCGCCATCGCCGGCGCGCTGGAGGCCGCGCGCCTCTTGTTCCTGACCGACGTTCCCGGTGTCCTCGACAAGTCCGGCCAGCTCATCAAGGAGCTGTCGGTAGTGGAAGCGAAGAAACTCATTCGCGATGGGACGATCTCGGGCGGCATGATTCCCAAGGTCGAAACCTGCATCGAGGCAATCGAGCGGGGCGTCGAGGGCGTCGTCATCCTCAACGGCAAGAAGCGTCACGCGGTGCTGCTGGAGCTGTTGACCGAGCACGGCGCGGGCACGCTGATCGTTCGGTGATGGGCACCAGACCTGGGCCCGGAATGCTCCGGTCGGCGCCGACGCTTTGGTCGCACCGCGGCACTTCCTGAAACGCAAATCCTCGCCATCCAGGGACCTGCGTTGTAGACTGACGATCGAGGCGAACCGGCGAAAACCCGAAAATCGGGCGTCCATCCGATCGCCGATCGACAAGAACGCCGCATCCGCTTTCGACCGGCGTGGATCGCCGGCCGGATCGGCGGCAACGTCCACACAGAAGAAAAGGAGCCATAATGGCGAGAAAGCCCAATTTCGATTTCGAGCGTCAGGAACGCGATAAAGCCAAGGCCGCCAAGAAGGCCGCAAAGGCCGAGGCGAAGGCCGCCGCCAAGGAACAGGCAGCCGCCGCCCCCGCAAAGACCCCGGAATCGCGGGACTGAGCCTTTCGTCGAGCATTCATCGGGGGCAAAGCCCTTCAGAAACGAAGGTCTGCCCATCACAAGTCGGTTCGAAACGACGCTGAACACCGGACATGATGGTGTGAGCGGCGGAACGCCCGGCACCCTCCAGGTCGGGATCGACGCACGGTGCAGCTGAAACAGGCGACGCCATACCCTCCGCAGGACTTCCCTGCCTGTCGTTTCGAGATCGGTCGCGGACGACAGCAGGCTTCGTCAGCCCATGGATCAAAGGCTTGCCGGGATCGGGCAGACCGATGAGTAATCCGGTCGCGCCTGTCCGAGACGATCCGCTGTTCGATCTGGGCTGGTCCGCGTTCTTTGCAGAGCAGCTGACATCGGCTGACGAGGGTCTCCAGCCGGTGCGCGTCGCGAAAATTCATCGCTCGCGCATCACCGCGATGTCACCCACAGGTTCTGTCGAGCCGGTGCTGCCGGCCGACATCCCGATCAGCCACTTCGCGGTCGGCGACTTCGTGCTGGTCGATCCCGAGACGCTCCTCGTCCATCGCCGGCTCGACCGCCGGTCGATCCTCCAGCGCCGGGTGACGGGCACGCATGTCCCGCAATGTGCCGGCGCCAACATCGACACGCTGTTCATCGTCACGTCGTGCGATGCCGATTTCAATGCGGCCCGGCTCGAGCGTTATCTGGCTGTCGCCAACCAGGCCGGAACAGAGCCGGTCATCCTGTTGACGAAGGCGGATCTCGCGACCGACCCGGACGCCTTTCATCGCCAGGCCGGCGCGTTGCAGCGCGGCCTCGACGTGGTGATCGTCAATCCCAAGGCAAGCGAGGCGGCGCTTGCGCTGGCGCCGTGGTGCGCACGCGGACAGACGGTGGCGGTTGTCGGATCGTCGGGTGTCGGCAAGTCGACGCTGGTGAATACGCTGGTCGGATCGACCGCGGCGGCGCCGCAGCTGACCGGCGCCGTGCGCGAACACGATTCCAAGGGGCGGCACACAACCACCGCGCGCTCGCTTCACGCGATCGCGGGCGGCGGCTGGGTGATCGATACGCCGGGGATCCGGTCGCTGCAGGCCAGCGACGTCGCCGACGGTCTCGACCGGCTGTTCGCGGAGATCACCGAGCGCGCGCCGCAATGCCGGTTCAGCGACTGCACCCATGCGCACGAGCCGCAATGCGCCGTTCAGGCCGGCGTTATCGCCGGCGACATCGATCCCGAACGGCTGGCACGCTGGCGCAAGCTGAAGGACGAGAACGCCGACAATGACCGCGCCGAGACGGGCTGGGCCGGCCGCTCCGGGGGCGGGCGCAAGAAACGACGTTGACCCACCACGACCGCGCTCTGTGCCTGTCGCCGCTCGCGCGTCAGGCGGGCGACCAACGCTCCCGCGCGACATGCGGCAGGATCGACGCTGCAGTCACCCCTGCGATTGCCGCCGCGCCGAGGAACATCGCCTCCGGCCCGAAGGCCCCCGACGCGAAGCCGGCGAACGCCGGCCCGATGACGCTGCCCACGGCCACGGCCAGAAGCACCGCGGTAAAGCTGAGGGCGGGCAGTGAGGGGAAGAGCCTTTCCGCCCAAAAGGCCAGCACCGCGCTCATCATCATCACGTAGGCGCCCTGAAGGCCGGCCGAGATTACAACTCCCGTCCAGGAGTTCGGCGTCAGCGCCACCAGCGCCAACGCCGTGGCAGCTGCGATATGCAGAAGGCGCAACAGCCAGGGCAGCCCGATGATCTTGTGGATGCGTCCGGTCGCGAGGCCGATCAGGCCGCAAATGCCGTAGGCGAGGAACACGACGGCCGGCGCGGCCCTTTCCACAATTCCGGGCAGCCCGCCCGCCTGCTGGATCCGATCGGCGGCGAAGGAGATAAAGATCGTGGTGGTAATACCGAAGGACAAGGCAATCAGCAGAAGCGGCCGCGCGGGCCCCGCGACGAGGGTCGCCCAAGGGGTGCTCGAAGCAGGACCCGGGTCGCCGGCTAACTCGCGCAAGGCCGCCCAGTTCGCCAGGAGCGTCAGGAGCGCGGCGAGCGCGAAGGCGGCCCAACCAAAGCGCCAGGATAGTTCGCCGAAGCTCACCATTAGCGCCGTCGCGCCTGCAGCGGCAACGCCGAGACTCGTGCCGGTGCTGACGATGGAAAGGCTCGCCTCATGCCATCGGTCTTCCACCAGCCGATGAACGGCGTTGTTGAAGGGCGTCCAGGAAAAGCCGGCGCTCGACGTCGCCAGGAACACACCGGACGCAAGAACCCAGACATTCGGCGCGGCCGCGACAATCCCCATGCCGATCACCGCAGCGAGGAGGCCGCTGACCACCGGCAGGCGAGGCCCCCATCGTGACGTCATCCAGTAGCCGATCAAAAGACCCAGCAGAAAGCCAAAAAAGCCGATGCCGGAGACCACGCCGGCAATGCCGGTCGACATGGAAAAGGCCGACTTGAACTCTGTCAGAAACAGTCCGAAGCCCATACGCGCCGGGCCGAAGGTGATGGCGGTCGCGGCGAAGCCCGCAGCCGAAAGCTTCCAGACTGGTCTCATGATCTGCGTCCCTGCGTTCTGGAAGAAGCGCAGCAGCCCCCTTGTCGGTTCCGCGCTGCGGAAGCCGGGTGTTTTGCCGCGACAGGAACGGCTGTCGCCGATCCCGTTGCATGGGCGTCGAAAAGTCGGGGTTACAAATGCCGTGAGGGTTGCACGAGCCTGTGGAAGAGCGGCCGCGTCTGGGCAACGGGCACGCGAGAGGGACGCGCCTTTCGCGATGTTAGGTCGCCGCCGCAAGCAGCACCACGATCCCTCCGACGATCAGCAGGCAGCCGGCGAGTTCCATGCGCGTGATCGTCTCGCGGAACCAGAACACCGAAGAGGCATAGGTGAAGACCAGTTCGATCTGGCCGAGCGCGCGGACATAGGCGACCTTTTCCAGCGTCATCGCCGTGAACCATCCGGCCGAGCCGCAAACGCCGACGATCCCGACGAGGAGGGCCGGCCGCCAGGCGCGGGCCACGGCCTTCAGCTCGGCGCGGTCCCGGAGCGCCATCCAGGCAAGCATCGCCAGCGTCTGGATGCCCGTCGCGAAGGCCAGCGTCATCGCCGCGCGCATCAAAACGCCGCCGTCACCGAGCGACAGCGACGCCCAGCGAAAGCAGACGGCGGACACGCCGAACAGCGCGCCGGAGAGAAGGCCGATCCCGGCCTCGCGCGAGACGAGACCGTCGGCGAGCCCCTTCCAGCCGCGCCGCGCGCCACCCCCGCGCCCGGCCACCGAAATCAGCCCGACGCCGAACACGCCCACCACGATGGCGACGAAGGCCAGCGGCGCGATGGCCTCACCGAGGATCAGGAGGCCGAACAGCGCCGCCTGCATCGGCTCGGTCTTGGAATAGGCCGTTCCGACCATGAAATTGCGGAAGGAAAACAGATAAACGAGCAGAAAAGTCGCGAGGATCTGGGCGATCCCGCCGAAAGCGACGGCGAACAGAAACGTTGCATTCGGCGTCGGCAGGCCCATGTCGAAAAGGAACCCGAGCGCGAACACATAGAGGACGGCGAAGGGAAAGCCGAAGCCGAAGCGCGCGAAGGTCGCCCCGGTCGTACCCATGCGGCCCTTCAGCTGTCGCTGCAGGGCCGAGCGCAGATTTTGCAGGAACGCGGCGGTAATGGTAATCGGAATCCAGAGCGGCACAGGCAATCCGTCAGCTTTGTCTCAACGCCCCTCGCTCTCCCATTCGGCCACGCTTGGCAAGGCGGCCGATTGCTCGAACCTCTGGACATCATGACCGCTCACACAGCCATCCGTCAGACCGCAGACGCGACGCCGCAGGATTTCGCCGACATCCGCGACTGGGTTTTCGATCTCGATAACACGCTCTACCCGCGCCACACGAATTTGTTCGCGCAGATCGATCAGCGGATGACGGCCTTCGTCTCGGATTTCCTGTCGCTGCCGGGGGACGAGGCGCGGATGGTTCAGAAGGATTTCTACCGCCGCTATGGCACCACCCTGCGCGGTCTGATGGAGGAGCATGACATCGATCCCGACGCCTTCCTGCAATATGTCCACGACATCGACTATTCGTGGATCAGCCCCGACCCCGCGCTCGGCGAGGAGATCAAGGCGCTGCCGGGACGCAAGTTCATCTTCACCAATGGCGACCGCGGCCACGCCGAGCGCACGGCGCGCCAGCTCGGCGTGCTTGATCATTTCGAGGACATTTTCGATCTCGTGGCCGCCGGGATGGTTCCCAAGCCCGCCTCCGAGACCTACGACAAATTCATGGGACTGCATCGCGTCGAAGCCGCTCGCGCGGTCATGTTCGAGGATCTGGCGCGCACTCTCGAGGTGCCGAAGCGGCTCGGCATGCGCACGGTACTGATCGTGCCGCACAATCTGGAAGAAACGTTCGGCGACGTGTGGGAGCACGAGGGCCGCGACGGCGAGCACATCGACTACGTCACCGACGATCTGGCGACATTCCTGCGCTCCGTGCGTTAACCACTCGGGTCAGTTGCCGAGCAGTGACCGCCCTTTGCGGACCAACCCCATGCTTCGCGTCAGGACGGCGTTTCTCATCGCCACGAGACCCGCGCCGCCATTTGCGGCCTCCTGTCCGTCTTCGCGACCGCTCGCCGACACCGACGCCGGGGTTCCATCCGGGCCGGCCTTGGCTGCTTCGCGGTCTGCTCGGCTCGCGTCGTCGCTGTCGCTATGCTCGCGCAGACCGCCATCGAGCGCCTGGGGTGTATCCCGGTCCTGCTGCTCGCGCATCATCGCCGGGTCGGTGTCCAGATCAGGCATTGCGGTCTCCTCAAATCGGTCGGAGCTACCCCTCAGGGGCGTCCAAAGCTTTGAGTAGGAAACGTCTGTATTTCCGAAGAAGTTCCCGCTTTACCGACCCCCGCGCGTGAGAGGGCGGGCGCTGAGCGCCGACTAGCCCACCAGAAATCACGCTATCGACGGACGGAAGGAGGTCGCGCTCAACTACCGACGCAGAGGATCGGCAGTATCGAGTCCTTCACCTCGGCGGTCGCGTCCGGCACGGTGGCCAGAGGCTCGGACGGGTCGGCGGTCTCATAGGCGATGCCGTTGGCGGAGAGGAAGGCCGCCGCGGCATCGGGACGAATGGCGAAATTGATCGACTGGGGAATGTCACCGGTCGCGTCGGCGACGGCGACGGCGTTAAGCTTGGCCGTGACCACGCCGACGACACGGCCGGCGAGATCGACCAGCGGCCCACCGGAATTGCCCGGCTGAACCGCGGCGGAAATCTGCAGATAACGTGGGTCGTTCATCAGGCCGAGCAGCGACGAGACGTTGCCGCGCGTCACATTGAGCGAGTCGGCGAGTATCGAGCGCAGCGGATAACCCAGCGCCAGAATGTCTTCGCCAAGGCGCGGCTTGCCGGCCGAGATTTCCAGCGGCTCGCCCAACGCGCCATCGACCTTGATCAGGGCAAGATCGTTTGCGGGGTCGATAATGGTCTGGCTGGCGGCGCCGAGATCGCCGACGAGAACCGCCTCGCAGGCCTTTACGACATGAGCGTTGGTCAGGAGCCAGCCGTCGCGGGAGACGACAAAGCCGGTCCCGGCCATGTCGAACTGCTGCGCGTCCGGCTGGATCGCCGCCGAAGCGGTCTCACCCGGGATCTCGAACAAATGCGGACGGGCAGGATCGGAATAGGCCATCGCATAGCGGGCGTCGGGCGCATCGACATCACGCTTGCGCGCCAGCATCGAAGAGAATGGGTTCGCCTCGTTCGACGCGACCAGCGGCGGCAGCGGCTCGCCGGCAAAGGCATCGAAGAGATTTGAAGCGACCACCGCGTAGGGCGCCATCCGCGCCGCTTCGCTAGCGGTGTAGGAGATCGAGAGGCCACGCAGATCGCCGGCGCGTCCGGCGAAACGCATCACATAGCTGCGGCCCGCCTCCTGGCCGCGCAGGACGAACCACGCGCCACCGAACTCGGCATCGCTCACCGAGCGGGAAGCGGTCGGCACGCTCAGGACGTCGAACAGGCCGCGAATGGTCTGACCGGTGTCGGCAATGCGGACCGTCTCGATTTCGACGGCATTGTCGGAAGAGCGCCAGAGATTGCCGACCTCGGTCGCGCCGAAGTCGCGCACCAGAGCGAGAGGCAGAGCGGCGCGAGCGCCCGTCGCCGCATCGTCGACCAGCGTCATGCCGAGCGCCATCTCGGCCTCGTCCGACTGCGCGATCAAAAGTCCCAGCATCGCCTCGTCGATGACACCGCTCGGCGTCATCCCGTGGCGGGCCTGGAAGTCGCGGATCGCGCGCAGCGACGCGGCGTCGATGCTCCCGTCGAAGGCGCCAACGTAGTCGCCGGTCCAAGCAAGTCGAATCTGCAAGCCCTTGCGGAAATCGGTATCGGTCTGGCTGTTATAGGCGATCGACAGCTCGGAGACCTGGGCGACGGCCGCCAGCGGCGCCAGCGGCGCGACGGCCAGGGCTATTCCCGCTAACAGAACCTTCGTGACGCGCCGCATGCCATCCCCCATTACCGTCCGGTGACAGGAGAGAAACGCGGCAAGTCCCGTTTCGATCCAGGCAAAGTTCATTTTTTCTTAAGAAAAGATGTCCGCGACCTTTCCACTTCGCGGCAATGCTCTAAGCGGCGCGTTGCGTCATTCGGCGGGCATGGGCCTCCCGATGGTGGCGGCCGTGTCAGCTTCTCCCAGGTCGACCGCCTCGATCCGTTCGCCGCGCCGAATGAGTTTTTCGGTCGAGACGAGAATCTGGTCGATATCCCGTCCCGCCTGACCGAAATGGGTCTTCAACGCCGCAACCCGGGCATCGAGCCGGGTCAGATCCTCGGCCAGATGCCGGACCTCCTGCTGGATACGGCCGGCCTCGGCGCGCATCCGCGAATCCTTGAGGATGGCCTGCACGACCTGGATCGACAACAAGAGCAGCGACGGCGACACGATCACGACCCGCGCCCGATAGGCTTTCTGGACAACGTCCTCGAAGCGCTCGTGCAGCTCTGCGAAGATCGTCTCCGACGGCACGAACAGAAACGCGGTATCCTGCGTTTCGCCGGGAATCAGATACTTCCCGGCGATCGCCTTGACGTGAACATCCATGTCGCGCCGCAGCCGGCTCGCGGCGAAGTCTCGGGCGTCGTCGCTGTCGGCGTCGCGAAGGGCGCTATAGGCCTCGAGCGGAAACTTGGCGTCGATGGCGAGCGAAGGCGCGCCGTGGGGCATGTTGATCAAGCAGTCGGGCCGCTTGCCGTTGGAGAGCGTTGCCTGGAAGGAATAGGCGGCGCTCGGCAGCGCGTCTGCGACGATCGCCTGCATCCGTCCCTCGCCGAAGGCGCCGCGCGTCTGCTTGTTGGCGAGGATGTCCTGCAGCCGCACGACCTCGCCGGCCAGATTGCGGATTTCGCCCTGCGCGCGATCGATCACCGCAAGGCGCTCGGATAGGGCGGACAGCGACGCGTTGGTGGTAGTGGTCGTCTGGAGGATCGACTGGCCAACCCTTGAGGAAAGCCCGTCGAAGCGCTCGGCGAGGGTGCGGGTGAGGTCCGCCTGCCGCGCACCGAAGATTTCCGCCATCGTCTGCATCCGGCCGGTGATCTCGGCCTGTGATTTCAATACGGCGTCGAGTCGATCGGAGGATTCCGCCTCGCGGGTCTCGGCCAGTTCGAGGGCATCGCGCGCCGCGCGGCTGGCGCGCAGCCAAAGAAGGAGGAAAAGCAGCAGCAGCCCTGCCAGCATCAGGGCAAGGACCGGAACCGCTTGGCCGCCGATCGTGGCGAGGGGCGTCGTGAGAAGGGCGGCAAGAGCGTCGCTGTCCATGTCCCGACCCTAGATGCGATTCGTTAACGAATCGGATCAAAGCACGAACATTGCGGCGCCGGAAGCATCCCCGGCGCGGGAGCTCCCGTCCGCATGTCGGCGCCGCACCGATTGACCGCGATTGTGTCAGCGATTACCTCAGCGGCCATGACGATCAAGCCTCTCATCATCCTGCCGGATCCGATCCTGCGCCAGACCTCCAAACCGGTCGAAACCGTTGACGACCGCGTCAAGCGGCTAGCCGACGACATGCTGGAAACGATGTACGACGCGCCCGGCATCGGGCTCGCCGCGATCCAGGTGGGCGAACCGCTCCGCCTGCTGGTCATTGACGTGTCCAAGGAGGAGGAGGACAGGGCGCCACAGGTGTTCATGAATCCGCAGATACTGGCCGCGTCCGATACCCGCAGCGTCTATGAGGAGGGCTGCCTGTCGATCCCGGACTATTATGCCGAGG
>NZ_JALHBS010000082.1 GCF_024195285.1 Aurantimonas marianensis
AGCGGTCCGCCGAGGTGACGGTCCGCTATCTCGGCCTCGACGGCACCATGCACGAAGAGACGGCGGACGGCATTCTGGCGACCTGTCTCCTGCATGAGATCGATCATCTCGACGGCGTCCTGTTCATCGACCACATCTCCAAGCTGAAGCGCGACATGGTGGTGAAGAAGTTCACCAAGGCGGCTCGCCGGGCCATCGCGTGAGAAGGCGATGACGCTGCGCGTGGTCTTCATGGGGACGCCCGCCTTCGCGGTGCCGACCTTGCGCGCGATCCACGCCGCCGGCCATGACATTGCCGCCGTCTACACACAGCCGCCGCGCAAGGCCGGACGCCGGGGCCTGATCCTGAGCCCTTCCCCCGTTCAGACCGAAGCCGAACGGCTGGGGCTGGATGTCCGCACGCCGCTGAACTTCAAGGACGAGGCGGAGATCGCGGCCTTCGCGGCGCTTAAGGCAGACGTCGCAATCGTCGTCGCCTACGGCCTTTTGCTGCCGCGCGCGATCCTCGGCGCCCCGCGTCATGGCTGTCTCAACGCTCACGGCTCGCTGCTGCCGCGCTGGCGCGGCGCCGCGCCGATCCAGCGCGCGATCGAGGCGGGCGACGCCACTACCGGCATGATGGTGATGCGCATGGAAGCCGGCCTCGACACCGGTCCGGTGGCGCTGACGGCCGAGACACCGATCGGCGAAGCCGAGACGGCGGGCGAGTTGCACGACCGGCTGGCGACGATGTCGGCCGATCTGATGGCCGAGGCGCTGGAAAAGCTTGAAGCCGGCACCCTGACCTTCGAGGATCAGGATGCGATAGCCGCGCGAACCGGACGCCAGCCGGTCTATGCGCGCAAGATCGACAAGGCCGAGGCCGCGCTCGACTTTGCCGGCGACGCCCGGCTGATCGCCGCCAGGATCAACGCTTTCTCGCCGTTTCCGGGCGCCTGGACGACGATGTCGTTCGGCGCCGGGCCGGAGCGGGTGAAGATCCTGCGCGCCAGGGCCGAGACCGGCTCGGGCGCACCGGGCACGCTTCTGGACGACCGTCTGCTCGTCGCCTGCGGTTCGGGCGCGGTCCGTTTTCTGGAACTGCAGCGCGCCGGCGGCAAGCCGATGCCGGCGGAAGAGCTTTTGAGAGGTACGCCGGTGCCTATGGGTCATGTAATCGGCGGCGCCTGATGCCCCGATACAAACTCACCATCGAGTACAACGGCAAGCCCTATTGCGGCTGGCAGCGCCAAGCCAGCGACCCGTCGGTGCAGGAGGCCGTCGAGACGGCCGTGACCGGTTTTTCCGGCGAGACGGCGACGCTGTTCGGCGCCGGGCGGACCGACGCCGGCGTCCATGCCACCGGCCAGGTCGCCCATCTGGACCTGTCGCGCGAGTGGGACTGCGGCGTCGTGCGCGACGCGCTGAACGCCCATCTGCGCGGCGAGGCCGTCGCGATTCTCGACGTCGAGCGGGTCCCAGACGATTTCGACGCCCGCTTTTCCGCCCGCAAGCGGCATTATCTCTACCGCATCTTCAATCGCCGGCCGCCGCCGGCGCTGCTGACCGGTCAGGTCTGGTGGGTCTCCAAACCGCTCGCCATCGACGCGATGCATCATGCTGCCCAGCGCCTCGTCGGCACCCACGATTTCAACACCTTCCGCTCCGCCCACTGCCAGGCGAAGAACCCGATCCGCACGCTCGAGCGCCTCGACATCGTCAAGGGACCCGGCGACGAGATCCACATCCACGCCATGGCGCAGTCCTTCCTTCACAACCAGATCCGGTCCTTCGCCGGGACGCTGAAGCTCGTCGGCGAACACCGCTGGAGCGAGGAAGACCTCGTCGCCGCGTTGAAATCGCGCGACCGCACCCGCTGCGGCCCGGTCGCGCCGGCGGACGGGCTGTATCTGACGCGGATCGAATATGGCACGGCACCGAAGCGGACACTGCCACCCTATCCAGGTTGATCCTGAGCGATCAGATCAGCGCAATACCGGTCACGTCCATCACCGCGCCATAGCTGACCAGGGCACCGACGATCATCAGCACGGTGACCGCCACGGCGCCGCCGAGATCCTTGCCGGTGGCGAAGAAGATCAGCCGCACGGTGAGCGCGATCGACGCGATGGTCACGAGCGTGCCGAGCAGCGCCGTTCCGCCGCCCATGCCGACAAAAAGCACGATCAGCCAATAGGGCGCGAAAACCCAGGCCAGCATGGCACCGCCCCAATTGGTGGCGACCACCAGCGGCACGATCTTGCGGGAGTAGCCGATCGGCTTGGCGACCAGCATCAGGACGAGGATCGGCAGCACCCAGGCGAGAATATCGGCCAGAGCGTGCGCGCCATAGACGGCGACTGGACCCATGTCGGTGACCCGGCCTTCGCCCTGGACCGACTCGAACTCGATCCAGGACAGGGCGATCGGCGGCAGCGCCACCACGATGGCCGAAAAGGACTGCCAGAAGCCGTCGGCGGACAGATCGAGACGCTTCAGCCCCTCGCTCCGGCCGGCCATCAGCAAGGCGGCGCCCGAGAAAAACCGGACGATATCGTCGATGCTCGGCATCAGGTCAGGCGTGGGCGGTGAACCAGCGGGCGATGAAGGCTTCATAGATCCTCGTCCGTTCCTCGAGGTCGGACAGGGCCACCCGTTCGTTGGCCATGTGCATAGTCTTGCCGACAAGACCGAATTCCACAACCGGGCAGTAATCCTTGATGAAACGCGCGTCCGAAGTGCCGCCCGACGTCGAGAGCTCCGGCTGGCGCCCGGTCACCTCCTCGACGGCGTCGATCAGCGACCGGGTCAGGGCGTCGTCGCGCGTCAGAAACGCTTCGGCCGGACGCTCGCGCCACAGGATCTCGAACGTCGCGGCCTCGCGGCCGGGACGAAATCGCTGCGAGGCCGCGGCCGCTTCGATGCGGCGCGTCAGCTCGCGCTTGAGGCTCTCCGGGGTCCAGCGATCGCTGAAGCGGACGTTGAAGCACAGGCGCGCGCGCGCCGGAACCACGTTGACCGAGGGATTGCCGGTATCGATCGATGTGATTTCGAGGGTGGAGGCTGGAAAGCGTTCGGATCCGGCATCGAGCGGTTCGGCCATCAGCGCCTCGGCGATCGCAACGACCGCGCGCACCGGGTTGTCCGCCAGATGCGGATAGGCGACATGGCCCTGTCGGCCGCAGACCCGCACTTCCGCCGAGAGCGAGCCGCGCCGGCCGACCTTGATCATGTCGCCGAGTACATCCCGGTTGGTCGGTTCGCCGACGAGACAGGCGTCGAAATTTTCGCCTCGGCCCCTGGCCCACTCCAGGAGCTTGGCCGTGCCGTTCACCGCCGGCCCCTCCTCGTCGCCGGTGATCAGCAGCGAGACGCGGCCCGCCGGGGCGCCGTGACGGGCGACATGGCGCCCATAAGCGGCGGCGAAGGCGGCGATGCCGCCCTTCATGTCGACCGCGCCGCGCCCGTAGAGCTCGCCGTCGACGATCGCCGCCGAGAACGGACCCTCCCGCCAGTCGCTGGCCTCGCCCGGCGGCACCACGTCGGTGTGCCCGGCAAAGACCAGATGCGGGCCGGATGTCCCGGCGCGGGCGAAGAGATTCTCGACATCGGGCGTACCCTGATCGGAAAACACCGGGCGCTCGACCGCGAATCCGAGCGGCGCCAGCATGGCTTCGAGCGTGGCCAGCGCGCCGCCCTCGTCAGGGGTCACCGACGGGCAACGGATCAGGCGGGAGAGAATGTCGACGGGATCGGTCATCTTTGTCATGGCCGCGTCAGATAAATCAATTGATGCAGTCGCGCCACAGCCGCTTGACAAGCCGACCGTGACGAGGCTGGAAATCGCGCTCCGGCCCGGCTTGCCACCTTTCCGCCGCGATGCGGACGAACGGAATGGGCGCGGCCCGTTTGTTGAGGGAAAAGTGCATGCGAGTGTCGGAGTTCATCAGCCCAGCGACAAGGCGCGCCGTTATGGTGCCGGCGTTCGCCATCGTCGCCATTGCGAGCCTTTCCGGTTGCGTCGCCGGCGGCTCGCCGCTGGTGACCGCGCTCGACTCCGCAACAACCGATAAGGTTGCGGTGACAACCGAGGCGGAGGTCGCGGCCCTGTCGACCGGGATCGCCCCGTCCGACGGCGACGTGAAGATCGCGAGCCGCGAGGCGAAGCAGGCCGCCGAACGCGGCACCATCTCCGGCAGCGCCGCCCTCGACCGGATGATCGAGGAACACGCGGTCGAAAACGGCATCCCGCCGGCTCTGGCCTATGCGGTCGTGCGCGTCGAAAGCCGCTACAATCCGAAGGCGCGCGGCGCCGGCGGCGTCTACGGCCTCAGCCAGATCAAGCCGGCGACCGCCCGCAGCATGGGTTTCTCCGGCTCGGCCAATGCCCTTTACGACCCGGACACCAATCTGACCTACGGCATGAAATATCTGAAGGGCGCCTGGGAACAGGGCGGCCGCGACGTTTGCAAGGCGTCGATGAAATACAAGGGCGGCCTGCGCACCACACGGATGAGCAAATCGGCCGCCCGCTACTGCTCCGCCGTCAAGGCGCATATGGCCGAGATCGTCAAACGGCGGCGGATGCCGGCGGCCGTCGAAGCACAGGTCGAGGACACGAGCCTCGTCGAAACCCTGGTCGCGGCGGTGACGCCGGCAGCCGAACCGTCGGCGGCCGCGAAGGCGAAAGGCCGCGCTCTTTCGGCCGAACCGGTTCCCACCGCGGCGCCGGCGCCGATCGTGGCGCCACCGGCCGGGAGCGCCACAGCGGCAGGTGACGCGGCGCTGCCGAAGGGCGGCGAGGCCACCAAGGGCGGCCGCATCGCCGCCGCTGACGCAACCGTCGCGGACGATGCCGCGCTCGCCGAGCGCATGGCCGGAACCGCCGAGTAGGCTCCGGTCAGTCGCGATCGACGACGACGAGCATCGGCCCCAGCCGGTCGCGGCGGTGGTCGATGCCGGCATCGGGATAGTAAAGGCTCGACACCTTGCCGTCGAAGAACAGCGCGTCGCGGCAGCCGAGCCGATCCCGGAAGAAGGTCGCGAAATCCCAGAAATTCACCGGCTGGCGCGACAGGACGAGCCTGACCGTGCGGCCGTCCTCGCCGGCGCAGACGCCGTTGCGCACGTAGCGGCTGTCGGAGCCGTCGATGAAGCGGGGATGCAGCCGGCCGTCGATCAAAAGCATCGGCCCCGACTGCGTGGCGAGCTCCGGCGTGTGGTCACCGGCGAGATAGCGCCCGGTATCGCGGACCTGCGCCTTGCCGTCCTCGATGAAGAACACCCCGTTCGGCTGCATCGAGAAGTTGCCGCTGCCGGTACCGCGCACCGCGTCCTTCAGCACGCGCCCATCCTGTACGGCAAGACCGACGGCACGGCGGTCCTCGTGATACATGCCGGCATTCATGATCAGCCGCACGCGCCGGCCGCCAACGCTCGCGGCCGCCTTGGCGAAGGTCTCGTAAGGTTGTCCCGCCGCGTCCTCGGCCCGCAGCATCACCGCGTAGCGGTCGAGCGGAACCTCGCAGACGATGTACTCGACGCCGGCCGCGGTCTCGGTCCGGCACGGGCCCTGGTGATCCGCCGGTATCGCCGGGGCCGGCTGCAGCCAGCCGAACAGGCCGCCGAGCGCGGCGAGCGACAACGGCCAGAAGGATTGCAGTCTCGCCATATCATCCTCGCTCCGACCGAGGCCGATCAAGCCCGGACAGCCGCGTCAGTTGCGCAGCAGCTCGTTGATCGAGGTCTTCGAGCGGGTGCGCTCGTCGACCCGCTTGACGATGACGGCGCAGTAAAGGCTCGGGCCGGGTTCGCCATTGCCCATCGGCTTGCCGGGCAGCGCCCCGGCGACGACCACCGAATAGGGCGGCACCTCGCCATAGCTGATCTCGCCGGTGGCCCGGTCGACGATCTTGGTCGACTGGCCGATGAACACGCCCATGCCGAGCACCGAGCCCTCGCGCACGATGCAGCCCTCGACCACTTCCGAGCGCGCGCCGATGAAGCAATTGTCCTCGATGATCGTCGGGCCGGCCTGCATCGGTTCCAGCACGCCGCCGATGCCGACACCGCCCGACAGATGGACGTTCTTGCCGATCTGGGCGCAGGAGCCGACGGTCGCCCAGCCGTCGACCATCGTACCCTCGTCGACATAGGCGCCGAGATTGACGAAGGACGGCATCAGGACGACATCCTTGCCGATATGGGCCGAGCGCCGGACGATGGCACCGGGGACAGCCCGCAACCCGGCTTCGCGGAAGCGCGCCTCATCCCAGCCGGCGAATTTCGACGGCACCTTGTCCCACCAGGTCGCTCCGCCGGGACCACCCTCGATGACCTGCATGTCGTTGAGCCGGAACGACAACAGCACCGCCTTCTTCAGCCACTGATGCACCGTCCACTGACCGTCGCCGCCGCGGGTGGCGACGCGCGCCTCGCCGCGATCGAGCAGGTCGAGCGCCGCGTCGACGGCGTCGCGGATCTCGCCCGTGGTCGAAGCCGAAACGCTGTCGCGGTCATCGAAGGCTCGTTCGATCGTGGTTTCGAGAGCGGCGCGGTCGGGCGCTGACATCGGCAAAACTCCTGAAAATCGGGGGGCTTCAGAGCCTCAAGACCCTGTCCAAATCGGCGCGGACCCTAGTTGAAGGGGTCGAAGCGGTCAATCGAACCGCTCGGGCAAACCGCCCGCGTAAACCGCACAAGCAAACTGACGAGGCCTCGATTATGCAGCAGCCACCCCGCGACCAGCATGGCTGGGATCCGTTTCCAAGTTCGCAGCGGGACAAGGAGGCCACCAGGGAGCAGGAACACACGCCGCAGACGCTGTCGCCGACCTACCGCCTCGCCTTCGACGACGCCGACTTCCTGACCCGTGAGGAAATGCGCGGCGTCCGGCTGCAGCTGGAACTGATGAAGCCGGAGATGGCGCTGATCGAGGCGGGCATCCTGTCCACCGTCGTCCTGTTCGGCGGCGCCCGTATCCCCGAGCCCGGCACCGATGCCTGGGCGGCCAAGAACGAGACGCAGAAGCGCAATCTGGAAGCCAACGCCCGCTTCTACGACGAGGCGCGCAATTTCGCGCAACTGGCTTCGCAGCATTCGGCGGACAGTTCCGGCGGCAAGGAATTCGTCATCGTCACCGGCGGCGGCCCGGGCATCATGGAGGCCGGCAATCGCGGCGCCGCGGATGTCGACGCGGTATCGATCGCGCTGAACATCACCCTGCCGCACGAGCAGGCGCCGAACCATTTCGCGACGCCAGACCTGTCGTTCAATTTCCACTATTTCGCGATCCGCAAGATGCACTTCCTGCTGCGGGCGAAGGCGATGGCGATCTTCCCGGGCGGCTTCGGCACCATGGACGAGCTGTTCGAGGCCCTGACGCTGATCCAGACCCAGCGGATGCAGCGCATCCCGGTGATCCTGTTTGGCGAGGAGTTCTGGCGGCGGGTACTCAATTTCGAGGTGTTGGCCGAGGAGGGCACGATCGCGCCGGAGGATCTCGACCTCATCACTTTCGCCGACACGGCCGAGGCCGGCTGGGAGGCGATCCGGACTTTTTACGAGTTCTAGTGGGCCGACCACCAGCACCTTATGACGCTCGTGGATTTTTCGAGCTTGACGTTTGATCCCGGGTCAGCCGCGAATGGGTATCGATTGTCGACTTCAATCCGCTGGCGCGTCGTCGGTCAGTCGGCGCTCGCGCCCATCCGTGCGCGCAGTTCGGCACAGCGGTCGCTGACATTCTGGCGTGGCGTGAAGATGGTAAAATCGAACGGGGCCGGCGTCGCCGACGTCAGCCCATAGTCCGCCGGCCGGCCTTCGCCCTCGGCGCCCTCGACCATCTGCACCGACACCGCGCGCGATTGCGGCTCGCGCTCGGCCAGGATCGCCGGTACGGCCCAGTCATTGCGGACATGACCGGAACCGGCGATCAGCACCGCGCTGCCGGTCTCGCCGGCCGCGCCGATCATCGCTTCCGCCAACGCCGCGTCGCGGGCCCGCTGCACCAGCGTCATCGGCGCGATCGCGCCGTCCGGCATCAGCCCGCAATGGGCCTCGCGTATCGTTTCGGCCAGTTCCGCCGATTGCGCCGCCGGCATTGGATCGTCCAGTCGCCACCGTCGCCGCGCATCGCCCTCCGGGAGCGCCGCGACGCCGTCCTCGGCGATCGCGCGAACGGTCTTGCGATCGAGATTGCCCGCCCGGATCGGCAGATCGTTCGCGACGGCGGATTCGAAGATCGGCCGATACAGCGAAAAGTCCGGCCAGCCTCGCTCCGCCCATTCGAGACGTTCGGCGAGCGTTTCCAGATTCTTGTCCGGGTCTTCCTCGAACGCCGCCAGCTTCCCGGCAAAGCCTTGCGGGATCATTTCGAAGACCACCGAGGGCTTGGCGCCCAATTTCGCCAGCCCGCCCACGATGTCCGCCTGGATCAGATGATGGTCGGGATTGTCGTGGATTTCGCCGAGCAGCACGTAGCGGGCCCCGTGCGCCGCGCCCAACAGCGCGTCCTGGCTCGACGGCGTGCCATCGGCACCGAAGACCGCGCCGACCAGCGGGTTGTCGGCGAAATATTCGGACTGCCAGGCGGACGCCGTGGCTTCGGCTGGTTTGTCGAGCATTGCGGGCTGGCGCCCCGTCGAAGCGTCCCCGGACGACTCGGCGATTATCAGGGCTTCGGCCTTGGCGTCGCCGGCGGCGGCCAGACGCTGCAGCGAGCGCGCCGCTTTGGGCACCGTCTGAGCGGGCAGGAGGCTGTTCGCGGGGATTATCTCCGCCGCATGGTCACCAGCACCATCGAAGGGCTCGACGGTCGCCACGGCGACCTCGGAAAACGGGTCGTCGCCATCGCGGCGATAGGAAACCGCGACCCGCGCTTCGCGCGCCGGCGGCACGAATTCTGCCGTCTCGGCGGCTTCACTGGGGACCGTCTGCGGCAGGCGGTCGGCGGTCCCGACGAAAACAGTGCCGAGCCCTGTCAGCAGCACGATGCTGGATGGAATCCAGACGGAACGGTTCAAACGGCTTCCCCCCGACGCTGATGGGAGACGCGCGCGAATCGCGTCGCCATCGATCGGCGAAAGATCGGCACAGGATGTGGCGAAACTATTGCAGCAGCGACCGTTTCGGGGGGAAAACCCCGGAAAACGCGATTTCATCGACGAATTCTTGAGATTTTGCGTCAACGTACCCGCCGGAGAGGGTCGGACGGCCCGATTCTCGTGTTCGGACCGTCCGCGTCGCCTCCCCAGGCAACTCCCGCCGCGTGGCACTGCGAATGGACTTCGCGTGCCCTCCTCGGGTTCCGCAGGATTGGCATACAGAGCGCTCCGCCGACGCGATAGGGATACCCCGCAACACCCCGACGCTTTCGATCCGCATCATCAACGAAGGCTTAAATTAGCTGTGGATGACGGACGCATCGTCACAATTTCGCGGCCATCGTCCGGTTTGGCCAACAGGTCGCCGGCAAGCCCGCGCGGGCCTCGAAATCGCCGATCGCGCGGCGGGTCTTGAAGCCGGCGAGCCCGTCGGCGCCGCCGACGTCATAGCCTTTCGCTTCCAGCTTTCTCTGCATCCGCGCAATGTCGCCGCGTGTCATGCGGTCGGTCTTCGCCCACCGCCCTTGCAGCGATCCCGCACCTTGCATCCTGTCGGCGACATGGCCGACGAACAGGGCGTAGAGGTCGGAGTTGTTGTAGGCCTTGAGGACGTAGAAGTTCGGCGTGGCGATGAAGGCGGGGCCGAAGCGCCCGGCCGGCATCATCAAATGCCCCCGCTGGTTTATCTCATGCGGCGGGAATGGCCGGCCGGAAACGCGTGTCACCCCGGCGGAGACGAATTCGGCGATCGGGCGACCGCGATCCGGCCCCTCATTGGCACAGGAGACGCTCGCCGGCACCACCGCCTCGAAGCCCCAGTCCCGACCCGGTTGCCAGCCGCTCTGACGCAAATAATTCGCGATCGAGGCCAGCGTATCGGGCACCGAATTCCAGATGTCCTTCTTGCCGTCGCCATCGAAATCCACCGCCAGGGTCAGGAATTTCGACGGCATGAATTGCGGCTGGCCGAGCGCCCCGGCCCAGGACGATTTCATCTGCGACGCGCTGAGATGCCCGTCCGCGACGATTTCGAGCGCCGCGAGGAGTTCGTTCCTGAACAACGCCTTGCGCCGCGACAGATAGGCCTTGGTGCCGAGCACCTGGAACGCGTTTTCCGGGATTTTCGCGTTGCCGAAGGCCGATTCGCGGCCCCAGATCGCGACGATGATCGGCGCCGGCACGCCGTATCGCGCCTCGATCCTGTCGAGGACCGGCTTGTGCCGGGCGAGGAGCTTGCGCCCGGACGCGGCGTTGGCGGCGACGGCGCGCTCCGACAGATAGTCGGCACCGCTCTTGAACTCGGCCTGGAAGTTCGTCTCCGCGACCGTTTCCTTCGAACCGGGAAGCTGGAGATCCGGCAGTTTCAGATTCGGCGTCACGCCCTTGAACGCCGCGTCAAACACGGGGCGCGGCACGCCCCGCGCCTTGGCCGCCGGCCAGATATCGGCTTCGAGGAAGGCGCGGAAGCCGTCGGTCACCGCATCGGCGCGGGCCGAAGCGGGCGCGCTGAACAAAAGGGCAAAGACAAGAAGGAACATGGCGTGGAGCATATCGAAAGCCTAAAAACGCGAATGAATTGTGGGCGTCGTCGACGCGCGCGGTTCCTGATGAAACCGGCTGCGCCGCAGGTCTGATCAAGCCGGGTTGTACCGCTGCACGGTGATTGTCCCCTCACGCGAACGCATGGTGTGGGCGTCGTGCCATGCCTGCATCCGCAGCAGCGTATCCATCGACACGCCGAATGCCTTCTCGATCCGCAGGGCCATTTCCGGCGACAGAGCCGCCTTGCCATTGACGAGATCGGACACGGTTGCCCGCCGCACGTCCAACACCTTCGCCGCCCTGGCGACGTTGAGACCAAGCGGTTCCAGCACCTCCTCGCGGATGAATGTCCCCGGGTGGGACGGCTCCATGGCAATCTTGATAGGATCGTCTGTCATCAGTGGTAATCCTCCAAATCAAGGTTCCAGATTTCGCCGCTCTCGATGACGAAGGTGATCCGCCAGTTTCCCGACACCGAAATGCTCCATGCCGGAAAGCGATCGCCGACAAGTTGATGGACGCGCCAGCCCGGCGGGCCCTGCACCGCGTTGACATCTTCGGCCGCGATCAGGGCCGTCAGAATATTGCGCACGCGGTTCACCAGATCGGCCCGGATACCCTTCGGATCGTTCTGCTGGATGAACCGGCCCAATCCCTTGTGGCGGATACTGCGAAGTTTCATCGCCCAATTCGTACGGTTAAGCCGTACACATTGCAAGCCTCGTTTGGAGCGGTCACACCGCCACGGCTGGTAGCAAGCGCGTCTTCGTGACACGCGCCTGGATCGTTACCCCCTCGGCGCGGCCAAGTTGGGTGATGATTTTGAACAGATTGTTGGCGGTCGGATTGCCGTTCGGCCCAAGCATCCGCATCAGGCTCTTCGGATTTTTGCCGGTCAGGCCGGCCAATTCCTCGAAACCATCGCCCCGTTGATCCGGCCCTCGTCGACGTCGCCGGCGAACAGCGCGGTGACGGCCTCTTCCAGCATGTTCGCCGCAAAAGCCGGGTTCTCGGCGGCGATGTCCCGCAATGTCTCGCCGAATTGCTGTGTGGGCATGGTCTCGTTCCCCCAGCTCTCGTTCTATCAAGGCAGCGAAAGCCTGCGCACGCTACTGCCATGCACGATAGCGAGGAAGCTACTCAGTCACCAGATCGCGCGCCCTCGCGACCTTCAGGGCCTCCGCTTTGATGTCGCTGATCGAGCGGTCGCTGATGCCGCCGGCGCGCGCCTCCGTCACGATGCGGCGCAGATCGTCAAGCGTCAGTTCGGGATGGCCGCGGCGCTCCCAATCCCGCCGCACGAGGTCGCGCACATGTTCGCTCGTGCTGGCGTATTCGCCGTCTTTGATCCGGCTTTCGATCCAGTCTTTCATCGCATCGGGCATGGAAAGGGTCACGGACGCCATCGGCACCTCCTGTTCCCATAATTCTACCAACAACAAGAGATCGTCACAAATCGTCTTGTCGCGGTTCGCTTACCCTACAGCACCGCCCGCGACCGCATCGCCGCCGCCAGCGTGCCCTCGTCGAGATAGTCGAGCTCGCCGCCGACCGGCACGCCGTGGGCGAGCCGCGTCACCTTCACGTCGAGGCCCTCCAGCTGGTCCATCAGGTAATGCGCCGTGGTCTGCCCCTCGACGGTGGCGTTCACCGCCAGCACCAGTTCGTTGACGCCGCCGCGATGCACCCGCTCGACCAATTGCCGGATCGTGAGATCGTCCGGACCGATGCCGTCGAGCGGCGACAACACGCCGCCCAGCACGTGGTAGGCCGCGTTCAGCGCCTTCGCCCGCTCCAGCGCCCAGAGATCGGAGACGTCCTCGACGACGATCACCGTCGCCTGGTCGCGCGCCGTATCAAGGCAGATCGTGCAGGGATCGGAGGTGTCGATATTGCCGCAGGCCGAGCAGATCGTGACCTTCTCCAGCGCCTCGGCCATGGCCGTCGTCAGCGGCGCCAGCAACTGTTCACGGCGCTTGACGAGGTGCAGCGCCGCGCGGCGGGCCGAGCGGGGACCGAGGCCCGGCAGCTTGGCAAGCAGCTGGATCAGCCGCTCGATCTCCGGGCCCGCGATGGATTTAGCCATGAGAAAAGCGCGTCCAGGCTAAAAGGGCAGCTTCATGCCGGCGGGAAGTTCGAGGCCGGCGGTCAGCTCCTGGGTCTTTTCCTGGATCGCCACGTCAAGCTTGGCCTTGGCGTCGTTGTGGGCCGCGATCACCAGATCCTCGACGATGTCCTTCTCGTCGTCCTTAAGCAGCGAGGGGTCGATCGCCAGCGCCTGCATCTCGCCCTTGCCGCTCAGCGTGACGGAGACGACACCGCCGCCGGACTGGCCGGTGACGGCAATCCGCGCGATGTCCTCCTGAAGGCCGGCCATCTTCTCCTGCATGGCCTTGGCCTGCTTCATCATGCCCATTAGATCTTTCATGTGTCGCTGTTCTCCTAATCGTCATCGTCGTCCGAGAGCTCGGACGGATCGTCCAGTATGTCGTCATCGGAAACCGCGGCGGAAAGATCCGCGGCGAGATCGGCGGCCTCGGCGTCGCCGCGCAGCCTGACTTCCATAACCTTGGCACCCGGAAACGCCGCCAGCACCGCCGCGACTTCCGGATCGGCCGCCGCGTCCGACAACAGCGTGTCGCGCCGCGCGGTCGCCGTTTCCTCGATCGTCGGCTGCCCTTCCCCGCTGGAAATTGTCACCACCCAGCGCCGCCCGGTCCATTCGTGCAGCTTGCGCGAAAGGTCGGCGGCGAGGGCGCGCGGTGCCTCCGGCGTCAGCGCCACTTCGAGCCGGCCCGGCTCCAGTTTGACCAACCGCAGATAGCGGCGGATCGACACCTGCATCAGGGAATCACGCTTCTCCTCGGCCAGCGCCACGAGGGCTTCCAGCGAGCCGATCTCGACCTGGGGTGGAGCCGTCGTCGGTGCAGGGGCGGGCGCCGCCTGCTGCGATGCCTGGCCCGACGGAGCGAGCGACAGGCGCGGTCGCGGCGGTCCGGCATTGCCGGCGGAGGCGGTGGTGCGATCCGTCTGGCGTTCGGATGCGCCCGGCGATGGCGCCGCGCTACCCACCGCCGGCGCAGCCTGTGAATGTGCCTGCGCTCCGTCGCCGCCGCTCTTGCCACCGGCCGGTGGCGTCAGGCCCGCGAGGCCGCCCTCGCGGATCAACCGGACCAGTTCGTCCGGGGACGGCAGATCCGCCGCATGGGCGATCCGGATCAGCGCCATCTCCGCCGCCTGGCGCGGCGATGCGGCGTTGCGCGCCTCGTCCAGCGCCTTGAGGAGCATCTGCCAGACCTGGCCGAGGGTCCGGATCGAGAGCGTCTTGGAAAATTCGAGGCCCCGCTCCGCCTCCATCGGCGACAGCGCCGCGTCGCTCGCGGCTTCCGGCACGTAGCGCAGCGTCGTCACCAGATGGGTGAAATCGGTCAGATCACCGAGCACGACCACAGGGTCGGCGCCGGCCGTATGTTGCTCGCGCAGCTCAGACAGCGCCGCGCTGCCGTCGCCCTTCATCAACATTTCGAACAGGTCGATGATCCGGACCCGGTCGGCCAGCCCCAGCATGTCGCGCACCGCGTCCGCCGTGATCGCGCCGGCGCCATGGGCGATCGCCTGATCGGTCAGCGACAGCGCGTCGCGCACCGACCCCTCGGCCGCGCGGGCGATCAGCCGCAACGCGTCGTCGTCGACCGCCACGGCTTCGGATTCGGCGATGCGCTGGAGATGCGCCATCAACGTCGCCGAATCGACTCGCCGCAGATCGAAGCGTTGGCAGCGCGACAGAACGGTGATCGGAACCTTGCGGATTTCGGTCGTCGCGAAAACGAACTTCACATGTTCCGGCGGCTCCTCCAGCGTCTTCAACAGGCCGTTGAAGGCCTGGTTCGACAGCATATGGACCTCGTCGATGATGTAGACCTTGTAGCGCGCCGAGACCGGACGGTAGCGCACCTGGGCGATGATTTCGCGCACATCGTCGATGCCGGTGTGGGACGCGGCGTCCATCTCCACGACGTCGACATGCCGGCCCTCCATGATCGCCTGACAATGAACGCCGAGCTCCCGCATGTGGATCGTCGGCTGGTCGACCGCATCGGTTTCGTAGTTCAGGCCGCGGGCCAGAATGCGGGCGGTCGTCGTCTTGCCGACGCCGCGCACGCCGGTCAGCATCCACGCCTGGGCGATGCGGCCGGTGTCGAACGCATTGGTGAGCGTGCGCACCATCGGCTGCTGGCCGATCAGGTCGTCGAAGGAGCGCGGCCGATATTTGCGGGCCAACACGCGATAGGGCGTTGCGTCTTCCGAGGCCGTTGCGGCCGGGATATCGTCGGCCATCACGCCCCCTTCCCGCCGGCCGAAAGGCCAACGACGGCAAAGTGTGGACGGACGGAAAACGGCATGGCGCGACCCTGGACGGAATGCGGCGGTTGGTGGGCCGTTTCTCCGACGTATGGCGCCCCGACGCAAGCCATTCGATGCCGAAGTTGGCAACGCTGAGCGTCCGTGAGATATGCCGGGAGGCGGCGGGTATGAATTCGATCCTTGTCGTTCCCGCCCCATCGTCAGTATCGATAGAAGAAGAGAAAGCCCCATGGCGCTTGCGCGGTATCAGGAAATGCGCCGGCTGAGCCTGGCCGTATTGTTGCTCGCCGCCTTCGTTCTCCTGCTTTTCGTAGGGGCCAGCGGAAACGAAGAAATCCACGACATGGTCGAGGCGATCGGTCTCGGCTTCATCGTCATCGGCATCGTCGGGCGGATATGGTGCACGCTCTATATCGGCGGCCGGAAAGCGGCGGAAATCGTCACCACGGGACCCTACTCCGTCACGCGCAACCCGCTTTACGTCTTTTCCAGCATCGCCGCGGCGGGGGTCGGCGCTCAGACCGGCAGCGTCGTCATCGCGGTGCTTTTTCTTGTCGGCTGCGCGGCAGCCTTCCACATCGTGATCGTGCGGGAGGAATCATTCCTGAAGGGAGAGTTTGGTCCGGCCTATGCGCGGTATCTCGCGACGGTGCCGCGCTTCCTGCCGAGGCCGTCGCTGTTCCGGGACGAAGCGGAACTGCGGGTCCGCACCCGGCTGATCTACCAGACCCTGACCGACGGGCTGGTCTTCTTCGTGGCGATGCCGGTCTTCGAGCTGATCGAGCTTGCGCAGCAAAGCGGGTTGCTTCCGGTGCTGCTGCGGCTGCCATAGGCGCGCCGCTGGGCCGGAGTGGCCGGTCGGCGTCGAACCGTCACGCATGGCGGGAAAGGTGGGAGGCTGGCACGATGACCCGTGCCGTGGCTCGTTGGGGCTGCTTCCTTCCGGACCTGACCCGGTTGGCGAGTGGCTCGTCCACCACCAACCTCCCGGCCTCCATATCGGCGATCGGTGCCCTAATTGCAAGCCGGGCGCCCACCGTAGAGAAGGAATTCGATAGATGCAGGCCTTCGAGCTTGACCCTCGTCTTGCCGGGGACACGACGACGATCGGCCGTCTGGGGCTCTGCGAATTGCGGCTGATGAACGATCGCCGCTGGCCATGGCTGATCCTCGTGCCACAGCGCAACGACGTTACCGAATTTCATGACCTTACCCCCCTCGACCAGACCATGCTGACCTTCGAGACGGGTCTCGTCTCCAGGGCGCTGAAGCGCCTGACCGACGCCGACAAGATCAATATCGGCTCGCTCGGCAACGTCGTGCCGATGTTTCACCTCCACATCGTCGCGCGACACCAGGGCGATCCGAACTGGCCCGGGCCGGTATGGGGATATGGCACCACGCAAGCCTATGAGGCAGGCGCGGCCGACCGATTCGCCGGCGAGATCCGGCAAGCGGTGCTGCCGGTATGAAGGACGACGGCGACCAGGCCGCCCTGCGCGCCACGTCTGAGCTGAGCGGGCTGACCGGTTTTGCGGGCAATCGACTGTGGCGCGACGGGGAACGGCGCAACGACGACAGTCTCGCCGCCGCGCTGGCGCATCCGGAGGCCCGCGTCTTTATCACCTGCGACGGTCAGTGGCTGTGCCGCATCACAGACACTTCCGCTCCGGACCCGCGTTTCACCAAACACGCCGCCGCCGAACACGGCGCCAATCTGGACGATTGCATCCTGCTCGGTTTCGACCCGGTCGGCCGGCCATCGCTTGCCGCGGCGATCGACAGCGAGCCTGCCCCTGCGGACGACCTTGCGCTGATCGGGCTTCGCTCGATCGCCATGCAGGCATTCCTTGATCCCGATACGGAGGGGCAGTTGGGTCAGGCGGCGCACCTCCTCGGCTGGCACGCCAAGAACCGGTTCTGCGCCCGCTGCGGTCAGCCGACCGCGGCGGAGGCGGCGGGCTATCGTCGCCGCTGCGCCGGCTGCGACGACGTCGTCTTCCCGCGCACGGACCCAGTGACGATCATGCTGGTCCACGACGGCGCCGGACGTTGCGTGCTCGGTCGCCAGCCGCACTTTCCGGAGAATTTCTGGTCCTGTCTCGCCGGCTTCGTCGAGCCGGGCGAAACCGTCGAGGCCGCCGTCCGGCGGGAGACCCTGGAAGAATCCGGCCTGACGGTCGGCTCGGTACGCTATCTCGGCTCGCAGCCCTGGCCGTTTCCCGGCAGCCTGATGATCGGCTGCATCGCCCATGCGACCAGCCGCGACATCGATTTCGACGCCGAGGAACTGGAGGCCTGTCGCTGGTTCGCGCGCGACGAGGTCCAGACCATGCTGGCGGATCGTCATCATCAGGGGCTGTCCGTGCCGCGGCGCTTCGCCATCGCCCATCACCTGATCAAGGCGTTTGCCGCCGACGCTTTCTGACGGCGTCCGCCAGGTTACGGCTTCGATGGTGCCCCATTGCCGTAGAGCCGCTCCGGCGCGGCCTCGTAGACGCCCAGAATCCTGACGTCATGGGTGAAGAACGACAGCTCCTCGAACGCCAGGCGGAGCGACTCGTCCTCGGGATGGCCTTCGACATCGGCATAGAACTGGGTGGCGATGAATTGCCCGCCGATCTGGTAGCTTTCCAGCTTGGTCATGTTGACGCCGTTGGTCGCGAACCCGCCGAGCGCCTTGTAGAGCGAGGCTGGCAGATTGCGGACTTCGAACACGAAGGTCGTGACCGTGCGTCCGCCCCGGGGCGCCCACAGATCCGCGTCCCGCGCGCCCGGGCGCGATAGGATGACGAAACGGGTGATGTTGTTGGCCGCATCCTCGACGTTCCGCTCGATGATCTCGAGGCCGTAATGGGTCGCCGCCAGTTCCGGCGCGAGCGCCGCCATCGTCCGGTCGCCGGCTTCCGAGACCTCCCGCGCCGCGCCCGCGGTATCGCCGGAAACCACCGGCTTCCAGCCATTGCCGCGGATATATTTGCGGCACTGGCCCAACGCGTGAACATGGCTCTGGACGCTGCGGATTTCGTCGCGCTTGACGCCCGGCAGGGTCATCAGCTGGAAATGGATCGGCATGAAGTATTCGCCGACGATCCGCAGTCCCGAATCGGGCATCAGATGGTGGATATCGGCCACCCGTCCCGCCAGCGTGTTCTCGATCGGGATCATCGCCAGCGCCGCCTCGCCGGAGCGCACCGCGTCGAAGGCATCGTCGAAGGAGGGGCAGGGCAGCGGCTCCATCTCCGGATGAACGGCGTGGCAGGCCATGTCCGAATTCGCGCCCGGCTCCCCCTGGAACGCGATCCGTTTCGTCGCCGGTTCACTCACGCCTGAACTCCGTACATGGTTCTTGCCCGGACCAGATCCTCCGGTCCGTCGACACCGAGCGGCACCGTATCGACGATCTCGGCATCGATTCGCATACCGTCTTCCAACGCGCGCAATTGCTCCAGCCGCTCCCGGATTTCCAGCGCCGAGGGCGGCAGCCTGACGAAACGCTCCAGGCCGGCTCGCCGGTAAGCGTAGAGACCGACATGGTGATAGAGCGGCCCCTCGCCCCAGGGCGCCGTGGCGCGGGTGAAATACAGCGCTTTCAACCGGGACGGCCCGATCGGCGAGCCGACCAGCTTGACCACGTTGGGATTGGTCTTTTCGGCTTCGTCGCGAATCGCCACGCACAGGGTCGCGATATCGCAACGCGGGTCCTCGAAGGGCGCCAGAACCTGGCGAATCGCTTCCGGCTCGATGGTCGGGAGATCGCCCTGCACGTTCACCACCGTTTCGACGGCACTCTGAGGGTCGAGCCGTGTCAGCGCCTCGAAGATGCGGTCGGAGCCTGACGGATGGTCGGGCGAGGTCATCACCGCCTCGTGCCCGGCGGCGACAACGGCGGCCCGTATCTCCTCGGCGTCGGTTGCCACGACGACCCGGCCGATGCCGGCCGCCTCGGCGCGCTCGGCGACGCGCACCACCATCGGCCGGCCCGCGATATCGGCGAGCGCCTTGGCGGGCAGCCGGGTGGAGCCGAGGCGCGCGGGTATGAGAACGAGAATCGTCATGGGCTCCGCATGAACCGAAAGATGGGCGCGCCGACTGCCGAACAGCGCGGCGCGACAAAAAAGGCACCGAAACCGCCTCTTACAGCTGTTGCCATCAAACCGCAAAGCACCTAGGTTTCGCCCGTTTTTCGCCAGTGGACAGCGACGGCTCGCGCCGTCTTTGCAGAGGGAGCCGTCCCACCAATGAATTCCTTTGAGTTCAACAAGATCGCCGGTGCCGTACTCGCGACGATCTTCGTGCTTTTTGGTGGGAGTATTCTCGCCGAGGGGCTCTTCCACTCCGTGGTTCCCGAAACGCCGGGATACGAGATCGTCGTGGCGGAGGCGGATAGCGACGGCGCCGAAGGTGGAGCCGCCGAGGCCGAGGATCCACCGATCGCGGCGCTGCTGCAGACCGCGGATGCCGAGGCTGGCGCCGGGCAGTTCAAGAAATGCGCCGCCTGCCACAGCGCCGAAAAGGGCGGCCCGAACAAGGTCGGCCCCGTTCTTTGGGACGTCGTGAACCGTCCGGTCGCGTCGGTCGCGGGTTTTGCCTATTCGGCCGCGATGACCGAGTTTTCCCAGGGCGGCTCGGTCAACTGGGATTACGAGCATCTCAACGGGTTTCTGACGAATCCGAAGGGATACGTCCCGGGCACCAGCATGGGGTTCGCCGGGATCAAGGATCCCGAGGCGCGCGCCGAACTGATCGCCTATCTGCGCACCCTCTCCGACAGCCCCGCCCCGCTTCCGCAAGCCCCGGCCGAGGATGCCGCTCCGGCCGCCCCCGAGGTAACCGCCCCGGGCACGGTTGTTGAAAGCGGCGAAGGGACGGATCAGGTGCAGGCACAGGCGCCGGCGACGACGGACCCCGATGCGGCGCAGGCCCTGCCCGGCGGCGAGGCCGCGCCGACGCAGGCCGCCGAGGGCGAGGCTCCAGCGCCCGCCGCCGCACCGCAAGCCGAAGCCGCCCCTGCCGGCGGCGAAACGGCCGCGAATGCGGACGCCCAGCCGGATGCGGCGGCGGCGACACCCGCTCCGGCCGCGGAACAGCAGGCTCCTGCAGAGGCCCCGGCGGCCGCGCCGCAATCCGACGCGGCAACGCCGGCAGCCGCCGCGCCCGAACAGACGGCGGCGGTAGCGGGCGACCCGGCGGCCGGTGAGAAGGCGTTTCGCAAATGTGCGGCCTGCCATGCCGTCGGCGAAGGCGCCAAGAACAAGCTCGGTCCCGAGCTGAACGGCATCGTCGGCGAAAAGATCGCCGCCGTCGAAGGCTACAACTTCTCGTCCGCCTTGACGGAATACGCGGCGAGCCATCCGACTTGGACGGTCGAGGAGCTGACCGCCTGGCTGATCGATCCGAAGGGCACCGTTCCGGGCACGAAGATGTCCTTTGCCGGTATCAAGAAGCCGGAGGAGGTCGCCAACATCATCGCCTATCTCGCGACCTTCGACGAGACCGGCGCCCAGACCGGCAATTGAACGCCGGACGACGGCTGCGAGGGTAGAATCGACGGACCATGACAAAGGCCCTGGTGAAAACCGGGGCCTTTGTCATGGGGCCTTTGCCGGCCGCCGCCATGAGAGCCGTCTCGACCGGCCTGATGCTGACGAAGACGGCTCCGGATCCAGACCGACCGGTATCTGCTAATGCAGCCAGTCTGTCTCAGCCGTGAATGGGCCGAGACCCTTCCGATGGGAGGACAGAGCGGCCGGTTGTCCGACAGGAGATCCGGCGGGACGCCGAGGAATGGCTGGCAGCGCTTGCACCGGCATGCTGCGGGTCACTGCACCTTATTGATCGGCTCCGTCAGCGGACTCTCCACCGTCGGCGGTTCCACATCGAGAACGCCGAGTGCGTCGAGGCCGCCGAGGATCGCGTCGACCGCGATGGTGGCAAGGACAATTCCCATGACTCGGCTGATGACGCTGGCTCCCGTTTTCCCGATGAACCGGTAAACGACGCCTGCCGCCAGAAGAAGCGCCAGGGTCAAGATCAGAACGAGAATCAAAAGCCCGGCGGTGAGGGCCTGATCGACAATGGAGGCCGTGTGATTGTCAGTCAGAATCACGATGGCCAGCATCGCGCCGGGTGAGGCGATGGATGGCATGGCCAGCGGAAACACCGCGCCTGCGAGGTGATCGCCTTCAGCCTCCTCGATCTCACGGGCAGGCTTCGACTCCCCGAAGATCATGGTCAGCGCGAACAGGAAGAGAATGACCCCGCCGGCAATCTGAAATGATCCAAGCCGCAAGCCCAGCGTTTCCAGCAGGAGCTGCCCGCCGACGAGAAAGGCCAGCAGCACCAGAGCCGCGATCGCGGTCGCGCGCAGCGCGAACCGCCTATGCAATTGACGTGGCACATTCTGGACGGCGAACAGGAAGACCGGGATCGAGCCCACGGGGTCGATAACGACCAGAAGCGTTACGAATTCCTTGGCAAGGGCGGTCCAATCCATACTGCGCGGTCTTTCGTTGCGGTGCTGGAAAACGATCGTGCCGCGTGGGCAGGGCCATCGGAAAGGTTGTCGCCTCAATTTCGCCGACGCCGGAGTCACATTCAAGCTTCCCGCCGCTGACAGAGCCGACGCGGCGAGCCCGCCACCACCGCGCTGACCAGCATCACAGCGCAAGGTCCCGGCGCACAACGAGGCCATTGCCTCGGCCGAGGGCTCCGGAATACATCTGAACGACAAGTGCGGGGTGTATGGCTCAACGATCGAACCGGCCGTCCATCAATAGCTTTCGCGCGGTACGCGCTCGTGCATTACCCGCCCGCGCGTCCCGTTTTATTTCTTCCCAATTGCGGGAGAGGTACTCGGCGGGGAACTCTTCGAGCACACTGCCCTGCTTGTATTCGTCAATGATCTGCTGGCCCGTTCGTCGACGATATCGCTCGTCACGTTGACGCCGGGTGACGTTCCGTCCGCGCCGCACGTGACGGTCTCGTCCGCGTTCGCGCTCTCGTCGTTCTCGACGCTGACGCCGCCGCCGCTCCCGCGCTCTTTCGCGTTGCTGTTGGCGTTCGCGCTGGCGCCGACGCCGTTGCTGGCGTCGTCGCCGTGCCCGGCGCGCCCGCGCAGCCGCACGGGCTCGGGCTACCGCTGCGGGGACCGGCATGGCGTCCCTCCTCTTAGCGCGGTCCCCAGTCGGATGTTCCGTCGGCCCAGATGATCAGGTAGTTGCGATAGGGGACGTTGTTTAATGGACCCTCGAATGTCACGCGAATGTCGAAGCGAACGCCGTCCATGACGTTGTCCTCACATTCGTCAGCGCCTTTTTCGATTGACGTCGACTCCGCGTCGGACTCGATGATGGTGAATAGGGGTGCGGTGAACCGATCCTTGATTCCCCAGCGTTCGTTCCGCAGGCGGCACGGCGGATCGAACACGTCCCAGTCGAAAAAGAAGGTCACGGACGCCAGGGTCATGCCCAGCAAATTTTGGGCCGAGAATGTCCACGTCATCGAGCCGCCGGGCCGCGGTTCCTCGAGGCGAATTGCGGTCAGTGTCTCGAAACTGCTCTGCTTCCTCACGTGCTGCATGTACGCTTCGAAGGCTTGCTTTGAATCCGACATGGCGCTGGGTCTCCGTGATGGCCGTGAGCTGCTTCACCTCGTATCGTTCATATGGCAGCCGCGGGGCCGCTGGAATTGGAATGAATCGTCTCGTGCGATCCAAATAGAATATCAGCTATCGCATGTTCGCAAAACATACTAACGCGAACCGGACGTAGCGGCATGGCTAATTTTTGAACCAGTATTCGGCCTGGAACGCTTGCGGTCGTGAGACGGCGTCTGGGCTGTCTGCGCAGACCGAAACGGCGGCCATGCGGCGAATATGCCAAGGGGCGATCGCCCGACGCCCCATTCGTGTGCCTCACGGAAGCTGCGCTGGTTCGACGATGCATTGCGATCGTCGTCGGCCGGCGCCATCGACCTACATTAAGATTTGATCAGGTGACTTCCATCGAACGATGGCCATAAATGGCTCGAATTGTCGTGGAATTCCAACGCTCGCAATCTACGGAGGTTTCGCCCTTGCCATTGCCGACGCGCCCCACCCGCCTCGCCTGTCTGTTGGCGGGTTTCCTCACGCTCGGATCGGCTCCGGCCTTTGCCCAGGCGACGAGCGGCGACCCCGTCGTCACGGCACCCGGCGGCGAAGCCGCTCCGGTAGCTGCTGAGAGTCAGGCGACCGCCCCCGAGGCCGGCGAGTGGCAGACCTCCTCGTCGCTGATCGGCCCGTCGAAGTACCCCGCCAACTTCCAGCACTATGATTACGTCAATCCCGACGCGCCGAAGGGCGGCACGCTGAATTCCGTCGCCATCGGCTCCTTCGACAGCCTCAACCCCTTCGTCGTGCGCGGCACGCCGGCCGCCGGCCTTGCCGTCTTCGGCGGCGGCATCCTCTACGACACGCTGATGGAACAGTCGCCCGATGAGCCGGGCACGGCCCATGCGATGATCGCCGAGGCAATGCGCCATCCGGCCGACTTTTCCTCCGTCACCTTTCGCTTGAACCCCCAAGCCCGCTGGCACGATGGCGAGCCGATCACCGTCGAGGACGTGATCTGGAGCTTCGAGACATTGACCAAGCTGCATCCGCAGTGGTCGGCCTATTACAAGAACGTCACCAGCGCCGAAAAGACCGGCGAGCGGGAAATTACCTTCGGCTTCGATCAGGCGAACAACCGTGAGCTGCCCAACATCATGGGCGACCTCACGGTCCTGCCGAAACATTGGTGGGAGGCCACCGGCCCCGACGGCAAGCCCCGCGATATCGGTGACCCGTCGCTGGAAAAACCGCTTGGCTCCGGCCCCTACAGGATAGGCTCCGTCTCCACCGGCAAGTCGATCGAATGGGAGCGCGTCGCCGACTATTGGGCGGCCGACAATCCGACCCGCGTCGGCCGCTTCAACTACGACACGATCCGCTACGTCTATCTGCGCGATGCCAATGCGGCATGGGAGGCCTTCAAGAAGGGCGGGCTCGACGACTGGCGGCTGGAAAACATCTCCCGGCGCTGGGCCGAGGGGTATGACTTCCCGGCGGTGAAGAACGGCCAGGTACTCCGCAAGACCATCGACAACGCCCAGGTCCAGTCGATGCAGGCCTATGTGCTCAACAATCGGCTGCCGAAATTCCAGGACAGGCGGGTGCGCAAGGCGCTGACGCTGGCCTATAATTTCGAGGAGATGAACCGCACGCTGTTCTTCGGCCTCTATCAGCGCATGGACAGCTATTTCGACAACAGCGAATTGTCCGCGACCGGGCTGCCGGACGAGCGCGAATTGAAGTATCTGGAGCCCCTGAAGGGCCAGATTCCCGACGAGGTCTTCATCGAGGAGTTCACCCTGCCGATCTACGGCGACGCGGCCTCGGCGCGCAATTATCTGCGCGAGGCGCTCGGCCTTCTCAAGGAGGCCGGCTACGAGCTCGAGGGCACGACCCTCGTCGATGCCGAAACGGGTGAGCCCTTCACCATCGAGTTTCTCGGCAACGACCCGGCCGACAACCGGGTACTCGAGCCCTTCGCGCGCCAATTGAAGCGTCTCGGCATCCAGACGAACGTCCGCATCGTCGACACCAACCAGTATATCGAGCGGATGAACAATTTCGAGTTCGAGGCGGTCGGCATGCGCTATCCGGGCCAGTCGCTGTCGCCGGGCAACGAGCAGCGCGACTTCTGGAGCACGGTCGCCGCCGACGCGCCCGGCAGCCGCAACTATGCCGGCATCAAGAACCCGGCGATCGATCAGCTCATCAACAACATCGTCTATGCGCCGAGCCGGGAGGATCTGGTCGCGGCCACGCGCGCCCTCGATCGGGTCATGCTCTGGGAATATTACGTCGTGCCGCAATGGTACAAATCCGAGGACTGGCTGGCCTATTGGGACAAGTTCGGCATGCCCGAGAAGCAGCCGGAATATTCCGGCATCGATTCCTTTTCCTGGTGGATCAAGGCCGCCGAGAAAGACACGGCATCGGCGAACTGATGGCGACCGCGCTGAGCCACCTTACCCGCCGCCGCTTCGGTCAACTCGCGCTGGCCGCCGGCGCAACGGCCGCGTTGCCGCGAACGCCCTTCGCCGAGGTGGCGACGGACACGCCGCTGCATGGCCTGTCGGCCTTCGGCGAGCTGAAATACGGTCCCGATTTCAGCCATTTCGATTACGCCGATCCCGAGGCGCCGCAGGGCGGCCAGATGAATCTCGCCGTGTCGAACTGGACACTCAACCAGTCGCCGATGACCTTCGACACACTGAATACCTTCGTGCTGCAGGGCAACGCGCCGCCGCGCATGGAGAGTCTTTACGACGCACTGATGGTCGCCTCGCTCGACGAGCCGGACGCGATCTACTGCGCGCTAGCCGAGAGCGTCACGGTCTCGAAAGACCGCAATGCCTTCAGCTTCAAGCTCCGGCCGGAGGCGAAATTCTCGACTGGCGAGCCGGTAACCGCCGACGACATCGTCTTCACCTACGAGACGCTGAAGGAGGTTGGCCATCCCAGCCTGCAAGTCGTGCTGCGGGCGGTGAGCGAGATCACCGCCGAGGACGCGCGGACGGTCCGGATCGGCTTTTCCGGCGATCAGAGCTATCAGGACGCATTGAACGCCTTCGGCATCCCGATCGTCCCGCGCGCATTCTTCGAGGATAAGGAATTTGACCGAGTGAGCGGCGAGGCGATCCCCGGCAGCGGCCGCTTCGCGATCGCCCGCTCCGAATTCGGCCGCTTCATCGAATATCGCAAGCGCGAGGATTATTGGGCGAAGGATCTGCCCTTCGCCAGGGGCCTCGACCACTTCGACATGCTGCGGATCGATTTCTTCCGCGACCGGCAGCCGGCGCTGGAAGCGTTCAAGAAGGGCATCATCACCTTCCGCGAGGAGTTCACCACCAAGGATTGGGCGACGGAGTACGATTTTCCGGCGGTGGCGAGCGGCGCGGTGGTGAAACGCGAATTTCCTGGCGAGGAACGGCCGAAATTCCAGTGCTGGGCGCTCAATCAGCGGCGGACGCGCTTCGCCGACAGTCGGGTGCGCCACGCGATCAACATGTGTTTCGACTTCGAATGGACCAACGCCAACCTGTTGTTCGGTCAACGCATCCATTCCGATTCCCCCTTCCAGGGCTCTGAATTCGTCGCTGAAGGCCAGCCGTCGGAGGCGGAGCTCGCCCTCTTGGGACCGCTGCGGGGCGACATCCCGGACGCGGTTTTCGGCGAGGTCTGGGTCCAGCCGGTCAGCGACGGCAGTGGCCGCGATCGCGTGATGCTGCGCGAGGCGACCCGGCTCCTTGGCGAGGCTGGCTGGACGCGCCGGGGCAACCGGCTGGTGAACGAGGCGGGCGAGCCGTTTCGCTTGGAATTCCTGACCCAGGGCCAGGAACAGCAGCGCGTCTATGCCAAATTCATGGAAACCCTGCGCGTGATCGGAATCGATGCCTCGACGCGGCTCGTCGACGCCGCTCAATATCAGGACCGGGTGAACCGTTTCGACTTCGACATGATCCTCGCCGCCTTCAGCCTCGGCGCCACGCCGACCCGCGAGAGCCTGTCGCTGTTCTTCGGCAGCGACGCGGCGGATCGCTCCGGCGCCTACAACTATCCCGGCATGACGAGCAAGGCGGTGGATACGCTGCTGGCGAAGGCCGGCTCGGCCAACAGCCGCGCCGATCTGGTGACGGCGATGCGCGCCCTCGACCGGGTGCTGCGCTGGCGCCTCGACTGGCTGCCGAACATCAGCTCGAACGTCCACCGCGCCGCTTTCTGGAACATCTTCGGCTTCAAGGACACCAAGCCGGATTACGGCTGGCCGGTGGAAAGCCTTTGGTGGTTCGACAAGGACAAGGCCAAGGCGATCGGCCGCGCCTGAGAATTTTGGCCCGTCGCGCCGCGGCCGGGCCGCGTTTTGCGATCCCCGCAAGGCGGGCTATCAAGACCGACGACGTCGTCCGTTCGCGAATCGGCCGGCTCGCCTGACATCTCGGAGACGATTCCCCGCACATGGGCGCCTATATTCTTCGCCGTATCCTGCTGATGATCCCGACGCTGATCGGCATCATGGCGATTTCCTTCGCCGTCATCCAGTTCGCCCCCGGCGGTCCGGTCGAACAGGTCATCGCCAGCCTGCAGGGCGAGGCGGGCGGCGCCACCGACCGCGTTTCGGGCGGCGGCGGCGATTTCGGCAGCGGTCAGGGCGGCGGTGAGAATTCCGGCTATCGCGGCGCCCAAGGCCTCGATCCGGAGTTCATCGCCCGGCTGGAAAAGCAGTTCGGCTTCGACAAGCCGCCGCTGGAACGCTTCGGCAAGATGCTGTGGGACTATAGCCGCTTTGATTTCGGCGAGAGCTATTTCCGGTCGATCTCGGTCCTCGATCTGATTCTGGAAAAGATGCCGGTGTCGATCTCGCTCGGCATCTGGATCACGCTCCTGTCCTATCTGATCTCGATCCCGCTCGGCATCCGCAAGGCCTTGAAGGACGGTTCGGCCTTCGACGTCTGGACGTCGGGCGTCGTCATCGTCGCCTATGCGATTCCGGGTTTTCTGTTCGCCGTGATCCTGATCGTGCTGTTCGCCGGCGGCTCGTTCTACGACTGGTTTCCGCTGCGCGGCCTCTTGTCCGACGGGGTACGCGGCGACTGGTGCGCGCCGTGGTCGCCGGCCTTCGATGCCGGGGACTGCGTCACCAGGACCATCCCCGACTACTTCTGGCATCTGACGCTGCCATTGATCGCGATGTCGCTGTCAGCCTTCGCCACCACGACGCTGCTCACCAAGAACTCGTTTCTCGACGAGATCCGCAAGCAATATGTGACGACAGCGCGGGCCAAGGGGCTGTCGGAACGACGCGTGCTCTACGGCCACGTCTTCCGCAATGCCATGCTGATCATAGTCGCCGGCTTTCCCGGCGCGTTCATCTCGGCCTTCTTTGCCGGCTCGCTGTTGATCGAGACGATCTTCTCGCTCGACGGTCTCGGCCTGCTGGGCTTCGAATCGATCTACAAGCGCGACTACCCGGTGGTGTTCGCGACGCTCTACATCTTTTCGCTGATCGGACTGGTGACGACGCTGATCTCCGATCTGACCTACACCTGGATCGATCCCCGCATCGACTTCGAAAGGCGGGAGGTCTGATGAGCATCGCCAGCAAAAGTGCGGAGTGGTTTTGCGTCCGGCGCATGCGGCAAGAGAATGCCCGCATCGCCAGCAAAAGTGTGGAGCGGTTTTGCGTCCGGCGCATGCGAGGGGAGGTCTGAGATGGATGACGCTCTCAAAGACCGCATCGCGGACGACAAGACCCGGAAGTCCACGTCCGGCGAGACCGCCGCTTCGGCCGGGCGCATCGCCGAGGAGCAGACCAGCGGCATCGCCCAGATGGCGCCGGAGGCGGAATTCACTCGGCGCCCGCGTCTGTCGCCGCTGAATCAGCGGCGCTGGCAGAACTTCAAGGCCAACCGGCGCGGTTACTGGTCGCTTTGGATTTTCGCCGCCCTCTTCGTCGTCACCCTGTTCGCCGAATTCGTCGCCAACGACAAACCGCTCCTGGTCGAATACAAGGGCGAATTCTACTATCCGATTATCGTCGACTATCCCGAGGAGGTGTTCGGCGGTTTCCTGCCGGTCACCAACTATCGCGATCCCTTCGTGCAGGACGAGATCGCCGCCAATGGCTGGGCGATCTGGCCGCCGATCCGCTATTCCTTCCAGAGCGTCAACAACGAGATCCCGACGCCGGCGCCCTCCGCCCCCTCCTGGACGTTTTCCAAGGAGGAGCGCTGCCAGCGCTATCCGCTCGGCGTCGACGACCCGAATTGCAGCTTCGGCAACATGAACTGGCTCGGCACCGACGACCAGGCGCGCGACGTCGCCGCGCGGCTGATCTACGGCTTCCGGATCTCCGTGCTGTTCGGCCTGATCCTGACGGCTGCATCGGCGGTGATCGGCGTCGCGGCCGGTGCCGTTCAGGGCTATTTCGGCGGCTGGATCGACCTTCTGTTCCAGCGCTTCATCGAGATCTGGTCGTCGATCCCGGTGCTCTATCTGCTGCTGATCATCGCCGCGATCCTGCCGCCCGGCTTCTGGGTGCTGCTCGGCATCATGCTCCTGTTCTCCTGGGTGGCCTTCGTCGGCGTCGTCAGGGCGGAATTCCTGCGCGCCCGCAACTTTGAGTACGTCAACGCGGCGCGGGCGCTCGGCGTCGGCGACTGGACGATCATCACCCGCCACCTTCTGCCCAACGCGATGGTGGCGACGCTGACCTTCCTGCCCTTCATCCTCAACGGCTCGATCACCACGCTGACCTCGCTCGACGTCCTCGGCTTCGGCCTGCCGCCGGGCTCGCCCTCGCTTGGCGAGCTGCTCGCCCAGGGCAAGAACAACCTGCAGGCGCCCTGGCTCGGCTTTTCCGGCTTCCTGGTGATATCCTTGATGCTCTCGCTGCTGGTCTTCGTCGGCGAGGCGGTGCGCGACGCCTTCGATCCGCGCAAGAGTTTCGGGTGAGCCATGAGCGAGCTTAAGCGCATCGTCATCGAGGATTATCCGGCCGGCAGACTGCCGGCGGATGTCCGCCAGGGCATCGATCCATCCCATCGCGTGCGGGTTACGGTCGAGGATGGGCAGGGCGAACTCGCGCAGACGTCTGAGAAATTGCCGAAATATCTCCGCTACTGGGGAATCGCGGCGCACAAGAATACGAGCATCGCGGAGGCGGTGACACGCATCCGCAAACTTCGGGACGAATGGGATTGATGCGCCATCCGTCGGTTTATCTTGATACCAACATCGTCATCAGACTGATCGAGTATCGCGATGAAGAGGTTCAGGCTTTCTTGCGCAGTATCCATACCCGCGATGGCATGGTCGTCAGCAGCGAGCTAACGCCGGCGGAAGCCTTGGTGCTTCCGATCAAGGAGCGGGATCATGAACTTGTCGCGCACTATGAAGACTTCCTGTCGACAGAAGTCGGCATCGTCATTGTCCCCGTAAGTCGCACTGTCCTGAGGAGATGCGCCGAACTGCGCGCTGAGTTCGGTGGCCGGACACCGGATGCGATACACGTCGCATCCGCGATCGAGCCTGAATGCCAATATTTCCTGACGGCGGATCGACGAATTCGAGCCCCAACGACATTGGAGATGCTGGACATCGGAACGCTGCAGGATTGGAGCGCTTCGCCATGAGCGACAGCCGCCACGATCACGATCATTCGCACGGCTTCACCGGCCACACCGCCGGGGCCAATGAGACACGGATCGGCATCGCCGCGCTGCTGACCGGCCTGTTCATGGTCGCCGAAGTGGTCGGCGGCCTGATCTCCGGCTCGCTGGCGCTGCTCGCGGACGCCGCGCACATGCTGACCGACTTCGCCGCGCTCGGGCTCGGCTGGTTCGCCTTCCGTCTGTCGCGGCGACCCAGCGACGAGCGCCGCACCTTCGGATACGATCGCTTCGAGGTGCTGGTCGCCTTCGTCAACGGCCTGGCGCTGTTCGTCATCGCCGGCTTCATCGTCGTCGAGGCGGTGGAGCGTTTGCAGACACCCGGCGAGATTCTCGGCGGCACGATGCTTGCCGTCGCGGTCGGCGGGCTGATCGTCAACATCGTCGTCTTCGCGATCCTGCATGGCGCTGACCGCGACAATCTCAACATCCGGGGCGCGGTGCTGCATGTTCTGGGTGACCTGCTCGGCTCGGTCGCCGCGATCGTCGCGGCCGTCGTCGTCCTCGCCGCCGGCTGGACGCCGATCGATCCGATCCTTTCGGTGCTGGTCGCCGTTCTCATCCTGGTTTCCGCCTGGCGCCTCGTCCGCGATGCCGGCCATGTGCTGCTCGAAGGCACGCCCAGGGGAGTGGAGATGGCGGACATCGAACCGCATCTGGTGGAGAGCGTCGCGGGCCTGCGCGAGGTTCATCACGTCCATGCGTGGTCGATCACCCCGGAGCGCAGCATGGCAACGCTCCACGCCCGTATCGACAAGGAAGCGGACGGAACGGTGGTCACCCGGTCGATCAAGGCGGAACTGAAGCGCCGCTTTGCGATCGGCCATGCCACGGTCGAGATCGAGCACGATTGCTGCGCCGATCGCGCGCGCGAACATGATCATGAGCACGGCCCCCTCGAACCGGTCGCCGACGTAAACGGGAAGGATCGATCCGCTTGAGCCCGCTCACCGCCGCAACCACCACTCCCCGCGACCCGCTCCTGTCCGTGGAGAATCTCTCCGTCGCCTTCCATCAGGGCGGCAAGACGCAGATTGCCGTCGACGATATCTCGTTCTCGATCGGCAAGGGCGAGACGCTGGCGCTGGTCGGCGAGTCCGGCTCCGGCAAGTCGGTCTCGGCGCTGTCGATCCTCAAGCTCCTGCCCTACCCCTCCGCCAGCCACCCCGGCGGCGCCGTGATGTTCGACGGCGAGAACCTCATCGACGATGACGAGCGCGATCTGAGGAAGGTGCGCGGCAATCGGATCTCGATGATCTTCCAGGAGCCGATGTCCTCGCTCAACCCGCTCCACACCATCGAGCGGCAGATCGGCGAGATCCTGAAGATCCATCGCGGCCTCCGCGACGAGGCGGCACGCGAGCGCACGCTGGAACTCATGCGTCAGGTCGGCATCCGCGATCCGGAAAAGCGGCTCGGCGCCTATCCGCACCAGTTATCCGGCGGCCAGCGCCAGCGCGTGATGATCGCCATGGCGCTCGCCAACGAGCCGGATCTGCTGATCGCCGACGAACCGACCACGGCGCTTGACGTGACGGTGCAGGCGCAGATTCTGGAGCTGTTGAAGAACCTTCAGGCCGAGCGGCGCATGGCAATGCTGTTCATTACCCATGACCTCGGCATCGTCCGCAAGATCGCCGATCGGGTCTGCGTGATGTATCAGGGCAAGATCGTCGAGGAGGGGCCGACCGAGCGGATTTTCGCCGATCCCCAGCACGCCTACACGAAACATCTTCTCGCCGCCGAACCGAAGGGCCGACCGCCCGCCGCCAACGCCAACGCGCCGGTGGTGATGGAAGCCGACAACCTCAAGGTCTGGTTTCCGATCAAGACCGGTTTCTTCCGCCGCACCACCGACCATGTGAAGGCCGTCGACGGCATCGACATCACCGTGCGCGCCGGCCAGACCGTCGGCGTCGTCGGCGAATCGGGCTCGGGCAAGACGACGCTCGGCCTGGCGCTGTGCCGGATGATCTCGTCTGAAGGCGAAATCCGCTTCGAGGGGGAGCGCATCGACGAGCGCTCGTTCAAGGCGATGAAGCCGCTGCGCGAGAAGCTGCAGATCGTCTTCCAGGATCCCTATGGTTCGCTGTCGCCGCGCATGAGCATCGCCGACATCGTCGCCGAGGGCCTGGCGATCCACGAAAAGCGGCTCACGCCCGCCGAGCGCGACGCCCGCGTCGTCGCCGCCCTCAACGAAGTCGGGCTCGATCCGTCGACCCGGTTCCGGTTTCCGCACGAGTTTTCCGGCGGCCAGCGCCAGCGCGTCGCCATCGCCCGCGCGATGGTGCTCAATCCCCGCTTCGTCATGCTGGACGAGCCGACCTCGGCGCTCGACATGAGCGTCCAGGCGCAGGTCGTCGACCTCCTGCGCGACCTGCAGAAGAAACACGATCTGGCCTATCTCTTCATCAGCCACGATCTGAAGGTGGTGCGGGCGCTGGCCAACGAGGTGATCGTCATGCGCAACGGCGTCGTCGTCGAGCGTGGCCCGGCCGAGCAAATCTTCGACCGGCCGAAGACCGATTACACCAAGGCGCTGATGGCGGCGGCCTTCGACATCGCCGCCGTTCCGGTCGAGGGCGTGTCCCAGTGACGAAAGGCCATTACCGCGATCAGCTCGCCGACCAGCATCTGGATTTCCGGATCATCGCGACCGAAACCCTGCATGACGGTTTTCGCCCGTTCCAGGCGACGACGCTCACGCATGAGCGTCTCGATGGCGAGGGCGAACTGGGTCCGCTCAGGCGGGAATATCTCGCCACCGGCGAGGCTGTGGTCGTCATTCCCTATGATCCGGCGCGGGACGCCATCGTCGTCATTCGCCAGTTCCGCATCGCCGCCGCGCTGGTGCTCGATCTGGCGGCGGCGCTGGAATTGCCGGCCGGCCTCGTCGATCCGGGCGAGGATTGCGAGGCGGCGGCCCTCCGCGAGCTCGAGGAGGAGACCGGCCTCGTCGCCAGGGCGATCGAGCGCTGCTACCGCATCCTGTCGTCGCCCGGCCTGACCACCGAACATGCGACGATCTATCTGGCCATCGTCGATACGGCGGACCTCACCGACAGCGCCGGCAAGGACGACGAGCATGAGGATATCCGTCCGATCCTCGCCAGGGTCGACGACCTGATCGCCGCCGTCGACGACGGCCGCATCGAAAACGCCTTCCTGGTCGGCTGCGCCCATTGGTTCGCCCGCAAGGGGCGCGCGCGGGCGCAGGTGCTGTCCGGGACACTCGACAGAGAGGATGACGCGTCTTGACCATTCTTTTGTCCGTCACCGGCTTCGACCCGATGCGCTGGCTGGAGGCCTTGAAGGCGGCCGGCGGCGACCGCCCGATCGTACTCGAGCCGACGACCAGCGCCGATACCGCGATCGAATACGCCGTCGTCTGGAAACAGCCGCCGGGACTGTTGGAAAACCTGCCGAACCTGAAGGCGATCTTCTCGCTCGGCGCCGGCGTCGATCATATTTTCGCGGACAAGCGGCTGCCCGACGTTCCGGTGGTGCGGATCGTCGCCGACGATCTGTCGAGCCGGATGAGCGAATATATCGTCTGGCGGGTGCTCGACCATTTCCGCCGCGGCCGCGCCTATCGCAGCCAGCAGGCCCAGAAGATCTGGCACGAGCGCATGCAGCCGGCCGCCCGCGAGATTACCGTCGGCATCATGGGCTTCGGCGAACTCGGCCAGAATGCCGCTGCGAAGCTGCGGCCGCTGGGCTTCCGCATCGCCGGTTGGAGCCGCACCGAAAAGAGCGTCGCGGGCGCCGAAACCTTCGCCGGGCAGGCCGGGCTCGACGGCTTTCTCGCCGCGACCGACATTCTCGTGGTGCTGCTGCCGCTGACCGCCGAGACACGCGGCATCATCAACACCGGTCTGTTGTCGCGGCTGAAGCGGCAGACGCCGCTCGGCGGCCCCGTCCTGATCAATGCCGGCCGTGGCGGCCTGCAGAACGAGGCGGCGATCCTTGACGCGCTCGATCAGGACATTCTGTTGGAAGCCTCGCTCGACGTCTTCAATGTCGAGCCGCTGCCGGCATCGAACCCGCTCTGGAGCCATCCGCGCGTCTTCGTGACGCCCCACGCCGCCGCGATTTCCGATCCCGATGCGCTGGCGCCGGTTGTCATGCGCCAGATCGCGGCGCATGAGCGAGGCGAGCCGCTACGGGGGGTCGTCGACCGGAAAGCGGGGTACTGATTACAAGCCGCGCCGCTCGAACGGCTCAGCCGCCTTTGCGATCGACCCAGGCCTGCATCTGTTTGATCTCGGCTTCCTGATCCCTGATGATGGTCTCGGCCAACGCCCGCAGTTCCGGATCCTTGCCGTATTCGAGCTCGATCTTCGCCATGTCGATCGCCCCCCGATGATGGGCGATCATGCCGCGGGCGAAATCCATGTCGGCGTCACCCGTCATGCCCTCTCCCATCGCCGCATGCATCCGGTCGTTCACCTCCATCATGGCCTTGCTGAAGGGATTTTGACTTTGTTCGGCCGTCGATGCGCGGTTCATCTCATCATGGTTCATCGCGCCGTGGTTCATCGCGCCGGGCTCGGTTGCGCCATCGATCCCCTGAGCGGCCGTGCCTGCCGCGAGCGCCAGAAGAAATGCGGTGGAAAGCAGCATTCGTCTCATGATCGCGTATCTCCATGACGGCTTCGTCGAGCGCGAGCTTTGGACGACCGTGAAGGGGGGAATGATCAGGAGAGGATTACGGCATTTGGATGGCCTGGAGTGCGGCCGCAGGCTATCTGTTTGCGCCGATCCCGAGCAATGCAAAGCTTCGTTTTTCTCGTCGTCGATCGTTTGGCGGGAAGTGCAGCGCACCTGGATGGCGAGGGCCATCCTCGCGCCGTCGTCGTAAAACGGTAAAGGACCCGATCGGGATGATCGGGTCCTCGGTAATTCTTGCCGGTAGAACCGGCCTTTCGACGGGGGAAAACCGGCGGACGCCGCCGATCATCCCGTTGGCGGGAAGATCAAAATTCCTCCCAGCTGTCTTCCCGCGAAACCGGCGAGACGGCGGGCGCGGCGCCGCCGCTTCCGGTCGTCCGCATCTGGGTGACCGGACGCGCCGCCTTGGAGCCCCGCATGGCCGGGCCACTCCGGGTGGCGCGGCCTTGCCTCGACGCCGCCGAGATCTTGGTATTGAACCGACCGACGAGGGTCGCCAATTCCTCGGTTTCGTTGGACAAGGTCTGGCTGGCCGCCGTCGCCTGTTCCACCATCGCCGCGTTCTGCTGCGTCACCTTGTCCATCTGGTCGGCCGCGC
>NZ_JALHBS010000083.1 GCF_024195285.1 Aurantimonas marianensis
CAGTTGTAGTTCATCTTCGGATCGTCCCGCTGGTGATGGACGCGATGGCGGCGCTAGCGCTGCTTATTCAGGCAGCGAATGAGAGGTTTCGCATGAAGATCACCGGCATCAAGGCGTGGCAGGTCGACCTTCCGCTGAAGGAGGGGCGCTACACCTGGTCGAGCGGCCATTTCGTCGAAATCTTCGACAGCACCGTCGTCGCGGTCGAGACGGATGCGGGCATCACCGGTTTCGCCGAGTGCTGCCCGCTCGGCTCCGCCTACCTTCCGGCCTTCGCGGCCGGCGTGCGGGCGGGGCTGGCGGAGCTCGCGCCGCAATTGCTGGGCCTCGATCCGACCGACCTCGATGTCGTGAACGCCCATATGGACAGGGTTCTCAGCGGCCATCCCTATATCAAGGCACCGCTCGACATCGCCTGCTGGGATATCCTCGGCAAGGCGGCCGGTCTGCCGGTGTGGAAGCTGCTCGGCGGCAAGGCGCAGGCGCATGTCGCGCTGTATCGCGCCATCAGCCAGAGAAACCCGTCCGAGATGGCGGCGAATATCGAGGGCTACCGCGCGGAAGGCTATCGCAAGTTCCAGCTCAAGGTCGGCGGCGACGCCGACGCGGACATCGCCCGCATTCGCGCGACCCGTTCGGTCTTGAAGGAGGGGGAGGTTCTGGTCGCCGACGCCAATACCGGCTGGACCCGGGCCGAGGCGGCGCGTGTGGTGCTGGCGGTGCGAGACCTCGACGTCGTGATCGAACAGCCTTGCCCGACCTATGACGAGTGCCTGTCGGTCCGCCGGCGTACCCCGCTGCCCTTCGTGCTCGACGAGGTCATCGATAGCGTGGCGACGCTGCAGCGCGCGCTGGCCGACGACGCCATGGATATCGTCAATTTGAAGATCTCCAAGGTCGGCGGCCTGACCAAGGCACGGCTGATGCGCGATCTCTGCGTCGCCAGCGGAACGCCGATGACGATCGAGGACACCTGGGGCGGCGACATCGTCACGGCCGCCATCGCCCATCTGGCGCAATCGACGCCGGCCGAATTCACCTTCTCGGCGACCGACTTCAACTCCTATGGGACCGTCTCGATCGCCGACGGGGCGCCGATACGCGACAACGGGACCATGCGCGCGTCGGACGAGCCGGGCCTTGGCGTCACCCCGCGCTGGGAGGTGCTGGGCGAGCCGTGTCTCAGTGTCGATCGCTAGACGCAAGCGCGGCTCCAAACTCGTTCACCTACCAGGCAGCCCGGTAGATCGACAGCGCGTCAGCCTGCGCAACCTCGCGCGGATTGTTGACCAGAAGACGCTGCTGCTTCATCGCGTCGGCCGCCATCTTGGCCAGATGCTCCTCGCCGATCCCGACATCGCGCAGGCGCGGCGGCAGGCCGAGGCGCTTCGACAGCGCGGCGAGTTCCTCCACGAACGCGGCGCAGCGCCCTTGCGTGCTTTCCTCGCGTTCCAGCGCCGGAAAGGCGTCCGCGGCGATCTCGGCGTAAAGATGCGCCGCGTCGGGCGCGTTGAAGCGCAGGACGTGCGGCAGCACCAGCGCGTTCGACAGCCCGTGCGGGATATGGAAGGTGCCGCCGATCGGGTAGGCGAGGGCGTGGACGGCGGCGACCGGCGAATTGGCGAAGGCCTGGCCTGCGAGCATCGAGCCGAGCAGCATCGCACCGCGCGCTTCGACATTCGCCGGTTCGGCGATCACCGTTTCGATATTCGCGCCGATGAGCCGTAAGGCTTCGCGCGCCAGCATCTTCGACAGCGGGTTGTTGTTGGCGCTCTTCGACGCATAGGCCTCGATCGCGTGAACCATGGCGTCGACGCCGGTGGCGGCGGTGATCGCTGGCGGCAGGCCGAGCGTCAGTTCCGCGTCGAGCACGGCGATGTCCGGCAGGATCAGCGGCGAGGAGACTCCGCGCTTTTCCTCCTCGCCGACGGTGATGATCGAGACCGGGGTTACCTCCGAGCCGGTGCCGGCGGTGGTCGGAACCAGCACCAGCGGCAGTCTCGGGCCCTTGGCGTTGCCGACGCCCCAGGCCTCGTCGAGATTTTCGCCGGAGCCGGCGATGAGCGCGGCGAGCTTGGCGACGTCGAGGGACGAGCCGCCGCCAAAGCCGAGGACTCCCGTCGCGTCCAGAGATCGGGCAGCGTCGGTCGCGGCCTCCAGAATCGACAGTTTGGGATCGGCCGCAACCTCGTCATAGACGGTGACCGCCACCCCCGCGCTCTCCAGCGACGCGATCGCCGGATCGCAGAGGCCGAGCGCGCGGAGGCCGGGGTCGGTCACCAGTAACACGCGCGCGCCGAGCGTCTTCGCCGCGATCGGCCCGAGCCGCCTGGCCGCCCCCGGCTCGAACACGATCGACGGCGTGGTGTTGAAGTGGAAGGGCGTCATGGCGAGATCTTTCCCGTTATCGTCTCATTGTCGAATCGCAGCCGCCAGTCTGGCGCGGAAAGCGCCGTTCGCCCAGCCATGCGCACCGGCACTCCCTTTTGCGGCGCGTGCGGGATGAGCCTTGCCGTCAGCTCGGCCCGCGAAATTTCTCCACCAGTCGAAACACCAGACCGGCCGTGGTCATCACCAGGAAAACCCGGGTGACGTGGTGGGTCGCGACAAAGGCCACCTCGACATGGAGGGCCAGCGCGATCAGGCTCGTTTCGGTCAGGCCGCCGGGGGAATAGGCTAGCAGCAGGTCGAGGACCGGCAATCCGATCAGCCGGTTCAGTCCCAGCGAAAAACCGAGGGTGATCGACAGCAAGATTGCGGTCGAGCCCAGAGCGAGCCCTAGAATTCGTGCGATTTCGGTCAGCCGGGTTCCGGCGAACCGGCAGCCGAGGGCGGTGCCGAGCACGAGCTGCGCGGCCGCCACCAACTCGTAGGGCGGGCGGAACTCGGTGATGCCAGTGAGGTGTACGGCGGCGCTGGCCAGCATCGGTCCCATCAGATAGGGCGCGGGCAGTCGCAGCATTCGTCCCAGGACGATCCCGACCAGCCCGGTCACGACCAGCCACACCTCCACCGACCACGGCGCGTCGAAGACGGACAGCCCGTTCGTCGGCCGGGCGATCACCTTTTCGCCGGTTACCACGTCGAGGACGAACGGCAGCGAGAAGACGATCAGCATGATGCGGCTGGAATGGATCAGGGCGATGATACGCGGATCGCCGCCCTTGGCCTGGCCGAGGGTCACCATCTCGATCAAGCCACCGGGCATGCCGGCGAAATAGGCGGTGGGAAGATCGAAGCCGGCGACACGGTAGAAATATGTGACGCAGGCCGCCGCCGCGACCAGGAGGAAGACCATCAGGCCGAGGAGGCTCGGCAGCCAGTCGGCGATTCCGGCCACCATGCCTGGCGTGAAACTCGCTCCCAGCAGCACCCCGACGAGCATGGTCATGGGAGGCCGCACGATGCCGGGCACCGTGACCGGCAATCGCAGGAGCGAGGCGCCGAGACACGCGGCAAGCGGTCCAAGCATCCAGGGCAGCGGCAGCGACAGACGCAGGAAGACGACGGCGCCGAGAAGGCCGATCGCGAGCGCCAGCGCGAAGCGCGCATAGGCGAAGCGCTTCGGTGCGAGAGGCTCCAGGGCTTTGGCCAGCCAGCCGCGTACCGCGCTCATCGCCATCCGCCCGTGAAAGCGCCGCGGTCGGGCGGACTGAGGCCGTCGCGGCCCGGCGGTTCCCGGCGGCTTGCGGTTCTCTTCATCGCGCGGAATTCGGTCATGTCGGGCAAGGGAACGAGGAAGGGCACGCCAATCCGTCCCCTCGGAACGGACTGCCGCTCTCGGCGGAACGCTGTAGTCCTAAACGAAGCTTACGGCCGGCGGAACCGGGTCGCCGATTTCGCGTGATGGTCCGGCGGTTCAGGGCCGAGCGCCGTGCGTCCATCCGGACGCACAAAGGACGCTCTCACACTTTGATTGAGCATCGGAATAATCCAAAAACCGGATTCCACTTTTTGGTCCGATGCTCTGGGGCACCACGCCTTCATTCGGACGCCGCCCGGACTCGTGACCGGCGACCTTCCGGCTTCGCCGCCTTCACGACGTCGTGCCATGCGGATGAAGGCAGCGTATGCTTCAATCGGCCCCTTGCCGGTGGACACCGCAATGATTGCCGAGGGAGGTCGAAGATGACAGCGCACGGGCATTTCTACTGGAACGAATTGATGACGCGTGACGCCGAAAAGGCCAAGGCGTTCTACGGCCAGACGCTCGGCTGGACGTTCGAGGGCATGGAAATGCCCGATGCCGGAACCTATTGGCTCTGCACGGAGGGCGAGGACCGTGTCGGCGGCATCTTCACCATGTCGGGGCCGGCCTTCGACGGTGCGCCCGAAATGTGGATGAGCTATCTCGCGGTCGACGATGTCGATGCACGCGTGGCCAAGGCCCGCGACGCGGGGGCGACGATCGCCAAGGAGCCGTGGGACGTGCCCGGCGTCGGCCGCATCGCGACGGTTCAGGACCCGGGCGGCGCGATGCTTGGCTGGATGACGCCCGCCCCTCAGAAGTGACACGACTCTTTCCAGCGTGCCCGGCGGAGTTGGAAACAGCCATCCTGCTCGATCGCATGGCAATGTCGAACTGTGCCCTATATCGCCCGCCAAGGGACACGCAGGCGGCGCATTCTGGCTTGATGCCGCCGGGCAAGGATCAAAGGGCGGCATCATGCAGTGGCGCGGACGCAGGCAGTCGAGCAACATCGAGGACAGACGGGGCTCTGGCGGCGGCTTCGGCCGGCGCGGCGGCGGGTTGCGTCTGCCGATCCGGGCCGGCGGCGGCGGTACGATCGGCTTCATCATCGTCGCGCTGGTGCTGTGGCTCGGCTTCGGCATCAACCCGTTGCAGCTTCTCGGCATGGCGGATGGCGGCGGCGGCGGTGTCCAGACCAGCCAGAGCTCCGGGCCGGGCGTGGCGGGCACCGCCGACGAGACCGACGATTTCGTCGCGACGGTTCTCGCAGACACCGAGGATGTCTGGAGTCAGCGCTTCCGGGAGGCCGGCGAAACCTATCCGGCGCCGACGCTGGTTCTGTTCACCAACCGGGTGAATTCGGCCTGCGGCATCGCCGGAGCGGCGACCGGGCCGTTCTACTGTCCGTCCGATTCCAAGCTCTATATCGATCTCGGCTTTTTCGACCAGCTGCGCAACCAGCTCGGCGCGCCGGGCGATTTCGCCCAGGCCTATGTCATCGCCCACGAGGTCGGCCATCACATCCAGAACCTCACCGGTGTCCTGCCGAAGTTCCACCAGGCGCGCGCACGCATGAGCGAGGCGGAGGCGAACGCCATGTCGGTGCGGGTCGAGTTGCAGGCCGACTGCTATGCCGGCATCTGGGCGAATGGCAGCAAGCAGGCCGGCTATCTGGAGCCCGGCGACATCGACGAGGCGCTGAACGCGGCCCAGCAGATCGGCGACGACACGCTGCAAAAGCGCAGCCAGGGGACGGTCGTTCCGGACAGCTTCACCCACGGCACGTCGCAGCAGCGCCAGACATGGTTCCGGCGCGGCTTCGAGAGCGGCGATTTCGGCGCCTGCGACACGCTGAGCGGCGCGATCTGAGGCGCGTCGGGCGTCGCAGTCATGGCGATGACCCGCCTCCAGGCGAAGGCGCATCGCGCGCGACGCGCCATCGCCGCGCAGACAACCGCGCTGGAGGAGCACCTTTGGCGCGGTATCCGCGCGATCCCGGGTGAGGGCGGCCATTTCCATCGGCAGGTGGTGATCGGCCCTTACCTCGCCGACTTCGTCTCATCATCGAGGTCGACGGCGCCCAGCATGGCATGGCAGAGCGATCGGCAAAGGATCGCAAGCGGGATGCCTGGCTAGGCTCGCAGGGCTACCGGGTGTTGCGCTTCTGGAACGACGAGGTCCGGCTTGAACGGGGTGCTGTCCTTGACACGATCTTTGCTGTGGTCGAAGAGCGTCGCCAAATGCGGGACGATCGATGATCATGCTCCCAACCTCCCCCTGGTGAGGAGGTCGCCGTGAAGCGGCGGGCGGGGGGCTCTCGACTGTTCATTCCATCCCACCCCGGCGCTGATGCGCCGACCCTCCCCATTGAGCGGAGGGTGGAGAAATGCCGAGCCATGCCCGACCTTCTGCTTGAACTCCGCTTCGAAGAGATTCCCGCCCGCCCGCGCTCCCGCAGCGCCATCGGCGCGAGGAAGCGCAACCAGGCGAACGGCATGCGGGTGGAGAGACACTGATGCCCGACCTTCTGCTTGAACTCCGCTTCGAAGAGATTCCCGCCCGCCCGCGCTCCCGCAGCGCCATCGGCGCGAGGAAGCGCAACCAGGCGAACGGCATGCGGGTGGAGAGACACTGATGCCCGACCTTCTGCTTGAACTCCGCTCCGAGGAAATCCCGGCCCGCATGCAGCGCAAGGCGGCGGGCGACCTGAAGAAGCTGGTCACCGACGCGTTGGTGGAAGCGGGCCTCACCTATGAGGGCGCGCGGGAATACTGGACGCCCCGGCGTCTGACCCTCGACATTCGCGGTGTCGAGGCGCGCTCCAAGGACGTCGTCGAGGAGCGCAAGGGACCGCGCGCCGACGCGCCGCAAAAGGCCATCGACGGGTTCCTGCGCGGCGCCGGCTTGGCGTCGATCGACGAAGCCGAGATCCACTCGGACCCGAAGAAAGGCGATTTCTACGTCGCGACGATCAAGAAGCCCGGCCGGCCGGCCGAGGCGATCATCGCCGAGGCGATGCCGACCATCATCCGCGACTTTCCCTGGCCGAAATCCATGCGCTGGGGCCCAGCCTCGCGCGAGCCGGGGTCCTTGCGCTGGGTGCGGCCGTTGCAATCGATCCTGTGCACCTTCGGCCCGGAGACCGAGGAGCCGGTGGTGGTCGATTTTTCGGTCCACGGCATCAAGGCCGGCAACACCACGCGGGGCCACCGGTTTCACGCCCCGGAGGAGATCACCGTCCGCCGCTTTGACGATTACGCGGCGAAGCTCGAAAAAGCCTTCGTCCTGCTCGGCGCCGAGCGGCGCAAGGACATGATTCGCCACGACGCGGAAAACCTCGCCTTCGCCAGGGGCCTCGAAGTGGTGCCGGATGACGGGCTGCTGGAGGAAGTGGCGGGTCTGGTCGAATGGCCGGTGACGCTGATGGGCGAGTTCGAGCCGGAATTTCTCGAGATTCCGCCGGAAATCATCCGCTCCACCATCAAAGCCAACCAGAAGTGCTTCGTGCTGCGGCCGCAGGGTTCGGTCGAGCCGGAGGCTCGCAAGGCCGACCGGCCGTCGCCCGGTCAGGGCGCACTCGCGGAGCCGTCTGCGCAGCAGACCGGCGTGAGCGACAACAAGCTGTCCAACCACTTCATCCTCGTCGCCAATATCGAGGCGAGCGACGGCGGCGCGGCGATCGCCAGCGGCAACGCCAAGGTGGTGCGGGCGCGGCTGTCGGACGCCCTGTATTTCTGGCAGACCGACCAGGCCGATCTGCCGGATATCGACAGCCTCAAGCCCTCGGCGGAAAAATTCGGCCTCGACCTGACAAAGCCGCTCGACCAGCGCATGGCCAAGCTCGATGCGCTGGACGTGACGTTCCATGCCAAGCTGGGCACGCAGGGCGAACGGGTTCAGCGCATCGCGGCACTGGCCGAGGATATCGCCCGGACGCTCTATTCCGATGGCGCCACGCTCGGCGGCGAAGCGGTTTCGGCCGACGAACTGGCGGCGCTGGCGAAACGCGCGGCGGTGCTGGCCAAGGCCGATCTCACCACCGAGGCGGTCGGCGAGTTTCCCGAGCTGCAGGGGCTGATGGGCCGCTATTACGCCGCGCTGCAGGGCGAGCATCCGAGCGTCCAGGCGGCGATCGAGGAGCATTACAAGCCGCTGGGGCCGACGGACACGGTCCCGAGCGATCCCGTCGCGGTGTGCGTGGCGCTCGCCGACAAGCTCGACATGCTGGTCGGCTTCTGGGCGATCGACGAGAAACCGACGGGGTCGAAGGATCCTTATGCGCTCAGAAGGGCGGCGCTGGGCGTGATCAGGGTCGTGGTGGAGAACAGGTTACGGCTGCCTATCGCGCCGTTGGTCGATGATGCTTACGGAAAGGTCCTAATCACGCTAGTCGCCCGGTACGACATCTATTGGCGTATGCCCGACAGCGAGCAATTCGTTCATTACCTTCTGCTCAAGCCCGGAGTTGACGAGTATGGGCAAAGGGCAGGGCCAATTGCCTTAAGCAGAGGTGATCCGGCGTGGGACGGATTTGTCGCGCCTATAGCATCGGAGAATCCTTCGGACATTTCATACAAAAAGGGGCACGATCGGACGATTGGGCCAAAGGCACTATTCATTCTGCCTTCTCTCTCGAATCTGCCAAGTGAATTGCTTTCCTTCTTCCACGACCGTCTGAAGGTCCAACTCCGCGACCAGGGCGCACGGCACGACCTTGTCGATGCGGTGCTGTCGGCTGGCGCCCCGCCCTCATCCGCCCCTCCGGGGCACCTTCTCCCCGTCGGGGAGAAGAACAGGTCTGCGCCGACTGGCGCCTCGACCGGATACGATAACGACAAGAGAATTGCGGACGGCGACGAAAAGGGCGCCATTCCTCGCCCCGATGGGGAGAGGGTGGACGACGCGAAGCGGCGGCCGGGTGAGGGGTCGGATGCGTCAGCATCCGAAGGGACGCCTTCTGCCTCCCATCAAGGCGAGGGAGCCGCCCCCAACGACGACCTTCTCGACATCACCCGCCGGGTCGAGGCGCTGGGCAAATTCCTCGACTCGGATGACGGCCAGAACCTTCTCGCCGGCTATCGCCGCGCGGCGAACATCCTCGCCGCCGAGGAGAAGAAGGGCACCCGCGTCGCCGAGGTCGTCGATCTCGACCTCCTGACCGAACACGAGGAAAGGGTCCTGGCCGGCGCCGTCGACCGGGCCGAGATCGAGCTGGAAGAAGCGCTGGCCATCGAGAATTACGCGCATGCCATGGCCGCGCTCGCCGATTTGCGCATTCCCGTCGATGCGTTTTTTGACAAGGTGCTGGTCAATGCCGAGGACGAGGCCGTCCGCGCCAACCGGCTGGCGCTGCTCGCCCGCATCCGCGCGGCGACGCGCAAGGTCGCCGATTTCGGCAAGATCGCAGGCTGACCGAAAATCCACAATCGCCGGCAATTCGACCGGCGAAATGGGGCGGTGGCGGGGCTCGCGAGGTCGATCCGCCGACGTCAGAACCAGTCAGCGGCCGCCCTCGTTAACCAATCATTTACCAAAAGCTACGGAATCGCAGGCTTTTGTGGCAAATTGGTCAGGTCTTTGCGTCAGGGTTCATTGGCGGCAGGGCTGTAACATTTCGTGATCGACCTTGCCCGGAACCCGCCCGATTTGAAGGGAATAGCTGCACCTAGCCGCTTGGGACGGAATTGAACCTTAGGGTTCAGGGGGCCGGCCCGCATTTGAGACTTCGAGCGACTTCGAGGGGAAACCAGCGAATGACGAAGCCCAGCGCCGTTGCGACGGCTGCCGCGAAATTTGCCTGCGCCATCGTCGCGGGCATGCTGCTGATCACCGGTTCGGCCCATGCCGAATGGAAGGCGCCGTGGAAATCGGAGGACAAGGCGCTCGTGATCGATGCCTATGAGTTCAATCCGATCAACTGGCAGGAACTGAGCTCGGACGAGCGCATCGCGGGCTTCATCAACAAGGCCTCGGACGGATTGCCGCCGGAGTGGAACTGCGGCAAGGCTGACGGGGACGAGTACAAGCTGTGCAAGAACCGCTGGTGGAAATATTCGGTCACCAAGGAACTCTACATGACCCGCCGCGAGATGGCGAAGATGAAGGGGCTTCTCTGGGGCGCCTATCATCTCGGCCGTCCGGGCAATCCGCGTGAGCAGGCCGACCATTTCGTCGATTTCGCCGAGCCGGCCGAGGACGATCTGATCGCTCTCGACATCGAGGACAATTCCGACGAGTGGATGAGCCTCGCCGACGCCGAGATCTTCGCCGACCAGATCAAGATTCGCACCGGCCGCTATCCGGTGCTCTACACCAATGGCTCGACCGCCAAATACGTCTCCGACAACAAGGCCAAATATCCGCTGCTGTCGCGCCTGCCGCTCTGGTACGCGCGCTACCGCGACGACATCACCGGCAAGTTCCCCGAGGAGACCTGGCCGAGCTACGCCCTGTGGCAGTTCTCCTCGATGCACAACTGCGACAGCCGCAGCTGTCCGTACCGGGTGAAGGGCGCCAAGACCGACATCGACGTCAATGTCTCGACGATGGACGTCGCCGGGCTCAAGGCCGCCTGGCCGTTCAACGAACTGATCGAGCGCGCGCCGGAAGCCGACGATCCGGCGATGATGATCGCGTCGCTGGACGAGACCACCAAGACGGAGGTGGCAAAGGTTGCTGCGGCGACGGGGGCAGCCGCCACGACCCTGCCCAAGCCGCGGGCCAAGCCGACGACGGACACGCGGGTCGCCGCCTATGCTCCGGCTGAGCAGCACGCGCGGCTGGATCCGCTGCAACTCTTGACCACCGTTGCCCGTGGCGAAACGAAGACTGACAAGCCAGCGCTTGTGGCTGATGTGACCGCCGCCCCTGTCGCCGTCTCCTCAACGGTGGTGCCATCGGGTGAAGCAGCGCGCGAATTCCATGGCCATCTCGCCGCCCTGCGGGAGGCTGTGGCCTATGCCGCCAACGAAGTCGATCGATTGTTCATCGGTCGGGCCAAAGCGGCGACGCGCACGGACGAGGCGAGGCCCGCCGGCGCTGGCGAGGAGAGTGCCGCATTTGACGCGCGACAGCGCTCGCGCTTCGTCGAGATCGTCAAGGCGGCCGAAGCGGCGAAGAAGGCCGGCGCCCTTCCGATGCCCGCGCGGGTGCTCTCGCAGTTGGGCGCCGAAGGCGCCGGCCGTGGACCGCGCGTTGCGGGGACTGTGGCGGGGCAGCGCTTTGCCGGGCTCGATATGCCGGCCCGCCGCATCGTCACGGCATTCGAAGCGACGCGCTGAACGCGCCTGGTCGCTTTTTCGGCGATCACGAAGATTTTTCTGGAACCGAGGGAACCAAAGCCATTCGCAACCGTTTCGGCCCCGAACAATTTTGCTCACAGGTTAAATGACGGGTGCTTGGAATGAATAGAACAATTGGCTGGGTCGTCGGTATCATCGTTCTCCTGATCGTCGTCTGGTTCGCCTTCACGATGATCAATGTTGATCAGACTCAGGAAGGCGAGTTGCCGGAAGTCAGCGTCGAGGGCGGTCAGATGCCCGAGGCAGAGGTCACGACTGGCGATGTCGACGTCGGCACGGAGGAAAAGACGGTCACGGTTCCGACCGTCGACGTCCAGCCGGCGCCCGAGACGGACACGCCGGAACAGCCGGCGCCCGCCAACTAAGCTCTGGCGAGCCGCTTCCGGTTCCGGTAAAGACGAAAAAGGGCAGTGGCGAAAACCACTGCCCTTTTCTTGTTTGCGACGGCCTCCGGTCCGCGAGGCCGCTTGTCCTGTCTGGAAGCCGGCCATGACACCTGAACGCGGCGCAGTTGATGTAGTACCGACCGGTACAGGCCGAACCGAGGCCGGCTCGATCGGAACGATCTGCCTGTCCGCCGGCGGCGACGACGCGGTCGAACGCGCGGTCGCTTGCCTGCGAGCGGGCGGTCTCGTCGGCCTGCCGACCGAGACGGTTTACGGCTTGGCCGCTGACGCCACCAATGGCGAGGCCGTCGCGCGCATCTTCGAGGCGAAAGGCCGTCCCCGCTTCAATCCGCTCATCTGCCACGTCAGCGACTTGGATATGGCGGCGCGACTGGCTGTCATGGACGACATCGCGCGGGGGCTCGCGGCGCGCTTCTGGCCGGGACCGTTGACGATTGTCCTGCCGCAGGCGGAGGCAACACCGGTCCATCCCCTGACCACCGGCGGACTTGCCACCGTGGCGCTACGTCAACCAAAGGGGATCGCCGGCGATATCATCGCGCGTCTGGGCCGCCCGCTCGCGGCCCCGAGCGCCAATCCCTCGGGGCGGGTCAGCGCCACCAGCGCGGGCCAGGTGATGCGTGGCCTCGGCGGCCGGATCGAGTTGATTCTCGACGCGGGCCCATCGGAACTCGGGCTGGAATCGACCATCGTCAAGCCGAAGCGGGACCGCCTGGTGCTGCTGCGCGCCGGGCTCGTCGGGCGGGACGCGCTGAGGGACGCGACGGGGCTCGCCGTGGTCGGGCCGGATGCGGGTTCAGGCATCGAGGCACCCGGCCAGCTTCGCTCCCACTACGCGCCGCACGGCGCGGTACGGCTCGACGTCGAGCATGTCGAGCTCGGCGAGTACCTGATCGCCTTCGGTGATGCGTCGTCGATCGCCGGCGCGGCGCAGGCGGCCGCGATCGTCAATCTCAGCCCGTCCGGTGATCTGCGCGAGGCGGCGGCGAATCTGTTCGCGGCGCTGGCCCGCTTCGACCGGCCGGAGATCGGGCGCATCGCGGTGGCGCCGATACCGCGGGAAGGCCTCGGCGAGGCGATCAACGACCGGCTTTGTCGCGCCGCCGCGCCACGGGCGTAGAAATCTCGCCACGGCTCGACGGATCGTCGCCGACCTTTTATGTCTCGATCCTATGCAAGACGCTGAACACCGACTGCCCGACGCTCTGATTGCCCGCTTCGCGGCGATCGTCGGCGACCGCAACGCTTTGCGGGACGCCGATCTCATGGAGGCCTACCTTAACGAGCCGCGCGACATGTTTCATGGCCGCGCGGCGCTGGTGCTGCGGCCGGGCAATGTAGCGGAGGTCGCGGCGATCATGCGGCTCGCCAGCGAAACGCGGACGCCGATCGTGCCGCAGGGCGGCAACACAGGCCTTGTCGGCGGTCAGTCGCCGCGCTCGCCGTGCGAGGTCCTGGTCAGCCTGTCGCGGCTTGACCGGATCCGCGACGTCGACCCGATCGGCCGTACGGCAACCGTCGAGGCGGGCGTCGTCCTCAAGCGTATCCAGGAGGCGGCGGACGAGGCAGACCTGTTGTTTCCGCTATCGCTCGGATCGGAGGGCTCCTGCCAGATCGGGGGGAATCTCGCCGCGAATGCCGGCGGTACCGGTGTTCTGGCCTATGGCAACACACGCGACCTTTGTCTCGGAATCGAGGCGGTGCTGGCATCCGGCGAGGTGCTGCACGGGCTGCGGCGTTTGAAAAAGGACAACCGCGGCTACGATCTCCGCAATTTGCTGATCGGGTCGGAGGGAACGCTCGGGATCATCACCGCCGCCGTGCTGAAGCTGTTTCCCAAGCCCGCCGGTCGCGAAGTCGCCTATGTCGGGCTGGCGTCGCCAGATGCCGCCCTGACTCTGCTGCAAGCGGCGGAACGCCGGGCCGGATCGCAGCTGACCGCCTTCGAGTTGATTCCGCGTCTGGGCCTGGAGTTCACGCTCCGCCATACGATCGGCTCCCGCGACCCGCTGGAGACGCCACATCCCTGGTATGTTCTCATGGAGGTTTCCTCGGGGCGTTCACAAGGCGACGCGCGCGAGACGCTGGAAGGTATCTTGGAATCCGGCTTCGAGAATCATGTCGTCGCCGATGCCGCGATCGCCAAATCGCTGGCCGAGGCTAACGCATTCTGGATCATGCGCGAGGAGTTGAGTTGGGCCCAGAAGCCCGAGGGCGGATCGATCAAGCATGACGTGTCCATTCCGGTCGCCTGTATTCCTGAATTTCTCGCCGCTGCCGACAAGGCCGTGCTCGAGGCGATTCCGCAGGCCCGGGTCATTGCGTTCGGTCATCTTGGCGACGGTAACATCCACTACAATGTCTCCCAGCCTGTCGGTGCCGATAAGGACGCCTTTCTCGCCCGCTGGCACGAGATCAGCGAGCTCGTCCACGGCATCGTTCGCGATCTGGACGGCAGCTTTTCCGCCGAGCACGGCATCGGCCAGCTGAAGCGCGACGAACTCGCGCGGACCAAGGAGGGGGTCGAGATCGATTTGATGCGGCGGCTCAAGGCGGCCTTCGACCCTGACAATATATTAAATCCAGGCAAGCTGGTTTAGATTTGGTTCAAGTTTTCGACTTGCTAACCGTCTTCGATGTCATGAAGACTTAACCGACTTTCTTAGCGCGACTTCAAGGCGACGCCCTTATTCTCATCCTATCCAAGGCCGGGGTCACATCGGCACGAGGCAGAGACCGAAATATCGGCTCTCAGGAGAGGCAGAAGGCGTCATTTCATGAGCATTGCTCCCAACCCGCTCGCGATCAAGCCCGAATGGGCGAATGTTCCGGTCCGCCTCGATCCGGCGGCGTCGGATCGTCGCCAGACGATCGAAATGGTCGAGGACGGGGAATTGATCACCTACAAGGTCGACCGCCGCGGCGCCGTCGTGCATCGCCGGTTGCAGAAATCCGGACTGCCGGTTTCGATCGCGCTGCCGCCGCGGGCCTTCCGGGGCGTCGCCGCCCGCGCGATGGAAGACGGCACCGGCGAGGTGACGGTCACGCTCGAGCTTCATCATCACGACCCGCGGTGCACCGTGCCGCTGCTGGTCGCCAGCGATCTCTACGATGTGGCCGCCGACTGGCGCGGCTGGGCGGAACTGTTCAATCTGCCGATGCTGATGATCGAGGCGGACGGCGCGTTGCGCACTCTCGAAGAAACTCTTGGGCATATCCGGGCCGCGGCACCCGCTCCGCGTCGCCGCTCGCCCAACCGCCAGCGCCGGCCGCGCTTCCTGGCGCGACGCAAGCCCGGCGGGCTCGGGATGCGCATGGTCGTCGCCGGCGAGGAGATCATTGCGCGTCAGTAGCTGGCGTCCGGGGGTTATACCGTCGTCAGCGGGAAAGACAGCGCCCACAAGGCCGAGAAGATAAGGCCGAAAAAGATGATCCAGCCGAACACCGTGTTCGACTTGAACAGCCTCAGGCACTGGTCCGCATCGTCGATGTCGAGCGTGCGGATCTGCCAGATCATCTGGAAGGCTCCGGCGGCAAGGCCCGCATAGGCGGGCCATGCGGGTCCGCCGCCCGTGGCCGGGCCGGTCAGCATGAAGGCGCCGGCGAACAGAGTGATCGCTCCGAGATAAAGGACCGTCAGCGCGAGTCTGGTTCGTTCGCCAAACAGCCGCGCCGTCGAACGGACGCCGACCAGCGCGTCGTCCTCCTTGTCCTGATGGGCATAGATCGTGTCGTAGCCGATGGTCCAGAGAATACTGCCGGCGTAAAGCAGGACGGCGGCGAGCGACAGCGTGCTCCAATAACCCGCCCATCCCATCAGCGCGCCCCAGGAAAAGGCGAGGCCGAGGCCGAGCTGCGGCCAGTCGGTGAAGCGCTTCAGGAATGGATAGATCGCCACCACGCCCAGCGACGCGATACCGAGAAAAACCGTGAAAAGGTTGAACTGGATCAGAACCAGGAGTCCGACCAGCGCCTGCACGACCAGAAACAGCTTGGCCTGGAACCGCGAAACCCGGCCGGACGGCAGCGGACGCGACCTTGTGCGCGCGACGAGCGTATCGATCTTCTCGTCGACAAGATCGTTATAGGTACACCCCGCACCGCGCATGGTGATCGCGCCGACCAGAAAGAGGAAGAGCTGCCAAAGGCTGGGAAGCCCGGTGTGGACAGCGCCCGTCTGCACCGCTTGCGGTGCCAGCGCCGCCGCCCACCAGCAGGGCCACAGCAGCAGTTGCCAGCCGATCGGCCGGTCCCAGCGCGCCAGTTGGGCATAGGGCCAGATGCCGCGCGGCAAGGTGCGGTAGACCCAGTTGTTCGATGGCGCATCCGCCACGCGGTCGATTTGGTCCGCGAGGCTTCCTTTCAGATTCGACATGGCACGAGATTGATGGCCAAAAGGCCGCAGTCAAGGGGTTTTCGCATTATCAACTCATAAGTATCGCTTCGCCGAACTTGACCGCGGCCGTCGCCCACCCGTAATCGGCGCCTGTCGGCCGGCCTGGGCGGCGAAACTGCGCTGGCGGGGGCGAAGCCATGACGACCAATGTTCTTCTCATCGGCGGCGGTGGCCGCGAACACGCGATTGCCTGGAAAATCGCGCAATCGCCCGATCTTGGCCGACTCTACGCCGCGCCCGGTAATCCGGGCGTCGCCGAGCATGCCGAGTGCGTCGAACTCGACATCGCGGATGATGCCGATGTCGTGGCGTTCTGCCGCTCCAACACGATCGGCCTGGTGATCGTCGGTCCCGAGGCGCCGCTTGTCGCCGGGCTTGGCGATAGCCTTGCCGCCGCCGGCATTCCCGTGTTCGGTCCCTCCGCCGACGCCGCGCGGCTCGAGGGCTCGAAGGGCTTCACCAAGGATTTGTGCGCTCGCCACGACATTCCGACGGCCCGCTACCGTCGCTTCGACGATGCGGTCGCCGCGCGCGACTATATCCAGGCCGGCGGCCTGCCGATCGTTATCAAGGCGGACGGGCTCGCCGCCGGCAAGGGCGTCACCGTCGCCGAAACGCGCCAGGACGCGCTTGCGGCCATCGACGCATGCTTTGCGGGCGATTTCGGCGGAGCCGGTGCGCAGGTCGTCATCGAGGAGTTCCTTGAGGGCGAGGAGGCGAGCCTGTTCTGCATTTGCGATGGCGAGCGCGCGCTGTTCTTCGGCACGGCACAGGATCACAAGCGCGCCTTCGACCGGGACCGCGGCCCGAACACCGGCGGCATGGGCGCCTATTCACCGGCGCTGCCGATGAGCGAGGCGATGGTACGCCGGACGATGCGCGAGATCGTCGAGCCGACCCTCGCCGGGATGAAGGCGGCCGGAACCCCGTTCAAGGGCGTCCTGTATGCCGGACTGATGCTGACCGAGTCCGGTCCGAAGCTGATCGAATACAATGTCCGCTTCGGCGACCCCGAATGCCAGGTGCTGATGATGCGGCTCGAAAGCGACCTGCTGCCCCTCCTTCTTGCCGCCGCGATGGGGGAGGTTCCGGCCATTCTGCCGCAATGGTCGGAAAAGCGTGCTCTGACCGTCGTCATGGCCTCGGAGGGCTATCCCGGTGCCCATGCCAAGGACACCGTCATCCGCCATTTGCCGGCCGCGAGCGAGACGACCCGGATCTTCCATGCGGGGACGCAACGCGACGGCGACCGGCTGCTGGCCGTCGGCGGGCGGGTCCTTGCCGTCACCGCCACCGGCGCCAGCGTGAAGGAAGCCGCGCGCCGCGCCTATGAGGCCGTCGAGGCCGTCGATTGGAAAGAAGGGTTCTGGCGGTCCGACATCGGCCACCGGGCCATTATGACCGAAAGCGCCTGATCCTCCATCCGCCGCATCGCGCCGATCGGTCCTGCGAGCAAGCGGCGTAAAGGGCGCATCGCTCGCGACCGCTTGTTGACCTTTACGTAAAATGCGGGAAATGTCGGCGCGCGCCGCTGGGAAACCATCGGCGCGGCCATACATTCATCCTTAACGAGAGCCGCCAACCCCGGAGCGAAGCCATGTCATTTCGTCAGGACAAGCTGACGCGGCCAATCTATCGATGGGCCAAGGGCGTCATGCCCCCGATCTCGGAGACCGAGCGCGAGGCGATCGACGCCGGCACGGTCTGGTGGGACGGCCAACTTTTTACAGGCGACCCCGACTGGGACAAGTTGCTAGCCATGCCGCCGGCGCGGCTGTCACCGGATGAGCAGGCGTTTCTCGACGGTCCGGTGGGCGAACTCTGCGCCATGATCGACGAGTGGAAGCTCGTCTCCGAGGATCGCGACCTGCCGCCGGAGGTCTGGGATTTCCTGCGGCGGAACAAGTTCTTCGGCATGATCATCCCGAAGGAATACGGCGGCCTGGGCTTTTCCAACACCGCCCATTCCGAAGTGGTGCGGAAAGTCTCGTCCTGTTCCGTCGTTGCCGGCGTCACCGTGATGGTGCCGAATTCGCTCGGGCCGGGCGAATTGATGCTGCATTTCGGCACGCAGGCACAGCGCGATTACTGGCTGCCGCGTCTTGCCGACGGACGCGAGATCCCGTGCTTCGGCCTGACCTCGCAGGAGGCCGGCTCCGACGCAGCCGCGATGCTCGACACCGGCATGGTCGAATATGGCGAGCACGAGGGCGAGCGCGTTCTCGGCATCCGGCTGAATTTCCACAAGCGCTACATCACCCTCGGCCCGGTCGCGACGGTGATGGGCCTCGCCTTCAAGATGTTCGATCCGCAGAACCACCTCGGCAAGGGCGAGGATCTCGGCATCACGGTCGCGCTGCTGCCCACCGCGACCAAGGGCGTTCGCCACGGCGACCGACATGTCCCGCTGTTAACCTATTTCCAGAACGGCCCGCTCTACGGCGACGACGTGTTCATTCCGCTCGACTGGATTCTCGGCGGACCGGATCAGATCGGCCAGGGCTGGACGATGCTGATGACGGCGCTTGCCGCCGGTCGCGGCATCTCGCTGCCCTCGCAATCCTCCGCCGCGGCCGCGGTTTGCGCACGCACCACCGGCGCCTATGCAAGGGTGCGCACCCAGTTCAACGTGCCGATCGGCATGTTCGAGGGCATCCAGCAACCGCTCGCCGACATCGCCGCCAACGCCTATCTGATCGATGCCGCCCGCCGGCTGACCGTCGCGGCGCTGGACGAAGGCCACAAGCCGTCGGTGGTGTCGGCGATCATGAAGGCGCATGCGACCTATCGCATGCGCGAATCGGTCGAGCGGGCCATGGATATCCATGGCGGCAAGGCGATCATCGATGGGCCGAAGAATTACCTCGCCGCTCAGTACCGGTCGGTGCCGATCGGCATTACGGTCGAGGGCGCCAACATCCTCACCCGCAATCTGATGATTTTCGGGCAGGGGGCGATCCGCGCCCATCCTTACATGCTGAAGGAACTTCTCGCCCTGTCCGAGGAGGACGAGGAGAAGGGGCTGGCAGACTTCGACAAGCATTTCTGGGCGCATGTCGGTCATTCGGCCAAGAACGCGTTGCGCAGCTTCGTGCGCGGCTGGACCGGCGGTCTCGCGGCTCCGGCGCCGAGGAACGCGGCCTTCACCAGCCACTGGCGGCAATTGTCGCGCTATGCCTCGGCCTTTGCCCTCCTGTCCGATCTGTCGCTGCTCACGCTCGGCGGCGCGCTCAAGCGCAAGGAAATGCTGTCGGCGCGGCTCGGCGACATTCTTTCCGAACTCTATCTGCTCGGTGCCGTCCTGAAGCGGTTCGAGACCGAGGGGCGCCCCGAGGCGGACAAGCCCTTGGTCGAGTACATCATGGCGAAGGGCTACAATCGCATGGCCCTCGCCTTCAATGGGGTCCTCGACAATCTGCCGGCGCGCTGGGCGGCGATCGTGACCCGGGTCATCGCCTTCCCGCTGGGCGTGCCCTATCACGAGCCGTCCGACGAACTGACCAGCGAG
>NZ_JALHBS010000084.1 GCF_024195285.1 Aurantimonas marianensis
CTCTATCTCGGCGAAGGGCATGCCCAGCATCCGATCAAGGATCTGGAACTGGCCTTCGAACTGGTGACCGAGGCGGCGCCGATCGAAAAGAAGCTGCGTGCGGCCAATGTCCGCGATCCCGAGGAGGCGAGGGAGGCCGGCGTGATCTCCAACGCGGAGTTCATTCGGCTGGCGGAGGCCAAGGAGGCGGTGGACAAGGTCATCGCAGTGGACGCGTTCCCGATGGCGGAGGTTTCCCCCATCGCATCCCAACATGACCGTCCGGCCGGGAACGGCGGCAAGGACGAACAGCGCGAGGCAGCGGAATAATGACAAGAGCGGTCTATCTCGTCGACGGCGCCCGTACGCCCTTCATCAAGGCGCGCGGCAAGCCGGGGCCGTTTTCGCCCGTCGACCTCGCCGTCCAGTGCGGCCGGCCGTTGCTGATGCGGCAGAGCTTTGCGGCGGATGCTGTCGATCTTGTCATCCTCGGCTGCGTCAATGTGGTGGCTGACGAGATGAACCCGGCGCGGGTCGCCGCCCTGCGTCTCGGTCTCAAGGACGAGATTCCGGCCTTCACGGTCCAGATCAACTGCGGCTCCGGCATGCAGTCGATCGACACGGCGTTTCGTTATATCGGGCTTGGCAAGGCCGATGTCGTGCTGGCCGGCGGCGCCGAGGCGCTGAGCCATTCGCCGCTCGTCCTCAGGCGTGGCGCCGTCGAATGGTTCGCGGCGCTCAACGGCGCCCGCTCGACGACCGACCGGCTGAAGGCCTTCACGGGTCTGCGCCCGGAATTCCTCAAGCCGGTGATCGGACTCGAGCGCGGTCTCACCGATCCGATCACCAATCTCAATATGGGCCAGACCGCCGAAGTGCTCGCCCATCTCTTCGGCATTTCCCGGCGTGAGGCGGACACCTACGCGGCCGAAAGCCATAACCGGTTGGCCAACGCCACCAAGCAGGGCTGGCTGAAGGACGAGATGCTGCCGGCCTTTTCCCGCGACGGCGAGG
>NZ_JALHBS010000085.1 GCF_024195285.1 Aurantimonas marianensis
CTCGCTGGCCAAGCTGAAGCCTGTCTTCGAGCGGCCCTACGGCAAGGTGACGGCCGGCAATTCCTCGCAGATCACCGACGGCGCGTCCTGGGTCGTGCTGGCTTCGGAAGAGGCGGTCGAACGGCATGGCATGACGCCGCTCGCGCGCATCGTCGATTCCGAATGGGGCGGACTCGACCCCTCGATCATGGGTCTTGGTCCGGTCGTTTCGACCGCGCCGATTTTGAAGCGACAGGACATGACGGTGGCCGACGTCGATCTGTGGGAATTGAACGAGGCCTTCGCCACCCAGGTTCTGGCCTGCCTCGCGGCCTTTGACGACCCGAGACTGGTCGATCCGGTGCTTGGCCTGGAAGGCCGCGGCGGTCGCATCGACCCCGCCAATCTCAATGTCGACGGCGGCGCCATTTCGCTCGGTCATCCCGTTGGCACCAGCGGCAATCGCATCACCCTGCATCTGGCCAACGCCATGCGGCGGCTCGGCCGCAAGCGCGGTATCGCGACCGAGTGCATTGGCGGCGGGCTTGGTGGCGCGATGCTGTTGGAAGCCGCCTGAGCGCAAGACGAGACACCATGCCGGCGCGGGGCTTCGCGCCGGCTGTTCGCCCGAAACCCGACCTGACGCCGCGATGTCCCGGACCCCTCGCGGCGCATTCCGACAAGAACAAGAAGACGAGATAAGAACCATGGGCAGAATGCTGGACGCACTTTCCGATCGCGCCCTCGAACTCGGGCCGGCCCGCGCGGCCGAGCAGCAAGGCAACTGGCGGGCGGCGACCGACGAGGATTACGTCTATTGGCTTGTGCTCGACCGCCCCGGCAAGGCGGTCAACACGATCGACCGGAGCGTCATAGAAGAACTGTCCCAGCACGTCGACAGGATCATCGACCAGCGGCCCTCGGCAGTGGTGATCCGCTCGGCAAAGCCTTCCGGCTTCGCCGCTGGAGCCGACATCCAGCAATTCGCGGGCGCTTCGACCGGGGAGATCCGCGGGATGCTGAAGGAAGCGCATCTGGTCCTCGACCGTCTGGCCGAGGTCCAGGCCAAAACCATCGCTGTGATCAACGGTCATTGCCTCGGCGCCGGGCTCGAACTGGCGCTCGCCTGCGACTTTCGGATCGCGGTTTCGGATGCCAGCCTCGGCTTTCCGGAAGTGATGCTCGGCCTGCATCCCGGTCTCGGCGGCACCTATCGGTCGACGGCCGTCGCCGACCCGCTGGAGGCGATGACGATGATGCTGACCGGCAAGGCAATGCCGGCGAAGAAGGCCAAGGCAATCGGCCTCGTCGACGCCGTGGTCGAGGAGCGGCATGTGAGCACAGCCGTACAGGCGGCGCTCTACAACGAGCTCAAGACCGCCGCTGGCGGCTTCAAGACGCAGGCCTTCTCGCTGCGTCCGGCCCGCGCGCTCGCGGCCAGCCAGATGCGCAAGAAGACGACGGAGAAGGCCGCCAAGGAGCATTATCCGGCGCCGCACCGGCTGATCGACCTCTGGGAAGCCCATGGCGGCAATCCCAAGGCGATGCAGGAGGCGGAGATCGACAGCTTCGCCGAACTGATCGAGACCGATACCGCGCAGAATCTCGTCCGGGTGTTTTTCCTGCGCGAGACGATGCGCGGTTTGAAGCAGGGCGATTCGGCGATCAAAAACGTCCATGTCATCGGCGCCGGCGCCATGGGCGCCGACATCGCCGCCTGGGCGGCGCGCGAGGGCTTTCACGTGACGCTCGGCGATGTCGCGACACAGCCGATCGGCAAGGCCATCCGCGCGGCGACGAAGATGCTGACTGCGACGCTCAAGGACCCCTTGAAGGTGCGCGACGCGCTGGATCGTCTGACGCCGGACCCGGCCGGTCTCGGCATCGCCCACGACGATCTCGTCATCGAGGCGGCGCCCGAAAAACTCGAGCTCAAGCGAAAGATTTACGCCGACATCGAGCCGCGCTTGAAAGAGGGGGCGTTGCTGGCGACCAATACCTCGGCGCTGCCTCGCCGAGGGGCTCGCCGATCCGTCGCGCCTCGTCGGCCTGCATTTCTTCAACCCGGTCTCCCGGATGCAACTCATCGAGATCGTCAGCCACGACAAGATCAGCTCCGAAACCGCCCGCCGGGCGACCGCCTTCTCCGTCGAATTATCGCGCCTGCCGGCCCCCGTGGCCTCGGCGCCGGGCTTCCTCGTCAACCGCGCGCTGACCCCGTACATGGCCGAGGCGCTGATCATGGTGGACGAGGGCATTCCGAAGGAGCGGATCGATCGCGCCGCCGAGGATTTCGGCATGCCGATGGGACCCGTCGAACTCGCCGACCAGGTCGGGCTTGATATCGCCGTCGTGGTTTCAGCCTCGCTGCGCGAGCGGCTGGACAGCGACTTTCCGGAAACGCCGGCCTGGCTGGAGAGGATGGTTGCCGATGGCAAGCTCGGTCGCAAGACCGGCGCCGGGCTCTACGCATATGATTCCGATGGCAAGCCCAGGAAGCAGAAGATCGAGGCGCTGTCGGACTCGGTCAAGGACGACCCGGACATCCTCGACCGGCTGATCCTGCCGATGCTGAACGCGGTCGTGGCGTGCCTCCGCGAAGGCGTCGTCGAGAGCGAGGACGTCGCCGACGGGGCGATGATCTTCGGCACTGGCTTCGCGCCGTTTCGAGGCGGGCCCATCCATTACGCCAAAAAGCGCGGCATCGATGAGATCGCCGCGAGATTGAAGGCGCTGGCGGATAAACACGGACCCCGTTTCACCCCCGATGCGGGGTGGGATCAGCTGATGGGAAAATCAGTCGACGCTAAAGGCTGACACAGGTCGAATCCTGCGACCCGAGCCCGGTGGCGCCGAGCGTCACCCGGTCGCCGGCTTTCAGGAAACGAGGCGGGTCGTAGGAAAGGCCAACGCCGCCAGGGGTGCCGGTTAGAATGACGTCGCCCGGCTGGAGGCGCATGAAGCGCGAGATATAGGAGATGAGATACGGCACCTTGAAGATCATGGCCGCCGTATTGCCCGACTGCTGGCGCTCCCCGTTGACGTCGAGCCAAAGGTCGATGGCGTCGTAGTCCGACAATTGGTCGGGCGGAACCAGCCACGGACCAAGCGGGGCGAAGGTGTCGTGCGACTTTCCCTTCGACCATTGGCCGCCGCGCTGGAGTTGGAAGCTGCGCTCGGTGACGTCGTTGGCGAGCGTGAAACCCGCGACGTGCCGCATCGCATGCTCGACGCTGACATATTTCGCCACGCGGCCAATGACGACGGCTAGCTCCACGCCCCAATCGACGCGTGTGGAGAGCTTGGGAAGCTCGATCGGATCGGTGGGACCGCACGCGGCTGTCGCCGCCTTCAGGAAGATTGTCGGCTCCGGATTGACCTTGAAGCCCGCGAGACTGGCGCTGTCGTGATAGTTCGGGCCGACCCCGACGATCTTTCCGATCTTCTGGACGGGTCGGCACAAGCGCACGCCCTCGGGAACCAGCGGCAATGAAGCAGGGTCGAGGCGCCCGCATGCGGCGAGTTCATCCGGGTCGAGGGAGGGGCCGGCTAGCGAGGACACGTGCTCGGAGAGGTCGCGAATGCGGTTGTCGTCATCGATCAAGCCCGGCCGCTCGGAACCGCGGTGGCCAAAGCGTACAAACCGCATCAACTTCCTCCTGTTTGCTGTTACATGGAAATGGTCGAGGCTGGAGTTCGGTTCCTTGCGCAGAATTGACTTTTACGTAAGATGCAGAGAGGCGATTTTACCTGCTGTCGGGAGACCTGTCGCTTCAACGGCCTGTTTTGAAGGAGATTGCCATGTACAAGGCGCCCATCGGTGAGATCGCTTTCGCCCTGAAGAAGGTGGCCGATCTGGAGCCGGCGATGGAAAAAGGCCTGCTGGGCGAACTGTCGCCCGATCTCCTGGACGCGGTTCTGGAGGAGGCAGGCCGGTTCGCGAGCGAAAAAATCGCGCCGCTCGCCGAGGGGGGCGATCGCGAGGGCACGTCGGTGAACGAAGGCGTGGTGACGACGCCGACCGGCTGGAAGGAACTCTACGCCGACTGGGTGGCTGGCGGCTGGAACGCCCTGACCGGGCCGGAGGAGTATGGCGGGCAGGCCTTGCCGACATCCTTGTCGGCCGCGGTATTCGAAATGTGGAACTCGGCGTCGATGGGCTTTGCCCTCGGTCCGACCCTGACCGTCGGCGCCGTCGAGGCGTTGGAGACGCACGGTTCGGATGAGTTGAAGGCGGCGTATCTGGCCAAGCTCGTCTCTGGCGAGTGGGCCGGCACGATGAACCTGACCGAGCCGCAGGCCGGCTCCGACCTGTCGGCCCTGAAGACCAAGGCGGAGCGGGCCGACGATGGCAGCTACCGGATCTACGGCCAGAAAATCTACATCACCTATGGCGAGCACGATTTCACGGACAACATCGTGCATCTCGTGCTTGCCCGCCTGCCGGACGCACCGGTCGGCGTGAAAGGCATCTCGCTGTTCCTGGTGCCGAAATTCCTGGTCGACGCCGACGGGTCGCTCGGCCGTCGCAACGACGTCTTTTGCCACTCTGTCGAGCACAAGCTGGGCATCCACGGCTCGCCCACCTGCACCATGATCTACGGCGACGGCAGTATCGACGGCGAGGAGGCCGGCGCGGTCGGCTACCTGATCGGCGAGGAAAATCGCGGCCTCGTCTGCATGTTCACGATGATGAACAATGCGCGGCTTCTGGTCGGCGTGCAGGGCGTCGGCGTCGCCGAAGCGGCTTTCCAGATGGCGCTCGATTATGCGCGCGAGCGCCGTCAGGGCCGTTCGACGCGCCTCGCCAAGGGCGCCGAGCCGTCGGGGCAGATGAGCCCGATTGTCGAGCATCCGGACGTTGCCCGTTCGCTACTGACGATGAAGGCGCTGACCGGTTGCGCGCGTGCCATCGCCTATGCCTGCGGCCACGCCACCGACATGGCGAGGGCGACCCGCGACGAAGCGAGCGAAGCGCGGATCTGGAAGGAGCGCGCGAATCTCCTGACCCCGATAGCCAAGGCATTTGCCACCGATATCGGCGTCGAGGTCGCCTCGCTTGGCATCCAGGTGCATGGCGGCATGGGCTTCATCGAGGAGACCGGCGCCGCGCGGCTGTTGCGCGACGCACGGATCGCACCGATCTACGAGGGCACCAACGGCATCCAGGCGATCGATCTCGTCACCCGCAAGATCGGCCAGTCGGACGGCGCCGCAGTTAGCGCCTATCTGGCCGAACTCGCCGAGACGGTCGATGCCGTGCGCGGCCGGAACGCAGCGGATTTCGGTGCCACCGGCGATGCCCTCGCCGCAGCGCTCGACGATCTGAAGGAGGCGACGGCGTTTCTTGCAAGAGCGCTCGCCGACAAGGACATGGATACCGCGCTCGCCGGCGCGACGTCCTATCTCAGACTGTTCGGCCTTACCGCCGGCGCCGTCTATCTCGCCAAAGGCGCGCTGGCCGATACCGGCCGCACCGAGCGCACCCATCTCGCCCGCTTCATGGCCGAGAACCTGCTCGGCGAAACGGCCGGGCTGAAGCGTCAGGTCATTGCCGGGGCCGCCAGCCTCGCCGCCGCCCAAGCCATTCTCCAATAGGAGTCGATCATGAGCGATTTCATTCAGACTGGCACGCAGTCCGGCGTCCTCACCATCCGGATGAATCGGCCGGAGAAGAAGAACGCCATCACCCGCGACATGTACCGGGCGATGGCGGACGCGCTGACTGCCGCCGGTGGCGACGATGCCGTTCGGGCGGTGCTCATCTGCGGCTCACCCGGAGCCTTTTCCGCCGGCAACGACATCAAGGACTTCATAGCCATCGCCGAGGGCGGCACCCGTCACACCGACGTGCACGATTTCCTGCGCGCCATCGCGACCTTTTCCAAGCCGCTGATCGCCGCCGTCGACGGGCTTGCCATCGGCATCGGCACCACGATCCTGATGCATTGCGATCTCGCCTATTGCTCGCCCGGCTCGATTTTCAGAACGCCATTTCTCGATCTCGGCATCACGCCCGAGGCCGGTTCCACGTTGATCGCGCCGAAGCTGATGGGCGACCAGCGCGCTTTTGCCTTGCTGGTTCTCGGTGACAGTTTCGACGCCAGGGCGGCGCGCGGGTCGGGACTCGTCTACGAGATCGTCGAAGGCGATGTGGAGGCCGCGGCGCGGGATGCCGCCCTGCGGCTCGCGGCCAAGCCGCCGAAGGCTTTGGCAATTGCCCGCGAGCTCTTACGCGGTAAGCGCGAGGATCTCCTCGAACGCATCGATCTGGAGGTCGAGTATTTCTCCGAGCGGATGACCTCGGACGAGGCCAAGGCGGCGTTTCGGGCGTTTATGGCGCGGTAGAGGGTTTTTCTCATCCCCGGGGCGGCTCACCCCCGCGAGTCGGGGGCGGTCGGTTCGTCGCCCCCGTTCTTCGCCGCGTTGAACAGGAAACGATAGGTGCCGACGATGCCGACAAGGCAGACGCCGCCGGCAATGACGATAATCGGCCAGGTGCCGTACTCCGCAAAAAAGTGCCGGAAGGCGGCGCCGAAGACATAGGCGCCGAGGCCGTAGGCGCCGGCCCACAGTGCAGCGCTGATACAGTTGTAGAAGAGGAAGATTGGCCAGTTCATCCGCATGGTGCCGGCGACGAAACCGTTGAGCTGCCTAAGGATGATCACGAAACGCGCGACGAGGACGACGGCGAAACCGTATGTCTGGAATCGCTCCTCGACCATGGCGAAGCGCTTCTCGCCGAGGCCGAAATGCGCGCCCCAACGCACGACGATGCGCCGGCCGTAGCGGCGCCCCACGAGATAACCGAGATTGTCGCCGACGATCGAACCGGCAAAGGCTGCGATCAGAACGGCGAGGATGTTGAAGGAACCCTCGCCGGACAGCATGCCGGCGGCCACGATCAGGCTCTCTCCGGGCAGCGGCAGGCCGGTCGATTCGAGCAGGACGACGACGAAGAGAAACGCGTAGCCATACTGGATGAGATATTCGGTCAAGGCGTCGGCGTCTCATGGCTTGGGGGCCACTGTGGCTCGCATGGTTGGCGCATCGCCGCAAGCCTTGCGCCGGCTCAGCGCTCCAGCAGGGCGACGACCTCGACATGACGCGACCATAAGAACTGGTCGATCGGCGTCACCGAATTCACGCGGTAGCCGCCATCGGTGAGGATCTTGAGATCGCGGGCGAGCGTCACCGGATTGCACGAGACCGCGGCGATCCGCCCGACCGTCGAGGCGGCGAGTTCCCGCGCGACGCCCTCCGCACCGGCGCGCGGCGGGTCGAAAACGACGCCCTCATAGGGCTTGAGCTCCTTCGCCGGGATCGGCCGGCGGAAAAGATCGCGCCGTTCGGTGGTCAGCGGTTTCAGGCCGGGCCGCGCGCGCCAGGCGGCGGTGATCGCAGCGAGCGGCGCCGCCTCGGCCTCGACGGCGTGGACGGTGGCGTGCGGCGCCAGACGCAGGGCAAAGGTGCCGCAGCCGGCGCAGAGGTCCGCGACGCGCTTGGCGCCGGCCATATGCGACAGGACCAGCGACGCCATTGCCGACTCGGCCGACGCGACGGCCTGGACGAAGGCGCCGGCGGGCAATTCGACCGTCATGCCGCCGAAATCCATGGTCGGCGGCTGGGTCACGACCAGCGTCTCGCCGCTGACCGAGAGCTGAGCGAAGCCTTCGCCTAGCGCCAGCGACACCGCCTGCCGGCGCATCGGCTCCGACAGCTTCGCCGCATCGGCAATCGCGACGTCGAGACCGGTCAGCGTCGCGGTGACGGTCAGCTTCAGAGGCCGCTTGCGGTCGACCAGGATGGCCGCGAGCTTTTGCAACGCCGGCAAGGCGCGTTCGATGGCCGGCAGGGCGATCGGGCAGACGCTGATCGGAACGATCCGGTTGGAATGCGCGGCATTGAAGCCGAGCAGCACCTGGTTGCCGGCGCGCACGGCGGAGAAGGCCACGCGCCGCCGGGAGGCCGGCGGGCAGGGCACGATGTCGCCGACATCGGCCTCGACGCCGGCGCGGGCCAGCGCCTCGACGACGAGATCGCGCTTGAAGGCATGATAGAACCCGTCATCGGCATGCTGCAGGTCGCAGCCGCCGCAAGTGCCGAAATGCGGACAGGGCGGCGTCTGGCGATGCGGCGAGGCGTCGATAATCATCGCCGCTTCCGCGCGCGGTCCCCCGGTGGCGATCGCGACCACCTCGCCGGGCAGGGTGAACGGCACGAAGATCGCGCCGGCCCCGGTCTCGGCGATGCCGTCGCCCCGCGCGCCGAGGCGATCGATGGTGACGCGCTCGCTCATGGCTTTTCCGCCGCGAGCAGGAATTCGTGGTTGCCGTCGCCGCCGGCGATGGGCGAGGGGATCATCCCGCCGACCCGCCAGCCAGGCTGGGCGGCCAGCCAGTCGCGCAAGGACTCGGCGACCCTCGGCGCGCTGTCGGGATCGCGGAGCAGGCCGTTCTTGGCGATCGCCTCGCGCCCGGCCTCGAATTGCGGCTTGACCAGGATCACCGCGTCGGTCCCCGGCTCGGCGCGGTCCAGCGCCGGCGGCAGGGCCAGCCGCAGCGTGATGAAGCTGACGTCGGCGACGAGGAGATCGAAGCGATGGCCGTTCAGATCCTCGCGGGTCAGGTCGCGGGCGTTGAGCCCCTCGATCGCGGTGACGCGCCTGTCGGCGGCGACGCGCGGATGCATCTGCCCGTGGCCGACGTCGATGGCGACGACATGCGCCGCGTCGCGCCGCAAGAGCGCCTCGGTGAAACCGCCGGTCGAGGCGCCGAGATCGAGCGCGGTGCGGCCTTCGACGGGAATGGCGAAATGGTCGAGCGCGGCCTCCAGCTTCAGCCCGGCGCGCGAGACGTAGTCCGCCGCCGGGTCGTCGAGGGTGATCTCGCTGTCCGGCGGCACGTTGAGGCTCGGCTTGGTGACGACGAGCCCGTCGACCTTGACGTGGCCGCGCAGGATCGCGTCGCGGGCGCGGGCCCGGCTGGCGGCGAGGCCGCGGTCGGAAACCAGGGTGTCGAGGCGGATGCGCGACAGATGCTGTGCTTCGGTGGCGGCCATCGGCAGGTCATGCGGCCGGCGCGGTCAAATGGCAAGCGGCGATTGGGGAAGGGGGGCGCCGCTTTCCGGACCGAAGACATGACAGGGCGTTCCCGCGCCGCGATGCGGCCGGGGCATGAGGTCCGCCGACGCCCTGACGGGCGCGGGCGGGAAAAGTTTCGCCGTTCCGTCCCCGCCATTCGGCGCGGTCAGGTCGGCGGCACGCCGGAGGCGGACCTCCGTAGTGTAGGGTAGCGGTCCACCTCCGGCGTGCCGCGCGGGATTTGTCGAACCCGATGCACCGGGCGCCGAAGGGGCGGGCCGGCTTCCCGCTGGCCCAAATCCTCCGGCGGTCTGCCCTCCTCCCGCCATCACAAGACGGCGCGACAAGGGCCCCAATGGCAGCCGACTCTTCGCAAGGCCGAAGCCAAGCTCAAGCGGATCAATCCGCGGACGCCCCGTATTAGGCGACGGGCCGGCAGTACCTCGGGTCGTCCGGGATGCGGCCCCTCCGGAAGAGGCCGCAGCGCAGACGCCGCCCGCCGGCCCCCGAACGATCCCGGTGATCATTCGTGCCCGATCGCGGGCCAGCGGTGAGGGGATGATACGGGAGGGGAAAGGGGTGGGGATAAATTTGGGGGAGAGGTGGGGCCGATAGCCGACCGTCCGGCTCGGCGCAGTCAGCGCGGCGAGTGGACAACCCAGCGGCCGTTATGCATTCGGCCCATCCTTGCCGTTCATTGCAGTGAAGATCCTACTCATCGACGATCGCACTCTGGGCAACTGCCCCACATTCACCAGCACAAGTTGAGCTCACAATCCTCGCATGCTCAGCACAGTTCCCCGCCATGGCCATGTGCCACAAGCGGTCCTGGACAAGTAGCTCCTTTACGTGGCATTGAAGCGAATCGCAGTAAGTGGGATGTAATGGCGACGTGTATTGACCTCTTCGCGGGCTGTGGCGGCCTGTCGCTAGGCCTGGCGCGGGCGGGCTTCACACCCGCCTTCGCCGTCGAGGAGCATAAAGATGCCTTCGAGACCTACCGCACAAACCTCCTAGATCATGCGGCGCGGCGGCGTTGGCCCGCCTGGCTGCCCATCGGACCAATCAACATTTGGCGGCTCCTCGACGAACATCACGGGGACCTAGCATCGCTGGCGGGGACCATCGACCTCGTGGGGGGAGGGCCACCATGTCAAGGCTTCTCGACGAATGGGCGACGGGACAGAGGCGATCCGCGCAACCGCCTCATTGATGCCCACCTCGAGGTCGTGTCCCTCGTCCAGCCGCAGTTCGTGCTCATCGAGAACGTCCGAGGCTTCGCCTCCATGCCCCACGAGGACGGTGGTACTTTCCCCGACTACGTCTCCCAGCGCCTCAAGGACCTAGCATACGATTCTTGGCATGAGATTGTTCTCGCGTCCGACTTCGGCGTACCACAGACACGGCCACGCTTCATCCTCGTCGCCGCGCGGAAGGAAAGCCTGCCGGGTATCGATCCGTTCTCCCGCCTCCGGACATCCCATCGGTCCTTTCTAGCGAAGCGCGGGCTCGGACCGGGCCCAACCACGACGCGTCAGGCAATCGGTGACCTTGAGGTATCGCTAGGCGGTAGCGTTCCAGATCCGGAGTGGGGAAGTCAAGGCTTCTTGGCAGCCAGATATGCCGAGCCCAGAGAGCCAAACGCCTTCGTCCGATTAATGCGTGCTGGCGCACGCGAATGCCCGAGCGACATGCGTCTTGCCCGCCATAGGAAAGCCGCCTCAGGGCGGATGGAGGAAATCATCGCGACCTGCCTCCCAGGGCGCGTCCTAACCGCTGCCGACCGGAAGCGCCTCGGCATCGCGAAGCGGACCACGACGCTCTTGGACGCGGACGCACCCTCTCCGACGATCTCCACCTTGCCCGACGACCTCGTCCACTATTCGGAGCCGCGCACCATGACGGTCCGGGAGCACGCACGCTTACAGTCGTTTCCCGACTGGTTCCGCTTTTCCGGCCCCTATACCGCTGGCGGGCTTGAGCGACGTCTAGCATGTCCACGATATACGCAGGTCGCGAACGCAGTTCCTCCGCTTCTCGCCGAGGCAATTGGAGAGTTGCTACTCGGGCTCCTTCGGGACAGCGAACCGGAGGATAGCCTCCCTCGTTTGGGCCATGCGGCGGCGCAGATCTGCTAGCTCCTGCGGTTTTATCTCGCCGCCATGCAATGACCTGACGACTAGTCCGTCCGCCGTACGCTCCGCCACGGCATGGCCGAGGATGTTTCGTGGCTCTAGGAGGTCTTTGTGAAAGGCTTCATGTTCTGGTAGTCCGTCAATGCCAAGCGTGCCCGCCAGGGTCCGAGTTATCCGCATGAGATGAGAGCTATCCGCGCGCTCAACCTTCCACGGAAGATCGCCGCCCCTTTTCTCCCATTGCTTGTCCCGGCTGCTGTTCGACTCTGCAAGGTTGGCATCCAGCCTGCTTTCAATCTTTACCTTCGCTTCCTCATCAATCTCGTCGCACCGGGCCACGAACCAGCGCCGCAGTTCGATATCGCATTCGGCCAGCGCACCAACGGCGCTGCCGCGGACAGCTTCAATACGTGAAACCGGGTGCAGGAGTTCGTCGAGCTTTTCTCCAAGGAACTCCACGAGGTTGCGACGCTCCACGCAATGTATGCCGTCGACCCCGGCCTCGAGCAGTTGGCCACGGAGTCCTCTGACGCCATCCAGATTGCCGCTGTAGAAGACCATGGGAACGAACCCGAAATCCTCTCGAAGGCGCGCAGCGACCACGTCACCGGTGACCTCGCCGCCTAGGTCGTAGTCCAAGACCACGAAGTCAAAGTCGTGGTACAGCAACTGGCGACGCTTGACCTCCTCGAGCACGTCGTCATGTGCGACCGGGCGATCTTCGAACGTGAGTGCGATCCCGTGGTCTTCGAGGGCTTGTTCGACTAGTTCGGCCCTCTGGCTGCTGATTTCCCTAAGTTGGTCCTCAAACCAAAGGATCCTAAAAACCTGCGCCATCGTCTATTTCTTACCTTGCTTCCGAGGTGGCAGCAGCAAAAGAAAGCGTGCCTCACCGTCTGCCCTGTCCGGCGCGAGAGACAACCCGCCATCCATTGCCTCCATGGCTTGGCGCGCATGGTAGAGACCTAGCCCGGTACCCCGCCTGCGGGTGGTGTAGCCCTTTTCAAAGATCCTATCTGGATCGGCAATCCCCAGCCCGTCGCCACCTTCGTCCCAGGCTTCGATGACCACATCTGCACTCTTTGGCGAGAGTTTCCTTGCCCTAAAGTGTATTGTGCTTGCCCCTGCACGCCGCGAGTTGCTCACGAGATTGTCGACAACAAGGGCTAGCCCAATGGGGTCGAACTCGGTTCGGTGCGACAAATCTCCGTCGTCAAAATCTGCGAAGCCGGGGCCGCCGGTCGAAGGAAGAACCTTTCCCACATAGTCGGCCAAGAAGGCTACCGCGTCCTCGGTTAAACGGCCGGAGTCGAGGGAGAAGGCAGCCTGGATCGCTAGACCTCCGACCATCTCGATCCGGCCGAGATAGAGCAAGAGGTCTGACACAAGGTGGGACGCGTCCTCAAGGCCGGAGATGATGCGTCCGTCACCCCCACTGTCCCGGATTTCCTTCGTGGCCGTTTCTACCTTCTTGATCGCTCGCCGGCCTATGGAGGCCGCTTCGGCGGCGTATACCCGAGCTTGGTGGTGAAACACCTCAAGATCAGAAACTTCCCTCGTACCAGTCCGGTCCAGTATGAGTGCCTGCCGTTCGGCGATCTCCATGCGCGCCACTGCCGTGTCACGCGCGGCCGTGGCTAACCTGGCCTCCCTTCTCGCGGCCTCGGCTTCGGCCTCTGCTGCCTCAAGGCCCTCGCGAGCCTCCCGCTCCAGGCGTTCGAGCTCGATTTGCCGGGCCCGTGCCGCCTCGACCCGGGCCAGCAGGCCCTCGTCTCCAGTCGCCTCGGCTACCTTCGCCAAGCCGAGCATCGCCTTTTCAAAGCCGTGGGCTCGCTCGTCGAGCACATCGACGATCTCCGGATCGAACGAGACGAGCTCCACGTTGCGTTGTCCAGCTATCGCCTGGACCACTCCGATGATCCGTGCCCGCGCCGCCTCGCTTCTCAGGCCCGACGGGTCCAGCCTATCGGTGTCGAGCTTGTCCCTCCAGTTCACGTCGACGACGTAGCGCTGGAGGCGTCGGATAGCCTTGGCCACCACGAAAGCGAACAGCTCGCGCGACTCGGGGCCCTCAATCAGGCCAGCATCCCTGCTGCTTGCCTCCTTTAGCAGGCCAGGCGGTGCGGACACGTCCACACGTCCCATCACGTCCCGCGTTCCCAGATTCCGTGCGGTCCCCTGCTGCTTCCGCGCAGAGATGCCAAAGGTGTCGTCGTCGGGTTCGCCAATCGGAAAGACGCGGAAGCCGTTCAGGAACAGGAAGATGCTGCCAAAGTCGTGGGCGCGCACCTTCATCCGCTGCGCAAATGTGTGCTTCGCGCTCCTATTGAGGTAGAACAACTCCACATTGATCGAGATGCCGGCAAGGTGCTCGAACTCTGCGGGTTCCCTGATCCGGAAGACCTCTAGTCCGCGGTCGATGAGCGCGGTCTCCACGATTCCGTCTGCGGCCTCGACGGCGATCCGCGTCGTCTTGCCCCTCAGCATCTCGGCGATGTCGTTTGACACGGGACCAGACAGCCCGGCCGCCTCGTCGGCCGTAAGGCCGCCCCCTGCAGCCGATAGGCAGATAGGTACGTCGTCGCTCGTCCCGAACGGATCGATCAGCTTCTCCAGATAGGACCGCAGGCGGTCAAGGGCGCTGGCATTCCAGTCGTGACGCAGGTGGACGACCTCAAGAATAGTCCCCGACCCGGGCAGCGCCGGCGCCAGCGGCACGTTGGGAAAGGAACTGAGCGACTTGATTTCGACCGGCACATTTTGGAACTCATCCCGTGCATTGCCCTCGAAATCCGACCAGGCGATCTCGATCGCGGCGACTGCTCCCGATGGCGCCGCGCGCGTATAGAGGCGTAGTTCCCTACCTAGTGTATCGACAGAAAAGCGCCCGATGCCCTTCGAGCCCGCGTATCGCGGGTATGGGTCGATCCGGTCGCGATAGTCGCGCTCGGCCATCTCCTCCCGCTTGGCGGAGTAGGCCACCCACAGCCACTTGTCGCGGAGGTCGACCGGCGACATTCCTGCGCCGTCGTCCACGATCCACACCGTGTCCGCATCGAGGTCGAAGACGATGTCGACCCTGCCGGCGCCGGCATCCAGCGAGTTCTTCACCAGCTCGAAGACGGCCACGAACTCGTTGGTCACGAGGGCGCGGCCGAGTACGTCCTTAAGGAAGGCGCTGATTCGGAAGTGCTCTGGCTTCGACATCTGATCCCACTAGCTTATCTCGGCCCCCATGGCGAACCTCGATCCAGTGGCGCGCAGGCAGTTAATGCGCCGGTTCCGCGGAAAAGACACGAAGCCAGAAGTCCTCGTGAGAACGGCCCTGCATCGCGCGGGGCGACGCCCCCGCCTCTATCGGAAGGATCTGCCTGGCCGAGGCCAATCGCCGCGTCACCCCCTCACGCCTTGAGCACCCGCTCGGCCCCCGCGCCCAGCGCCCGGAAGACCGCGTCGACGATGCCCTTGAGGTCGAGGGCGGCGGACTTGACCATCGCTTCCGGCGCGGCGTGGTCGACGAAGCGATCCGGCATCGTCAGCGGCCGCACCTTGAGCCCGTGGTCGAGCAGGCCGCGCACCGCCAGATGCTGCAGCACCTGGGTGGCGAAGCCGCCGCTCGCCCCTTCCTCGACCAGGATCAGCACCTCGTGATCGCGGGCGAGGCGCGCGATCAGATCGGAATCGAGCGGCTTGGCGAAGCGGGCGTCGGCGACGGTCGTCGACAGGCCGAACGTGTCGAGTTCCTCCGCCGCCGCCAAGCTGTCGGCCAGCCGGCTGCCGAAGGAGAGGATCGCGACCTTGGTGCCTTCCTTGACGATGCGGCCCTTGCCGATGGCGAGCGCCGCGCCGCGCTCGGGCATGTCGACGCCAGTGCCGTTGCCGCGCGGATAGCGGAAGGAGATCGGCCCCTCGTCATAGAGCGTGGCGGTGCGGACCATGTGGCGCAGCTCCGCCTCGTCGGCGGCGGCCATCACCACCATGCCGGGCAGGGGGCAGAGGAAGCCGGTGTCGAAGGCGCCCGCATGGGTCGGCCCGTCGGCGCCGACATAGCCGGCCCGGTCGATGGCGAAGCGCACGGGGAGCTTCTGGATCGCGACGTCGTGGACGATCTGGTCGTAGGCGCGCTGCAGGAAGGTGGAGTAGATCGCCGCGAACGGCTTGTAGCCCTCCGAGGCGAGGCCGGCGCAGAAGGTGACCGCGTGCTGCTCGGCGATGCCGACGTCGAAGGTGCGGGCCGGAAACACCGCGCCGAACTTGTCGAGGCCGGTGCCGTCCGGCATGGCGGCATGAACGGCGACGATCCTGTCGTCCTCCCGCGCCTCCTGGATCAGCGTTTCTGCAAAGACGCTGGTGTAGCTCGGCGCGTTGCCCTTGGATTTCGCCTGGGCGCCGGTGATGACGTCGAATTTGGAAACGCCGTGATATTTGTCGTCGGAATCCTCGGCCGGCGCGTAGCCCTTGCCCTTGCGGGTGACGACATGGACGAGGATCGGCCCGGTCTGGGCGTCGCGGACGTTCTTGAGCACCGGCAGAAGGTGGTCGAGATCGTGGCCGTCGATCGGCCCGACATAGTAGAAGCCGAGCTCCTCGAACAAGGTGCCGCCGGTGAAGAAGCCGCGGGTGTATTCCTCGGTCTTGCGGGCGCCCTCGCGCATGAAGTCCGGCAGATGCTGGCTCAGCGATTTCGCGCGGTTGCGCAGGGTCCGGTAGGTCTTGCCGGAGACGAGGCGGGCGAGATAGGCGCTCATCGCGCCGGTCGGCGGTGCGATCGACATGTCGTTGTCGTTGAGGATGACGATGAGGCGGGCGTCGAGCGCGCCGGCGTTGTTCATCGCCTCATAGGCCATGCCGGCGCTCATCGCGCCGTCGCCGATCACCGCGACGACATTGTTGGTGCCGCCGGCGAGATCGCGCGCCACCGCCATGCCGAGGCCGGCCGAGATCGAGGCCGAGGAATGGCCGGCGCCGAAGGGGTCGTATTCGCTTTCGGTGCGCTTGGCAAAGCCCGACAGGCCGCCCTCCTGGCGCACGGTGCGCATCTTCTCGCGCCGGCCGGTGAGGATCTTGTGGGGATAGGCCTGATGGCCGACATCCCAGATCAGCCGGTCGTCCGGCGTGTCGAAGACGTAATGGAGGGCGACGGTCAGTTCGACGACGCCGAGACCGGCGCCGAGATGGCCGCCGGTCTTCGACACGGCGTCGATGAGGTCGGCCCGCAATTCGTCGGCGACCTGGCGCAGCTCGCTTTCCTTGAACCGGCGAAGATCGGCCGGCGCGGCGATCTGGTCGAGCAGCGGTGTCGTCAACTCGTTTTGCACTTCGTCACCTCGCCGGTCTGATCGTTGCGCTGGAACGGCGCGTGTCCGGTTTAAATTGGTTCCAGCCTGCTCCGTTCAACCCGTGGGAGGCAACTGAATTCGCTCGCGTGTCCGCGATAAGGTCCGCCGACGCGCGCCGCCGGACCTGGGGATCGGCCTGTCAGCCCGGGTCGAGCGGTTCCGTGCCGACCGGCTTGCCCTGGCGGTTCAGCTTGATCTTCTCGACCTTGTCCTCGGCCGCCGACAGGAGCCGGTCGCAATGGTTCTTCAGCTTTTCGCCGCGCTCATAGATGCGGATCGAGCGATCCAGCGGCACGTCGCCGCGCTCGAGATCCGAGACGATCCGCTCCAGCGCCGCGAGCGCGTCCTCGAAGCTCATCCGCTTGATGTCGGAATCGTCGACCGGAAGGGCGGTCTCGTCGGTGTCTGCCATGATTTCTGCGTCTTTCGCGCGGGTCAAACGAAGCGTGCGGGATCAGCCGGTCATCAGCCGTTTGACGTGGGCGGTGGTCGAGACGGCGAGCCCCTCGAGGTCGTAGCCGCCTTCGAGGATGCTCACAACCCGGCCGTCGCAATGCTTGTCGGCGACAGCCATCAGCTCCGCCGTCGCCTGGTCGAAATCCGACGCCTCCAGCATGAGATTGGCCAGCGGATCGCGGCGATGTGCGTCGAAGCCGGCCGAGATGATGATGAGATCGGGCTGGAACGCCTCCAGCGCCGGCACGATGCGCGACGCGAACGCCTCGCGGAACGCCGATCCGCCGTCGCCGGCCGACAGGGGCGCGTTGACGATGTTGCCGGCGCCGGTTTCGTTCTTCGCCCCGGTGCCCGGATAGAGCGGCATCTGGTGCGTGGAGCAATAGAGGACCGAGGGATCCGACCAGAAGATTTCCTGCGAACCGTTGCCGTGGTGGACGTCCCAGTCGACGATCGCCACCCGTCCGAGACCGTGCGCCGCCTGGGCGTGGCGGGCGGCGATGGCGGCCTGGTTGAACAGGCAGAAGCCCATCGCCGTGCTCGCCTCGGCGTGGTGACCTGGCGGCCGCGACGCGACGAAGACGTTGTCGGCCGCGCCCGACATCACGTCGTCGACGCCGGCCATGGCGGCACCGACGGCGTGGAAAGCCGCGGCAAAGCTCTTCGGGCTGACGATCGTATCGTTGTCGAGGCGCGCCAGGCCCTCGTCCGGGATCGCCGTGGCGATCTTGCGCACGAAGGCTTCGGGATGGCAGCGATAGATCGCTTCCAGCGTTCCCTCGGGCGCCTCGGCCCGGTCGAGATGCTGAAACGCCTCGTCTTCCAGCGCCGCCGCGACTGCCTTCATGCGGTCCGGCCGCTCGGGATGGCCGGAGCCGGTCAGGTGTTCGGCGAAGATCGGGTGATGATAGAGTCGGGTCGTCATAATCTACGAGCTAGCGCCTTTGTCCCGCGGATCAATTCTCTGACTGTGTCAGCTTGGTTCGCACCGTGCTGCCGTCCTCCAGCCGGATTTCGATCGCCTTGCCGTCGGCGCTCGATCGCAAGTATCCGACCGCCCGCGCCGCAAGCGCAATGCTGGCGACGGGCGTGATCGTATCCGGTTCGACGCGCACCACCTCCAACGCCGTGCGCGCGGTGTTCGGCAGGATCAGCACCGGGGTTCCCTCGAGGCTGACGACCTCCGCCAGATCGAGCTCGCGCGAGCCGATGACATGGTTGCTGTAGCCTGCCCTGCTGGCGCGCAGCAGCAGCTTGCCGTCTTCCCAGGCATAGATTTCCAGCGTCCCGCCGATATGCGGCGTCTTGACGATGGCGATGTCCCGCCGGCCATTGCCATCGAGATCGGCAATGGCCGCGACGTTCAGCCAGCGGTTTGGCCGGCCGATCGGCGGGATCGCGGCGCGCTCGACCAATTGTCCGTCGATCAGTCCGTAAACCGCCAGCGCGGCCCCCTTCATGACATCGGAGCGGATGGCGATGATCTCGTTGCGGCCGTCGCCGTCCATGTCGACAAGGCGCGGCGTCAGGTCCTCGAAGACCTGGGTCTCGGGAAGAACCGCTTCGATCGTCCGGCCATCGCGCGTCTCCGCGACCAGCGAGCCGGCTTCGATCGCATCGCCGAGAATCTCGTGGGCATAGCGTGTCGTCGGTCGGGCGAACCAGGCGGCCGCGATATCGCCGGCGGCTGACACGGCGATGTCGCCGTCGGGAAGGCGCTCGGCCGCCGGCAGTGGCGACAGCGTCGCGGCAAACAGGACGGCGCTCGACAGGCTGGCGGCAAGCAAGATCCGACCGCGCGGCCTCGTGGCGGGAAAAGCCTTGCGCATCGGTTTACCCTCGCCCGGTCTGGCCCCGATGGCGCAGATAATGGTCGGCGATGGCGCAGGCGACCATCGCCTCGCCGATCGGAACCGCGCGGATGCCGACGCAGGGGTCGTGGCGCCCCTTGGTCATGACGTCGACTTCCTCGCCATCGGCGTTGATCGAGCGCTTCGGTGTCAGGATCGACGAGGTCGGCTTGACCGCAAAGCGGGCCACCATCGGCTGGCCGGTGGAGATCCCGCCGAGAACGCCGCCGGCGTGGTTGGACAGGAATTCGGGCTGGCCATCGCCACCGATGCGGATTTCGTCGGCATTGTCCTCGCCACTCAGCGTCGCGGCCGCAAAGCCGTCGCCGATTTCGACACCCTTGACCGCGTTGATCGACATGAGATTCGCGGCGATGTCGCTGTCGAGCTTGCCGTAGATCGGGGCGCCAAGGCCGGCCGGCACGCCTTCGGCGACGACTTCGACGACCGCCCCGACGGAGGAACCCTGCTTGCGGACGGCGTCGAGATGCGCCGCCCAGCGTTCGGCGGTTTCCGCGTCCGGACAGAAGAAGGGGTTGCGATCGATCTCGGCCCAGTCCCAACGCTCGCGTTCGATGGCGATCGTTCCGATCTGCACCAGCGCCGCGCGCACGACGAGACCGGGCACGATGCGTCGCGCGATCGCGCCGGCCGCGACCCGGGTCGCGGTCTCGCGGGCCGACGAGCGGCCGCCGCCGCGATAGTCGCGGACGCCGTATTTCATGTCGTAGGTGATGTCGGCATGACCGGGGCGATAGCGCCGGGCGATCTCGGAATAATCCTTCGAGCGTTGGTCGACATTCTGGATTTCCAGCGCGATCGGCGTGCCGGTCGAGACCAGTTCACCCTCGCTGTCGCCCGGCATGACGCCGGAGAGAACGCGCACCTGGTCCGGCTCCTGGCGCTGGGTCGTATAGCGCGACTGGCCCGGGCGGCGCTTGTCCAGAAACGCCTGGATGTCGGCTTCCGAGAAGCGGATGCCGGGCGGCGTTCCGTCGACGACGCAGCCGATCGCGATACCGTGGCTTTCGCCCCAGGTGGTGACGCGGAACAGATGACCGAAACTGTTGTGAGACATGAAACTCCGCCAGGAGAAGAAAAAATGGGGCCCGGTCCGCTTACGGTAGCTTGACCAACGCCGTCAAATGCAACCGATCGACATGAAACGTAACCGGGCGGTACGAGAATTGACACAATCCGGCGCGAGCTTTCGTCGGATCGGCGGACTGCTTCGGGCCGTCGGCAAGTGCCGCGACCGAGACGGGTCGCGGACGCGGCATAGGTGCAGGCACATCGGAACGAGGGCGAGCTGGTGACCAGGAAAATTCTTGCATTTTTCGCAACGTCCTTCCTGACCGTTGCGATGACGATCCCCTCGATGGCGGAGGAGGTCGACGGCATGATCGAATCGATCGATCGCGAGCGGGCGCAGCTGAAATTGAGCGACGGACTGATTTACGATCTGCCGGATCATTTCGACTACGAGGCGGTCCGGCCGGGCATGAGCGTCGTGCTGATCCTCGACGAGGCCGAGACTTTGCGTCTGGTGGACGCCGGCTGACCAGCCGCGATTTCAAACCCAGCTGACGACTGCGTCCCGAAAATGAAGGATGCGGTCCTGCGGAATGCCGATATGCGAGGCCTCGTCGGCGCTGAGATTGTCGTAGTTGCGCAGAAAGCTGCGGGTGACGCCGCCGTGGGCGGTGACGATGGTCGGCTCGTTGAGGGACTCGAAGACAGGCCGGACACGCTCCGCGAGCATCGCGTACGACTCCGCGTCAGGGCCAGGCGGGACGAAATTCCACTTGTCGGCCTTGCGCGCCGCGATGCCCTGCGGATCCCGGGTCCGCACTTCCTTGATCGTCGATCCTTGCCAGTCGCCGAAGTGCAATTCGACCAGGCGCGCATCGGTCGCGAAATCGCCTGCATCCAGACCAAGCTCGGTGCGGATGATCCGCATCGTTTCGGCGGCGCGCGAAAGCGGGCTCGACAGAAAACGAAATTTTCGCGCGTCCTGGCCGAGGACATTGCGCAGATAACGGCCGTTGCGCTGCGCCTGGGCTCTGCCAAGGGCGTTGAGCGCGATGTCCTCCTGGCCCTGGAGGCGGCCCTCGGCGTTCCAGTCCGTCTGGCCATGGCGGCACAGATAAAGCTGCGGAAGCATCATGATGAACCGCGATGTCGTCGGCCGGCGCTCGGAGCATCGGGCCAGAAAGGGGAATCCGGGTGTTGGATCATGCCGATGCTCGATCAGGTATCAATGCGTTCTTTGTCCGTCCGAATGAACGCGCGGCGCTCTAGGGAAGGTCCTTCACAACCGAGATGTCGGGAGCGTCCACCGCTTTCATGCCGACGGTGTGGTAGCCACAATCGACATGGTGCACCTCTCCGGTGACGC
>NZ_JALHBS010000086.1 GCF_024195285.1 Aurantimonas marianensis
CTCGTCGGTGGTTACGGTGCGCTTGAGCGGGGAGTTGTACTCGTTCCACTTCAGAATGTAGCGGAAATCGCCGATACCGGAGGCGGCCAGCGTCTTGATCGGCCCGGCCGAGATGGCGTTGACCCGGATCGCCTGCTTGCCGAGATCGACGGCGAGATAGCGCACTGACGCCTCGAGAGCCGCCTTGGCGACACCCATGACGTTGTAGTGCGGCATGACCTTCTCGGCGCCGTAATAGGTCAACGTCAGGATCGAGCCGCCATCGACCAGCAGTTTCTCCGCCCGCGCCGCGACCGCCGTCAGGGAGTAGACGGAAATGTCCATCGTCTTGCGGAAGTTTTCCCGCGACGTCTCGACATAGCGTCCGGTCAACTCGTCCTTGTCGGAAAAGGCGATGGCGTGGACGAGGAAGTCGATCTTGCCCCAGCGCTGTTCGACATCGGCGAAGACGGCGTCGATCGTCGTCTCGTCCGTCACGTCGCAATGTCCGGCAAGAACGGCGCCGATCTCGTCCGCGAGCGGCCCGACACGCTTCTTCAAGGCATCGCCCTGATAGGTCAGCGCGATCTCGGCGCCCTGTGCGGCAAGGGCCTTGGCGATACCCCAGGCGATCGAGCGGTTGTTCGCAACACCCATGACGAGGCCGCGCTTGCCGTCCATCAGACCGGTCGACTGGGCCATGGCGTTGTTCCTTCACATGTCTTGGCAATCGATGGTTTTGCGGCGGCGGGTATGACATAGGCCCGCCCGGCCATCAAGCGCGGCCGCCCGGGACAGTCCCGAGCGGTCGCTCGATGAACGCGTGGCGAAGCGGCCGATCAGCCCGCCGCGTTCTCGCTTTCGGCCCGCTGCCGCAGCAGGTCCTCGAGTTCGTGATCGCCGGTCGGCAACATGACCCGCACGGTGGCCAGAAGGTCCCCCCTGCCTCCGGATTTGGTGGTCAGGCCCTTGCCGCGAAGACGGAAGGTCTTGCCGGAATCCGTCCAGGCCGGGATCGACAGCGCGATTCGTCCGTCCAGCGTCTCCACCTCGACTTTGCCGCCGAGCACCGCCGTCTTCAGCGGAACCGGCAGATCGTGAACGAGATCGCGCCCCTCGACCCGAAACCGCGGATGCGCGACGACGTTGATGGTCACGAGCGCGTCTCCGGCCGCTCCGCCCGGATAGACCGCCGGCTGGCCCTGTCCCTTCAGGCGGATAGTCTGCCCGTCTTCGACGCCATCGGGAAGCCGGATCGCCAGGCGCTTCCCATTCGGGAAGATGGCCTCGACCTTTTCGTTCGAGACGATGTCGGCAAGCCGCACCCTGAGATTGGCCTTGATGTCGGGTGCCTTCGCCGCCGCTTCGCGCGCCGCCGAGAAGCCGGCGCGATCACCCCCTCTGCCGGCGCCCGCGCCGCGGAATGCCTGCTCGAAGAAGTCGGAGAACGCGCTCTCCCCGCCGAAATCCTCCGTCCGGCCCGACGAGCGGAATTCAAACCCTCCCGGCTGGCCGGCGCGTCGTCCGGCGAACGGACTGCCGCCCGCACCGCCGCCGAAGCCGGCGAAGCCCTGAAATTTCGGTTTGCCTTCGGCATCGATCTCGCCGCGGTCGAATTGCGCCCGCTTCTCCTTGTCACCGAGAATCTCGTAGGCCTGGTTGGCTTCGTTGAAACGCGCGGCGGCGCTGGGGTCCTTCGCGTTGGCGTCCGGGTGATACTGCTTGGCGAGCTTGCGGAAGGCCGATTTGATCTCCTTCTCGCTCGCGGATTTTGCGACGCCAAGAGCGGCGTAAGGATCGCGCATGAGGCAATGGGTCCTTCACGGTGCGGACGGATTTCGAACGAGGAACAGCGGCCAGGCCGCGTCAGAAGCCTATATGTAGGCGGGAGGTGGTAAATTTAAGGGCGAACCGCCGGCCGGCAAAGGCAAGCTAGCGATTTTCGTCGAACCGCACGAGCGCCCATTCGCCTTCGCCCACCGTGCAAGCCTCGCCATTGTAGAGGGCGATGCCATCGAAGCGCTGGCGCGAGGTCTGGAATTTCCGGCAGATCTGCCGTCCCGCGCGCACTTCCTGCAGCGCCGTTATGACGCCGCTGGCGCCGGTCTGCGGGTTGGCCCAGGCATAGCGCCCGCCGGCGCCCTCGATATCCGCCGCGGAGACGGCGTTGCGCACCGTCCGGCGGTCCGAGATCTGGTCCGGACCTTCCAGGACGCCGGCCGGCGCGGGCTTGACCGCCGGCGCGATGGAGCCGGTGATGAGGCTTTCATCCACCATGTCGCCGAGCCCCGGTCCCGCTACGACGCATCCGCCGAGGCTGAGCAGAAGCGCGGTCATGGAAAGAGTTTTGAACGGTGCCATCAATCTCTTATGTCTAAGGTCGCCGCGCGCGATTCGGCAAGGTGTTCCGAAAAGGTAAGTCAGGTTCAATATGACGAAGGAACTATTAACCCTTGGTGAAAAGCCGGTCGGAGACGATCCCTATGCCCTGTTCTCCGCGTGGCTGGAGGCGGCCGGCGAAGCTGAACCGAACGATCCGGGCGCGACCGCGCTGGCCAGTGTCGACGAAGACGGGCTGCCGGATGTCAGGATGGTGCTCCTGAAGGGGTTCGATGAACGGGGCTTCGTCGTCTACACCAATTTCGAAAGCGCCAAGGGCCGGCAGATTCTGGCTAGCCGCAAGGCCGCCATGTGCTTTCATTGGAAGTCGCTGCGCCGTCAGGTGCGGCTGCGCGGGCCGGTCGAGATTGTCAGCGACGCGGAGGCCGACGTCTATTTTGCCGCGCGGCCGCGCGGCAGCCGGGTCGGCGCCTGGGCATCGGACCAGTCGAGGCGGCTCGAAAGCCGGGCGCTGCTGGAGCGCCGGGTCGCTGAACTCGACGCGCAATATGGCGACGCTCCGATCCCGAGACCGCCGCACTGGTCGGGATTCCGGTTGGTGCCGATGCAGATCGAATTCTGGCAGGATGGCCAGTTCCGCTTGCATGACCGGGCGGTCTTCTGGCGCGAGGGGCAAGGCGAGCCCTGGAGCGTCGAACGCTTGTATCCGTAACCGCCGCCTGCTCGACGGTATCCTGTATCGAGGCCAAGACGGCGGCCGCGTCAGCTTTGGGTGAGGATTTTGGCGACGAACTCCGGCACCAGAACACTGGCCCTGCCGTGGCGGGCCTCGTCGAAAAGCGGCGTGCCGTCCGACGGCTCGAGATTGAGTTCCAGGGTTCGGATCCCGGCGGCGCGCGCCTCGGCGACGAGGCCGGCGGCGGGATAGACGGCGCCGCTGGTGCCGATGGAGACGAACAGATCGGCGATCATGAGGCGCTTGTAGATGTCGTCCATATGATAGGGACCCTCGCCGAACCAGACCACGTCCGGACGCATGCTGCCAGCATGCCCGCAGGCGGCACAGGTGAGATCGACGCTCAGATCGCCCGCCGCAACCGAGTGGGCGCCGCAGGCCGCGCAGAACGCCTTGGTGAGTTCGCCATGCATGTGGACGATGTTTCGCGAGCCGGCCCGTTCGTGCAGATCGTCGATATTCTGCGTGACCAGCGTGACCGCGCCTTCATGGAGGCGTTCCAGCTTGGCGAGGGCATGATGGGCCGCATTGGGCTCGACCGTGGAGAGCCCAGCGCGGCGCGCGTTGTAGAACGCATGCACCATCGCCGGATCGCGGGCAAAGCCTTCCGGCGTCGCCACGTCCTCCAGCTTCACCCGCGACCAGATCCCGCCCTTGTCGCGGAAGGTTTCGACGCCGGACTCCGCGGAGATGCCGGCGCCGGTCAGGATGAGGATGGAAGAGGGGCGCAAAGGTGTCGGTCGCTTCGTCGAAGTCGGCCTGAATCGGGCCATGAGAAATGATAGTTTCGGGCAGGAACCTATAGTCCCGCCCCGAGGAATAAAGTGCCCTTTAAGCCTCGGTGCCGCCGACCGTCACCTGATCCATGCGCAGATGCGGCTGGCCGACTCCGACCGGCACGCCCTGACCGCTCTTGCCGCACATGCCGATGCCGGTGTCGAGAGCGACGTCGTTGCCGATCATCGACACCCGATGCATCGCCTCCGGCCCGTTGCCGATAAGCATCGCGCCCTTCACCGGCTCCTCGACCTTGCCGTCGCGGATCCGGTAGGCCTCGGTGCACCCGAACACGAACTTGCCGCTGGTGATATCGACCTGGCCGCCACCGAAGGAGACGGCATAGATGCCGTCCTTGACCGAGGCGATGATCTCCTGCGGCGTGTGCGGCCCTTCCAGCATCATGGTGTTGGTCATGCGCGGCATCGGCGAATGGGCGTAGGACTGACGCCGGCCGTTGCCGGTGGCCGCCATCCCCATCAGCCGGGCGTTCTGGCGGTCCTGCATGTAACCGACCAGCTTGCCATCCTCGATCAGCACGGTCCGGTTCGTCGGCGTGCCTTCGTCGTCGATCGTCAGCGAGCCGCGCCGCTCGGCGATGGTGCCGTCGTCGACGACGGTGACGCCCTTGGCCGCCACCTGGCTGCCCATGAGACCGGCGAAGGCGGAGGTCTTCTTGCGGTTGAAGTCGCCCTCCAGGCCGTGGCCCACCGCCTCGTGCAGCATGACGCCCGGCCAACCGGAACCGAGCACGATGTCGAAGGTGCCGGCCGGGGCGGCGACGGCGCTGAGATTGACCCGGGCCTGACGCAGCGCCTCGTCGGCGATGTGCTGCCAACTTTCGGTCACGAAAAATGCCCCGAACCCGGTCCGTCCTCCGGCGCCGAACGAGCCCGATTCCTGCCGGTCGTCCCTGCCGCAGACCACCGAAACATTGATTCGCACCAGCGGCCGCACATCCTTGGCCAGCCGCCCGTCGGCGCGCAGAATCTCGACCGTCTGCCATTGCGAGCCGAGCGTCACCGAGACCTGGCGCACATCCTCGCCCTTGGCGCGCACATAGGCGTCGATGTCCTGGAGAAGCCGGACCTTTGCCTCGAAACCCGGTGAGGGGATTGGATTCTCGTCGCCATAGAGCTTGGCATTGGTGCCGGCGGGCGGCTCGGAATAGGTCCCGCCATGACCGGTCTTCACGGCCGTAACGGCCTGGGCCGCGCGTTTCAGGGCGGCGTCTGAAAAATCCCCCGCATGGGCGTAGCCGACCGCTTCGCCCGCGACCGCGCGCAGGCCGAAACCCTGGTCGGTGGAGAAATTGCCGGCCTTGAGGCGGCCATTGTCGAAAACCAGCGATTCCGATTCGCGATATTCAAGGAACAGTTCGCCGTCGTCCGCGCCGTGAAGCGTCTCGCAGAGGATCGCGTCGATCTCGGCCCGGGAAATATCGAAGCGCTCGATCAGCGACGCGGTCATGGCAGGCTCCTCGGTCGAAAGATTCACAAGCCACGACATAAGAGCGCGCCGGCCCGATGCCAACGGTCGGGGACAGCGGTTACGGACGGCGTGCGGTGCAGGTTGCGCCGCTCCTTCGCGCCGGCGGCGATCAGGGCAGGGCGGCAAAGCCTTCCTGGAACCCGTTGAGATCGACGGGGATGCCGATGCCCTGCTCGGGCGTCTGGAAGACGATGAAGGTCGCCATCTTGCCGCTGGACAGGGTTTCCAGCAATTCGTCGGCGAGAATCACCTCCGCGAAGCAGCCGTCCTGGAAGCAGCGCACGAACTGTGCTCTGCCGATGTCATTGCCGTCGACATACAATCCGAGCCCGTTGGGCAGAAGAATGCCGAGCGGTGCCAGCACGCGCAGGATGCGGGCCTGTTGGTCCGCCGTCTTCAGCGCGACGATCGACAGGCCGATTTCAGGCCGGTCTTCGGCGACGACGTTCTGAAGCAGGGCGCATTGTTCGCCGGACGCGCCGGCTGGCTGATCGCAGACCACAGCCCAGGCGCCGTGTTGGGACTTGACCGTTCCGGTCGCACCGGATTGTGCCGCGGCCGGTTGAATGGCTGCCGCGGCGGCGATCAGGACGAAGACCGCGAGGCGCGGCAAAAGGACATGTTTCATCGCAAAATCCGAATCAGGCTTGCTTCCCATTTGCCGCATCTATGGCAAATAATTGGTTACCGGCGGCAACGCCTGCCGGCGAGGCGTAGGGCCGCCGCGTGCGACAATCGCACGAAACGAGCAGCGCGCGGGCGGTTTTCCCACGCGCAAACCTCGCTAGCGACTGATGTTGCTCGGATTATGCCCGCGACATCGCGAATATGCCGCAAGCGAATGGCACTCTAAGATGTTGCGGAAAAGCGGGTTTCGTGGTTTGAAGCGATGGGCTACCGGACATATTCGGATTATCGTATGTTTTGGGTGCTGGCGTGAGCCTGATCCAGGCAGTATCCAGTCCGGGACCGGAAACTGACGCGAGCGCGACAGGGAGACAATGCGAGTGAGACGATCGATCTTTGCGGCAGCGGCGTTCATTGCGACGACCGGGGCTACCCTTGCGCAGGAGGCGGTCTTGCTTCCGGGACAGCCGCATCAGTGGCAGATGACACTCCAGGACGCCATGTCCCCGATCCAGGAGCAGATCCGCTGGTTCAACTGGTACGCCCTGGCCTTCATCATTCCGATCACCATCATCGTCGCGGCGCTTTTGGCCTGGTCCATCTACCGCTTCCGCGAGAGCCGCAACCAGGTTGCTTCGCGTACCAGTCACAATACGCTGATCGAGGTCGTTTGGACCGTCGCACCGGTGATCATTCTCCTGTTTCTGGCGATCCCGTCGTTCCAGCTTCTGACCGCGCAGTACAACCCGCCGAGCGAGCCGGAGCTGACCGTCAAGGCAACCGGGTACCAGTGGTATTGGGGCTATGAATACCAGCCGGTCGCAACGTCCGCCGAGGCGCAGGCCGAGCCGGTTTCCTTCGAATCCTATCCGCTGCTCGACGAGGATCGTGACGGCGTCGGCAAGCAGGACAAGGGGGCCTATCCCCATCTCCTGGCAGTCGACAACGAAATGGTTGTCCCGGTCGATACGGTGATTCGTCTGCTGTCGACCTCCGCGGACGTCATTCACGCCTTCGCGATGCCGTCCATGGGCGTCAAGGTCGATGCCGTCCCCGGCCGCATCAATGAAGCCTGGTTCGAGGCGCAGCGGGAAGGCATCTTCTACGGGCAGTGCTCGGAGCTGTGTGGTCAGGCTCACTACAACATGCCGATCGCTATTCGGGTCGTTTCGAAGGAGCAGTTTGCCAGCTGGTACGCCGCCGCCTCGCAAGACCTGGAAGACGCCAACGCGCAGCTGACCGCTGGGATCGACTCCGCGTCCGCCATCGCGGTTGCCGGCCGCTGAACACGAACAGGGTTTGAGGGAGATCGACAATGGCCTATGGCGCCACCCACGACGCCCACGACGCTCACAAGCCTTCCGGCTGGACGCGATGGGTGTATTCGACGAACCACAAGGACATCGGGACGCTCTACCTGATCTTCGCGATCTGCGCGGGCATCATCGGCGGTGGTCTGTCTGTCGCGATGCGTATGGAGCTGCAGGAGCCAGGCTTGCAGATCTTCGGCGATCCGCAGGTTTATAACGTGTTCACCACCGGGCACGGCCTGATCATGATCTTCTTCATGGTGATGCCGGCCTTGATCGGCGGCTTTGCCAACTGGATGGTGCCGATCATGATCGGCGCGCCGGACATGGCGTTTCCACGTCTCAACAACATCTCGTTCTGGCTGCTTGCCGTTTCCTTCCCGCTGCTGATCCTGTCGATGTTCGTCGAGGGTGCCCCGGGCTCGAACGGTGCCGGCACAGGCTGGACGTTGTATCCGCCGCTGTCGACCTCGGGCCATCCCGGTCCCGCCGTGGATCTCGCGATCTTCTCGCTGCACATCGCCGGCGCGTCGTCGATCCTTGGCGCTATCAACTTCATCACCACCATCCTCAACATGCGGGCGCCGGGCATGACCCTGCACAAGATGCCGCTGTTCGCCTGGTCGGTGCTGGTCACCGCTTTCCTGCTGCTGCTGTCGCTGCCGGTTCTCGCGGGTGGCATCACCATGCTGCTCACCGACCGCAACTTCGGCACGACGTTCTTCACGCCGGCCGGTGGCGGCGACCCGATCCTGTTCCAGCATCTGTTCTGGTTCTTCGGTCACCCGGAGGTCTACATCCTGATCCTGCCGGCCTTCGGTATCGTCAGCCACATCATCTCGACCTTCTCCAAGAAGCCGGTGTTCGGCTATCTCGGCATGGCCTACGCCATGGTCGCGATTGGCGTCGTCGGATTCGTGGTGTGGGCGCACCACATGTACACCACGGGCATTTCGCTCAACACCCAGCGCTACTTCGTCTTCGCCACGATGGTCATCGCCGTGCCCACAGGCATCAAGATCTTCTCGTGGATCGCGACGATGTGGGGCGGCTCGCTGTCGTTCAAGACGCCGATGCTATGGGCGATCGGCTTCATCTTCCTGTTCACGGTCGGCGGTGTGACCGGGGTGAAGCTGGCCAATGCCGGTCTCGACCGTGTGCTGCACGACACCTATTACGTCGTCGCCCACTTCCACTACGTGCTGTCGCTCGGCGCGGTCTTCGCCATCTTCGCCGCGTGGTACTACTGGTTCCCGAAGATGACCGGCTACATGTACAACGAGACGGTCGGCAAAATTCACTTCTGGACCACCTTCATCGGCGTGAATATCCTGTTCTTCCCGCAGCATTTCCTTGGCGCCGCCGGCATGCCGCGTCGTTACGTCGACTATCCGGAAGCGTTCTCGGGCTGGAATTTCGTGTCGTCGATGGGCTCCTACCTCTCCGCGGTGGGCGTCTTGATCTTCCTCTATGGGATCTGGGAAGCCTTCGCGAAAAAGCGGATCGCCGGACCCAATCCCTGGGGCGCGGGCGCGACGTCGCTCGAATGGCAGCTGTCCTCGCCGCCGCCCTATCACCAGTGGGAAGAACTGCCCCGGGTGAAGTAGTGCGCGGCTCTGGCTGACGCGGAATGGTAAAGGCGCTACGGTCTTCGGATCGGGCGCGTCAATTCGGGCGCTTCCCTGCCGGGAAGCCGCCCGGCCCGACCGGAAAACCGGTCAAACGGACGAGTTCGAGGTTCGACTTGACGCTTCTTGGCACCACCAATAGCGAAATCCGCTCCAGCGGCGTCAGCCTCGCCGAGCCGCTAGACTTCCTCGCGCTGCTCAAGCCCCGGGTCATGTCGCTGGTGGTTCTCACCGCGATTACCGGCCTCGCGCTGGCGCCGGGCTCCCTGCATCCGACGCTGGCGGTCATCTCGATCCTGTCGATCGCGATCGGCGCGGGCGCCTCGGGCGCGCTCAATATGTGGTACGATGCCGATATCGACGGCGTCATGACGCGAACGGCGACGCGGCCGATTCCGACCGGTCGTATCGAGCCGGAGACGGCGCTGGCCTTCGGGCTCGGGTTGTCGCTGCTCGCGGTCTCGATGCTGGGCCTTGCCGCGAACTGGTTCGCCGCCGCGCTGCTCGCCTTCACGATCTTCTTTTACGCCGTCGTCTACACGATGTGGCTGAAGCGCTCGACGTCGCAGAACATCGTCATTGGCGGCGCCGCTGGCGCGTTTCCACCGATGATTGGCTGGGCCGCCGTCACCGGCGGCGTTGCGGTCGAGAGCATCGTCCTCTTTCTGATCATCTTTCTTTGGACGCCGCCGCATTTCTGGGCGCTGGCGCTGTTCAAGCTGAAGGATTACGACAATGCCGGCGTGCCGATGCTGCCGAATGTCGCCGGGGAGCGCGCCACGCGAATCCAGATCTTCCTCTACTCGCTGGCGCTTGTGCCGGTCGGTGTCGCTCCCTGGCTGCTGGGTTTTGCCGGACCGGTCTACGGCATCGCCTCCATCCTGCTCGGTGCGAAATTTCTCCGGCATGCCTATGCGACACTGCGCATGGCCGACGGTGATCAAACGATGATCCCCGCCAAGCGGCTGTTTGCTTTTTCCATCTTCTATCTGTTCGGCTTGTTCGTGATTCTCCTGGCGGAGGCCCTTTTCGGGCCTGTGCAGACCATGATCGGAGCCTGATGTGGAAGAGGACCGCATAAGGCTCACCGATGCGCAGCAGCGGGCGCGGCGACACCGTTCGATAGCGATCGGCGTCGTCCTCGTGGCGCTGGTCGTCATTTTCTATTTTGTCTCGATCGCGAAGATGTCGTCATGAGCGGCGGCGAGCACAATCCCTCGGGGATCCAAACCCGCACGGCCGGGCGCAAAGGCATCGTCATCGCCGTTTCCTGCGCGGCCTTTGCCGTCGGCATGATCGGCGCGGCCTATGCTTCGGTGCCGCTTTACGAGCTGTTCTGTCAGGTCACGGGTTACGGTGGCACGACCCAGCGGGCGGAAACCGGCTCCGGTCGTGTCATCGATCGCACGGTGATCGTGCGCTTCGACGGCAATGTCGCCACCGATCTTCCCTGGACGTTCCAGCCCAATGACCGGCAGGTCACTGTCAAGCTCGGCGAGACGCGGGAGGTGTCCTATCGGGTGAAAAACAATTCGGACAAGGCGGTCACCGGGCAGGCGACCTTCAACGTCACGCCCAACGCCGCCGGGGTCTACTTCAACAAGATTGCCTGTTTCTGCTTTGATAACCAGACGCTACAGCCGGGCGAAGAGCTCGACATGCCGATCGTGTTCTATATCGACCCGGACATGCTGGAAGCGGACGAATTGAAGAATGCGCCGGGCATTACCCTGTCCTACACGTTCTTCAAGATGGACGATCCGGACGAGTCCATTGCGGCTGCGCCTGAGACGGGCGAGGGCGGCGACCCGACGACGAACAGATTGTGAGACAGTGCGTGACGGCTGGTCCGGCACGCATGACACAGGCAAGAGTGAAGCTGGAATTGGCTCACGATCTCCGATAGGCAGATCGCCGGGCATAAGAGGATAAGACCGGGGACCTATAATGGCAGAAGCGCACGCCAAGCACCACGACTACCATATCATCGATCCGAGCCCGTGGCCCTTCATCGGCTCGATCGGCGCATTTGTCATGCTGTTCGGCCTGGTCGGCTGGATGCGCCAATTCGCTGGCAACCAGTTCGTGGTCTTCGGCGTGGACTTTGCCAGTCCCTGGCTGTTCTTTGTGGGCCTCGCCATCGTCCTTTATGTGATGTTCGCCTGGTGGTCGGACACCATCAAGGAGGGTCGCGAGGGCGCCCATACCCGTGTCGTGTCGCTGCATCTTCGCTACGGCATGATCATGTTCATCGCCTCCGAGGTAATGTTCTTCGCCGCCTGGTTCTGGGCGTTCTTCGACGCCAGCCTTTTTCCCAATGAGGCCGTTCAGACCGCTCGGGTCGAAGCGCTCGGCGGACAATGGCCGCCGGTCGGCATCGACGTTCTCGACCCGCTGCACCTGCCGCTGTTCAACACCATCACGCTGCTGTTGTCGGGCACAACGGTCACCTGGGCTCACCACGCCCTCTTGCACAATGACCGCAAGGGGCTGATCTGGGGATTGGCGCTGACCATCATTCTCGGCCTGATCTTCTCTTACGTCCAGTTCTACGAATACGCGCATGCGCCGTTCGCTTTCGCCGGCTCGATCTATGGTTCGACCTTCTTCATGGCGACCGGCTTTCACGGCTTCCACGTCATCGTCGGGACGATCTTTCTCATTGTCTGCCTGATCAGGGCGATGAAGGGACAGTTCACCCCGCAGAAGCATTTCGGCTTCGAGGCGGCCGCCTGGTACTGGCACTTCGTCGACGTCGTCTGGCTGTTCCTGTTCTTCTGCATTTATATCTGGGGCAGCTGGGGCGCGCCGATCGCCGAGGGCTAAGGCGGTTATCAGCCGGCCGGAGGCGATGTTATGGAGTTGTGGAGGAGGCGGCGCGTGAGCGACCGCCTCTTGCATTTTCAGGAGCTGAACCGATGGGCGAGGACAGGGCGCCGCATACGCTGGCCGAGCCGGCCAGGGCTGGATTGCGAGGCCGCTGTCCCCGCTGCGGCGAGGGGCGGTTGTTTTCGGGCTTTTTGACCATCGCGCCGCGCTGTTCCAACTGCGATCTCGATTACGCCTTCATCGATAGCGGCGACGGTCCTGCGGTGTTCGTCATCCTGCTCATCGGATTCGTCGTCGTCGGGCTAGCTCTGTGGCTGGAGGTCGCGGTCGGCCCGCCCTTGTGGGTGCATCTCCTGCTGTGGCTGCCGCTGACACTGATCTTGAGCCTGCCGCTGCTGCGCGGTCTCAAGGGGCTGATGATCGGACTGCAGTACAAGCACCAGGCATCGGAAGGACGCCTTGACCGTGACCGGTGATACCGCTCCCGTGAACCCCGGCGCAAAGGCCGACGCGCGAGGCCGCATGCCGCGCGGGCGCTTCTGGCTGGCGCTGGGGGGCTGCCTCGTCGGCATTGCGATCCTCGTCGTGCTCGGCACCTGGCAAGTCGAGCGGCTTCACTGGAAGGAAGGTCTGATTGCGCGGATCGAGCAGCGGGCAGGAGCAACACCGATCGACCTCGACACGCTTGTCGCCCGCTTCGCCGAAACCGGCGACGTCGATTACACGCCGGTGACGGCCGAGGGTCGATTTCTGCATGAGGGCGAGCGCTATTTTCTGTCGACATTCGAGGGTCAGGCCGGCTGGAACGTCTACACGCCGTTCCTTACCACCGGTAGCGACATCCTCTTCGTCAATCGCGGCTTCGTGCCCTACGAGATGCGCGATCCATCGACGCGGACCGAGGGGCAACTCAAGGAACGCGTGACGATTACGGGTCTTGCCAGAAACGCGCCGGACCGGAAGTCCGGCTATTTCGTCCCCGACAACGATCCGGCCAAGCGGACCTTCTACTGGCGCGATCTCGGTGCGATGGCCGAGGGGCTGACACTCGCAAGCGGCGCGAGGCTGCTGCCGTTTTTCGTCGATGCCGGGCCGGGACGCGCACCCGGCGGCTGGCCGGTCGGGGGAACGACTGTCGTCGACATTCCCAACAGCCATCTGCAATACGCCGTCACCTGGTACGGGTTGGCCTTCGTACTGGCCGTGATGACGATCCTGCTCGTGGTGCGGGATCGCCGCGCGGCTCGGCCAGCCGCCGGCGCCTCGGGCTGAGACGGTCAGCCGCCGCAGGTCCAGCTGGAACTGCCGAGATCGGACAAGAGCCGCCGGACCGTGGCCTCCGTATCGCCCCGGTCGTCGCGACCGTCGCTGAATTCGAGGCCGAAATGCCGCATTCGGCGCCAGACGACCTTGGCCGATCTGATCCGCGCGTCATCCCGCTGAACGGAAAACTCGACATCGCGCGAGGGAATGTATCCATCCGCAGCGACGATTTCGGCGCCATGATCGGACAGGTTCTTGATCCGGACAGGCAGGATCGCGCTTTCGGGGCCGCAGGTGACGGCGCCGGCCAGGCAGACCCGGTTTCTGCGCTTGCGTCTTTGTTCGAGCATCGCGCCTCTCCTGAATTCATTTGCAATCCTGAGTAAATCTCAGCTCGGCCGCTGCCAACCGAAAGCGATCGTTAGCCTTAACGGCGGCAGCCGCGCGCTCGCTGGTCGTGAAGCCTCATGGGCGAGTTGCGAAAACTCGTTCCGGTCGCCGGTATCATGCTGTAGGGACGGCAAGACTTGACACATCCCGGGCCGATCCCTTCATTCGGCCCGCCGACCGATCGATCCCGCCAACACCGGAGCCATTCTTGCCCGTCCCCGCCGCAAAGCCGAAACTGACGATCCGCATGTGCGAGCCGCGCGGCTTTTGCGCCGGCGTCGACCGGGCGATCCAGATCGTGGTGCTGGCGCTCAAGAAATACGGCGCCCCGGTCTATGTCCGGCACGAGATCGTCCATAATCGCTATGTCGTCGAAGGCTTGCGCAACATGGGCGCGGTCTTCGTCAAGGAACTCGATGACATTCCTGACGACGGTCAGCCAGTCGTCTTTTCGGCGCATGGCGTGCCGAAATCGGTGCCGGCGGCGGCCGAGGCGCGGGAGATGCTTTACCTCGACGCCACATGCCCGCTGGTCTCGAAGGTTCACAAGCAGGCGATGCGCCACATGCGGCTCGGCCGCCATGTTCTTTTGATCGGACATCGCGGTCATCCGGAGGTCGTCGGCACCATGGGCCAGTTGCCCGAGGGCGCAGTAACCCTGATCGAGACCGAGGCGGATGTCGCCGCCTATGTCCCGAGCGATCCGGCCACCCTCGGCTTCGTCACCCAGACTACGCTGTCGGTGGACGACACGATCGGCATCGTGGAAGCGTTGCAGGCGAAGTTCCCGGCGTTGCACGCGCCCTCGTCGGAATCGATCTGCTATGCCACGACCAACCGGCAGGAGGCGGTGAAGGCCGCCGCCCCCGGCGCCGACGTCTTCCTCGTCGTCGGCGCGCCGAACTCGTCGAATTCGCGCCGGCTGGTCGAAGTGGCGGAGCGCTTCGGCGCGGCAACGGGCGTCCTGGTCGAGGGCGTGGCGGACATTCCCTGGGACGCGGTCGTTCCCGATGGCATCATCGCGATGTCGGCCGGGGCCTCGGCGCCGGAAATCCTCATCGACGCCATCGTCGGTGCCTTCCGCGAGCGATTCGAGGTCGGGATCGAACTGGTGCGGACAGCCGAGGAGAACGAGAACTTCCCGGTCATGCGCAGCCTTCGCGAGACGCCGCTGACGGCGGCCGACATGGCCTTCGTGAACGGTCAGGTCTGAGCGTGGCGGTTTATACGGACGTTTCGGAATCGCAGCTGACGGCGTTTCTCGCCGACTACGACCTCGGCCCGCTGCTGAGCTACAAGGGCATCGCCGAGGGCGTCGAGAACTCGAACTTCCTGCTGCGTACCGGCTGCGGGACCTTCATCCTGACGCTCTACGAAAAGCGGGTGAACCGGGGCGACCTGCCGTTCTTCGTCGGGCTGATGGAGCATCTGGCCGAGCGCGGGCTGTCCTGCCCCCTGCCGGTCCACACGCGCGCCGGCGAGTCGCTCGGAGAACTCTCCGGCCGCCCGGCGGCGATCTTCACCTTTCTGGAAGGCATGTGGACCCGGCGGCCGTCGGCGGAACATTGCCGGGCCGTCGGCGGCGCGATGGCACGCATGCACGCGGAAGCAGCCGATTTCCGGCTGCATCGGGCCAATGGGCTGGCACTCGCCGACTGGCGACCGCTGTTCGACAGCTGCCACGGTCGCGCCGATGAGGTGGAGGCGGGTCTGTCGGACGAAATCGCGGCGGAACTGACGTTCCTCGAAGCGAACTGGCCGGCGGATATCCCGCGCGGGATCATCCACGCCGATCTCTTCCCCGACAACGTCTTCTTCCTCGCCGGCGAGTTGTCCGGCCTGATCGACTTCTATTTTGCCTGCGACGATCTCCTGGCCTATGACCTGGCCATCGGCCTCTGTGCCTGGTGCTTTGAAGCGGATGCGAGCTTCAACGTGACCAAGGGCCGGGCGTTGCTGGAGGGCTACGCCGCCGTACGGCCATTGCTGGACGAGGAACTGGCGGTGCTTCCCGTCCTGTGTCGCGGCGCGTCGCTGCGCTTCCTGCTGACGCGGCTCTACGACTGGCTGAACACGCCGGAGGGCTCCTTCGTGACCAAGAAGGACCCGAAGGAATATCTGCGCAAGCTGCGCTTCCACCGCTCGGTCGACAGCGCTTCGGGTTACGGGTTCGATACGGAACGGATGAAGGCATGAGCGGGACGAACCGGGTCGAGGTCCATACCGACGGCGCCTGTTCGGGCAATCCGGGGCCGGGCGGCTGGGGCGCGATCCTGCGCTTCAACGGCGCGGCCAAGGAGTTGAAGGGTGGCGAGGAACTGACCACCAACAACCGCATGGAGCTCACGGCCGTGATCGAGGCGCTGGCCGCTTTGAAGCGGCCCTGCGCCGTCGATCTGTACTCCGACTCCACCTATATGCGCGACGGCATCACCAAATGGATTCACGGCTGGAAGCGCAATGGCTGGAAGACCGCCGACAAGAAGCCGGTGAAGAATGCCGAGCTGTGGCAGCGGCTCGAAGCGGAGAAGGGTCGCCACGAGGTCACGTTCCACTGGGTTCGCGGCCATGACGGCAATGAACTCAACGAGCGTGCCGACGAACTCGCCCGCGCCGGCATGGAGCCGTTCAAGAGGAAGGCAACCATTTCTACCGGCCCGCGCGTTCCCTAAGCCATTCCTTCTTAGGGTGAAGTTTAGGATCTATAGGTAGATACAAAGTATTGTTGTCGAAATTTGATCCAATGAATCTATCGTATTCACCGTATTCTGTTCTCCGGCCGTCTCCTTTGAAATGGATCGTATAATCAGGGCCGATATTGATGATGGATTTGTCAAAAAAATTGTGATGAAGTGAGCAGAGGAGAATTCCGTTTCTTGGATCTATTCGCATTTCGGGCTTGCTCCCGCTCCACGGAATGATATGACTCGCTTCCAAGCATTCAAGAAAAGTGGTGCCGCATACGGCGCATTTTGATCTGTATGCTTTAATCAAAATTTTTCTGAATATGCGTTGCTCATCGCCACGAGTTCTTATTAGCGCAAACACCTCTTTGGACTTCGACGGATCGCGCAATACACGGCGGGCGAGCTTGTTGAGGTCAGATTCCGCGACTGTTGAGAATGGGTTTTCGATCTTCTTCCAATCGAAACTCAAAACACGTCCGATTTCGTCACTTCGCCCAAGAAAGCCATTGCCCTGAAGGCCGTCGCCCCGACGCACTACCAGTGCTGTCAGAATGGGCAGTCCGGAGTTCAGGCAGTACCGTTGTATCGGGCCGAGCGCATGCCTCACTATGCGATGGTGAATACCGATATGCTCACCGGCGTCGCCGTATGTCGCCGTCTCATTCTTCTCAGCTTGTTCAACCAGATATGGCCATAGCTGACCTGCCCGCTGGATCCATATCGGCGCGCTCGTTCTCACCATATTCCAGGAGTCCTCAGCAATTAAGATGCCATCGCTAGGCCCCTCCTCAGAGCTGTTCGAGCAGCGCCTCGGCCGAGGATTTGTCCGCCTGACCCGGTGATTCCTCGACATTCAGGGCTTTGACGACGCCGTCCTCGACGATCATCGAATAGCGTTTCGACCGCACGCCGAGGCCCGCCACCGACAGGTCGACGTCGAGGCCGACGGCCTTGGTGAATTCGCCGTTTCCATCCGACAGGAACAGGATCTTGCCGGCCGCGTCATTGGCCTTTTCCCAGGCACTCATGACGAACACGTCGTTGACCGCGACGACGGCGATGGTATCGACGCCCTTGGCGCGGATCTCGTCATTATGGGTCAGGAAACCGGGCAGATGGTTCATCGAGCAGGTCGGCGTGAAGGCGCCGGGCACGGCGAACAGCACGACCTTCTTGCCGGCGAAGATCTCGTCGGTGGACAGATCGGCGGGCCCGTCCGGCACCTTGGTCTTCAATGTCGCGTTCGGAAGCTTGTCGCCTACGCCGATAGCCATATTTCGTCCCTCTCTGCGCCGCCAAGCGGCTTGACCCTGGCCAAGCGCCAGCGATGCCGGATGTGGGGCACCCAGCGCTTTTGTCGAGCCTGTCAGCCCTGCGGCGGTCTGGGCGCGACCGCGATGTCGTTGGCCTCGAAGGCGCGCGGCCCATCGGTGAAGACCACGTCGATCGTCTCCGGAGCGCCCTCGGCGGCGCGCGGGCGCTCCACCACCTCCACCTTGAACACGAAGCCGTCCCCTTGGCTGGTCGGGGCGGCAGGTTCGCCGAAATACCAGCCTTCCGGCCCCCGCACGAAAAGATCCGGTGCGTGGGCTGCCCCGTCATATTCGGCGGTGATCGTCAGCCAGTCACCCTTGGCGTCGGCGACCGCCGATCGGATCCGGCCGACATCGCCGGATCGGTCCGGCAGAGCCGAGAACGCCGCGGCGACGAGCGGCGCGTCGACGGCCGCCTCGCTTTCGCCGGTGAGCGTCGCCTGCACCGGGATGCATATTTCACTGCAGACGCCGAGCAGGATCTGCGCTTCGATCGGTCCGATCGCGGCCTGCGGCTTCGGCGCGAGTTCGAAGGCGATCGAGACCGGCTGCTTGTAACCGTTGGCTCGGCTGATATCGTCGCCCAGGCGGTGCGGGGCTGGGAAGCGAAGCGTTGCGCCGCCGAGCCCGCGGGTTTCGGAAAAATCGATCGTCGGTGGGATGCCGGAAGCGCCGGGGTCGATCCAGTAGGTCTTCCAGCCCGGCGCGAGATCGACGACCAGCGCGCCGCGCACCGTGCCGTCCGGCATGGCGTTCTCGCGAGCCAGGCTTATGGTGACCTGGTCGGTCGCCAGCGTCGCGCCATTGCCTTCGGCGTGAGCTTCGCTGGCCAGAAGAGCAAGGCCGAGCGCGCCGGCAAAGCCGCGCTCCATCAGACTGGTCGGTCTCATGATCCACTCCCATCGTGCGGTGGACGAAATCGGGCGAAGACGGCCACCGTCAAGCCTCACTAGTGCGTATGGTGGTCCGCGCGCCATTCAAAATGACGAGAAGGCTGAATTTTCACCCGTGGGCGTGATGCGTCCGCTCTGGTCTAATTCTGCGAATGATGAGACCCTTCGCAATGACATTCGGGAACAATGTGTGGTTGCCATGAACGTGGATCACGACATCGGACAGGACGGCATCGATACTACGCTCGAGGGGCATTTCCTGATCGCCATGCCGGGCATGGAGGACGAGCGCTTCGTGCGCAGCGTCATCTATGTCTGCGCCCATTCGGCGAACGGGGCGATGGGCTTCATCATCAACAAACCGCAGCCGGTCAGCTTTCCCGCTCTTTTGACCCAACTCGGCATCGTCGCCAGCGAAACCGACATCCACCTGCCGGAGAAGGGGATGGAGGTTTCGGTCTGCATGGGCGGTCCGGTGGAAAAGGGCCGGGGCTTCGTGCTTCATTCGGACGATTACGATTCCGACTCGACCGTGCCGGTGGACGACCGGATTTCGCTCACCCCGACGCTCGATATCCTCAAGGCGATCTCGCAAGGCATCGGCCCGAAGACCGCGATCATGGCGCTCGGCTATGCCGGCTGGGCGCCGGGGCAACTGGAGAGCGAGATCGCGGCGAATGGCTGGCTGACCTGCAAGGCCGACCTCGGCATCGTCTTCGATAACCGGCTCGACCAGAAATACGGCCGTGCCCTCGCCTTGCTCGGTATCGATGCCGCGTTCCTGGCCAGCGATGCCGGCCACGCCTAGACCCTGGCGGGCGGAGCCAAATTCCGGCCATCTTGGCCGTCCGGGGTTTTCCCGTCCCGCGCTGATACCCCGGGGCGTCAGCTGGCCCGTTTCAATCCAGCCATGTGATCATGCAGCGCCTTGCGCGCCTGCTCCGCCGTCATCGGCTGCGAGAACATGAAGCTCTGGGCGTATTCGCAATTCAGCTGACGCAGCAGGACGACGTCGGCGTCGGTCTCGACGCCTTCCGCGACCACCTGCAGGCCGAGATCGTGGGCCATGGTGACGATCGAGTGCAGGATGATCGGGCGTTGCGGCTGGCTGTTGTTCTTCAGGAACGACTGGTCGATCTTCAGCGTGTCGAAGGGAAAGCCCATCAGATAGGCGAGGGAGGAGTAGCCAGTGCCGAAATCGTCCAGCGAAAGCCCGACGCCGAGGCTGCGCAGCCGTGTCAGCAGTTGCGCCGAGCGCTCCGGATTGTCCATCACGATCGACTCGGTGAGCTCCAGCTTGAGGCTCCCGGGCGGCAGGCGGTAACGCTCCAGAACCGTTCTGACGTCGGCGATCAGATCCTGACGGATCAACTGCCGGCTGGAGATGTTCACCGACATGAACAGCTTCTGGTTTCCCGTCATCCGGTGCCAGTCGCTCAGCCGCCGGGCGGCTTCCTCGAGGGCGAACTGGCCGAGCTGGACGATAAGGCCGGTGCTCTCGGCGATCGGCACGAACTCGGTTGGCGAGATCGCGCCGCGCCGCGGGTGCTCCCACCGCAGCAGCGCCTCGAAGCCGGCGGTTTCCTCGCCGTCGAGCCGGATGATCGGTTGGAACGCCAGCGACAGCTCATTGCGTTCGAAGGCGCGGCGCAGGTCCGATTCCACCTGCAGGCGGCCATAGCCGGCGCTCCGGTAGGAGGGTCGGAACGGCTCGATACGGTCGCCGCCGCCCCGCTTCGCCTCGTACATGGCGAGCTCCGCCTCCTTGAGCACCTCCTCCGGGCTGGACGATTCCGTCCAGCCGGTCAGACCGATCGCGCCGGTCAGCACGATCTCCCGGTTGGCGAAGGCGATCGGCGCCTTGATGCCGTCGCGCAGCCTCTCGGCGAAAGCCGCGACGGCCCCGACCTCGGTCTGCGACAACAGGATCAGCCCGAACTGGTCGCTGCCGAGGCGGGCGAGCGAATCCTCGGGCTTCAACAGGCGCTTCAGCCGGCGCCCCAGGGTGAGCAGGATGGTATCGCCGGTGGCGATGCCGAAATCGTCGTTGACCTGCTTGAAGCGGTCGAGATCGATCACGAAGACCGTTGGATGGACGTCGGGGCGGGTTGCCGCGAGGACGCCGATGGCATCCAGCCGGTCCATGAACAGCTCGCGGTTCGGCAGGCCGGTCAACTGGTCGTGCAGCGCGTCGTGCAGCAGCCGCTCCTCGGCCTTCTTGCGTTCGGTCACGTCTTTCAGTGTCCCGACGCAGCGCGCGACCTCGCCGTCGCTGCCGAGCACCGGCCGCGCGCGCAGCGCCATCCAGTGATAGTGCCCGTCCTCGTCGCGCAGTCGGAATTCCTGCGAAATGCGCCCGCGCCGGTGTTCCAGGATGGTATCCAGCGTCAGCCTGAAGCGATCGCGGTCGTCGGGGTGCAGAATCGGCAGCCAGTCCCGCGCCGGACCATTCATCGACGCGACCGGCATGCCGGCGAGAGCGTCGCCGTCGGCCCCGGCGAAGATGCGGTCGCGGCTGACGTCCCAATCGAAGATCGCGTCCCCGCTGCCCGCCAGCGCCAGGGAGCGCCGTTCCATGTCCGACAAAAGTCCCTGCGCGAAACCGCCGCCGGCGAAGGCGTGCTGCATCACCGTGAAGCCGATGAGAAGAACGATCAGCACGAGGCCGCCGCCGAGCGCCGGCTGGATGATGTCGTTGTCGATGCGGCCGGTTGTCGTCATCCATGCGGCGACGAGCCACAGCAGAATAAGGCACCAGGTGGGAATCAGCATGATGGCCCGGTCGAAGCCTTGGGCGGCGAACGTCGCGATGAGACCAAGCCCGACGACCGCCGTCGCGGCGAGCGAGAGGCGGGCGATTCCCGAAGCGATCACCGGATCGAAGGCGGCCACGGCCCCCAGCGTTCCAAGCGCGGCGAGCCACAGGACGGTGAAGATCGACAACAGGCCGTGCCATCGGTTGAGGTTGAGGTAGGCGTAGAGAAAGACGACCAGCGTGAAGGCGAGGGCGACCTCCGTCCCGGCGCGCCACATTCGCTCCTGGCCCGGCAGGATCGGCACGAGTTTCTGCCAGAAATCGAAGTCGATGCAGATATAGGCGAGCACGGCCCAGGCGAGCGCGGCCGTCGCGGGAAACATCGCCGAGCCCTTGACCACGAAGAGGATGGTCAGAAACACCGCGAGCAGGCCTGAAATACCGAGGACAATGCCGCGGTACAGGGTGAAGGCGTTGATCGTGTCCTTGTAGGCGTTCGGCTCCCAGAGCCGGATATCCGGAAGGTTGGGCGCCGTCAGCTCGGCGACGAAGGTGACGATCGCGCCCGGATCGAGGGTCACCAGAAAGACATCCGCATCCGAGCTGGGTTGGCGTTCCAGCGCGAAGCCCTGGGATGGCGTGATCGAGGCGATGCGCTGCGAGCCGAGATCCGGCCAGACGATGCCTGATCCGACGAGGCGGAAATGCGGCGCGACCACGAGGCGGTCGATCTGCTCGTCGGTGTTGTTGGCCAGCGCGAAGACCGCCCAATTGCCGGAGGCGTCGGGCGAATTCGCCTCGATCTCGATCCGGCGCACGATTCCGTCGGCGCCGGGAACGGTGGCGACCTGGAAGCTGCGCCCCTGGCCGCGATGGATGTCGACCGCCGGTCTCAGGTCGATGGCCGTGTCGTCCCGCGAGATGCTGACGGGCTCCAACGCGCGCGACGGCACGGCGGTGAGAAAAGACGCCAGGACGAGCGCGATCAGCGCGAGAATCAGTTTCCCGGACGGGAATATGGATCGCATAGCCGTTCGCGAAGCCTTCTTGCGTCTCTGCGTCACAGCCATGCCACGATCATTCCGCGGGGAGGCCACAGAGCCGTTCCCTGGACCTGGATCGCGACCATTCTTCGGCGAGCAGCGAGTAAAGATAGTGGTCCTCCCACCGCCCGGCGATTTTCAGATAGTTTCGCAGATGACCCTCGCGTGTGAAACCGCATTTTTCCAACAACCTTATCGATCGGGTGTTGGACGGCAGGCATGCCGCCTCGATGCGATGCAGCCCCTGCACGTCGAAGGCGAACAGCTTCATCAGATCGACCGCCCGTGGCATCAGCCCCGAGCCGGCATAGCGCTCGCCCATCCAGTAGCCCAGCGTGCCGGACTGGGCGACCCCCCGCCGGATCTGGCCGATGGTGGTGCCGCCATACAGCGTTCGGCCTTCCGCATCGAACAGAAAGAAGGAGAAGCTGGTGTTTTCGCGCGCGTCCTGATTGTAGCGGCGGATGCGCAGCCGATAGGCCTCCCACGACAATTCATCCGCCGTCCATAGCGGCTCCCACGGCTTGAGGAACTCGCGACTGTCGCCTCTCAGCGCTCGCCAGGCCGCGTAGTCGCCGCGCCGGGGCATGCGCAGCAATACGCCATCGCCTTCCAGGCTCGGAATCTGCGGTCCAGTCAGATGGTCGAGAATGCTCATTGTCCGCGTCAGTGACCTGCGGCGGCCCTGGCCTCGTATCCCGCCCCGCTATCGAGGCGGGCGACGATGTCGGTGGTGCCCGGCAGGCGCGATACCGGGCCGATGGCGGCGAGCGTCGGGGTCTGGCCCATGAACAACCGCTCGGCGAGGTCGGACAGGCGCGGCGCCGTGATCGCGTCGAGACGTCCGATCAACTCTTCATTGGTAATCGTCGCGCCGTTGAACAGAAGCTGGCGGGCGATCTGCGCGGCGCGGGAGGCGGGACTCTCCTGCGACATCAACAGGCTCGATCGCATCTGCGCGCGGGCGCGGGTCACTTCCACGTCGGTGATCCCGGCCGCCGCCTTGACAAGTTCGTCGACGATCACGGGCGCGAGTTCGGCAAGTTCCTCTTCGCCCGTCGCCGCATGAACGCCGAAAATTCCGGAATCGGAAAAGCTCCAATGAAAGGCGTAGATGGCGTAGCAAAGGCCGCGCCGCTCGCGTACTTCCTGAAACAGCCGCGACGACATCCCGCCGCCGAGAATCAGCGAAAGAACCTGCGAGGCGTAGAAATCGCGTGCATAGTAGGGACGTCCCTCGAAGCCGAGCACCATCTGCGCGTCCATCAGGTCGCGTTCCTGGCGAAATTCGCCGCCGGTGTAGGCGGCCGGCGTCCGCGGTTCCGCGCGCAGCGGCAGCGGTGACGCCGCGCCCGGTCCGAACGCCGCCTGCACCTGGTCCACGATCGCCTGGTGGGAGACGGCGCCCGCCGCCGAAACGATCATCCGGTCGGGCGAATAGTGCCGGGCGAGATAGCTCCGCAGATTACCCGGGTTGAACGATTTGACCGTCTGCCGCGTGCCGAGGATCGGCCGGCCGACGATCTGCCCGCGATAGGCCGCTTCCTGAAAATGATCGAAAACGATGTCGTCCGGCGTGTCCTCGGCCGCGCCGATTTCCTGCAGGATCACCTGTTGCTCGCGTTCGAGCTCCTGTTCGTCGAAGCGTGAGTCGATCAGGATGTCGGTCAGAATGTCGAGCGCCAGCGGCACGTCGTTTTTCAGGACACGCGCGTAGTAGGAAGTCGTCTCGGAACTGGTGGCCGCGTTGATTTCGCCGCCGACGTCCTCGATTTCCTCTGCGATCTGGCGGGCGTTGCGGCGATTCGTGCCCTTGAAGGCCATGTGCTCGAGCAAATGGGCGATGCCGTGCTCCTCGGGGGCCTCGTCGCGGGCGCCGGCCTTCACCCAGATGCCGAGGCAGGCGCTTTCCAGATGCGGCATGGTCTCGGTGGCGATGGTCAGGCCGTTCGAGAGCTTCGTGATGTCGACGCTCATGCTTCGGCTCCCTGACTGACGGCGCGCGATCGCGCGCGAATATAGTCCTGGACCGCGCCGATCTCGTTCGGCAAGCGGTCCAGTGCCTCACGCTTTTGCATGAGGTCGGCGTGGCTCGGCGGAAGCGCCGGCGAGATCCCGGTGGCCTTTTCGATCGCGGCCGGGAATTTGGCCGGGTGGGCGGTGCCGAGGGTGATCATCGGCTCGCGGCCGAGGCGGCTTTCCGCGACTGCGACGCCGACGGCCGTGTGCGGATCGAGAAGATAGGCGGTCGTCGCCAGCATCCGCTTGATCGTTCCGGCCGTCGCCGGTTCGTCGGTCGTCCCGGCGTCGAATTCAGCGCCAATCGCCGCCAGGACCGCTTCGGGAAGCGTGAAGCTGCCCGACTGGCCGAGCTGCTGCATCAGCCGCCGCACCAGCTCGCCGTCACGTCCGCTCGCCTCGAAGATCAGACGTTCGAAATTGGACGAGACCTGGATGTCCATCGATGGCGACATGGTGGCATGGACGCCGGTGGTCTCGTAGCGTCCGCGATCGAGCGTGCGAACCAGGATGTCGTTTTCATTGGTGGCGATCACCAGCCGCTCGACCGGCAGGCCCATGCGCTTGGCGCCGTAGCCGGCGAAGATATCGCCGAAATTGCCGGTCGGAACCGTGAAGGAGACCGTCCGGTCCGGCGCGCCGAGGCTGGCCGCCGCGGTGAAATAATAGACGATCTGGGCCATGATCCGGCCCCAGTTGATCGAGTTGACCCCCGAAAGCGCGACCCTCTCGCGAAACCGGCGGTCATTGAACATCGCCTTGACCAAGGCCTGGCAGTCGTCGAACGTTCCGTCGACGGCGACGGCGTGGACGTTGTCGGCCCCCGAGGTTGTCATCTGGCGCTGCTGGACTGGCGATACGCGGCCATGTGGAAACAGGATGAAGATGTCGGTCCGCCGGCTCGCGGCGAAGGCGGCGATCGCGGCTCCTCCGGTGTCCCCCGAGGTCGCGCCAACGATGGTCGCGCGCTGCTCGCGTTGGCCGAGGACATGGTCCATCAGGCGCGCGATGAGCTGCATGGCGACGTCCTTGAACGCCAGCGTTGGACCATGGAACAGCTCCAGCAGGAAGTGCGAGGGGCCGATCTGGACGAGGGGGGCGACCGCCGGATGCGGGAAGGTCGCGTAGGCGTCCTCCACCATCTGCTTCAGATCCGCGGCGGCGATATCGTCGCCAACGAAGGGGCTGAGGATGTCGAAGGCCACCTCGGCATAGGGCCGCCCGGCGAAACCGCGAATGGTGTCGGCCGAAAGGACCGGCCAGGTCTCCGGCACATAGAGTCCACCATCGCTCGCGAGACCCGCCAGCAAGGTGTCGGCGAAGCCGAGCACCGGCGCCTCGCCCCGCGAACTCACATATTGCACATCGTCTCCACTTCGCTTCGGATCGGGGGCGTCCGAGACCGGGCCGACCGGTCTGTCGGCCATCCGTTTCGCAAGGCTCCGATCAGTCGCCTATCCGTCCAGGGGCTGATATAGAACGGCAGGCCACAATAAGGGAAGAACCGACTGATGCATATGGTGATCGCTGCGAGGGGTCTGGTATTCGGCGGCGCGCTGGCGCTGCTTGCGGCTTGCTCCCCGACGAATTCCGGCGCCGATCTCGCGAGTAGCGCGGCACCGCCTGCGTCCGTAGCCGCCGCGCAGGGAACCGAGGCGCCGTATTGTCCGAATGTGAGCCTGCGCGAGGGCACCGCCATCCTCACCAAGACGGTCGGCGACGACATCGACTTTGTGGCCTCCGTGGCCGACACCACCCGCGACTGCCGGATCGTCGACCGAAAATTGCGCATGAAGATCGGCATCGCCGGAAGGGTGACGCCAGGACCGGCGGCGACGAACCGGACCGTGTCGCTGCCGATCCGGATCGCGATCCTCAATGGCGAGGACGTGATCTATTCCCGGCTCGGTCAGACCAGTGTGCCGGTCACGCGAAACGCGGGCGCGCAGACGTTCATCTATGTCGACGAGGCCATCGCGATCGACCCGGCATCGGCGCGAAGCGTGATCATCTATGCCGGCTACGACGAGGGTCCGGCGGGATAACGCGCCGCGGTCAGGCGTCTTGCCATCTCGCAAAGGCGGTGACGACCGCGGGAAAGTCCGCCAGCCGGCTGATCACCGTCTCCGCGCCGGATTCGCTCAGGGATTCGGCATGGCCGAGATGGGTGTGGCGTCCGCCGGTGAAACCGACCACGCGGCAGCCGGCGGTGCTTGCCGCCGCGACGCCATGGACGGAATCCTCGATGACGATCGCGGCGCGCGGCGACACCCCAAACGCCTCGCAGGCATGCAGAAAGACGTCCGGCGCCGGCTTGACCTTCCGGGTTCCCACTTCCGGCGCGCTGAAGATGTGTGGATGGAAATAGTCCCAGAGGCCGACATGCTCCAGCTCCAGTTCCAGCCGCTGCGATGACGAGTTCGAACAGATGCAGCGGGGCAGGGCGATGAGATCGAGCGCGGTCCGGGCCCCGGCGATCTCCTCGACGTCGCTGCCGAGCCTGCGGTCGATCTCGGCATCGATACGGGCGGAAAAATCCTCCGGAAAACGCGTGCCGGTCTCGGCGGTCAGCCGTTCCATGACCAGCGGCCAGGTGAGTCCGGCATAGCGTGTGGCGAATTCCGCGGCATCGACCTCGATGCCGTGTTCGGTCAGCATTTCGGCCTGAACCGCGGCGGCGATAATCTCCGAATCGACCAGCACGCCGTCGCAGTCGAAGATCACCAACAATGGTTCGGGCATGAAAGGCTCCGGCATATCGAAGGTTGGGTCACGCGCCCGATTCGGGAAAGCCCTAGCGGGGCCGCCGACCGGCAAGCGCCGGCTCCGTTACCACGGGCCGCCGAAACGACAAAGTCCGGGTTTCATCGATTGTTTACGCCGTTCGGTAACCATGAGCGCGGTTTGATGTTTCTGCGTAACCGGTGGTGAAGATGATAAGCAAGCGTTCCGCGTCCCTGGCGACTGTGCGGGTCGAGCAGCCCGACTGGCTCGATCGAATCCACCAGGGGCACTGTGTCGCCCGCATGGAGGCGCTGCCGGCGGACTCGATCGACGTCATCTTCGCCGATCCGCCCTACAATCTGCAATTGGGCGGCGACCTGCACCGCCCCGACCAGTCGAAGGTCGACGCGGTCGACGATGCCTGGGATCAGTTCGAGAGTTTTCAGGCCTATGACGCCTTCACCCGGGCCTGGCTGCTCGCCGCGCGCCGGGTGCTGAAGCCGAACGGCACGATCTGGGTGATCGGCTCCTACCACAACATCTTCCGCGTCGGCGCCTCGATGCAGGATCTCGGCTACTGGATGCTCAACGACGTGGTGTGGCGCAAGACCAACCCGATGCCGAATTTCCGCGGCCGGCGCTTCCAGAATGCCCACGAGACGATGATCTGGGCGTCCCGTGACGCCGACGCGAAGGGCTACACCTTCAACTATGACGCCCTGAAGGCGTCCAACGACGACGTGCAGATGCGCTCCGACTGGCTGTTTCCGATCTGCTCGGGAGCGGAGCGGCTGAAGGACGAGGCGGGCCGCAAGGCCCATCCGACGCAAAAGCCAGAGGCGCTGCTGGCGCGGGTCATTCTCGCCTCGACGAAGCCCGGCGATGTCGTCCTCGATCCGTTTTTCGGCACTGGCACCACGGGCGCCGTCGCCAAGCGGCTGGGGCGTCATTTCGTCGGCATCGAGCGCGAGGACGCTTACATCCAAGCGGCCGAGGCGCGAATCGCGGCGGTTGAACCGCTCGACGCTTCGGCGCTGAAAATGGCGGCGGGCAAACGGGCGGAGCCGCGAATTCCGTTTGCCAGCCTTCTCGAGGCCGGACTGGTCTCGCCAGGCGCGGAACTCACCGACGCGAAAGGTCGCTGGACGGCGCGGGTTCGCGCCGACGGAACCATCGCCATCGGCGAGGACGCCGCGTCGATCCACCGGATCGGGGCGAAGGTTCAAGGCCTCGACGCCTGCAATGGCTGGACGTTCTGGCATGTGCGTTCGGGCGAATCGCTGACCCCGATCGACGCGTTGCGACAGCGCATCCGCGACGCGCTTGGCGCCGTCAGCGCATGAGGCCAATTAGCCCGCCGGGGCCGACCTCGAAGGGACCGGCAGGCCGAGGGTGGCGAGTTCCTGGCAGAGCAGCTCGCCATCCGTGAAATGGATCGCCTGCCAGCCGGCCTGGCGGGCGCCGTCTACATTCGGCGCGCTGTCGTCGATGAAGACCGTTCTCACCGGGTCGAGGTCGAAGCGCGCCGCGTGGTGGTCGTAGATCGCGCGGTCCGGCTTGATCAGCGCGATATCGCCGGAGACGGTAACCCCCCTTGTTTCCGTCAGGAATGGGAATTTCTCTTGCGCCTCGCGGAACGTGTCCGAGGCGAAATTGGTCAGCAGCGTCACGTCGACGCCGTCCGCGATAAGGCCGCGCAGGATTGCAACGCTGCCCTCATAGGCATGCGGCACCATTTGACGCCAGTCGCGGCGGAAGGCGCGGATCTCTTCCGCCCACTCGGGATGACGTGCGATCGCTTCGGCTTCCGCCTCCGGCCATGGCCGGCCGCGATCCTGTTCCAGGTTCCACTCGTGCGAGCAGACTTCGCCGAGGAAGAACGCCCGGCGGTCGTCGTCGGGAATGATCTGGCGAAACGGAATGTGGGGATCGTAATGGATCAGCACCTTGCCGATGTCGAAAACGACGTGCGCGACGGTCATCCGGCCCTCTTTCGTGGTTGCGCCTTTGGTGATTGTCGCGGTTCGGCCGGATCGGCAAGCGCACGGTCGAGCACTTTGCGCATCAGGGTCGGCAGCGCCTCGCCGCCCCGCGCGGCCTCGTTTGACCACCATCCGGCAATGGGCGGCTCCTGCGTCAGTTCGGCCCGGTAGACTTCCAGTTCCAGCCGGAAATGCGTGAAGCCGTGCGTGACGGCGCCCTGGTATCGCCAATTCGCCGCGAAGGGCGCGGCCTCGGCGCCGGTTGCTCCATCGGCGCGCGCACTCCATTCCGTCGTCGGCGGTTCGCTCATGCCGCCGAGCATGCCGCTCCGGGCGCGTCGGCGCAGCCAGATCGCGCCGTCCGCCGGCCGCACCGCGACGAAGGCCGCGCCCTTGCGCTCCGGCGGGGCCGCCTTGGGCTTTTTAACCGGAAATTGCGCCGCGCGACCTTGGGTCGCCGCCCGGCAATGGACGCGGAGGGGGCAAAGGATGCAGGCGGGGCCCGTCGGCGTGCAGACGGTGGCGCCGAGATCCATCATGGCCTGCGCGAAATCACCGGGGCGCGAATCCGGCGTCAGCGCCGCGACGTGGGCGCGGATCGTTTTCCTCGCCCCCGGTAGCGGCGCCTCGATCGCGAACAGTCGCGTGACGACCCGTTCGACATTGCCGTCGACCACGGCTACCGGCTCGTCGAAGGCGATCGCCGCGATCGCGGCGGACGTGTACTCGCCGATGCCGGGCAGCGCTCTGAGTTCGGCGGCGGTCCGCGGAAAACAGCCATCGAAGTCGTCAGTGACGGTCTTGGCGCAGGCGTGAAGATTGCGGGCGCGTGCGTAATAGCCAAGGCCTGCCCATTCGCCGAGTATATCCGTTTCCGGGGCGGCGGCGACGGCCCCGACCGTCGGCCAGCGATCGACGAAGCGGGCGAAATAGGATTTTACCGTGGCGACCGTGGTTTGCTGCAGCATGACCTCGGATAGCCAGATGCGGTAGGGCTCCGGCGGAGTTCCCGCCGTCCGGCTCTCCGGCGAAACGCGCCACGGCAATGCGCGGGCGTGACGGTCGTACCAGAATAGAAGCGGCCCGGCCACCGAAGGGACGGGAGCGGCCGAGAGGGGTTGCTGTTCGGGCTGGAGCATCGACTGAGCTTGCCTTGACTTTGCCTGATGTTCGCGCAATCGACACCCGAAACGAGGGACCGGCGGCCCGTCCGCGAAAGAGTTGTCTTGAAGATCAATTACTACGTCATCAATCTGGATCGGTCTCCGGAACGCCTTGCGGCGATCGGTGCCGACGCCGCCGCGATCGGCATCGACCTGATACGGGTGAAGGCGGTCGATGGGAAGACCGTGGCGCCGGAGGCGCGCGACATCCTCGACGAGCCGGGGTTCCGCCGGCTCCACGGCAAGATTCCGATGGACGGCGAATATGGCTGCTATCAAAGCCATATCGATGTCTTCGACGCCTTCCTGGCGAGCGAAGCCGACATCGCGGTGATTCTCGAGGACGATGTGCGGCTGACGCCCGCGCTCCTGCCGGCGCTCGAACGGATCGTCGCCGTGGATGATTGGGACGTGGTTAAACTGATGCACCATCGCCTGCCGGCGTTCCGCGCCCATCGTTCGATCGGGGGCGGTTGCCGGCTGGGGACGTCGCTGTTCGGCCCGACCGGCAGCTCGGCCGCCTATCTGGTCAATCGGCAGGGCGCGAAGGCGCTGCGGCAGCGGCTCGTTCCGATGCGGCTTCCCTATGATGTGGCGCTGGAACGCGGCTGGGCGCTCGGCGTCAGGGTTCGCCACGTCAAACCGGATTTGGTTGCCGGCAATCCGCTTACCGAGCGGAGCTTGATCGGCGGACGCAAGAAATACGCGGCGATGCGGCTGGCGCCGTGGCGGCGTTTGACCACCTTGCTCTTTCGGACCGCGGAAGCGCTGAGACGGGCGCGTTCCGGCCTTGTGACGCGGCGCGTTCGATGATCAAGCGATGGCTACTGGCGCGACGGTCCTTCGATGCGCCGCTCCTGGCCCTGGCGATCGCCTTGCTGGCGATCGGCAATCCCATCGCCAAGGGGACGTTTCTGTTCTTCGGCCTGATCGGGGCGAACCTGGCGTTTGCCCGGCATCGGACCTGGCGCTATGCGGACACGGCCTTCTGCGCGGCGATCGTCGCCTATGCGAGCTGGTCGATCGGGCTGATGGTGTTCCGGAACGAACCCGTGGCCGGCAACCGCATGTTCTCCTACAGTCTCATCATGCTCGGCTTCGCCTTTCTGCCTCTGTCGATCAGCCTGGTTCGGGAACCGTTGGACGCGCTGATCCTCGGCTCGCGCGCGGCCATCCTGGGGGTCTTGGCACTGCTTCCCTTCGACCCGATGATCACCGGCCGGTTCGATCTCGGCGGCAACGCCGCGATCCTCGCGTTTCTGAGCGCGACGGCCGGTCTTGCCGCCCGGCTGAACGCTCGACGTCCAGCCACGCTTCTTCCCAACAGCCGGCTCTGGTTCTATCTTTCCTTCGTGCCAGTCCTTTTATCGGGCACCCGCGCGGCGTGGTTCGTGTACCTTTTGGTCGCGCTGCTCGACGGACTGGCGTTGATACGACATTGGCGGAAAATTCCGTTCCGGCGTTCGCTGGCGCTTTTGACCGCCGCAGTGGTGATCGTGGCGGCGGTCCCCGTTGCTTCGGTTGTCAACCAGCGCATCAGCGCGGCTATGATCGAACTGGAGCAGATGAAGGCGTTGGGCGTCGGGATCGGATCGATGGACATCCGCATGGTCATGTGGACAGGAGCTATCCAGGTCATCTCCGAAAATCCGATCGTGGGCGTCGGTGGAATGGAGCGAATGGATGCGGTCGCCGCGGCGGTCTCGGCTGCGGACGCGGCCTTCGTCGCCTCCTTCACGCATTTGCACAACCTGTTCGTCGACGAGGCGGCGTCCAACGGTCTCGTCGGGCTGGCGCTGCTCATGTCGATCTTCGCGGTCTTCCTCGTCCGCGTCACGCGATGTTCGCCCGGCCATCTCGTGCCGGAGACCTCCTATGCCTTCGTCTTTCTGGTCGTCACCTTCGGATCGTTCCACGGTGTCCTCCTGAACGAGTGGATGATCCTGTCGATCTTTTCCTTCATGACCCTCATCCTTGTCGCGATCCGCCGGGACGCGTTCCGGGCGCGGTATGGGAGCAGCCATGCAGGAGCCGGAGGGTGAGACGGCCCCGGGCGCCCTCGCCGGTTCCGCTCGCCGATCTCATCGGCGGCCTGATGGATCCGATCCTGAGGCGCAAGGCGGGCATGACGAGCGGCCTCGTCACCGCCTGGTCCGAGATCGCCGGCCCTCGCTTGCAGGACATGACGCGACCGGAAAAGCTGGTCTGGCCGGCCCGGCGACCCGATGCCGACGCCTTCGAACCGGCGACGCTCGTGGTCGCCTGCGAGGCGGCCGCGGCCCTGCGTCTACAGCATCAGACCAGCGAATTGATCGCCCGGGTGAACGCGTTTTTCGGTTTCGCGGCCGTCGAGCGCATCAAGATCGTGCAAAAAGCCGTCCGGCAGGCGCGTCCGAACCGCAGGCCCAAGCTGCGCGAACTCGGCCCCGGCGATTACAGCCGCATCGACGACATGGTCGCGCGCATCGAGGATCCGAAGCTTCGGGACGCCTTGCGGGCCTTTGCCGAGACGACAATACGGCGCAATGATGGATGATGGGTCTTTGCGACGCCACGTTGCCCGTTCATGAAGAGTTCATTGGAAAAACCGCAAATCTTCCATAGATCGCAAAGACTGACGCCACCCTATTCTCAAAGGTTCCGATCGATGACGAGCATGTTTTCCACCGCATCCCGCCGCCCGCTGGCTTTCAAGATCGCCGCGCTTCTCGCCAGTGCCGGGCTTGTGGCGGGCACCGGAGGCCTGGCTCATGCCGCCGGCGCCTCCGCCGAGCCGGCCAAGGAAATCCGGATCGCGCAGGCCGAGACCGCCCCTGCCACTCCCCCGGCGTCGGCTGTCGAGGCGCCGCCGTCCTTGGGCTCCGTCGACGTCGACGACCTGATGGCCGAAGGGCCTCTGCCGGATATCGTCGTCGGCGACCCAGAGGCGCCGGTCACCATCGTCGAATATGCGTCGATGACCTGCGGATATTGCGCGGCTTTTCATGTGAATTCCTACCCGCAGATCAAGAAGGATTTCATCGATACCGGCAAGGCCAAGCTGATTCTTCGCGAATTCCCGTTCGATCCGCGCGCGCTGGCGGCCGCCATGCTGGCGCGGTGCACCGGCGATGACGCCAAACGCACCGCGATGGTCGACGTTTTGATGAAGCAGCAGGACGAATGGGCCCGGGCGGAAAACGCCTCCGCGGCACTGCTCAAATTCGCCAAGCTGGCCGGGATGAGCCAGGATGACTTCACCGCGTGTCTCAACGACAAGGAATTGCGGCAGAAGGTCGTTGAAACCCAGGAGCGCGGCCAGAACGAGTTCGGCGTGAACGCCACGCCCACCTTTTTCGTCAATGGCGACAAATATTCCGGCGCGCTTGGGCCGGAGGAGATGGCGGCGGTGATCGAGTCGCATCTGTAACAGCCGCGATCCATCGCATTGCGGATACCTGTTCTCAATGGAGCCGGTATCCGCCGATCGACCGAGTCGGGTTTCTGCATTGCAGCAATTGGCGCGTCGGCGAGTTTCTTCTAGAGGTGGGCGGGGTTTCCGGCGGAAGGCCCGACTCACCGGGGAGACGGTCGGCGGCATTCAATGTCCAAACGGATATTCACCTTCAGGCGCGGAGCGGCCGATCGCACGGCCGACGCCGCCGAAGCGCTGGGGCTGAAGGGCGCCAACCTGGCGCTGCTGGCTTCTCTCGATGTGCCCGTCCCTCCAGGCTTCACCATCGCGACCTCGGTCTGGCGCGAGGCGCAAGGGGCCGAGGGCGGTTTACCGCAGGCGTTGCGGGCTGAACTGAGGGCGGCGATCGAGTGGCTCGAAAGCGTCACCGGCCGCCGCTTCGACGGCGATCGACGACCCTTGCTTCTGGCTGTGCGCAGCAGCGCCCGGGTGCAGATGCCGGGCGTGGCCGAGACGGTCCTCGACATCGGTCTCAACGACCGGACCGTCGAGGGTCTGGCCAGCGAGCTCAGCGACCCCGCCTTCGCCTATCGCAGCTACCGCCGCTTCATCGAAAGCTACGCCGCGCTCGTCTTCGACGCCGATCCGTCCCAGTTCGAGGAGATCGCGGACGAGGAACGCGAGCGCGCGGGCTGGATCGTCGAGCCGGAAACGCCCGTCGATTGGCGGGCGCTCGTCGCGCGTTACCAGGACCACCTGGACAGCGAGATGGGTGCCGTGCTGCCGCAAACCCCGCTTGAGCAACTCTTCAGCGTCATCACCGCGAGCTATGCAAGCTGGCGCAATCCGCTCGCTGTGGCGCACCGACTGATCCAGGGCATTCCCGAAAATGCCGGTCTGGCCGTTACCGTGCACGCGATGATCTTCAACGAGCGCAATTATCACTCCGGGACCGGACGCGCGGTCTCGCGCGACCTGCGCAGCGGGCAATCGCGGCTGTCGGGAGAATTCGGATTCGGCGCCCGCGGCTCCAGCGCCATCGGCGAGAAACCGCCGGTCCTCGACATGGCGGAACTGGCGACCGGCGCATGTCGCGAGTTTCCGGCCGACTTGAGCGAGCTGACCCGCCACGTTCGCCGCATCGAAGCCCATGCCGGCGATGCGGTGGAAGTCGATTTCATGGTCGGGGACGGCGAATTGTTCCTGATGCAGTCGCGGATCGCCCGGCGGACCGCGCCGGAGGCGATCCGCGTCGCGGTCGAACTCGTCAAGGAGGGGCTGATCGAGGAATCGGAAGCGATTCTGCGTATCGACCCGGCGTCGCTGGATCAATTGCTTCACCCGACCATCGAGCGCTCGGCCGATTTCGTCGTGCTTGGACGCGGCATGCCGGCCTCGCCGGGCGCGGCGACGGGCGAGATCGTGTTCACCTCCGAGCGGGCTCAGGCGCTGGCCAACGAAAATCGCCCGGTGATCCTGGTGCGAAACGAAACCTACCCGGAAGACATCCACGGCATGCACGTCGCCGATGGCGTCCTGACCATTCGTGGCGGAACGACCAGTCATGCGGCGGTGGTCGCCCGGGGCATCGGCAAACCGTGTGTGACAGGCGTCGGGTCGCTGCGCATCAACGCCGAGCGAAAGACGCTCCATGCCGCTGGCCGGGTGCTTAAGGAAGGCGACCGGATCACCATCGATGGCTCCATCGGCGATGTGATCGAGGGAGCGGTGCCTCTGGTCCGGCCCTCGCTTACCGGCGATTTCGCGACGCTTATGGAGTTCGCCGATCGGGCGCGGCGCATGCGGGTGCGGGCCAATGCCGATACGCCGATCGAGGCCCGCTCTGCCCGCTCGTTCGGCGCCGAGGGCATCGGCTTGTGCCGGACCGAGCATATGTTCTTCGAGGGCGATCGCGTCCGCGCGATGCGCGAGATGATCCTGTCGTCGGACGAGGCCGGGCGGCGGACAGCGCTCGAAAAGCTTCTTCCGATCCAGCGCTCCGATTTTATCGAGCTGTTCGAGATCATGGCGGGATTGCCGGTAACCATCCGCCTGCTCGATCCGCCGCTGCACGAGTTTCTGCCCAAGAGCGATGCGGAGATCACCGAGACGGCGGCGATGCTCGGCGTCGACGAGGCCGTCGTGAAGCACCGGATCGCCGCGCTTGAGGAATTCAACCCGATGCTCGGCCATCGCGGTTGCCGCCTGGCGATCTCCTATCCCGAGATCGTCGAGACACAGGCGCGCGCGATCCTGGAAGCTGCCGTTGAGGCCGGCGAGAAGACCGGCGACGCGGTCGTTCCGGAAATCATGGTTCCTCTGATCAGCCTGCGCAAGGAGCTCGACTTCGTGAAGGAACGGGTCGACCGCGTTGCCGAACTCGTCATGGCTGAGCGCGGCTGCAGCATCAACTATCTCGTCGGCACGATGATCGAGTTGCCGCGGGCCATCGTGCGCGCCGATACGATCGCGGAGGTCGCCGAATTCTTCTCCTTCGGCACCAACGACCTGACCCAGACCGTCTACGGCATATCGCGCGACGACGCCGGCAATTTCCTCTCGACCTATGTGCGCCAGGGGATCATCGAGCGCGATCCGTTCCAGACGGTCGATGTCGAAGGCGTTGGCGAGCTCATCGGTCTCGCTGTCGAGAAGGCGCGGCGCACGCGCCCGGACATCTCGCTCGGCGTATGCGGCGAGCAGGGCGGCGACCCCGCGTCGATCGCATTTTTCGAGCAGACCGGGCTCGATTACGTATCCTGTTCGCCGTTCCGCGTACCGATCGCCCGGCTTGCGGCGGCTCAGTCGGCGATCCGCGCGGGGCGCTCGCTCCGGGGCCGTGGCCGGCGTCAGGAACCGTAGTAGAAGTAGATCGCGATACAGGTCGTGATGCCGACCACGATGTTCATCGGCGCGCCGATCTTGACGAAGTCGAAGAACCGGTAGTTGCCGGCGGTATAGACCAGCGTGTTGGTCTGGTATCCGATCGGTGTGGCGAAGGAGGCGGAGGCGCCGAACATCACGGCGACGACGGCCGCCCTCGGATCGAGTCCGAGCGCCGCGGCCAGGCTGATCGCGATCGGCGTTACCACCACCGCGACCGCGTTGTTGGTGACGATCTCGGTCAGCACCGACGAGATCGCATAGATGCTGAGCAGGACGATGAAGGGCGAGGCATCGCGCAGGAGCGGCTCGATCATGCCGACCAGGAGGTCGACGGCGCCCGCATTCTGCATTCCGAGACCGATCGCCAGCATGGCGAAAATCAGGATGAGGATGTCACCGCGGATCGAGCGCCAGGCCTCGTCGGCGTCGATCACCCGCACCAGGAGCAGGGCGGCGATGGCGATGAAGGCCAGCATCTGGATGCTCGCAAGCCCGTAGGCGGCGACCCCGACGACGGCGATAAGCGCGCCGATAGCCAAGGGTGCCTTGCGCCGGCGGAACGGCCTGGCTTCGCTGACGCCGACACCGATCAGGTCGTTGGCCTCGGCGATGCGGGCCAGCGCTTCCGGGCGTCCTTCGAGCAGCAGTCGGTCGGCTGGCCGCAATTTGGTGTCGAGGAGGGTCGGTCCTGGCACGTGTCGATGGCGCTGGACGCCGAGAACCGCGACGCCGGACCCCGAGATGCCGGTCAGTTCGGAGATGCGGCGGCCGATGCCGCGCCGATGCGGCGCGACGGTTGCTTCGACGACGACCCGCTCCTCATCCTTGGTCACCGTGGGCGCGACCCGGGCAATGCGGAAATTCGGGCTCGCATGAAGCGTCAAGAGTTCTTCGGCCGTCGCGAACAGCACGATGCGATCACCCTTGCGTATCTCCGCCTCGCCGATGTCGCGGCGAAGCGTTTCCGGACCGCGCAGGATGGCGATCGGACGAACGCCCCTGGCCGAAAACGAGGCGGCGTCCTTCATTTGTTTGCCGATCGAACTCGCCCCGTCTCGTACGACGATCTCGCTGAGATAAAGATTGCTTGTGTCGTCTCCCAGGACGTCCTCGGCCGAACTGCGGTCGGGCAACAGGAACCGTCCGACGATCAGGAGGTAGATAATCCCGGTAATCGACGCGACGATACCGATCGGGGTGATCTCGAAGATAGAAAACCGCTCCATCCCCTGGCCGCGCGCGACACCGTCCACCAGAAGATTGGTCGACGTGCCGATCAGCGACAGGGTGCCGCCGAGAATGGTCAGGAACGAAAGTGGGATCAGCAGCCGCGTCGATGCGACGCCTAGTTTCTTGGCGACCTCCATCATGATCGGGATGAACACGATCACCACCGGCGTATTGTTCATGAAGGCGGAGGCGACCATCACGCCGAGACCCGTAACGGCAAGGGTCATGAGCGGATGTCGCTCGACGGTGGCGACAAGCCAGCCGGCCGCCCCCTCCAGCGTGCCGGTTCGCACCAAGGCGCCCGACAGCACGAACATCGCGGCGATGGTGATCGGCGCGGGATTGGAAAACACCGAGGCGAACTCGTCCGCGTCCAGATAGCCGAGCACCAGGAAGCTCACGGCGCCACCGACCGCGGTCACCTCCGGCGGATAGAGTTCGAGCGCGAAGGCCACGAAAACGACGCCTATCACTGCCAGTGCAATGTAGGAGGAATAGTCCGTGAGGAAGGCGTTCATGAAATTCCGTCGGCGAGGTCCCGGCAGAAATCAGAACTGCGACGAGCGCGAGGTTTGACAAGCCCGCCGCGCCTATCGCGCCAGATAAAAGATCGATTATTCGGCAAGTGGTCCCGGCGCGGTCCGAATTCGGCCGGCGCGGCGTCCTTGGTCGAAGCGGCCGGCCCCATCCATGCCTTGTCCGGCCGCCATCGGACTGCCGCCCGTCAGGCCGAGCCCTCGGTTTCCATGCCGCCGAAGGGCATGGCGTCGCGGATGCGGGTCAGAACGCCGACGAAGGCGCGGGCAAATCCGTAAAAGCGCTCGCCGACCTCCTCGCGATCCGGAATACGGATGCTGTCGCCGGCCTCGTTCAATATCGCGAACAAAATGTCATCGCGCTGGGGACCGGCCACCCGGATCGCGGCAATGCGGGATGCGTCCTCGACGGAGCCGTCCGCTGGCATGTCGAAAAGGAAATCCCCGCCGACCACGGCGGCCGCCGAACGCACGCATTCCTGAAAGGAGATCCGTGTCGGATCCTGCATGTTCAGGGCAAGTTCGAACTTGACCGCGCCCTGAACCTCCGCCCCGGCCTCCGCGCCGATCGCCGCCTGTGCGTCCGCCTGCATCCCAATCGCTCCCGGTACCGACCTCGGCCTGGATCGAAATCTGACTCCGGCAAGCGGCCGAACTGTGGCGGCCTCTCGCTTGCGGTGTCTGGACAAACGCCAGGCCGTTGCCGACATTGGCGGCGCGAACGGGAACCGTCAGGGACCCTCGACGCCGGGGAGGAACATAGATGCAGGGTTTGATGCAGCAATGGCCGCTGCTTTGCTCGAAGGTGATCGACCACGCCGCGACCTATCACCCGCGCCGTGAAATTGTCACGCGCTCGGTCGAGGGGCCGATCCACCGCACCAATTATCGCGAAGTCCGGGCGCGTTCCCTGCAACTCGCCCAGCGACTGGAGAGCGAGGGCGTCAAGCTCGGCGACCGCATCGCCACCCTGGCCTGGAACACCTGGCGTCATCTCGAATGCTGGTATGGCATCCTTGGCATCGGCGCGATCTATCACACGCTGAACCCGAGGCTTTTCCCCGATCAGATCGCCTGGATCATGAACGATGCCGAGGATCGCCTGGTCTTCGTCGATTTGACCTTCATGCCCATCATCGAGGCGATCGCGCCGAAGGTTCCGAGCCTGGAAAAGATCATCGTTCTGACCGACGCCGCCCATATGCCCGAGACGAATCTGGCCAACGTGGTCTGCTACGAGGAATGGCTTGCCGAGGCGGACGGCGACTTTGCCTGGAAGGAATTCGACGAAACCACCGCGGCGGGCATGTGCTATACGTCGGGTACGACCGGTAATCCCAAGGGCGTGCTTTATTCCCATCGCTCGAACGTCCTGCACTCGATGATGGCGCAACAGCCCGATGCGATGGGCCTGTCCTCGCGCGACAGGCTGCTGCCGATCGTGCCGCTGTTTCACGCCAATGGCTGGGGACTCGCGCTGACCTGCCCGATGGCAGGGGCCGCCATGGTGATGCCCGGGGCGAAGATGGACGGCGCCTCGGTTTTCGAATTGCTCACCCGGGAAAAGGTCACCTTCAGCGCCGCCGTTCCCACCGTCTGGCTCATGCTGTTGCAGCATCTGGAGAATGAGGGTGGCGAACTGCCCACCCTCGAGAGAGTGGTCATCGGCGGCGCGGCCTGTCCGCGGGCCGTGACGCAGAAATTCCAGGACAATTACGGGGTCCAGGTCATCCATGCCTGGGGCATGACCGAAATGAGTCCGCTCGGCAGCCTGTGCACCATCAAGCCGGAATATGCCGATCTTGAGGGCGAAGCGCTGCTCGATCTCGAACAGAAGCAGGGTCACCCGCCCTTCGGCGTCGAAATGAAGGTCACCGACGATGCCAATGTCGAGCGGCCGTGGGACGGCAAGACCTTCGGCCGTCTCAAGGTGCGCGGCCCATCGGTCGCCAGCAGTTACTACAAGAACACCGGTCCCGAAGCGTTCGACGCCGAGGGGTGGTTCGACACCGGCGACGTCGCCCATATGGACGAGCACGGCTACATGCAGATCACCGACCGTGCCAAGGATGTCATCAAGTCGGGCGGCGAATGGATCTCGACGATCGACCTGGAAAATCTCGCCGTCGGCCATCCCGATGTGGCGGAAGCCGCGGTGATCGGCCTCGCCCATCCCAAATGGGACGAGCGGCCGCTGCTCATCATCGTCCGCAAGGAAGGCCGGGAGCCTTCCAAAGAGGACATTCTCGGCTTTTTGAACGGTAAGATCGCCAAATGGTGGATGCCGGACGACGTCGCCTTCGTGGCGGAAATTCCCCATACGGCCACTGGCAAGATCCAGAAGACGGCGCTGAGGGATCAGTTTCGTGACTATCGCCTGCCCACCGCCTGATATATCCGCGACCCGGACAGACAGGGTCGTTGCATTTGAGGATCGCCGATGAGTTCCATCTATGGACGCCTGCCGGTTTCCGGGCACTACCTGCGCAAGCGATTGCGGTTGGCGGGGTTCGCTCGCAAGCTGGCGGCCTTCGCGCTGATCCTGCTGATGACCACGCTCGTCATCTACAGGCTCGGGGCGATCCTGCCGCAGGCCTTGATCGGTCTTCTCCTCTTGACCGCCGCCGCCGCTGCGCTGGCGCTGCTGATCTCCCTGTACGGGCTCCTACGCGCCTGGTTCCAGGGCGTCGCCGGCGGCGGCGCGGCGCTCGGCGCCTTTGTTCTGGCCAGCATCGGACTCTCTCCCTTTGCCTACACGGCCTATCTCGCGGCCGTAAATCCCAGGACCAATGCCGCCTATACCGACGGCATGGATCCCGATGGCGCCGCCATGGTGACCGTGGTGCAAACACCGGCCGACGCGCCGGTTACGGTCGCGCCGGAAACGGCCCTGGCGGAGCCGAGCGTCGTCCCGGGACGGCGATTCGTCGCCGCCGCGCCGCGGGTTTACGCCGCCGCGCGTATCGTGCTGGACGATCTTGGCTGGCAGGTCGGCGGGGTTGTCGCCGAAGGCCCGGCCGCTGCCGTCGCCGCTACCCCGGGCTTGGCCGGCGGTGACCTTGGCGTCAGCGGGGCAGGCGACATCCCGATTCCGACGGCGCGCGCGGAAATCGACGCCGCGGCCGCTTCCGACCCACTCGACCGGCCGGATAGCGAACGATACCGGATCAGCGCCGTCGCCCGCGATCTTCTCTTCGCCCTGCCGAGCGACATCAGCATCCGGATCATCCAGGATGGCGACGAAAGCTTCGTCGATCTGCAGTCTGTATCGCGCTCGATCGATATCGATTTCGGTCAGAACCGCCGCTTCATCGAGCGGTTTCTCGAAAATATGGACACCGCGATGGCCGGACTGGAGACGGTCGAGACCGGGAACTGAACCCGTCGTTCCCGGCGCGGCCCGTCGCCGTCACGCCGGCTCGTAGCGGGCACCGAGCGTCGGCGGCCCGTCGGCCGACACCAGTCCGCGCTCCGCCAGGTCTTCCAGATGAGCCAGCACGGACAATCCGGCGGCGCCGTGCAGTTTCGGATCGGTGGCGCGATAGATCGCCGCGACGATCGCGGGGATCGTCCGATCGCCCGCGCGTAGCCGCGTCAAAATCGCGTTCTCGCGCATCCGGCGATGGCCGATGAGAGCCCGCACGAAGGCCTTCGGCCGTTCGACAGCGCCACCATGGCCGGGCAAATAGCGCGAATCGTCGCGATTCAGCAGCCGATCGAGCGAGTTCATGTAGTCTCGCATGGCGCCGTCCGGCGGCGCGACGATCGTCGTCGACCAGGCCATGACGTGATCGCCGGACAGCACCGTCCCATCGTCGCCGACCGCGAAGGCCAGATGGTTGGCGCAATGGCCGGGGGTGGCGATCACGGTCAGGGTCGTGCCGCCGAGGACCAGCGTCTCGTCATCCGACAGCATCCGTTCGAAGACGAGGGATGCATCGCCGGCGGCCTCGATCCATGAGGCTTCGCCGGCGAGCAGCGGGCGCATCGGGCGGTGCGGCCCGCCGCCGAGAAGCGGCGCGCCGGTGACGTCCTTCAGCCGGGCGACCAGGCCGGTGTGGTCGCGATGGGTGTGGGTCAACAGGATCGCATCGACCGGCCGGCCATCGATCGCGGCGAGCAGGGCATCCAGATGCGCCGTATCGTCGGGGCCGGGATCGACGACGAAGCAACGATCTTCGCCGACGACATAGCTGTTGGTGCCGTGAAAGGTGAACGGGCTCGGATTGCGCGCCGTCACCCTCCGGATGGTTTCGTCGAGCGGCACCGCCATTCCGTAGGCGGGGTCGAAATCGGCGTCGAAGTCCGTCACCGCGCCGCCCGACCCTTGCCGGTCGCCGCGCGACTCGCCGCCGCGGCCTTCGCCGAGCCGATCTGGCGGATGTCGGTGGTCCAATGCGGGGTCTTGGGGCCGATCCGATCCGCATGCGGGAATCGATGGGCGACCGGGAACTTGGCTACGCCGTCGATCGCGATCGCGGCGATCCCCTCGGCATGGTCGGAGCCGCGGACGGCGTCCCGGTCGATATCCTCGACATTGTCGAAGCCGTCATCGCCGGATTTCGGCTCGAAGGACACCCGCTCGATGGTCGCGGCCTCGTCGCATGCGCGGATGATCGGGCGGCCAGTGACGGCGGGCGCCGATACGTCCGACCAAGTCGAATCGTCGACAACACACGGCCGGTCCGGATCGAGGAAGAACAGGGCGGTCATGGTCGTCGGCCCGCGATCGAGCGGCAGGTCTGCCTGGCTTTCCGCGCTGGTCCGTTGGCGGAGTCGCGGCAACTTGTTGATTGCCATGGTGTGTCATCCGGCCGTTGTTGTTCAGGCGGTACATCGGGCGGGCTGCCGACGATGCAAGCCGTCGACGGCCATCGACGCGACACGGGACTGATTTACCGCGCGGTCGGTCGTTGCATGACGGCCGGCCAGCGGCTATAGCACGCCACCGGACGCGAAGCTTTGGGGCGTCGCCAAGTGGTAAGGCAGCGGCTTTTGGTGCCGCCATTCGCAGGTTCGAATCCTGCCGCCCCAGCCAGACCGCCCAACTCCCCCGCCAGACCGCCCAATTCATTGAATTGCCTGATCCTTTTCACCCTCATGGCCCCCACTCCAGCTTGTCGTGATCGGGAGCGAAGTGGGCTCGCGAAGAAAATGCATGTCATCTCGGCCGGGTTGCGGACTTGATCACAGCCGCAGATCCGAGGCCCCAACGGGCAGGACGTATTTGAGGTCATAGATCACGTGGTTCGGCTTGCCCAGTGCGCGCAGACCCTCCGTCCCACGGGCGCGAAAAACGTCATGGGCGACCGCGACCACAATGCCGTCATAGGCGCCCACCTGCGGCGTGGCGACGGGGGTGAGCCCGAATTCCTCGACAGCCGCCTCCGTAGCGACCCACGGATCATGCACATCGACCTGTGCGCCGTATTCACGCAATTCCGAGATCACATCGACGACGCGGGTGTTGCGCAGGTCGGGGCAGTTTTCCTTGAATGCCAGGCCCAGAATGAGAACCCGTGCGCCATCCACCTGGATTCGGCGCTTCAGCATGGCCTTGACCAGCTGTCCGGCAATATAGGCCCCCATGCCATCATTGATGCGCCGCCCGGCAAGGATGACCTGTGGATGGTATCCGATCGCCTCGGCCTTGTGGGTCAGGTAATAGGGATCTACCCCGATGCAGTGGCCGCCGACCAGACCCGGACGAAAGGGCAGAAAATTCCACTTGGTGCCGGCCGCTTTCAGCACAGCCTCGGTGTCGAGGCCCATCTTGTTGAAGATGATCGCCAACTCGTTGACCAAGGCGATATTCAGATCGCGCTGTGTATTCTCGATTACCTTGGCGGCTTCCGCGACGCGGATGTTTTCCGCCTTATAGGTGCCGGCGGTGATGATGCTGGCATAGAGACGATCGACAGCTTCGGCAACCTCATGGGTCGAACCGGAAGTCACCTTGCGAATGTCGCGTAAGCGGTGGGACTTGTCGCCGGGGTTGATCCGTTCGGGAGAGTATCCCACGAAGAAATCCCTGTTGAAGATCAATTCCGAACCGCGTTCCAACACCGGCACACATTCTTCTTCTGTGGCACCCGGGTAGACGGTGGATTCGTAGATCACGATGTCACCGCGTTTCAAAACCTTAGCCACTGTTTCGGAGGCTCGGATCAGCGGCGACAAATTCGGGCGCTTGTGCGAGTCGATCGGAGTAGGAACTGTGACGATATAAATACCCGCTGCGGAAAGATCCGCGGGGTCGCTCGTGAACGACAAAAACACAGCATCTCGAAGTTCATCACCGGATACTTCCAGTGTGCGGTCGCGCCCCGCGAGCAATGCCTCGATACGGTCTGCCTGGATGTCAAAGCCGATAACGGGGCGGGTCTTGCCAAATTCTACGGCGAGCGGAAGACCGACATAACCGAGCCCGATGATCGCGATCTTTTTTTCATGGTCCGACATTATTTTCCCGAATTTTCCCGCTGGCCGTCGACAAACCGCGCGACGCCAACGCTGAGATCCGTCTGTGGCCGATGGAAGGTCAGTGTTTTCAATGCGATATCGATGTCTGGCTCGTCCACTACAATGCCGAGCGACCAGACGTCGGAGGTCAACACAGGGGTCGACGGCCTTTCGAGGCCGTTATGTCGCTCGTAGGCCGAGAAGGTTAAGTGGACGGATTCGCTCATGTCCATCCTCTCATGCGGATCAAGGTCTTTCGGCTGCGGTGAGGAATGCGAAAGCGCATCGTCTTCTCATCGGGTTGCCCAGGACCTGCCAGGTGGCGTTGCATCGCAGACTCGACTTCACCAGCAATGTTTCCGGCACGGGGACCGGTTCCGGGTTTCTCCGCATTGATTCCATAGCGGCATCGGGTGTTAGGTTCGGGCATTCGTTGATCCCAGACCATAACCGGAGAAATCCATGCAGCGGGAAGGCGATTGGAAGATCGCAAAGGGGTCCATCCTCCTGGCCAGCATACCCGGGGATGTCGCCGACATGATCCTGGCCCGTTCCGATATCCGCGAGTTTGGCCGGTCGGCGACGATCTTCCTGCAGGGCGATACCGCCCACAGCGTCTATATCGTGCTGGAAGGCTGGGTGAAGCTTTTCCGGATAGCGCATAACGGGGCGGAGGCGGTGGTCGGCACCTTCACCAAGGGCCGAAGCTTCGGAGAGGCGGTGGCGTTTCGCGGCGACGTCTATCCGGTCGCCGCCGAGGCGGTCACCGATTGCCGGCTGATGCAGGTTCCCGCGGCACTGGTGCTGCATATGATGAAGTCGCAGCCGGAGCTTTGCATCTCAATGCTGGCGGCGACCTTCAAGCACCTCCACGCGCTGGTCGAACAGGTCGAGCAACTGAAGGCCCAGACCGGCGCGCAACGGCTGGCCGAATTCCTGCTCGACCTCTGCCCCGTCGCCGAAGGGGCATGTACCGTCACATTGCCCTATGACAAGGTGCTGATCGCAGGGCGGCTGGGCATGAAGCCGGAAAGCCTCTCCCGCGCGTTCTCGCGGCTGAAACAGCGCGGCGTGGCGATCAGCCACAATCACGCCGCCATCGCCGATGTCGGGCGGTTGCGCTCCTATGTCGAAGAGGACCGCGCCGAGGCGTGGAGCAAGGCCCAGTGAGCGGAGAAATCGAAACGGTCATCTCGGCGATTGACAGGGCCAATGCCGCCGATCCGACGCTGGAGCAGGAGACCTGCGAACCAGCGGCACTCGTCTATGGCCGGCGGATGTCGGAGGAACTCGACCGCATCTGCCCGGATGCGTCCGAACATCTGCGGATCGCCACGCGCGGTCAGCACATCGAGCGCTGGAAGCTGCCGCGAAGCGCCTATCCCGACGGTCGCGAGGGCTATCACGCCTGGCGCAGGGCACAGGCGTTGGCGCATGGCGCGCGGGTAGCGGAATTGATGATGGCCGCGGGCTACAGCGAAGCGGACGGAGTGCGTGTCGCCCAGATGCTGCGGAAGGAAGGGATCAAGCGCGATCCGGAGGTGCAGATGCTGGAGGACGTGATCTGCCTGGTGTTCCTGCGCTGGTATTTCGCGGATTTCGCCGCCAGGCACGAGCCTGCAAAGGTGTTCGGCATCATTGCCAAGACCGCGCGCAAGATGTCGGCCAAGGGACGCGCCCGCGTCGCCGCCGAATTCGACTTGCCGCCCGAGCTTGCGCCCGCGCTGGCGGTCTGAGGAACCGGCTGGCGCGGCAAGGCAGGCCAAGAACTGTCTCGTCTCCGGTTCGCGCGCCCATCAACGATCACAGGTCAAAGGATGGCTTCGAGCGATACATCCGGATGGGCCTGCAGCAGCGAATCAATTGCATCGCCGGGCATCAGGCAGAAGGCGGTCGACAGCCCGTCGGCCAGCGCCGCGCTGTCGGCCGCCACCGACACCAGCCGCCAGCGGGCTTCGGCGCGCCCTGTCCGCGGATCGAGGATGTGGCCGACGCGACCGGCCTTGTCCAGCTGCGTGCCGAGCGGCGCCGAGGTCGCCAGCGCGCGATCACAGAGCGGGGTTGCGCCGACGAACTCGCCGTCCGGCGTCGCGATCGCGGCACGCCAGGGTTTATGATCGGGGCGGCGGCCGAGAGCGGCGATCTCGCCCATGTCGATCAGCACGTCGGTCAGTCCGCGCGCCCGGACCAGCGCTGCTACCCGGTCGGCGATGTATCCTTGTGCGATGCCGTTGAGCGTCAAAGCCATGCCCTCGCGCTCGAAGCGGATCGCGTCCCGACTGTGACGCAGATGCATCCAACCTGTTCGTCTCTTGGCCTCGGCAATCTCTCCGGCTTCGAGCCGCCGCCTTTCCTGGGCGGCCAGAGCTAGCAATTGCCAGAGGGGCTGGATCGTCGGATCGAACGCGCCGCCGGTCAAGCGATGGAGCGAATCCGACAGGGCGAGGAGTTCGACCAGCTCGCTCGGCGGAGTATCCAGCTTTCCCGTAGTGTTCAGGCGCGCCAGTGCGGAACCAGCGCGATACAGGCTGAAGATTCCTTCCAGCCGGTCGATCTCGGCCCGTGTGGCGGCAAAAATCTCGTCGGCGGCGTCATCCCCTATTCCGACCAGCGTCATGGCGCTCTCGGCGCCGAGTGCCGCGCCGCGCCAGCGCGTCACCGGCGCCTCGGCCAGAGCCTGGCGGGGCAGGGCGGCGGCGGCGCAGATCGTCATGAAGCGGCGCCGGGTCAGGCAAGGTCTCATGGTGGGTTCTCCCGCGCGCTCGGGGCCGTCGGACGGGCGCGTCGCTTCAGCACCAGGCAGGTGTTCGGATCGTGGTAGATCGTCTGGCAGTGCAGGCAAAGAACGCATTCATTGGGATTGATCCGACCGATCGGGTCGATGGCGCCGACCATGCATCTGGTTTCGCAAAGCCTGCATTCCCGTCCGCACTGGGGGCGGCGGCGCAGCCAGTCGAACAGCTTGAGCTTGGCCGGGATCGCCAGCGCCGCGCCAAGCGGACAGAGGTAGCGGCAGTAGAACCGCTCGATGAAAAGCCCGGCGACGAGAAGCGCTACGGCGAAGAGGACAAAGGGCCAGGCCCGCATGAAGTGCATCGACATGGCCGTTTTGAAAGGCTCGATCTCGGCGAGCACCAGCGCCTGATCCATCGAGTAGAACGACAGGCCGAGGATCGCGACGAAGGCGGTGTATTTGATCGCCCAGAGACGCTCGTGAACGCCGAACGGCACGGTGATCTGCGGAACGCGGAGGCGCTTGGCGATCTCGTTCGTCAACTCCTGCAGCGCGCCGAAGGGGCAGAGCCAGCCGCAGAATACGCCGCGTCCCCAGAACAGGAGCCCGAGAGCGACGAAGCCCCAGAGCATGAAGATCACCGGCTCGATCAGGAATGTCTCCCAGCGAAAGCCGGTGAGCAGCGATTGCAGGAACGCCACCACCTGAACGACGGACAGTTGCCCGCCGGCGATCCAGCCCAGCCACACCAGCGTCACCGTCAGGAATGTGATCCGGCCCCAGCGCCAGAGTGCGGGACGGCGCACGAACGCCTCCTGAAGGAAGAGGATCACCGCGAGGCTGGTCAGCATCAGGCCGACGCCGACGATCTCGGGTTGCTTGCGCTGCCAGGCCGAGACCCACAATGGCTCCGTGTCCGGCATGATCTCCGGTGGCAGAAGAAACTGGCCGGGCAGGGTGTAATCGACCGCTATGCGCATCGAGACCGGTTCGCCGTCGGTGTCGCGGCTCGCCGTCACCTCGACCCGAAACGATTGTGTCGGATCGAAGCCGTCGGCGGGCAGCCGAAAGACGCTCATTTCCTTGAAGTCGGGTGCGCCGGCGGCCGCGAGCCGGTCGATCCTGAGATAGTCCCCGCTGTCGAAGGTGATGGTTTCCTCATCCTGGATCACCGCGATCCGGTCGAAATCGCCGGTGCGACGCCAGTCTGTGCCCCGATGCGAATGCAGGCCGCGGGAGGCTACGAACAACGCCGTTTCGCCGGGGCCCAAGACCGCCATCGCCCGGGTGAAAAGCGCCTGGCCGAGCAGGTTCCGTCCGATCGTCGGCGGGTCGAGAAGCCCGACCCAGAGATCGAGAAACGACGCCTCGCCCGGCGGTGGCGGTATCTTGGCGGCGCTGAGCGCCGCGCGCGCCTGATCGAGACTGACGGTGGTGCGCGCGAGCGCGCCTTCGGCCAGCAACGCATCCCAGGACATCGGTCTGAACCCGATCTGGTCGATCGCCGTTCCCCGCCCCAGCGCCAGGGCAACCGTGCGGGCGGTCCGCAAAATGGCATCGCGGATCACGCCGGTCGACACGGTCGCGCGCGAGATCACATCAGGAAGGTCGGGGCGGTCGGCGAAGTCGATGGTCGGCGGGCGGGTCAGATCGACCCCGGCGAAGCCGTCGACATAGTCGGCGATGTCCGATTCAGAAATTCCGAGAGTCAGGACCGGCTCGCTTTGGCGGATGAGCCGGGCACCCGCGATCCGGCCCTCGCGCGTCACAGCGACGAGGATATCGATCGGGCGTCCCGAATAGCCGACGGATTCGGTGATTTCCCAGGTCGAGGCGATATGGCCGATCGGGCCGTCCGGTGCCGTGACCGACCAACTCGGCACCGCCCCTTCCTGCCGCGTTACGCGGAGAGTTCCCTCAACACCGAACAGACGCGCGGCCAGGGCCGGGTCGGGCGCGACCGTCACGTGCTCGCTATTGAATTGCAGCAGGCCATCGGCCTGCGCGCCACCTCCCAGTCCCGGCAACGCGAAGGCCATGGCGAATATGATCAAGGCCAGCCTCGGCCGCATCACGGATCATCCTTTCGCTTTTCACCACGATGATGCCGCTTCCCCACCGGCACCTTGATGAAAGTCAAGGAACGTCGCCGCCTGGGCGGGCATCTTCCGCTTTGAACCTGCCCGCCAACGGAGGACGCCCCATGAAAACCATTTGCGAAATGCGGAGCTTGAAGCTCCTCGCAGGCATCGCCTTACCGCTCGCGCTTGGGGCGACGGGCGCCGTCGCACAGGAAAAACCGCAGGGGCATGGCGACACGCCGGCCGCGAAATATGTCTACAGCGCGACTTCACTCGCTGACATCAGCGTGGAAATTCCGGGCCTCAAGCCCGATGATCCGGTCATTACGGCGGAAGAATTCAACGCGGCCGCCACGATTTACTTCGAGCGCTGCGCCGGCTGCCACGGGGTGCTGCGCAAGGGCGCCACCGGCAAGGCGCTGACCCCCGACATCACCCGCGAGAACGGCTACGAATATCTGCGGGATTTCATGACCTACGGCTCGCCTGCCGGCATGCCGAATTGGGGCACTTCGGGTGAGCTCTCCGAAGAGCAGATCGACATGTTGGCGCGTTACCTGCTGATCGAGCCGCCGGCACCGCCCGAGTTCGGTATGCCCGAGATGCGCGCAACCTGGAAGGTCTTGGTCGCGCCCGAGGATCGGCCCACGGAAAAGATGAACGATATCGATATCGACAATCTGTTTTCCGTGACCTTGCGCGACTCTGGCCAGATCGCGCTGATCGACGGCGCGACCTACGAGATTCATACGGTGATCGACACCGGCTACGCGGTGCATATCAGCCGCATCTCGGCGTCGGGCCGCTATCTCTATGTCATCGGCCGCGACGCCAAGGTCAACATGATCGACCTGTGGCTGGAAACGCCGGCGACGGTGGCCCAAATCAAGATCGGGGCCGAGGCACGCTCGGTCGAGACCTCTAAGATGGAGGGCTGGGAGGACAAATACGCGATCGCGGGCGCCTATTGGCCGCCGCAATACGTCATTATGGACGGCGACACGCTGGAGCCAAAGAAGATCGTCTCGACGCGGGGCATGATCTACGACAGCCAGGAATATCACCCCGAGCCACGCGTGGCGGCGATCGTCGCGTCGCACTACCGCCCCGAATTCATCGTGAACGTCAAGGAGACCGGCAAGATCCTGCTGGTCGACTACTCCGACATCCAGAACCTCAAGGTCACCGAGATCGAGGCCGAGCGGTTCCTGCATGATGGCGGATTCGACTCCACCAAGCGCTATTTCCTGACCGCCGCAAATGCGCGGGGCAAGGTCGCGGTGATCGACACCAAGGAAGGCGAGTTGACGGCGTTGCTGGAGACCGGCGGCGAGACGCCGCATCCCGGCCGTGGCGCCAATTTGAACCATCCCGTCTACGGGCCGGTCTGGGCGACCTCGCATCTGGGCGACGAGACCATCGCGCTGATCGGGACCGACCCCGAGGCGAACCCCGAAAACGCCTGGAAAGTGGTGCAGCAGCTTGAGGGACTGGGCGGCGGTTCGCTGTTCGTGAAGTCACACCCGACCTCGAACCATCTCTATGTGGACGCGCCGCTGAATCCCGACGCTGAGGTGACCGCCTCAATCGCGGTCTTCAAGATCGACGAACTCGACAAGGAAGAGCCCGAATACGCGGTTCTGCCGATCGTCGAGTGGGCGGGGATCGCCGAAGGCCAGCCCCGCGTCGTGCAAGGCGAATTCAATCAGGCGGGTGACGAGATCTGGTTCTCGGTCTGGAACGCCAAGGATCTGGAATCGGCCATTGTCATCGTCGACGACAAGACGCTGGAACTCAAGCATGTGATCAAGGATCCGCGCCTGGTCACGCCGACCGGCAAGTTCAACGTCTTCAACACGCGCCAGGACGTCTACTGACGCGCCCGGGGGCGGCGACACACGCCGCCCCCGACTCGATCTGTCGGGGAGAATGCCATGAAGACGCGCGGACGGGTGTTTTTGGTCGGGGCGGGTCCGGGCGATCCGGAGCTTTTGACGTTGAAAGCGGCGCGCGTTCTGGAACTGGCGCATGTCGTCGTCCATGACCGTCTGGTGTCGCCCGAAGTGCTGGCGCTGGCACCGCCGACGGCGCGGCTTGTGCCGGTCGGCAAGGCGCCGACCTCCCATCCGGTTCCGCAGGAGCGGATCAACGAAATCCTCGTCGATCTGGCACTCGGAGGGCAGACGGTGGTGCGATTGAAGGGCGGCGATCCTTTCATCTTCGGACGCGGTTCGGAAGAGGCCGAAGCCTTGCGGGCCGCGGGAGTTCCGGTCGAAATAGTCCCCGGCATTACGGCGGCGCAGGGGGCGGCCTCCGTCACCGGTGTGCCGCTGACCCATCGCGGGCTGGCGACGGGCGTGCGCTACGTGACCGGACACTGCCGGAGTGACAGGCCGCTCGACTACGAATGGCAAGGACTGGCGGATGCCCGGACCACTCTGGTCATCTATATGGGAGCCGCCAACATCGCCGAGATTTCCGAACGGCTGATCGCGCACGGCATGCCCGCGGCGACGCCCGTGCTGGCCATCGCCAATGCGACGACGCCGCGCGAGCGGCGGCTGGCCTCCCGTCTGGACCGGATCGCGAGCGACATGGCCGCGGCGCGTCTGACCGGCCCGGTGCTGTTCCTGATCGGCGATGTCGTCTCGCTCTACCGCTCGTCACCCGCCGAAATGTTCACGCAACTTGCCGCCGTTCATCCGCCGTTGGCTCATGCGTGAGGTTCTGGTGGCGCTTCTGCTCGTTTTCGGGGCACCGGCGTTGGCGCAGGAACTGCCGCCGGGCCGGGCCGCCGAACTCGAGCGTTTGGTGCTGCAGGATTGCGGCTCATGCCACGGGATGACGCTGAAAGGCGGGCTGGGCCCGGATATCCGGGCCGAGACGCTGGCCGGGACGCCGTCCGAGGGGCTTGCCGCCATCATTCTCGATGGCGTTCCGGGAACCGCGATGCCGCCGTGGCGCCCGCTCCTTAGCGATGCAGAGGCGGCCTGGATCGCCGGCTATCTCTTGGACGGAGGCAATGAATGAGCTGCGGCTTTTCCCTTGGTCTGATCATGCTGGTGTCGATCTCCGCGGCCTTCCTCGGTGTCGCCCCGGCGCAGGATCTCCGCGCCACGGGCGATCTGGGCGTGGTGGTGGAACGGGCCACCGGCTCGCTGCTGATCATCGACCAGTCCGAGCACGCCGCCATCGGGCGGGTCGAGGGGCTGGGCGATCTGTCCCATGCCTCGGTGGTGTTCTCGGCGGATGAGCGTTTCGCTTTCGTCTTCGGACGCGACGGCGGGCTGACCAAAGTCGATCTGCTGACCCAGTCGATCGATGGCCGCGTCGTGCAATCGGGCAACGCCATCGGCGGCGCGATCTCCGACGATGGGCAACTCGTCGCGGTCTCGAATTACGAGCCGGGCGGCGTGCGCGTCTTCGACGCCGAAACGCTGGAGAGCGTCGCCGATATTCCGACCGGGTCGAAGACCATCGGCTTGGTCGACGCGCCGGGGCGGCGCTTCGTCTTCACCCTCTGGGACGCGGGGGAGACGTGGATCGCGGACTTTTCCGGCGAGGAGCCGGCGATCACCCGGATCGGCGGGATCGGCCGAAACCCCTATGACGCGCTGATCACCGGCGACGGGCGGCGCTACATCGCGGGGCTGTTCGGCGAGGACGGGCTGACAGCGCTCGATCTGTGGCAGGATCCGCCGGTCCCGCAGCGGATTTTGTCGGGCTACGGCAAGGGCGAGGAAGCGCTGCCCGTCTACAAGATGCCGCATCTGGAAGGCTGGGCGCTGGCGGGCGAGCGTTTCGTTCTGCCCGCCGTCGGGCGGCACGAAGTGCTCTGGGTCGACAGCCGGACATTGGCGGAGGCGGGTCGCACGGCGACCCACGGCCAGCCCGTCTTCGCCGTCGCCCGCCCGGACGGGCGTCAGGTCTGGGTCAATTTCGCCCACCCCTTGAACGATACGATCGAGGTGATCGATACGCTGACGCCGGGACCCGCCGTTCTGCACATGGAATTCACCGCCCGCGGCCACGAGGTCTGGGTTTCGGTCCGCGACGCCGGGCGCGTCGACATTTATGACGCCCGCAGTTTCGAGAAGCTCGGCGAGATCGCGGCGGAGAATCCGTCGGGGATTTTCTTCACCGCGCGCGCCCATCGGACGGGGCTCTGAGCGATGAGCTTGACCGTCGACGCCATCGATCGCGCGCTGCTCGATAATTGGCAGCGGGATTTTCCGCTGGTGCCACGACCGTTTGCCGCCATCGCCGAGCGGATGGATCTTCGTCAGGAGGACGTTCTGAAACGGCTCGCGGAGCTGATGGCCGCTGGCGCTGTCAGCCGCGTCGGCGCGACCTGCCGGCCGGGCACCGCCGGCGCGAGCACGCTGGCCGCCGTCGCGGCTCCCGAATGGCGGATCGACGAGATCGCTGCCGTCATCGGCGGCGAGCCGGGCGTGAACCACTCCTATCTGCGCGAGAACCGCTGGAACCTCTGGTTCGTCGTGACCGGCCCCGACCGACCCCATGTCGACGCGACGCTTGACCGGATTCGCGTGCGACCGAAACGCGAGGTTCTCGATCTGCCGCTGGTGCGCGCGTTCAATGTCGATCTGGGCTTCTCGCTCGACGGCGGCGGCCACGTACCGCCGGCACGCGAGCATATCGACGCGGGCGTACTGGAACCGGAGGACCGGCCAATCATGCAGGCGCTCTCGACCGGGCTGGCGCTGGTGCCCCGTCCTTTCGCCGAATTGGGCCGCGGGATCGGCCGCACCGAGGCGGAGGTGCTGGCACGGGTCAAGGCGCTTGCCGCCGCCGGTATCCTGTCGCGGATCGGTGTCATCGTGCGCCATCGCGCGCTCGGCTGGCGATCCAACGCCATGGTTGTCTGGGAGGTGGACGAGGCCGATCTGGATCGCGTCGGCCCGGCGCTGACCGCCGTGCCCGGCGTCACGCTCTGCTATCAACGGCGCGCCGCGCCCGGTGTCTGGCCCTATACGCTCTACTGCATGATCCATGCCCGCAGCCGCGACGAGGCGATGGCGGTGCTGGAGCGGGCCAGCCGCGAGGTCGGTCTTGAGGATACGCCGCATCGGGTGCTGTTCAGCATTCGCTGCTTCAAGCAGACGGGCGCGCTGGTTGTGTCCACGGAAGGAGCAGCGGCATGAGGCGTCCCGCGCCTGAACTCGACGCGACCGACCGGCGGATCGTCAACGGTTTGCAGGAAGGGTTTCCGCTCACGCCACGTCCCTATGCGGAGGCGGCGACGCAGCTTGGCTTGAGCGAGGCCCAACTGATCGAGCGGCTGGGGCGTATGCGCGAAACCGGCGTCATCACGCGCTTCGGCCCGTTCTACGACGCGGCCGCGATCGGAGGGGCCTTCTGCCTCTGCGCGATGGAGGTCCCGGCCGGACGTTTCGAGGCGGTGGCGGCGATGGTCAATGGCCATCCGGAGGTCGCGCACAATTACCAACGCGAGCATCGTCTCAACATGTGGTTCGTGCTGGCGACCGAAACGGCGGAGGCGATCGAGGCCGTCGCCGAAGAAATCGAGGCGGAGACGGGGCTTGCCGTGCTGCGGTTTCCGAAGCTGCGGGAATTCTTCATCGGTTTCAGGGTGGCGGCATGAGCATCGACACGATCGACCGCGGGATCATCGAGGCAACCCAGGCGGGGCTTCCGCTGACGCCCGCGCCCTATGCCGCGATCGCGGCGAAGCTGGGCCTGGACGAAGCTGAGGTAATCGAGCGCTTGGCGTCCATGCGCGAACGCGGCGTGATCCGCCGCATCGGGGCGGCGCCCAATCATTACGCGCTCGGCATGATCGCCAACGGCATGACGGTCTGGGATGTCGAGGACGCCGCAGCAGAGCGCCTCGGCGCCGAGGTGGGCGCGTTGGATTTCGTCTCGCACTGCTATCTGAGGCCCCGTGCGCGACCCGTCTGGCCCTACAATCTCTTCGCCATGGTGCATGGCAGCGATCGCAACGAGGTCGAGGCGAAACGCGAGCGCATCGCGGCATTGCTTGGTCCCGCCCGCCGGTCCGGCGACATCCTCTATTCGACCCGCATCCTGAAGAAAACCGGTCTGCGGCTTGGCCGCAAAGGAGGGCGCTGATGTTCCGCCTCTCGCATTACATGCGTCAGCTGGTCGACCCGACCCCGGTGCGCTCCCGCCGCGGGCCGGTCAAGCCGGTGGTGATCTGGAACCTGACCCGGCGCTGCAACCTGCGCTGCCGCCACTGCTACACCAGTTCTGCGGATGTGGCGTTTCCCGGAGAGCTGACCCATGAGCAGGCGATGGGCGTACTGGAGGATCTCGGCGGGTTCGGTATCCCCGCGCTGATCCTTTCCGGCGGTGAACCGCTGGCCCGCCGCGACGTCTTCGAGATTGCCGAGCGGGCGCGGCAGATGAAGATGTATCTCGCGCTTTCCACCAACGGCACCGCTATCGTCGGCGCGGCGGCCGACCGGGTGGCCGAGATCGGCTTCGACTATGTCGGCATCAGCCTCGACGGGATCGGCGAGACCAACGACTGGTTCCGGGGCAAGGTCGGCGCCTTCGACGAGGCGCTGGCGGGCGTTAGGGCCTGCAAGGAGCGCGACATCAAGGTCGGTCTGCGCTTCACCATCACCGAGGACAACGCCCATCAGCTATCCGAGATGCTGGCGCTGGCCGATGCCGAAGGCGTGGACAAGTTCTACCTGTCGCATCTGGTCTATGCCGGACGGGGCGACAAGCACCGGGGCGAGGACGCCGGCTGGTCGCGGTCGCGTCATGCGATGGAGCTTCTGATCGATCGCGCCTGGGTCGCGGCGGCCGAAGGCATGCCGCTGGAGATCGTCACCGGCAACAACGACGCCGACGCGGTCTACTTCCTGCGCTGGGCCGAACGCCTTTTCCCGGCCGAGCGGGTCGCGCATCTGCGCGCGCATCTGGAGGCCTGGGGCGGCAATTCCTCCGGTCTGGGCGTGGCCAATATCGACCCGCAGGGCAATGTGCATCCCGATACCTATTGGTCGGACTACACCATCGGCAGCGTCAAGGAGCACCGCTTCTCCGAGCTGTGGACCGGTGACGACCCGATGCTGGCGCAGCTGCGCCGCCGTCCGCGCCCGCTGAAGGGCCGTTGCGGCGCTTGCGCCTATCAGAGCGTGTGCGGCGGCAATACCCGAATCCGCGCGCTCCAGCTCACGGGTGATCCCTGGGCCGAGGATCCGGCCTGCTACATGAGCGACGCCGAGATCGGGGTCAAAGCGGCCGGGCGCCTGACTGTCACGCCGTTTCGGGGAAAGAGCCATGATCCGGTTCATCGTTTTCACTAGCCTGTTGCTGGCGGTCTTCGCCGGCGCGGCACGAGGCGAGCCGCGGGCGCTCTACTCACGCTATTGCGCCGAATGCCACGGCGCCGACCGACTCGGCGGCACCGGCCCGGCGCTGATCCCGGAGACACTGGAGCGGATGCGGGGCCCAAAACTTGGCGCGGTCATCGCCGAAGGCCGCGTTGCGACGCAAATGCCCGGCTTCGCCGACACCCTGAGCCCGGACGAGATCGCGGCTCTGGGCGAATACCTGACCACGTCGCTGGCAAAAATACCGGACTGGGATCCGGAGCAGATCGAACGAACCCGGACGCTCGACCCGGACTATGTGCCCGTCACGGCCCCGGCCTTCGATGCCGATCCGCTGAACCTGTTCCTCGTCGTCGAGACCGGGGATCATCATGTCAGTGTCGTCGACGGGGACGGCTTTACGGTGCTGGATCGATTCCCGACGCCCTTCGCGGTGCATGGCGGGCCGAAATTCACGCCGGACGGGCGTTTCGTTTTCATCATGTCGCGCGACGGCTGGGTGCAGAAATACGATCTGTGGAGCCTTGCCGAGATCGGCCGCGTCCGCGCCGGGCTGAACAGCCGCAACATCGCGATCTCCAGGGACGGCAAGCATCTGGCGGTGGCGAACTATCTGCCGCGCACACTGACCATTCTTGCGACCGCCGATCTGTCGGTGGAGAAAGTCTTCGAGGTGGCGGACAAGGACGGCACGGCCTCGCGGGTCTCCGCCGTCTATCAGGCGCCGCAGCGCGACAGTTTCATTCTAGCGCTCAAGGACGCGCCGGAGATCTGGGAGATCGCGACCGATCCCGATGCCGCGCCGGTCTATGAGGGCTATGTCCACAGTTACGAGAAGGGAATGGTCGAAGCGATCGCCGGGTCCGAGGGGCTGTTCGCGCTGCGCCGGATCGCGGTGACGAGCCCGCTCGATGATTTCTTCTTCACGCCGGATTACCGCCACCTGATCGGCGCGGCGCGCGACGGCGAACGCGGCGTGGTGGTGAACCTGACCGTCGGTCGCGAGATTGCGGAGCTGCCGCTGCCCGGCCTGCCGCATCTCGGCTCGGGCATCTCCTGGATCAGAGACGGCCGGCGGGTGATGGCGACGCCGCATCTGAAGCAGGCGCGGCTCTCGGTCATCGACATCGAGACCTGGGAGGTGGTCAAGACGATCGAGACGCTCGGTCCCGGCTTCTTCCTGCGCAGCCACGAAAACAGCCGCTATGTCTGGGCCGACGTGTTCTTCGGCCCGAACCGCGACGCAATGCATGTGATCGCCAAGCAGACGCTGGAGATCGTCGAGACCCTGCGCCCGGTTCCCGGTGCCACCGTCGCCCATGTCGAGTTCGACCGGGACGGCAAGCACGCGCTGGTCAGCGTCTGGGAGGATGACGGCGCGGTCATCGTCTACAACGCGCAAACGCTTGAGGAAGTCACCCGTTTGCCGATGAGGAAGCCCTCGGGAAAATACAATGTCTGGAACAAGATCAGCTTCTCGGATGGCACCAGCCACTGAGCCGCACGCCGCGCTCATCGTCGCGCACGGCTCCCCCTCGGCGCCCGGGCGGCCGGAGGCAGAGCTCTCCGCGCTGGCCGACCGTGTGGCGGCGAGGCTTCCCGGCTGGAGTGTTCGCGGCGCGACGCTGGCCGGTCGCGGCACGCTGAAAGCGGCGCTCGAAACGTTCTCGAACCGGCAGGTCCTGATCTATCCCTTGTTCATGTCGGACGGCTGGTTCGTCAGCCGCGAATTGCCGCGACGGATCGGCGAGCTCCGCGACGGCTCCTTCGCGATGCTGTCGCCGCTGGGCCTCGATCCGGCCCTGCACGCGCTTTGCCTCGACTATTTGCGCCGCGCCGCGTCGGAGCAAGATTTGCCCCTGGAGGAGACGACCGTGCTCCTCGCCGCGCATGGATCGCCATCGGATCCCCGACCACGCGAAGCCGCCGGGAAGGCCGCGCGCTTCATCGCCGCGGCCGGGCTGTTTCGCGCCGTTCGCCTCGGCTTCGTGGACGAGGCTCCGTATCTCGCCGAGGCCGCCCGGCTTGACGGCCCGGCCCTGTGCCTGCCGTTCTTTGCCGGGCGGGCGGGACATGTCGATGTGGACTTGCCCGAGGCTCTCGCCGAGGCGGCTTTTCCCGGTCCAATCCTCAAGCCCGTGGGAACGCGGCCGGAGATCTCGCAAATCGTCGCGGCCGCCCTGGCGATGCAGGCCGCAGGCCGCCGCGGCGTGAAAGCTGGCGGTGCTGACCGCCGTCATTTCGCATAATCGGTCTTCCCTCGGTCCAGGGGTTGGCAATCATCTCCCGCCGCGGCCGTACACACTCATGCACATCGTTGCGATGGGCACCTTTCTCAGCGCCGGTTTCGGCATCCAATTGCCGATACTTGACTTTCGTCAAGCCGCCGCCGTGTGCGCGTGAGTATTCTTGAAAGGTCTCGTGAACCTCCGGAAGGGAAGGGACCATCATGGCCGACGAACAGGAGACTCCTCGACCGGAGCGAGTACCCGTCATGCAGCGGCTGCTCGACAATCCGTTCCTGTTGCTGGTGTTCGGGATCACGATTCCGACGGTACTTTATCTGATCTGGGGCGTGATGGAGATCGTCTCGATCCCGCTCGCTCAATAGGAGTCCGAGATGGCCATCACCCCTCCACAAAACCGGATTTGGTGGAACGAGCCGATCCACAAGATCGAGATGAGCTGGATCGTCATCGCCTTCCTCTGGGGCCTGTTCATGTTCTTCTTCATGATCGCCTGGCACTTCATTGGCGAGCAGAACCTGTCGACAGAGACCTACCGGATCAACCCCGACAAATATGTCGAGAAGGTCGAGGCGTTCGCCGAGAAGTGGCAGGTCGGCGAGGAGGAGGGCGTGCCGGTGGTCCGTCCGCCCGCCGGCGAGGACGTCTTCCTGCTCGCGCGGCTGTGGGAGTGGTGGCCGATCCTCGAGCTGAAGAAGGATCAGAGCTACCGCATCCATATGAGTTCGGCCGACTGGCAGCACGGATTCTCCCTGCAGCCGACAAACATCAACATTCAGGTTCACCCCGGATACGAGCACATCCTGATCCTGACGCCCACCGAGTCCGGGGAATTCAGCATCGTGTGCAACGAATATTGCGGCATCGGCCATCACCAGATGACCGGTCGGATTCGCGTAACTGAATAAAGGAGAGCGCCATGACCACGATCGATGCAGGCGTCGCGCCTGGCGCTTTTTCCGAAGCGGTCTTCCGCAAATGCGGCTACACGGGGCTGAAGGTCGACATCGCCGCCCAGCGGCTGATCAAGGCCAATGCGGTGGCCGCCGTCGTGTTTCTCATGCTCGGCGGGCTGATGGGGGTGGCGGTCGCGCTGACCCGCTGGCCGGCGGTGCATCTTCTGCCGGCCGAGTGGTTCTATCTGGTTCTGACCGGGCACGGCGCCAATGTACTCTTGTTCTGGATCATCTTCTTCGAGATCGCGATCCTCTATTTCGCCTCGGCGATCCTTCTGAACTCGCGCCTCGCGGCGCCGAAATTCGCCTGGCTCGGCTTCGTGCTGATGATTGTCGGCGCATTGATGGCGAATTACGCTGTGCTGCGCGGCGACTCGACCGTAATGTTCACCTCCTATCCGCCGATGATGGCGTCGTCCTGGTTCTATCTGTCGCTCATCCTGTTTGCCGTCGGCGCGCTGATCGGCGTCGCCGTCTTCTTCGGAACCCTGGTCATCGCCCGGGCGGAGCGCACCTATGAGGGGTCGATCCCGCTGGTCACCTTCGGCGCGCTGACGGCGGCGATCATCGCGGTTTTCACCCTCGCGTCCGGCGCGATCATCCTGATCCCGACGTGGCTCTGGTCGCTCGGACTGATCTCGAACATCGATCCGCTGATGTACAAGGTCGTCTGGTGGGGCATGGGCCACTCCTCGCAGCAGATCAACGTCTCGGCCCATGTCTCGGTTTGGTATCTGATCGCGGCGCTGGTCGTGGGCGCGAAACCGTTGTCCGAAAAGGTCAGCCGGACCGCCTTTCTGATGTATATCCTGTTCCTGCAGCTCGCCTCGGCGCATCATCTTCTGGCCGAGCCCGGCATGAGCGCCGAGTGGAAGATCATCAACACCTCCTACATGATGTATCTGGCCGTCATGGGCTCGATGATCCACGGGCTGACCGTTCCCGGCGCGATCGAGGCGGCGCAGCGGCGTAACGGCTTCCGGAAGGGCTGGTTCGAGTGGCTGCAGAAGGCGCCCTGGGCCAACCCTGCCTTCTCCGGCATGTTCCTCAGCCTCGTCATGTTCGGCTTCATCGGCGGTATCTCCGGTGTCGTGCTCGGCACCGAGCAGCTCAATGTGCTGATGCACAACACCATCTACGTGCCCGGTCATTTCCATGGCACCGTCGTCGCCGGCACCACGCTCGCCTTCATGGCGGTGACCTATCTGGTGCTGCCGCTGATCTTCCAACGCGAGGTCATCTGGCCGAAGCTGGCCACATGGCAGCCCTATCTGTTCGGCATCGGGGCAGGGGGCATCTCCCTGTTCATGATGGGGGCGGGCACACTCGGCGTCGCGCGCCGGCATTGGGACATCACCCTGACCGATGCGGTGCATGCCTTCGAGTATGCGCCCGGTGCCTTCCTGATGATGGGCCTGAACGGCATCTTCGCGCTCATCGCGGGGCTGGGCGGCGCGCTCTATATCCTGATCACGGTCGGCACCGTGTTGTTCGGCAAGAAGCTCGACACCGCCGGGGCGCAGCCGATGCACTTCCCGCTGCACGCGCAGGGACCGCATGCGGCATCGCACTACGGCAGCGAGGGCACCGTCAAGTTGCCGGGCACGATCGTGCTGGTGACGATCTTCTTCGTCTCCTTCGTGCTCTACTACTTCGTGAACTGGAAGTATCTGTCCGATCTCTGGCTGTTCCGGTGAGGGCGGTGCGATGCTGGCCGCGCTCCGCATAACCGGTTCGATCCTGAAGCTGAGGATAGGCTTCGCCGTCGCGCTGGCGGCGCTGGCCGGGATGCTGGCCAGCGAGGGGGCGCTCTCGCCGCTGCCGGCCGGCGTCTTCCTGCTAGCGGTCCTTGGCGCCAGCGGCGCGGCCGGCGCCTTCAACCATTACTGGGAGCGCGAGAGCGACCGGGACATGCGGCGGACCCGCGCCCGGCCCTTCGCCAGCGGCCGCCTCAAGCCCGGTCCGGTCTGGCCCGTGACCTTCGCCGGGCTGCTGCTCGCCTCGCTGGTCATGGCGTGGTCGGTCGGAGGTTCCCTGGCGGCGTTCTGGCTGTTTCTCGGCGCCATCACCTATGGCTGGGTCTATACCGTCTGGCTGAAGCGGCGGAGCGTCTGGAACATCGTGGTGGGCGGCGCGTCCGGCAGTTTCGCGATCGTCGCCGGCGCGGCGGCGGTCGGCGGCGAAATGCAGGCGACACCGGTAATCCTCGCCCTCGTCATGTTCTTCTGGACGCCGCCGCACTTCTGGTCGCTGGCGGCGGCGAAAGGCGACGACTACCGGCGGAGCGGCGTGCCGATGCTGCCGGTGATCGTGTCCGAAGCGGTCTGGGCGCCGATCATCCTCGGCCACGCGGCCCTGTTGCTGGTTCTCTCCCTCTTGCCGCTCGCCACCGGCATGGGACCGGTCTACGGCATCTTCGCGCTGGCTGGCGGTGGGCTGTTCCTGTGGCGCTCGGCGCAGCTTTGGGCGGCGCCGTCGCGGCAGACCGCGATGGCCAATTTTCGCGCCTCGCTCGTGCAATTCGCGCTGCTCGTCACGGGCGTCTATCTCGATGCCGCGGTCCGATGGGCGACCTGATCCGCCATCTCGCCGTGGCCGCGTTCGTCCTTGCTGGCGTCTTGCCATTGCCGGCGCAAGGCGCCGAGAGCTTCGACCCGGCCGTGGTCGTAGCCGCGAGCGAGGCCGCGGTGGGCGGGCTCGTCGGCGATTACACGCTCGTCGACCGTCATGGCGCGCCGCTCCCGCTGGCCGCGCTTCGCGGCGAGCCGCTGGTGGTCAGCATCGTCTATACGAGCTGCGCGTCGGTCTGTCCGCCGACGACGCAACGGATTATCGAGGCGGTCGAGGAGGCGCGTCGCGTCTTCGGCGCACAGCAATTCTCGGTGCTGACACTCGGCTTCGACGCCCGCAACGACACGCCGTCCCGGCTCGACGCCTTCGCCAAAATGCAGCGTATTCCCGAGGCGGACTGGCGGATCGCCAGCGCCGACGCGGCGACGCTGCGGCGGCTTCTCGCCGATCTCGGGTTCAGCTATCGCGCCGCCGCCGGCGGCTTCGAGCATATCACGCAGACGACGATCCTCGACGCCGGGGGGCGCGTCTATCGTCAGGTCTATGGCGACGACTTTCCGATCCAGATGCTGCTGGAACCGCTCAAGGAGCTGATCTACGGCACGAGCCTGCGCGGGATCACCCGCGAGGGCCTGATCGATCGGATCAAGTTCATCTGCACGACCTACAATCCTGCGACCGGCGTCTATGAATTCGACTATGCGATCGGCTTCGGCATCGTGCTCGGCGGGCTCTCGCTGATCCTGACCGGGATCGTGATCCTGCGGCTCTGGCTCGGCAATCGACGATTGACGGCTCGGGGACGGAGCCGCGCATGAGCGCCTCCGTCACGATTCTTTGCCGCGGCTTCGACCGGATCGAACGGGCGCTCGACGCCGTCTTCGGCCCGGAATGGAACCCGATGGCCCAACTCGGCACGCTCGGCTGGTTCCTGTTCTGGATCGTCACGGCGACCGGGGTCTACCTCTTCATCTTCTTCGATACCGGCGTGGTGAACGCCTATACGTCGATCGAGTGGCTGACCAACGACCACTGGTTCCACGCCGGCATCGCGCGGAGTTTTCACCGCTACGCGTCCGATCTGATGATCGCGGTCATGCTGGTTCATCTGGTCCGCGAATTCGCCAGGGGGCGTCATCGCGGCGCGCGCTGGTTCTCCTGGATCACCGGCGTGCCGCTGATCTGGCTGGTCTACATCTCCGGCATCACCGGCTACTGGCTGGTCTGGGACCGGCTGGCGCAATATGTCGCCATCGCCAGCACCGAGCTGCTCGACTGGCTACCTATCTTCGGCGAGCCGATCGCGCGGAATTTTCTCACGCCCGAGGCGTTGAGCGGGCGGTTCTTCACGCTCCTTGTCTTCCTTCATATCGCGGTGCCGCTGATCCTGTTGCTAGCGATGTGGATCCATATCCAGCGGATCACCAATGCCCGGACCGCGCCGTCGCGCGAACTCGGGGGCATGGTTCTGGTCGGCCTGTTGGTCGCCTCGCTGCTCTTGCCGGCCCGCTCGCAAGCCGCGGCCGACCTGGCGATGGTGCCGGCGCAGGTCGGGATCGACTGGTTCATCCTGCCGCTTTATCCGGTGATGGATCTGGTGCCGGCGGGCGCGATCTGGGCCGGCGTCGTGCTCTTCAGCGTTGGAATCTCGGCCTTGCCCTGGCTACCGCCCAAACCCCGTCCGGCGCCGGCCGAAGTGTTCCTCGACCATTGCAACGGCTGCAACCGCTGCGTCGAGGACTGCCCCTACGGCGCGGTCACACTGGTGCCGCGCACCGATGACGCGCCGTTTCCCCACCAGGCCGAAGTCGATCCCGATCGCTGCGTCGCCTGCGGCATCTGCATGGGGTCATGCCCGTCCTCGACGCCGTTCCGCCGCTCCATCGATCTGGTGACAGGAATCGATCTGCCCGACCTGTCTCTGAAGATGGTTCGCGAGCAGGTGATCGAGGCCGCCGAGACGCTGGAAGGGGCGGGGCGGGTGCTGACGCTGGCCTGCGCCCATGGCGCGGCGGGACGGGAAATGCCGGGACGGGTGGTGTTGCCCTGTGTCGCCATGGCGCCGCCATCGCTGATCGACTTCATCCTGTCGCGCGATCTGGCCGACGGCGTGGCGATCGCCGGTTGCGCCGAACGCGAATGCCAGCACCGGTTCGGCATCGAATGGACCGAGCAACGTATTGCCGCGATCCGCGATCCCTATCTGCGCGCCAGGGTGCCGCGCGCCCGGCTGGCGACGATCTGGGCGGGGCCCACGGAAACGACGCGGCTAGAGCATGAATTGGAGGCGTTCCAGGATCGCCTCGCGACGCTGCCAGTCGATGATACTGCGACGGCGGGAACGCCGTCGCGGTCCGCCCGGTCGCTCGAGGAGATCGCGCCATGAGCCGGATCCGCCGCATGATCCTCGGCACCGCCGTGACGACGCTGGTGGCCACCGGTGCTGCATTTTTTTCGGCCGCGCCGTCATGGCGAAGCCTGCCGGAGGGGACGGGCGTGGTGAAGCTCAGCTTCACCCATGGCGGCGCGCGCAACTGCCGACAGCTCGACGCCGAGGAACTGGCGCGATTGCCGGCGAATATGCGCAAGCGTGAGATCTGCGATCGCGAGCGCGCGGCGCTTCGGCTCGAACTCGACATCGATGGTGAGCCGGCGCTTCGCGCCGAATTGCCGCCGAGCGGCCTGGCCGGCGACGGCCCGGCCCGGATTTACAAGCGCTTCCCGCTCGGCGCGGGCGATCACGAAATTGCCGTCCGCCTGGCCGACACTGGGCGCGCCGAGGGCTTCGACTACGAGGCCGCGCGCCGCATTACCCTAAAGGCAGAGCAAAATCTCGCCATCGACTTTCGCCCCGAGCAGGGCGGCTTTGTCTTCAACTGATTTTTTTCTGGGAGGAGCACCGATGCCCCGGATGGAATGGAAAGACAGCTATAGCGTCGGCGTTCCAGCCGTCGATCACGAGCACAAGGAGCTGATCGATCTCGTCAACCGGCTGGGCGACGCGCTGACCGGGAACGGCGATGCGGTCGCCGCCTTCGGCGACCTGTTGCGCGGGATATCGGCCCATTTCGCGCTGGAGGAGAAATTCATGCGCGAGCACGACTATGACCAGATCGCGCAGCACAAGGCCGATCACGAGCGGTTGCTCGACGAACTGCGGGATATCATGAGCGATTTTGAATCCGGCACCGGGCCACAGGCCGACCGGCTGGTCGCCGCCCTGGATCCCTGGTTCACCGAGCACTTCAAGACGCATGACGCCCGGCTCCATTCCCGCCTCGGTCAGCATCCGCATTGACGGCCGGGCCGCGGGGCGCGCCGGTCTCTTCGTTTGCTCCAAGGCGAGGCGCGCCCATTTCGCGATCGCCGCTGCCTGCAGGACCTGCAAGAGCCTGGCCTGAATCTCGATGACCCTAATGGAGCGTCTGCGCGCTCACGGATGAAGCAGGGCTTCGCCTCGGTGGGGGCGCTCAAATCGTTCCGAGGACGGCGATGCAGTCGCCGGCCCTGACCAGACCGGGAAAGTGCCGGGCGGCGAGTATGCCGTCCATCTTGGCGGTGAACTCGAAGGGCGCCGATCCGGTGCGGTCGATTGGCCAGGCGCGACCGATCGGCTGACCCTTCACCACCGGGTCGCCGAGATCGACGAGCGGCTCCATCATGCCGTCAAGTTCGGAGAAGGTGAAGCAGTCGGCCGAGGGCATGTCGAGCCAGCGGCTGTCGCGCCGCTCGACTTCGCCCTTCAGAATGCCGGCGTGGCGTAAGAGATTGGTGGTGCCGCGTTTGGCGATCGCCGCGGTCCGTGCGGTCGCGGTGCCGCCGCCGCCGAGTTCGGTGGTGACGAACACCTTGCCCATCGCCTCCGCGGTCGTATCCAGCATGCCAACCGCGTCGATCTCCAGCATCTTCACCGACCACGGCGCGCCGAAGGCGGCGACGGCGGCGAAACTGGCTGCCTCCTGCCGCTTGTCCTCCAGAATGTGGGCGGCGGCGAAGGGTAGAAAGTCGAGCGTACGGCCACCGGAATGGAAATCGAGCACGATGTCGGCGAGCGGCAATAGATGGCGGGTGACGTAGTCGGCGATCTTTTCCGTCGGGTTGCCAAAGGGCGCGCCGGGAAAGCTGCGGTTGAGATTGCCCTTGTCGATGGGCGAGGTGCGGGTGCCGGCGCGAAACGCCGGGTAGTTGAGCGCCGGCACGATGATGACGCGGCCGGTGAGCGCATCGACGGACAGTCGCCGGGCGAGGTCGAACAGCGCGATCGGTCCCTCATATTCGTCGCCGTGATTGCCGCCGGTCAGAAGCGCCGTAGGACCCTCGCCGTTTCTGGCGACAGTAATCGGGATCAGCACAGAGCCCCAGGCGGAGTCGTCCCGGCTGTAGGGCAGACGCAGGAAACCGTGCTGGATGCCGTCGGCCTCGAAGTCCACCGTGGCGACGATCGGCGAGGGGGTCAGCGTGGGGCTCATCAGCATCGGCCTCAATCCTTGACGAAGAGCTGGCGCGGCACGTCGGCGAGAAGATCGTAGCCGGTGTCGCTGATGGCGATCGACTCGGTGATCTCGAGGCCCATGTCTTCCAGCCACAAGCCGGTCATGAAATGAAAGGTCATGCCGGGCTTCAGTTCGGTTCGGTCGCCCGGGCGAAGGCTCATCGTCCGCTCGCCCCAGTCCGGCGGGTAGGACAGCCCGATCGGGTAGCCCGTCCGGTTGTCCTTGGTGATCCCATATTTCTTCAGCACCGCATAGAACGCGTTGGCGATGTCCTCGCATGTATTGCCGGGCTTGGCGGCCTCCAGCCCCGCCTCCATGCCTTCCAGCGTCGCTTTCTCGGCGTCGAGGAAGGCCTGGGTCGGCTTGCCGAGGAAGACAGTGCGCGACAGCGGACAATGATAGCGATTGTAGCAGCCGGCGACCTCGAAGAAGGTCCCTTCGCCGCGCTGCATCGGCAAATTGTCCCAGGTCAGATGCGGCGCCGAGGCGTCAAGGCCGGAAGGCAGCAGCGGCACGATCGCCGGATAATCGCCGCCATAGCCGTCGATACCCCTCGTGCCCGCGTCCCAGATCTCGGCCACGAGATCGCATTTGCGCATACCGGGTTCGGCTTTTTCCAGGATGCGCCGGTGCATCGCGCCGACGATGCGGCCGGCGATACGCATGTATTCCAGCTCTTGCTCGCTCTTCACCGCGCGTTGCCAGTTCACCAGTGCGGTCGCGTCGACGAAGCGGGCATTCGGCAGGTGCTTTTGAAGCGACGCAAAGGCCGCTGCAGAGAACCAGTAATTGTCCATTTCAACGCCGATGACGCCCTTGCCCCAGCCGCGGTCGGCGATCACGGTGGACAGAAAGTCCATCGGATGACGCTCGGTGGACTGCACGTAATGGTCGGCATAGCCAACGATGTTGTCGGCGGCGAGATAGGCGGTCCGTTTGGCACCGTTGGCATCCTGTCCGCGGCCGAACCAGACCGGCTCGCCCTCATGCGGCACGAGAACTCCTTGGTGGACATAGAAAGACCAGCCGTCATAGCCGGTGAGCCAGGCCATGTTGGACGGGTCCGAAACGTACAACAGCTCGATCCCGTCGGCAGCCATCGCGGCGCGGGTCTTGGCGAGGCGCGTGGCGTATTCGGCCCGCGTGAACTTCAGGTTCGGTTCTCTCATCGGTGCATCCACTCGGGCGGTTTAACTGGTGAAGGGGGTGCCTGCGTTGGTTTCCACGGCGCGGGCAAGGGCAAGGGTGGCGATTGCGGTGTCCTGGACGCCGGTGCCTGTGAGATCGCAGAATGTCAGCCCATTCGGATCGGCGCGGCCGGGCGCGCGACCGCAGACGATCTCGCCGAGCTCCGCGAAGGCGCGGTCGGTCGTGACGAGCCCGGCGGCGATGGCGTGGTGCAACTCGCCGAGCCGGCGCGTCTGCGGGAGGCTGTCGGCAACGTAAAGGTCGGCGCGGGTGACGAGGGCGGGGTCGACTTCGTTCTTGTGCTCGGCGTCCGATCCCATCGCGGTGACGTGCTGGCCGGGCGCGAGCCAGCCGGCTTCGAGGATCGGTTCTTCGGACGGCGTCGTCGTGACGACGATATCGGCGCCGGTAACGGCCGTCCGGGCGTCGGAAACCGCCGCGACAGGAATCGACAGCTCGGCCGACAGCGCCGCCGCCGCGGCCTCGGCCTTGTGAGGATCGCGGGCCCAGATCCGCGCCTCGGCGATCGGCCGCACCAGCATCAACGCCCGCAATTGCAGCCGCGCCTGGACGCCGGCACCGAGGATCGCGGCGGTCCGCGCGTCCGCGCGCGCCAGATGCCGGGCCGCGACGGCACCGGCTGCGGCGGTGCGCACGTCGGTGAGATAGCCATTGTCCAAGAGCAGCGCCTCGACGAGGCCGGTCCGCGACGCGAAAAGCACCATCATGCCGTTGACGCTCGGCAGGCCGAGCTTCGGATTGTCGAAGAAGCCCGGGCTGATCTTGATGGCGAAGCCGGAGAGGCCCGGCACATAGGCGGTCTTGACGTCGACTTCGCCGCGATGCTCGGGAATGTCGAGGCGCAGGATCGGCGGCATCGCCACCTGTTTGGTCGCCAGAGCGGCGAAGGCGGCCTCGATCGCGTCAACCGCCGCGAGATCCAGCGGCACCAGCGTGCGCAGATCGCTCTCCGTCAGGATGCGCATCTCGGGCATCAGTCGGTCTCCTCCAGCCCGTCCGCGCCGTTGACGACACGGCGATGCAGGTCCATGGCGATGTTGCGGCCGGACAGGAGCGCGACCGTGGCGCCGGTCGGTTCGACCTTGCCGGCGAGCAGCGCCGCGACGCCGACGGCCGCGGCGCCCTCGACGATCTCGCGTTCGTTCTCGTAGACGTGGCGAATGCCAGCGGCGATCTCGGCTTCGTCGAGCAGCACGATGTCGTCGACCAGCGCGCGCGTCGTCTCGAAGGTCCAGGCATTCGCCAGCCCGATACCGCCGCCGAGGGAGTCGGCGAGGGTCGGCAGTTCCTCGACCTCCACCGGATGCCCGGCCGCAAGGCTTGCGGCCATCGCCGCCCCGCGTCGCATCGACAGGCCGACGACCCGGATCTCGGGCCGCAGAGCCTTTACGGCGATGGCAATGCCTGCGATCAGACCGCCGCCCGATAGCGGTATCAGAACCGTAGCCGCGTCCGGAACATCCTCGATGATCTCCAGACCGATCGTGCCCTGGCCGGCGACGATGTGAGGATGGTCGAAAGGCGGAAGACCGGTCATCCCCTCTTCGGCAATCAGCCGCTCGACCTCGACCTGCGCCTCGTCCTGGGAACGGCCGATGATGCGGATCTCGGCACCGAGCGCCTTGATCGCCTCCAGCTTGTTGTCCGGCACCAGCGAGGACATGCAGACGACGCAGCGCACGCCCTCCGCAGCGGCGGCATGGGCAAGCGCCCGGCCGTGATTGCCGGTGGAGGTTGCGACGACGCCGCGCCTGCGCTGCTCGTCCGTCAACTGCGACAGCGCGTTGGTGGCGCCGCGTAATTTGAAGGCGCCGGTGATCTGGCGATGTTCGTGCTTCAGATGCACCGGGACGCCCGAAACGGCGGACAGGCTGGGCGAATGATCGACCGGTGTGCGGCGGACGCGGCCGGCGATACGGCGGGCGGCCTCTTCGATGTCCGGCAGCGTGACGCGCGGCATGGAGTCTAGCCCTCCGCCGGCATGGCTACGCTCATCAGCCGGCCGGCATCCGGCCGGTCGGCCCACGCGTTGCAATGATGGAGGCACGCCCATGCGGTTGCCTGGTTGCTCGTGACGACGGGACGGCCGATCCGTGCCTCGATGGCCGCAACGACGGAGGCGGAGCGAAGCGCCGTGCAGGAGATGAACAGCGCCTCGGCGTTCGCGGCGGTGGCATCCACGGCTGCTTCGATCAGCGAGTCTCGCGCGATCCGGGCCATCTCGCCGTCATCATCGAGTCCGAGGCAGGTGCAGCTTTCGATCTGAAAGCCTTTGGTTTCGAAATAGGCCGCCATCGGCTCGCTCACCGCCACCGTATAGGGCGTGAGGACGCTGATCCTTCGCGTGCCAAGGGCCTTGAGGCCCGCGGCAGACGCAGCCGCCGGCGTCACCACCGGAACATCGGGCTTCGCCGCGTGGATCGCGACCGCAACGGCGGTGTCGCCGATCACCACCGAGGCCGAGGTGCAGGAAAAGCAGATCACGTCGAGCCGGTCGTCCGGCAACAGCAGGGCGGCGGCGCTCTGGAGCCGGGGCTGCATGGCGCGCAGGTGCTCCGCCGTCGTGGGATTGGCGAACGCGATCCGGGTCGCAAACAGGCCGATCCGGTCCGAGGCGACGAGACGGGCGAAATCGGCCTCGGTGGAGTGGTCGGTCGCCAGAAGAATCAGTCCGACGCGCTTTTCGACTGCGTACGGGTCGAAGCGAAGAGAGGACCGTGCCGGGTGAATCTCAATGCTCATGGGCAGCTTCAATGGGGCCATCGCTTACGGCTTTGCGAGCCTGCGACGAACGCGGACGAGGGCGCGTCGCTAACTCGGTTGATCGCGGCATGGGCGGCGTCCGTCGGCGGGTTATGAGACAGGTGATACCCGCCGCAAGCGGCTGCCGAGAGCAGGTACAATAGGTACGTGATCATAATTTGTGCATGCCTGACAATCAGGCGGTTCGTCCTTTTCCCTTCCCCGGGGCAGCGATTCCTCCTGCGTCGGCACCTCGATATGGTCAATCGCTCTCTCGACAGCCGCGGCGATATTCAGAAGCATGAAGGCACATTCCGTGAATTCCCGAACGTTCTTGTTGCCGGCGCACCGGCCCGGCGCGTCATGAAAAAGGAAGTCGAAATGCTTCTCGCTCGGGCGGGAAAAGCGCGCTCTGAAACAAGAGTTTAGCCGGAGTGAGAGGGGTTGTCCGTCCTGCCCGGGGATCGAATTGATCATTGAGGGGACGGTTGAAATCTGAAGGATCACGATAAGTGGCGTCCGGGGGGAGTGGAAATTCCTTGCGGACTCCGCTCCAATATTTTCAGACCAATTGCGCCCATTGCGCAGTAGAAGAGGAGAGCTCCATGTCCAATCTCGTTTCCAGGTCTCGCCGTAAATTGGTGGCGACGGCGCTCGCGACCACGACGGCGCTGGCGCTGCTATCGGGTTCGGCTGCCGCCGCCGAGTGGAAATACGCCATCGAGGAGGCGCTGGAGGAGGTCCAGGGCGTCTACGCCCAGAAGTTCAAGGAGCATGTTGAGGCGAATTCCGACCACACGGTCGCGATCTTTCCCTTCGGAACGCTCGGCGAATCCGCTGACACCACCGAGCTCGCGCAGATGGGCGCGATCCAGTTCGTCGATCTGTCGCCCGGCTTCACCGGCAGTCTGATTCCGGAACTCCAGGTCTTCCTGCTGCCTTACGTGCTGCCGGAGGAGCCCGACATTCTGGCCGATTTCTACAAGACGTCGGAGACGATCAACAAAGAGCTCGCCGCTATGTACGAGCAGCAGAACCTGCATCTCATCGACATGTTTCCCGAGGGCGAGGTGGTGATGACCACCAAGGAGGCCGTCAAGGCGCCGGCTGATCTCGACGGCGTGAAGTTCCGGGTGATGACGACGCCGCTCCTGGTCGAGACCTACAACGCCTTCGGCGCGACGGCGACGCCGCTGCCGTGGGGCGAGGTGTTCGGCGCGCTGCAGCTGAACATGATCCAGGGCCAGGAGAACCCGATGTTCTTCGTGGAATCGACCAAGATGTACGAGGTGACGGACCACATCACCTTCACCGGCCACAATACCTTCACCACTGCGGTCGCAGCCAACAAGGCCTTCTATGATGGGTTGTCGGAGGATGATAAGGCGGTGGTCTCGGCGGCTGCCGACGCCGCCTACGAGCACATCATCGAGTATCAGAAGGGCTTGCAGGACGAAGCCCTGGCCAAGATAAAAGAGGCTAAGCCGTCGATCACGGTGACGACGCTCACCGATGAGGAGCGTGCGCCGTTCCGCGAGGCGGCCAAGAAGGTCCGCGACAAGTTCGTCGAGATCACCGGCGACAGCGGCAAGAAGATCCTGGAGGGCTTCGAGGCCGATATCGAAGCGTCCACGAAGCGCGTCAAAGGCGACGGCTAAGGTCTGTCGCGCCATTCCCGGGCGGGTAACCGCCCGGGGCTTGCGGCGGCGAAGCAGTTCGCGAGGGCGAGCCAGGGAATGAGGTGCCGATGAACCGACCAGATCCGTCAGTGAACCCGCAGGCCGAGGCGGGCGACGCGCCGGCTTCCTCGGAGACGTCGGTGACGACGGAGGCCGCCGCGACAGCGCCGGCCGTTGCGTTTTCAGGCCTCCTGCGTCCGCTGGAGATTCTCGACCGGATCATCGCCATGATCGAGGCGTTCATTCTCACGGCCGGCATTCTCGTCATGGCGGCGAGTTCTGTGGCGAATGTGATCGGCCGGTTCGTCTTTGGCCAGAGTCTGTATTTCGCCGAGGAACTCAACCAGTTCCTCATCATCATCGTGACCTTCGCCGGTATCGGCTTCGCGGCGCGCCACGGCCGCCATATCCGCATGTCGGCGATCTACGACGAGTTGTCGCACGGGCTGCGAAAGAGTTTGATGATCGTCATCGCGTTGGTGACCGCCACGGCCATGTTCATCCTGGCCTGGTACTCGTACCAGTACGTCGTCAGCGTCTATCAGACCGGCCGCATCTCGCCGGTAACGCGGGTGCCGATCTTCCTGACGCTGGTCTGGCTTCCGCTCGGCTTCGTCATCACCGGCATCCAGTACGTCCTGACGGCGATCGCCAATTTGACGCGACCGGACGTTTATCTCTCTGTCTCGGTGGTCGACACCTACGAAGACAACGAAACCGAGGTCTAGGCGGGGCGCCGCGAAACCGGCGGGTACCGCAAGGAAAGGGCTTTGATGGCAACGGCGATGATCCTCACCATGGTGGTGCTCCTGCTTCTGGGGTTCCCGATGATGATCCCGCTGATTGCGGCGACGATGGTGGCGTTCTTCTTCTACCTCCCGATCGGCCCGGAAATCATGGTGCAACAGATGCTCGCCGGCATCCGGCCCGCGGCCCTGATCGCCGTGCCGATGTTCATCCTGGCGGCCGACATCATCACCAAGGGCCATTCCGCCGACCGGCTGATCGACATGGTGATGAAGTTTGTCGGCCATATACGCGGCGGGCTTGGCGTCGCGACGGCGACAAGCTGCACGCTGTTCGGCGCCGTTTCCGGCTCGACCCAGGCGACCGTCGTCGCCATCGGCGGTCCGCTCAGACCCCGCATGCTGAAGTCTGGCTACGGCGACAGCTTCACCCTGGCGCTGATCGTCAACGCCTCCGACATCGCCATGCTGATTCCCCCGTCGATCGCCATGATCATCTACGGAGTCATCTCAGGCACCTCGATCTCCGAGCTGTTCATCGCCGGCGTCGGGCCGGGCCTGCTGATCCTCCTTCTGTTTTCCGCCTATTCGGTCGTCTACGCGCGGCGCAACAACATTCCGACGGAACCGAAGGCCTCCTGGCGAGAGCGCATCGCGGCGGTCGGCGGGGCGGCCTGGCCGCTCGGCTTTCCGGCCATCGTGGTCGGCGGCATCTATGGCGGGATTTTCAGCCCCACCGAAGCGGCCTCGGTCTGCGTCGGTTACGCGCTGGTTCTGGAACTGGTGATCTTCCGCTCGCTCGGGCTATCCGACATCATCGACATCGCGAAGTCGACCGGTCTCATCACCGCCGTCGTCTTCATTCTGGTCGCGGCAGGGGCGGCGTTTTCCTGGGTGATCTCGTTCGAGCAGATCCCCCAGATGATCCTCGGCGCGCTGGGTCTCAACGAAGCCGGCCCGATCACCGTCCTGGTGGCGATCTCGATCGCCTTCTTCATCGGCTGCATGTTCGTCGACCCGATCGTCGTCATCCTGGTGCTCGTGCCGATCTTCGCGCCGCTGGTCTCCGGCCTGGGGCTGGACCCGGTGCTGGTCGGCGTCATCATCACGCTGCAGGTGGCGATCGGCTCGGCGACGCCGCCCTTTGGCTGCGACATCTTCACCGCGATCGCGATCTTCAAGCGCCCCTATATGGACGTCATCCGCGGCACGCCGCCCTTCATCATCATCCTGCTAGGGGTGAGCATCGCGCTGATCGCCTTTCCCCAGATCGCGCTGTTCCTGCGCGATCTCGCCTTCCGCTGAAGGCTGACCTTTCCCTCGATCCGCAAGAGGCTTTTCTCGCGCCATGTACAAGACAATCCTCGTTCCGGTCGACGGCTCGGCGATGGCGATGCGGGGGCTCGACGTGGCCGCCGAACTCTGCCGAACCTTCGGCGCCCGTCTGATCACGCTCTGTATCTATCGTCATCACTCGCCGCTGGAGGCCTCGCTCTCGATGGTGCGGGCGCGCGGCGAACGACAGCGCCCCGACGATGCGCTGAAGAGCTATGCGAGCGATATCGCCAACGCCGCCAAGGAGCGGGCGCTCGAGGCGGGCGTGGAACACGTCACGTCTTACGCCAAGCGCGGCCAGCCGGCCCGCGCCATCGTCGAGTTCGCCGACGAGCATGATTGCGATCTGATCGTGCTCGGCGCGCGCGGCAATGGCGATCTGGAAGGTTTTCTGCTCGGCTCGGTGTCGCACAAGGTGGCTTCTCTGACCCGCAGACAATGCCTCATCGTGCGCTGAGGCCGGCCAACGCCTTGTGGACGCGGGGCGAACAGGCGGTCTATGCAGTGGGATCGAATTACGATCCGGGATTTCCCCATGGCACGAGGCCGCATCAAGCTGGACGACCGCGACATCAAGATTTTGACGATCCTGCAGAAGGAGGGGCGGATACCGAAGGCGGCCCTCGCCGAGCGTGTCAATCTGTCCCCGACACCTTGCTGGGAACGGCTCAACCGCCTGGAGGAGGCCGGTATCATCGAAGGCTACACCGCCTCGATCGCCGAAAGCACCTATGGGCCGCTCACCGTACTCTTCGTCATGATCGAGATCGAGAGCCACCGTAAGGAGGACTTCGCGCAGTTCGAGACGGCGATCGCCTCGGTTCCGGAGATCGTCGAGTGCTGGTCGGTTTCCGGCGGCTTCGACTATCTGTGCAAGTTCGTCACCCGTGATCTCGGCAGCTATCAGGCGATCGTCGACAAGCTCTTGGCTGACCATATCGGGGTCCGGCGCTACTTCACCTATCCGGCGATGACGTCGATCAAGAAGACCCCGATTCCGATTGAAATGATCTCCGAGACCACCCGATAGGGGCCGCGAAGACGGGCCATCGGACAAAGCCGCTTCTGGCAGGACAGCTCTCCGATCAACGCTCCAACTATGGCCGACCTCTCGGCGGCGAAGACGCTAGAACGACGTCGTGAAACGTCGCTCCGGCCTCGCCGCGACCTATGGGAGATCGCCATGTCCGCCCTCGCCGTTACCTTCGACCGCAGCCGCCCGCTTTCGCAACTCCGCGACGCAGGGCTGTTCATCGAGGCGGCGCTGATCGACGGCCGGTGGGTTACGACCGACGCGACGGTGGCGGTGCATGATCCGGCCAATCGCGAAAAACTCGGCGCCGTGCCGGCGCTGGGCGCGGCGGCGACGTCGCGGGCGATCGACGCCGCGGCCGCGGCCTTTCCGGCCTGGCGCGCGCTGTTGCCGCGAGAGCGGGCCGACATCCTGATGCGCTGGCATGGGCTGATTCTGGCTGCCCGCGAGGATCTGGCGCTGCTGATGACGCTGGAGCAGGGCAAGCCGCTCACCGAGGCCCGCGGCGAAATCGACTACGCCGCGTCCTTCGTTGCGTTCTATGCCGAGGAGGCCACACGCCTCAACGTCGAGACCGTGACCAGCCACCTGCCGGACGCGCAGATGACGCTCAGCCGTGTTCCGCTCGGTGTCGTCGGCCTGGTGACACCCTGGAACTTTCCCGCCGCGATGCTGACGCGCAAGGCCGCCGCCGCGCTCGCCGCCGGCTGCACTGCGGTCGCGCATCCCTCGTCCGAGACGCCGTTCTCGGCGCTGGCGCTTGCCGAACTCGCGCAGCGGGCCGGCATGCCGGCCGGCGTGTTCAACGTCGTCACTGGCGATGCCGCGACGATCGTCGGGCGGCTCTGCGAGGACGAACGGGTGCGGGCGATGAGCTTTACCGGCTCGACCGAGATCGGGCGGCTGATCGCGGCGCGGTCGGCGCCGACGGTCAAGCGCCTGATCATGGAACTGGGCGGTCACGCGCCGTTGATGGTCTTCGCCGACGCTGATCTCGGCAAGGCCGTCGACATTGCCATGGATGCCAAATTCGCGACCTCGGGGCAGGAGTGCCTCGCCGCCAACCGCATCTATGTCGAGCGGCCGATCTACGAGACATTCCTCGCCGCTTATGCCGACCGGATCGCGGCGCTCAAGGTCGGGCCCGGACTCCAGCCGGAGGTTGAGATCGGCCCGCTGATGCACGAGCGGGCGGTCGAAAAGGTCGATGCGCAGGTCAGCGACGCACTGGCGCGCGGCGCCCGCCGTCTGGCTGGCGGAGGACCTCATCCGGCCGGGCCGCATTTCTATCGGCCGACATTGCTCGCCGACGTTCCGGACGACGCGCTGATCATGCGCGAGGAGACCTTTGGCCCGGTGGCCGCGGTCGTTTCCTTCGACGGCGAGGACGAGGGCATCACGCGCGCCAACGCCACCGAATACGGCCTCGTCGCCTATCTCGTCACCCGCGACGCGGCCCGGGTCGCCCGCATGAGCGCGGCGCTCGAGTACGGGATGGTGGCGGTCAACCGGGTCCAGATCACCGGCGCGCCCATACCCTTCGGCGGCGTCAAGCAGTCGGGGCTTGGTCGCGAAGGCTCGCGCCTCGGCCTCGAGGCCTTCACCGACCTCAAATATGTCTGCCTCGACATGGCCTGAGCGGCCTCGAACGGCACGGAGACCGATACAGGAAAGGAGCTTGAAGATGCTCGACCAGACCAATGAACTGACCGCCTTCGACCGCGATCATTTCTTCCACCCCTCGACCCATATGGGCATGCATGCGCGCGGCGAGACGCCGACCCGCGTCGTCACCGGCGGCAAGGGCGCGACGATCGTCGACCGCGACGGCAGGGAGAGTCTCGACGCATTCGCCGGCCTCTACTGCGTCAATGTCGGCTACGGCCGCACCGAGATCGCCGACGCGATCGCCACGCAGGCGCACAAGCTGCCCTATTACCATGCCTATGTCGGCCACGGATCCGAGCCGGCGATCCAGCTCGCCAAGATGATCATCGACCGGGCGCCGGCCGGTATGAGCCGGGTCTATTTCGGTCTTTCGGGCTCGGACGCCAACGAGACCAACATCAAGCTGATCTGGTACTACAACAATGTGCTCGGCCGGCCCGAGAAGAAGAAGATCATCTCGCGCTGGCGCGGCTATCACGGCTCCGGCGTGATGACCGGCTCGCTGACCGGTCTTGCGCTGTTCCACAACGCCTTCGACCTGCCGCGCGCGCCGATCCTCCACACCGAGGCGCCGTATTACTTCCGCCGCGCCGACCGCTCGATGAGCGAGGAGCAGTTCTCGCAATTCTGCGCCGACAAGCTGGAGGAGATGATCCTCGCCGAAGGGCCCCACACGGTCGCGGCCTTCATCGGCGAACCGCTGCTCGGCACCGGCGGCATCGTGCCGCCGCCGGCCGGATACTGGGAAAAAATCCAGGCGGTGCTGACGAAATATGACGTGCTGCTGGTCGCCGACGAGGTTGTCACCGGGTTCGGCCGTCTCGGCACCATGTTCGGCTCCGATCATTACGGCATCAAGCCGGACCTCATCACCATCGCCAAGGGCCTGACCTCGGCCTATCTGCCGCTCTCCGGGACCATCGTCTCCGAAAAGGTCTGGGACGTGCTGGTGCAAGGCTCGGACCAACTCGGGGCGATCGGCCACGGCTGGACCTATTCGGCCCATCCGCTGTGCGCGGCGGCAGGCGTCGCCAATCTCGACCTGATCGACAAGCTCGACCTGATCGAGAATGTCCGCACGGTGGGCGCGCATTTTCGCGCGGCTCTGGCCGCGGCCCTTTCGGATCACGCCCATGTGGGCGAGGTGCGCGGCAACGGGTTGCTGGCGGCCGTCGAATTCGTCGCCGACAAGGACGACCGGGTATTCTTCGACCCGGAGCAGAAAATCGGCCCGCGGATCTCTGCGGCGCTCGCCGAGCGCGGCGTCATCGGCCGGGCGATGCCCGAGGGCGACATTCTGGGCTTCGCGCCGCCCTTCTGCCTGACGCAAGAGGAAGCCGATGTCGTGGTCGGCAAGACGTTGGAAGCCGTCGAAAGCGTTATGACGCAAATCTGACGAGCGGCCGGATCGCGGGGATCCTCGAAATGCCTTGATGCCGTCTCGATCGGGGAGCTTTTCCCGCGACGGAAGGCGCCGAAGGTGCGGTTTTGCCGTTCGAGGCCGCGGCGCCGCGCATCGCGACATTCGGAAGAAATCGCCCGGACGAAAAGGGTGGTGAGTGGATGCTCAGCCGAAAGGCAGAAATTTAACGGGATCGCCGGCCGCGAGGCTGTCGGTCTCGGCCGGAATGTCGGCCAGACCGTCGGCGCGCGCCAGTTCGGCCACCCGGGCCGAGAAGTCGGCCGGACCGGGCTGAAGAACCGGCAGGCCATCGCGGCCCGTGCCCACCCAGCGGACGGGGCGGAACTCGCGGCGCCCGGGTCGGCGGCTGAGGCCCTCGGACAAGCGCGCCATCAGGCGCGGGGGGCGATGATCGGCGCCGGTCAGCCCCGCGACGATAGGCCGGCCGAACACATGCCAGCTGACGAAGGCCGCGACCGGGTTTCCCGGTAGACCGAGCACGAGGGCCTGGCCGATACTTGCGATCGTCAGCCGCTTGCCCGGTTTCATCGCGACCTTGCGCACATGGATCTCGGCCCCGGCCTCGGCCAGCGCGCGGGGCAGATGATCCTCCTCGCCGACCGACGCGCCGCCGGACGTGACGACGAGGTCGGCGCCGCGACTTGCGGCGATCAGCGCGTCGGTAAAAGCTTGGCGGTCGTCGCAAATTATGCCGCCATCCGTCAGGTCGAGCCCGGGACCGGCCATCTGAGCGGCCAACATGGCGCGGTTGACGTTCCAGATATGACCCCTGTCCAACGCCACGCCCGGCTCGGCCAGTTCGGCGCCGTTGCTGAGCAGCGTGACTCGAAGCCGGCGCCGAACCGACAGATGTCCGGCGCCGGCCGCCGCTGCCGCGGCGATGTCGCGCGGTCCCAGTTGGCGACCGGCGGGCAGGATCTCGATACCGCGCACCATGTCCTGGCCGCGTCGGCGGATATTCTGCCCCGGCGCCGGCCGCGCCGCGATGATGATCAGCGCGTCTCGCCGTGTCACCGCCTCCTGCATCACGACTGTGTCCGCGCCGTCCGGCAGTGGCGCGCCGGTGAAGATGCGCGCCGCCTGTCCTCGATGCAGGGGGCCAGATGTCTGGCCGGCGGCGATCCGCGCGCCGACCGGTAGCATCCACGGGCCGTGGCCGCGAAGGTCGGCGGCGCGCAGCGCATAGCCATCCATCGCGGACGCGTCGAAGCCCGGCGCGTCGGCGGCGGCATGGACGGCTTCGCCCAGCACCCGGCCCACCGCCGCGCCGAGCGGCAGCGTCTCGCGGTCCGCCACCGGCCGCGCCAGATCCGCCGCTATCGCCAAAGCCCGATCGACGGAGATCAGATCGGCCGCCGTCTCGCAGCCGCATCCATAGCCCGGCTCGCCCCGGGTAGAAATCCCCGGTGACCGGGTCGTCATCACGCCACCTTCGACAATCGGGCCGCGCGCACCCAGGCCAGCAGGGCCGAGGGGTCGGCGGGCAGCCCCTCGGCCATGCCGTCGGTAAAGGTCTCAAACGCGGCGCGGTTGAGCCCGTTGATGCCGATGAGAACCGGCACGCCGGCGGCCAGCGCCTCGGCGATCAGGTCGCGAAACCCGTGCCCTTCGGCCTCGTGCTTGCCGAATTTGTTGAGGATCAGCAGATCCGCTCCCGCCGCCAGGCGCGGGCCGACCAGCGCCACCGCCTCTTCGAGCGCCGCCGGGTCGAGGCGGCAGCCGCGCGAGGCGGCCCCCAGATCCTGGCTGATGCGGATCACCGGGCCGTCGGGCAGCACCCGCACGTCCATGTCGCACTTATGCCGGTCCGGATTGACGCAATTGGTCTGGACCACTCCCGCCAGTCGCACACCCTCGGACAGAAGCGTCTCGGCAACCTCGCTCATGACCGTGTCGAGACGGCCCGGCTCGCTCGGTTGTACGGCGGCAATCAGCATGGAATTTCCTTTCGCAGCGTGGAATTCGCCCCCGGAGCGGCGGCGTGGTGGTCGTCTTCCCGGTTCAATGGGTCCACTCCGCCCCCGATTGTCCGAACAGGAAGCCGTTGGCGAAGCGCCGTTCCGGCGCCAGGGCCGCTAATTCGGCAAGCGCTTCGTCCGGAGCCATGCGGCCGTCAGCCGCCGCCCAAAACAGGCGCGCGACCTCTACCATGTCGCCGGTATGGGGCGAGAGCCGCAGCGCGCCGACGCCGGCCTCGGCCAGCGGCGCCAGATCGCCGGCGAGATTGGCCCAGCGCTCCGACACCGTCTGAACACCGTTGATCGCGAGAAAGGGTTGTCCGTCGAGGGTTTCGACCGGCAGGCCGTCCGGGTCCGCGTCGCAGACGAACTGACAGGAATCCTTCGCCAGGCCGGCGAGGCGGGCATGATAGCAGCGCGCCGAGAGCGCCAGCGGCAGCCGTCCGAAGGCCCAGACTTCCAGATCAACGCCGAGTTCGGTGCCGGCTTCCGCCAGCGTCTTGACCGACGAAAAGGCCAGTTCCGGCGGCAGGCAGAGCGATGTCGCCCCGCGCCCGGCCAGGAAGCGTAGCGTGCCTTCGTTGTAGACATTGACCAGCGGACCCACCGTGAAGGGTGAGCCGGGCGACAGGTAGCGCAACGCCGTCAGATCGTTGACCTCGACGGGCAGGCCGGATTCCGCCAACTCTGCCAACAGCTTGCGTTCGCGCCGCAGAGTGGCCAGTCCCAGCGAGGCAAGGGCGACATCCTTGCCGGCGCGCTGCAGCCGCTCGATTACCTCGGGGATTCGGT
>NZ_JALHBS010000087.1 GCF_024195285.1 Aurantimonas marianensis
CCTCGCCGACCACCACCCGGTCGACTGGCGCCTCGTCGGCGATCCGCGCATAGAAGTCGGACCATTCGTCCGCCGGCCAGTTATAGAGCACCGGGCCCAGTGTCAGGCGCATCGTCGCGCTCCCTTGCTCACGGCGCCGGTGTCAGCGCCAGATCTTGCGATAGGCGCCGAGCGTGCTCGTCTGCCCCTCGGTAAGATGCGCCAATTCGCTGACCGGCACGGGCCGTCCGGCGGCGATCGCGTCGGTGGCCCGGCGGAAGCTCTTCACCACCGCGGAGACATAGGCGCGGCTGCGCTGGCGACCCTCGATCTTCAGCGCCGTCACCCCGGCCTCGGCCAGCCGGGGGATCAACTCGGCGGCGTCGAGGCTGATCGGATCCTCAAAGACGTGGCCGGTGTGGCCCCCGGCCGAAAAGCATCCCTTGCAAAGCGTCGGGTAGGGGGCCGGTGCATCCTTGGCGACCTTGTGAATGGTGAAGCCGGCGAGGCGTGAGACCAGTTCCTCTTGCTCCTCGCCATAGACGACGTGACTGGCGGGCGAGCAGACCCCGTGCATGTTGGGTGATCGTCCGGTGGCGTAGGAAGACAGCGAGCAGCGCCCCTCGGCCATCACGCAAAGCCCGCCGAAAACGAAGACCTCGGTCTCGACGTCGATGTCGCGGTTGATTGCGGCGATCTCCTCGACGCTCAGCACCCGGGGCAGCACCACCCGCTTCACGTCGAACGCCTCGGCGTAGAACATGATCGCATCGGGGTTGGCGGCCGCCGCCTGGACCGAGAGATGCCGTCGGAGTCCCGACCGGTGTTCGGCGGCATAGGCGAGCAGGCCGAGATCGGCCAGGATCACCGCGTCGGCCCCCACCGCTTCGGCGTCGTCGACCGCGCGGTGCCAGAGGTCCTCCGACCCGGCGCGCGGAAAGGTGTTGATCGCGATCAAGAGTTTGGCGCCCGCCCTGTGGGCGTAGGCGACGCCGGCGGCCATCTCCTCGCGCGAAAAATTCAGGCCGGGAAAATTGCGGGCATTGGTCTCGTCGGCGAAGCCGCAATAGATCGTATGCGCGCCCGCGTCGACGGCCGCGCGCAACGCCGCAGGCGTACCGGCAGGGCAGACCAGTTCCAGCGCCGGCCCGCTCATGCGTTGATCTCCGGCCGCATCAGCGCGACCCCGGTGATCCGTTCCGCCACCCGTACCAGCGGACGTAACTGGCGCCCCATGGCGCGGCCCGGCGGGCCGAGACTTTCGGCGACCGCGTCGAACAGGTCGATCTCGGCATCGTCGGTCGCGTTGCGCAGCGCCAGCGCGGCCTCGGTGTCGCCCTCGATGGCGATGTCGCGCGAGAAAAACAGCGCGTCGCCGTCATAGGCGCCGTGGATCATGCCGATGAGCGCGGCCAGCGGCCCGGCGATCCGGCAATCCCAGTCGGCGGAGGTCGAACGGCTCAGCGCTTCGATGCTGGGACGGGTGGGCCGGGGGCAGAGCAGAAAGGCGAATGGCAGATCCGTCGGGTCGATCAGAAAGCGCTTTTCCGCATGCGGGCCGAGACGGGAGAACAGGCCGGGATGGTGCTCCGCCAAGTCGCGAGCGGCGCGTCCCAGGATCAGCGAGAGGGGACCGGGGGGGAGCGGCGCGAGCAGGCGCGCGGCCGCTGTCGGGAAATGGGGTATCGAAGTCGCGACGTTCATGACGTTTGGGGTAATGGCGATGCCTCCTTTCATCCTTGATCGAAATCAAGTCCGGCGAACCGATCGGCGGGGTATCAGGGCGGACCAAGAGGAAAGATGCCGATCCGCGACCTGCCCCCCTTCGCCAACCTCGGCGAGTTCCTCAGCCATCTTGACCGCTCGGGCGACCTGGTGCGGGTGGCTGAACCCGTTTCGCTCGAACACCAGATGACGGCGGTGCATCGCCATGTGCTGCGCCAGGGTGGCCCGGCGCTGCGCTTCGACGCGGCGACGGACCGCCTGGGCCACTCCACGACGATGCCGGTGGTCGCCAATCTGTTCGGCACGCGGCAGCGGGTAGCGGCGGGGCTTGGACTGACACTCGACAGGGTCGAGGAACTGGGCGAACTACTGGCCGCGCTGCGTGAGCCCGCTCCGGTCGAAGGGATGCGCGACGCGTTCTCGCGCTGGCCGATGCTGCGCTCGGCGCTGGCGACCCGGCCCCGCCTAGTGAAGCGCGCGCCCGTGCAGCATACGGTTCTTGAGGGCGACGATGTCGACCTCGGCCGCCTGCCGGTGCAGACCTGCTGGCCGGGCGAGCCCGCACCGCTGATCACGTGGCCGCTGGTGATCACCCGTCCGCCGGAAACAGAGGCCGGGGACACCGCCCGGACCAATATGGGCGTCTACCGCATGCAGGTGCTCGGCCGCGATCGCGCGATCATGCGCTGGCTGGCGCATCGCGGCGGCGCGGCCCACCATCGCGCCTGGGCGGAACGGGGCGAGGCGATGCCGGTGGCTGTTGCGATCGGGACCGACCCGGCGACGATGCTGTCCGCCGCCCTGCCGCTGCCCGAGGGGATCGCGGAACTCCGCTTCGCCGGCGTGCTGCGCGGCGAACGCCAGGCGCTGACCCCGGCGCGCACGGTGCCGCTGATGGTGCCCGCCGAGGCCGAGATCGTGCTCGAAGGCTGGGTCTCGCCGACCGAAACGGCGCCGGAAGGTCCCTATGGCGACCACACCGGCTATTACAACGCGGTCGAGCCCTTCCCGGTGATGCGGATCAGCGCCATCACCATGCGACGCGACCCGCTGTATCTGACCACCTTCACCGGCCGCCCGCCGGACGAGCCGGCGGTGATCGGCGAGGTCTTCAACAGTCTGGCGCTGCCGATGATCCGCCGTCAGATTCCGGAGGTCGTCGATCTGTGGCTGCCGCCCGCGGCGTGCTCCTACCGCATGGCGGTGATTGCGATCCGCAAGCGCTACCCCGGACAGGCCCGGCGCGTGATGATGGCGCTGTGGGGAATGCTGGCGCAGTTCTCCTACACAAAGACGATAATCGTCGTGGACGACGACATCGATCCCGGAAGCTGGTCCGACATTTCCTGGGCGTTGGCGACGCGCATGGACCCCTCGCGCGATCTCATGGTGATCGAGCGGACGCCGATTGACTATCTCGACTTCGCCTCGCCCGAGCCTGGTCTCGGCGGCAAGCTGGGGATCGACGCCACCAACAAGATCGGCGCCGAGACCCGGCGCGAATGGGGCGAGGTGCTGGATATGCCGCCCTCCCTGGCTGAAGAGGCGGCGCGGTTCTGCGAGCGGCTCGCACTGGTCGGATCGAAGGAGCTGCCGACATGAGCGCCGCCCCCGTTATCCTGGGCGTCAGCGGCGCGTCCGGCGCGGCGATCGCCCTGCGCCTGGCCGAGCTGTTGAGCGCGGCGGCGGTGCCGGTCGAACTGATCGTCACCCGCGGCGCCGAGCAGACCCTTGACGAGGAAGTCGGCCCCGATGCGCTGGCCCGGCTCGACGGCCTCGCCACCAGACGTCATGCGATCGACGATCTCGGCGCCACGGTGGCGTCGGGCTCCTATCCGGTCGCCGGGATGATCGTGGCGCCCTGTTCGATGCGCAGTCTCGGCGCGATCGCGAATTCGCTGAGCGACAATCTGCTCGTCCGCGCCGCCGACGTGCAGCTGAAGGAGCGGCGCCGGCTGGTGCTGATCGCCCGCGAATCGCCGCTGCATCTTGGTCATTTGCGGGCGATGTGCGCGGTGACCGAGATGGGCGCCATCGTTGCGCCCCCGAGCCCGGCCTTCTATCTGAAACCGGCGACCTTGGACGAGATCATCGACCAGATCGCCCGGCGCGCGGCCGATCTTCTCGGTCTGCTGCCGCCGATGGCGCGACAATGGAACGGCGATCGTCCCCGCTGACGATCGGCCGCTTTGGCCGGGCTCAAGCGTGGGGCGATGCGGGCCTTGCCGCCCGCCGATCTCAATGCGCCGGCGCGTCCTTCCCGCCGTTGACGGCGTTCCACAGCGGCGCGACGACCGCCCCGACGATCGGGATCAGTGCCGCGCCGACGATGAGGCCGACAACTCCTGCGCCGGCCGCCGCCACCAGCCAATGGACGAAGCCGCCGAACTCGCCGATCGCATGGACCGCCGCCTCGGCGCCGATTTCGATCGTGTGGCCGATGGTGGTGAAGCCGTATTCCTCGAGGCCGTGGACGATGATGCCGCCGCCGACCCAGATCATCGCCGCGGTGCCGACGACGGCCAGCAACTTCAGGAAGACCGGCATGCCGACGACGAGGCCGCGGCCGATCGCCCTAATCACCGGAGCAAGCGCCGAAGACGTGTCGCTCTTGGCCATGGCGAGCCCGACATCGTCGGCCTTGACGATCAGCGCGACGCCGCCATAGACGACCACCGTTATGCCGATGGCGACGATCGCCAAAACCGCGGCCTGCATGGCGAGGCCGCCCTCCGGAAGCCCGGCGAGGGTGATCGCCATGATCTCGGCAGAGAGGATGAAATCGGTCTTGACGGCGCTCGCGACCTTCTGGTTTTCCAGCGCCCTCGGGTCGGTCTTGGCGCCGGTAAGCTTGGCCTCATGGGCGTGAGCCTTGTGGGGAAACAGCGCTTCGTAGACCTTCTCGGCGCCCTCGTAGCTGAGATAGAGCCCGCCGAGCATCAACAGCGGAGTGATTGCCCAGGGCGCGAAATAGCCAAGCAATAGCGCGCCCGGCAACAGGAAGACGAGCTTGTTCTTGAGCGAGCCGAGGGTGATGCGCCAGATGATCGGCAGCTCGCGTTCCGGCTTGAATCCGGTGACATAGCGCGGCGTCACCGCGGCGTCGTCGATGACCACGCCGGCGGCCTTGGTGCCCGCCTTGGCGGCCTGCGCGGCGACGTCGTCGAGCGAGGCGGCGGCCACCTTGGCGAGGCCTGCGATGTCGTCGAGAAGCGCGATCAGTCCGATGCTCACGATCCGGTCCTTTGGTTCAGTTCAGCGTCAATCCGTCATCCGTGACGTTATAGGTCGCGCGTGCCATTTAGCGAACGCCGCCTAGGCGAATCGCCGGGCGGCATCGAGGGCCAGCCCGAGCCCGACGCTGCCGAACTCGTCCGCCTGGGCGATGGCGGCGCCGGGAAAGCGCCGGGTGGCGGCGGCGCGCACGGCCGGCACCAGCGCGCCGCCGCCGGTGAGGATCACCGTCTGGATCGATCCGGCCGCGACCCCGGCGCTGGCAAGGGCCGCGTCGATCGCGCCGGCGATGCGGCCGTTGAGCTCGGCCGTCGCCGCCTCGAAGGCGGCGCGGGTCACCGGCAGGTCGAGCGCAAGTCCCGGCTCGCGCAGCGCGACGCTCGCTTCGGTTTCCTCGGTCAGGGCGATCTTGGCCGCCTCCACCGCGCCGGCGAGGCGATGGCCCGAACGGTGGACGAGGAGATGGGCATAGCGGGCGAGCTTGTCCGGTTCGGCGGCCTCGCGCTCCAGACTTCGGATGTCGCGGCTGTTCTTGGCCGTGTAGAGCGTGTTGATCCGGTGCCAGGTCGCCATGTCGTTGAAGTACCAGACCGGCATCGCCCGCTTGCCGTCGGCGGTCGTCGTGCCGAGGCCGAAATGCGGCATCACCGCCGCGATGTTGAGCAGGCGGTCGAAATCCGTGCCGCCGACATGAACGCCGGCGGTGGCCAGGATGTCGGAGCGGCGGTCGACCCGGTTCGCGGCCCGGCCGGTGGCGTTCGGCGATAGGCGCAGGATCGAGAAATCCGACGTGCCGCCGCCGATGTCGACAACGAGGGCGAGTTGCTCGGACGTTACCGTCCGCTCGTAATGGAGCGCGGCGGCGACCGGCTCGTACTGGAACTCGATGTGGCGAAACCCTTGCGCGCGGGCTGCGGCCTCCAGCTGCCCTTCGGCGGCGCGATCGGCCGCATCGTCCTCGTCGACGAAGCGCACCGGGCGGCCGAGCACGATCGAATCGAGGGCGGCGCCGGCAGCGGCCGGGTCGGCGGTGGCGGCCTCCTCCAGCCGTTCGCGCAGATGCCTGAGAAACCGGCCGATCAGTTCCTCGAAGCTCATGCGCTGGCGGCCGATGGGCGTCGTCTCGGCCATCAGCGAGGTTCCGAGGATCGATTTCAGGGCCCGCATGAAGCGCCCCTCAGCGCCGTCGCGATATTCGAACACCGCGGCGCGGCCGACATAGGTCTCGCCGTCCTCGAAGCTGAAGAACAGTGCCGAGGGGATGGTGAGATGCGCGTCCTCCAGTGGCACCAGCCGCGGCGCCGCGCCGGGAGCCGCGAGCGCCAGCGTGGAATTGGTGGTGCCGAAATCGAGGCCGGGAAACAACGGTGTCATGCAAAGGCTCTGGAAACAGGCGGAACGCGCCGGGCGGACGAGGACGTCCGGAGATGAAAAGGGACGGGGAGAACGTGGAGCCGCGGTGCTTAGCCGAAGCGGCGGGCGGGATGAAGGCATGGCTTCGCGTTTCCGCGCCCGGATGGGCCGGATTGTGACAGGGGCCCCGCTGGTGTTGCGCTTAAAGGTTCTTGGTTGCTGTCGTTCGTCGACAGGCTCAGGCTCAGGCGGAAGGGAGCCGCGCCCCTTGCCGCCGATCGATCATCTGCTCACGCCACTTTCAGCGAATGCTCCTCGCCGCTCAGGGAATCGACGACGACGAACTTGCCGTCGTCCCCCGCCGCCAGTTGTTCGTTGGCGTTGAGAAGTTCGATGCCGTAGACGGAGCCGTCGGGCGCGAGGTCGATCAGCACCGACGGGCTGATTTCTACGGTCTCGACCTCAACGCGCTCGTCCTTGAAGCGTATGTAGGCGGCGTTGGCCGCCGGATCGTAGGTGAGCTTCATGAGATGCTCCAGAATTTGACGATGACGGTGATCACCAGCCAGTCGCCATCTTCAAAGACAGCATAAGCTTCGATCCGCTTCGTGTCGAAGGTCTTGCCGCGCCGACGATGAGAGCCCGGAAAGTCGCGGCGAAAGCCGGTCCGGTCGAAATTTGCTTCGAAACGCTCGCCGCTCAAGATTGTCTCGACCACCTCAGCCTCGCCCCGCGTTCCTCGATCCGCGCCTTGGCGTGAGGATGGAGGCGGATCACAGGATCAGCTATCCATCTTCAGGGCGGCGATGAAGGCCTCCTGCGGGATGTCGACCTTGCCGAACTGGCGCATGCGCTTCTTGCCCTCCTTCTGCTTGTCGAGGAGCTTGCGCTTTCTGCTGGCGTCGCCGCCATAACATTTGGCGGTGACGTCCTTCCTGAGCGCCGAGATGGTCTCGCGGGCGATCACCTTGCCGCCGATCGCCGCCTGGATCGGGATCTTGAACAAATGGTTGGGGATCAGTTCCTTCAGCTTCTCGCACATGGCCCGGCCGCGCCGCTCGGCCTGATTGCGGTGGACCAGCATCGACAGGGCGTCGACCGGCTCGGCATTGACGAGGATTCCCATCTTGACGAGGTCGCCCTCGCGGTACTCGGTCATCTGGTAGTCGAAGCTGGCATAGCCCTTGGAGATCGATTTCAGCCGGTCGTAGAAATCGAAGATCGCCTCGTTCAGCGGCAGTTCGTAGGCGACCAGTGCGCGCTTGCCGACATAGGACAGATCGACCTGGATGCCGCGCCGCTCCTGGCAGAGCGTCAGGATGTTGCCGAGATATTCGTCCGGGGTGAGGATCGTCGCCTTGATCCAGGGCTCCTCGATGTGGTCGATCTTGACCACGTCCGGCATGTCGGCCGGGTTGTGCAGCTCTTGTATCGAGCCGTCGGTGAGGTGGATCTTGTAGACGACCGAAGGGGCGGTCGCGATGAGGTCGAGTTCGAGGTGCAAGAGGCCGAGGAAACCGCAGCGAAAGCCGAAACCGAGCGCGGCCGAGGATTCCATTTCGAAGGAGAAGCTGGCGTCGTTGAGCCGCAGCCGGCCCATGGCGGCGCGCAAATCGTCGAAATCGGCGGCGTCGACCGGGAACAGGCCGCAGAAGACCACCGGCTGGGCCGGCTTGAAGCCGGGCAGCATCGTCGTCGTGCGGCGCTTGTCCTCGGTGATGGTATCGCCGACGCGGGTGTCGGCGACTTCCTTGATCGAGGCGGTGATGAAGCCGAGCTCGCCGGGGCCGAGCGCGTCCACCTGGACCATCTTGGGCGTGAAGACGCCGACCCGGTCGACCGGATACTTGGCGTCCGTGCCCATCATGCGGATCACCTGGCCCTTCTTCAGCTCGCCGTCGATGACGCGGACCAGCACGACGACGCCGAGATAGGAATCGTACCAGCTGTCGACCAGCATCGCCTTCAGCGGCGCGGCGCGGTCGCCTTCCTTCGGCGGGGGCAGGCGGTGGACGATCGCCTCCAGCACGTCCTCGATGCCTAGGCCGGATTTCGCCGAGATCATCACCGCCTCGGAGGCGTCGAGGCCGATCACCTCCTCGATCTGCTCCTTGACCTTGTCGGGTTCGGCGGCGGGCAGGTCGATCTTGTTGAGGACCGGCACGATCTCGAGATCGTTGTCGAGGGCGAGATAGACATTGGCGAGCGTCTGCGCCTCGACGCCCTGCGCCGCGTCAACGACGAGCAGCGCGCCCTCGCAGGCCGACAGCGAGCGCGACACCTCATAGGCGAAATCGACATGGCCGGGCGTGTCGATGAGGTTGAGAACGTAGGTCTCGCCGTTCTTCGCCGTATAGTGCAGGCGCACGGTCTGGGCCTTGATGGTGATGCCGCGCTCGCGCTCGATATCCATCGAATCGAGCACCTGCTCCTTCATGTCGCGCAACTCCAGCCCGCCGGTCGACTGGATCAGACGGTCGGCCAGCGTCGATTTCCCGTGGTCGATATGGGCGACGATCGAGAAGTTGCGGATGTGGGACAGCGGCGTATTGGCGGGCATGGTGCTCATGAGCCGCGATATAGAGATTTGTGACGGTTCTTGGAAGCACCGTTTCGCGCTGCGGCGGCGATGGATCGGGGGTCGCGGCGGAACCGGGTGGGCGCGGCGGGCGTCTTGGCGATGATGGGACGCGAGATCGAACGCAAATTTCGGGTGACCGGAGAGGACTGGCGCGGCCAGGTCATCGAGACGTATCGTCTCGAGCAGTTCTATCTGTTCGTGCGCGAAAACGTCTCGGTGCGGGTGCGGATCCGGGACGGGACAAGCGCCCGACTGACGATCAAGACCGGCGGCGGCATGGATCGCGGCGAGTTCGAATACGAGATTCCGTTGTCCGATGCCGAGGCGCTGCGCGAGAGCCGGGTGGGGATCGTGGTGGAAAAGACCCGCCATATCGTGCCGCTCGGCGCGTTCAGGGTCGAGATCGACGTCTTTGCCGGCGCGCTCGCCGGGCTGGTGATGGCCGAGATCGAACTTCGCGACGCAAGCGACAGACCGGATCTGCCGGCCTTTCTCGGCCGCGAGGTGACGGGCGACGCGCGCTTCACCAACGCCCGGCTTGCCATCGACGGCCGGCCGGACGACGTTTGAACGTCGGCCAAGGCGCGAAGGGGAACAGGGCATGGCATTCAGGATCGATCCGGGCCAGGCATTCGACGCGGAGTTTCGCCGGATCGCCGGCGAACAGCTCCGCAAGGCCGGACGCGAGCTGGGCGACGATGGCGGCGACCCGCATGCGGCCATCCACGCCGCGCGCAAGCGCCTGAAGAAGCTGCGTGGCCTGTTGCGGCTGGTTCGCGACGCCGATGCGGGTTTCTATGCCGAGGAAAACGCCCGCTTTCGCGATATCGCGCGGGCATTGTCGGGGGTGCGAGACGCCGCCGCGCAGATCGAGGCATTGGACGCCCTGGAGGCGCGCTTTGCCGGCGACGTGGCGACCAAGGCCTTCGCGGCGATCCGCGCCCGGTTGACGGAGCGGCGCGATACGGCGGCGGCCAGGGAGGCCGAAACCGGGATCGCGATCGAGACGGCGTTGACGAGCCTCGGCGAGGCGCGGCTGCGGCTCGACGGCTTTGTCATTCGGCGGCGCGGGCGATCCGCGCCGGCGAGATGGAACTCGCCATCGCCGGCGGCGTCGAATCGATGTCGCGGGCGCCCTTCGTCATGCCGAAGGCCGAGACGGCCTATTCCCGCAACGCGGCGATCCACGACACGACGATCGGCTGGCGCTTCGTCAATCCGCTGATGAAAGCGCAATACGGTGTCGATTCGATGCCGGAAACCGGCGAGAACGTCGCGGCGGATTTCGGCGTGCGTCGCGCCGACCAGGACGCCTTCGCCCTGCGCTCGCAGCAAAAGGCCGCCGCCGCGCAGGCCTCGGGCCGGCTGGCCAGGGAAATCACGCCGGTCACCATTCCACGGCGAAAGCGCGATCCGATCCTCGTCGACACCGACGAGCACCCGCGCGCCGACACGACGTTGGAGAAGCTCGCCGAACTGCCGACGCCGTTCCGCAAGGAGGGCGGCTCGGTGACGGCCGGCAACGCCTCGGGCGTCAATGACGGGGCGGCGGCGCTGGTCGTCGCATCCGAGGCGGCGGCGCGCAAATACGGCCTGACGCCGATCGCCCGCCTTCTCGGTGGCGCGACGGCCGGCGTGGCGCCGCGGATCATGGGCATCGGCCCGGCGCCGGCGTCGCGGAAGCTGTGCGAGCGCCTCGGCCTGAAACCCTCCGATTTCGACGTGATCGAACTTAACGAGGCCTTCGCCAGCCAGGGCATCGCCGTCTTGCGCGAACTCGGCATCGCCGAGGACGGACCGCATGTGAACCCCAATGGCGGGGCGATCGCGCTCGGCCATCCGCTCGGCGCATCCGGCGCGCGGATCACCGGCACGGCGGCGCTGGAGCTTTCCGAGACCGGCGGCCGCCGCGCGTTGGCGACGATGTGCATCGGTGTCGGCCAGGGCATCGCGATCGCGCTGGAGCGGGTGTAGACGATGGTGCTCAGTGCGAATCCCGACTGGCTGTACCTCCTGCGCGAGTTCGACCACGTCTATCGACGCGGCTCTGCCGGCGGCAGCGCCGTCATCCGCGGTCATCGCAGGCGGGTTCGCGAGGCGTTGAGCCGGATCATCGACAACGACCCGGAGATCGGTCCGCGCGAGCCGCATACTCTCCCGGTGGTCGCGCATTTCGGACGCGCCATCGACATGGCCGCGACCGGTCCGCTGGCCGCGCTGGCCCGCGCCGTTGACCGGGTCAGCGGACAGATCACCTGGGAGCACGGCTATTCGCGCATACCGCAACATCTGGCGCGCCAATATGCCTATTGCGAATTGCTGGGGCCGCAAGGCCCGGTTCGCGCCGATTGCCTCATCATCGGCCTGGTCCTGTTCGCGCCGAACACGACCTACCCCCAGCACAGCCATCACGAGATCGAGGAAAGCTATGTGTCGGTCTCCGGCGCCTGGTCGGAGAACGACGTGGCGGTCTATGCGCCCGGATCATTGATCCTCAATCGATCCGGCCATGAACACCGGATCACCGTCGGCGGCCTCGACCCGTGTTTGCTGGCCTATGCCTGGCTGGGGCCGGCGGAGCGGCTGGCCGCACCGCAAATGCGCTTCTCCAAGCCGGCTCGCAAGGGCTGAAGGCTCACGGGGACGGCGGCTGCCGCGGCTCCATTTCGTTATCCGATGGCTTAAAATCCCTGCTCCGCCAGTAATTTCGAGATATTGCGCCGCAGCGGGCTATCCCCGAACGGAAACGAGCTGAAGAAATGGGCTTGCGAGATGTCGTTGCGGCGGCCGCGCACATCGGCGGCCCAGAGCTTCGTGCGCCGCTCGTCGCCGTTCAAGGCATGGGCGACGACGGCGATCATGGCGATCAGGACGTGGGCGCCCGGCGAGCGCGCCGCCCGGTCCGCCCAGTTCGCGGCCTCCGCGGTATCGCCGCGGATCATGCAGGCCAAGGCCCGCGTCCCCAGCATCGCATAGCGAAACGGATCGAGCGGGCTGAGCGACAGCGCAATCCGGGCATTCTCGGTGCCGTTCCTGTCGCGTTCGCAAATCGTGTCCGCCCAGGCGCGGGCGTAAAAGCCTTGCGCGTAATTGGGACTGAGCGTGGTGGACCGGTCCAGCCAGGACAGGCTGCCGTCGATATCGCCCGTCAGCCAGAAGGCACGTCCCATGGTGAAGTTGGCGAAGGGATCGATCGGGTCGAGTTCGACGCTGCGCTCGGCGGAGCGGCGCGCCGCCGCGACGGCCCCCGGCGGGTCGTCGGTGTAGCGCAGAAAGGCGTTCTGAAATGCGGTCGAGGACAGACCGGCGTGGGCGCGGGCGAAGCGTGGCTCCCGGGTGATCGCGCTTTCGAAGAGGCCTGCGGCGACCGCGTTATCCTTCTTGTTGAACCGGTAAAGATGCTGAAGACCGAGGTGATAGGCGGACCACGCATCCAGGTTTTCCGGCGCCCCCAAACGCGCGAGATTGGCCTCATTGAGTGGAATCTGAATCTCCAGGGCGGCGATGATGTTGGCGACGATCTGGGAGCGGATCTCGTGAATCTCGTCGAGCCGGGCGGCGAAGCGGTCGCCCCAGACGACGCCGCCGGTTCGTGTGTCGGCGAGCTCGGCCACGACGGTCGTCGAATTCCCGAAAACCTCGACAATGCCCGACAGACAATAGCGCACGTTGAGAATCTCGCCGATCTCGCCAACGTCGGGATCGGGCGAGCGGAAGCGGAACGAGGACCCGCGCGCGATGACGAACAGCCAGCGCAGCCGCGACAGCGCGGCGATCAGATCGTGGGGCAGGGCATCGGCGATGGCGCCATGCGATCCGGCGGCGCCGAGCAAACGGAAGGGAAGGACGGCGATCGACGGGCGGGCGTCTTCCGCGACCTTGATCGGCCATTCGTTCCGGCAAGGCGAGGCTGGTTGCCGCGAGTCTTGCGACGCGACGGTTCTGACCTCGGCGACGAAACGCAGACCCTGGCCGTGCACGGTACGGATAAAACACTGCGCCTTGCCATCGTCGCCAAGCGCGCGGCGGGCCGATTTGATGCGGCTGGTAATGGCCGAATCGGAGACGATGCGCCCGTCCCAGATTTTTTCGACAATCTCGTCCCTGGAGACCATGCGCTCCCGGTTTTCGACGAGAAGAACGAGCAGGGCGAAGACCTGTGGCTCGACCGGAACGACCGTGCCGTTGCGCCGCAACTCGACCTGGCTGGCGTCCAGTTCGAAGGATTCGAAAACATAAAGCATCGTCCGACCGCCGTAGAGCGCGTGCTCCGCCGACGATCCTAGCATATCTCCACGCGATCTCCCCGAATTCTCCCGCTATCCTCCCAGTATACCGCAAGGGAATACGCTACGACCATAACGCCTGTTCAAACATCGCGGCAGGCCGGTCCAGATCAAAGGAGCAAGATCATGCCACTCGTCGACATTCAGCTGATCGAAGGCGTCTTCTCGGCGGCGCAGAAGAAGGAAATGATCGAGAAGGTGACCGACACCATGGTCAAGATCGAGGGCGAGGCCATGCGCGGCGTTACCTGGGTGCGGGTTCAGGAACTCGGTAGCGGCGAATGGGGCATCGGCGGCAAGGCGCTGACCACCGAGGACGTCAAGGCCCTGCAAGCCTGAGCGCCTGCGCTACTCGTCTCCCGGACTTTTCTGTCGCCGTGGCCGGTCACGGCCGCGGCGGGATTTTTCGCACATCCCGACAACCGGCCCGGCGCCGCTCGCCGACGGGACCGCGCCATCCGCGGGGCTGGGTAATTCTTTCCCCTTCGCACAAAAAAGGGCGGCCCGGTTTGACCGAGCCGCCCTCTTTGTCATGGGATTGTCAGGTCCGTTTCGGCCGCGTTCGCGCCCGATCAGAACTCTTCCCAGCTGTCG
>NZ_JALHBS010000088.1 GCF_024195285.1 Aurantimonas marianensis
GGATTTCACCACATTGGCTACCCGCGAGGCCAATTGCCGCGAGGAAGTCCGCCTCAACCGGCGGCTCGCGCCGCAGACCTATCTGGGAATCGTGCCCTTGACCCAGGACGACGCCGGCGTGCTGGCGCTGGACGGCTGCGGAACCGTGGTCGACTGGCTTGTGGTAATGCGACGCCTGCCGGCAGAGCGGATGTTCGACCGGATGCTTCAAGAAGAGCGGATCGGCGCGCCCGAAACCGACCAGATCGCGGATCTCCTGGCGCGGTTCTACCGTAGAGCTCACCACCCGGCCGTCGATCCGGCTGCCTATGTCGGCCGTCTCATGGCGCAGCAGGCGGAAAATCGGGCGATCCTGACAAACCGCGCCTTCGCGGTGGACCCCGCGCGCCTTCCCACAATCCTGGACCGGCTCGACCAGAGAATGACGGAAGACCACCCGCTGATCGAGGAGCGGGCGCGCACCGGTCGGATCGTCGAGGGGCACGGCGACCTGCGACCGGAGCACATCTGCCTGACTGACCCGATCGTGGTCTTCGATTGCCTCGAATTCAGTCCGGAATTGCGCCTCGTCGATCCGTTCGACGAATTGGCCTTTCTCGGCCTGGAATGCCGAATACTGGGCGTGCCGGCCATCGGACCGAAGCTCGTCGAGCGGGTCGCGAACCAACTCGGCGATCACCCGCCGCCGCGATTGGTCGCGTTCTACACCGCTTTTCGCGCGGTGTTGCGCGCCCGGCTCTCGCTCGCCCATCTTCTCGACGCCGCGCCACGGGAACCGGCCAAGTGGGAACCGCTCGCCAGCCGATACCTCGCTGTGGCCGAGGAATCCCTGCGATAGCCGGGCGGGGTTGTCGCCCGGCTGCCCTGGGGGCAAGGGCACGGTCGGATCGCCACATGGGAGCGAGCGGACATGATCCTTGTCAATGCCAGGCGTCGCCAAATGCGACTACCCTGTGATCCCGGATCACCAGACGCAGAAAGGGTCATCGCCATGACCCCGGTCAAAATCCCGCACCATGCGCGGGTTCTCGTCGCCGACGGGCGCAAAGCCCTTGTTCTCAGAAACGAAGGCGGCCCGTTCAATCCGAATCTGACGGTCGAGCACGTTCTCGAAGCGCCGGACAACCCGCCCACCAGCGAGCAGGGAAGCGACGAGCCCGGCAGAACGCGGACCCAGGGACGGCGCAGCGCCGTCGGGCAGACCGACTGGCATGCAGCAGCCGAAGCGGCGTTCGCATCCGATGTGGCCGAGGAGATCGACCAGATCCGCGCACGGGAAGACCTGAAGGCGCTGATCGTCGTGGCGCCGCCGAAGATGCTTGCGACCTTGCGAGAATGTTTCACCGAAGCGGTCCGCAAGCTGATCGTCGCCGAGATCGACAAGGACCTTACGAAGCAGCCGGTCAGCGAAATCCAGCGTCGTCTGAGCTGAAGCCCGCACGCCGGCATTCTCCGCTCGGGACGTAATCGTCCCGACGCGTCAGGGCCGACGATGAATGCCGAACTCCGCACGACTACACTCCGTGATGGCATCGGCGAAAATATCCGCCGTCTCCAGCACGACCAGGCGGTTTGCGACCGCGCCAGCGTCGAGCGCGGGCAGCTTCACGGTGTCCGTGATCACGACGTCATCGATCGCCGCCTCGCCCCAGAGCGCATCGGCACCACCGGTGAACAGGCCATGGGTCGCAGCGACCGAAACCCTCGTCGCGCCTTTGGCGCGGCAGACCGCCGCGACCCGCGCCATCGTCGTCCCGGTGCTGATCAGATCGTCGACCACGACCACCATGCGGCCATCGACATCCCCGGCGAATAGCTCCCCCGTCACGACACCACCACTGCGCTGCTTGTCCATGAAGCCCTTCGCGACGGGACGGCCGAGCGTCGTTTCGAGCCGCTCGCGAAAAATCTCCGCCCGCTTGGCGCCGCCGAGATCGGGCGAGACGACCGCAACCGGGGCGTCCCCGATCTCCGCCGCGAAATGACCGACGAAGGCGCTATTGGCGTCGAGATGGACCGTCGGATGGCGAAAGGCGTTCTGGAAGGCGGCGAGATTATGAATCTCCATGGTCATCAGGCGATCCGTCCCGACGGCCTCGAACAGTTGGGCGACATAGCGGGTGGTGACCGGGTCGCGGCTCTTGGTCCGCCGGTCCTTGCGGGAATAGCAGAGATAAGGGACCATGGCGGTGACCCGACCGGCGCCCGCGTCCCTCAGAGCGCCGATGAAGAAGAGCATCCGGCACAGCTTGTCGTTGCTTGTGTGCCGCGAATCGCCGGTGAGGCTGTCGAAGACATAAACGTCGCGGTCACGAACGCTGGAAAGCGGCCGCGCCTTGTGCTCGCCGTCCTCGAAAAACCGTTCCTCGTGCGGCGCAAGCATGATGCCGAGACGTCGGGCCACACGCTCTCCGAAGGCTGCGCTGGAACCGAGGGCGAACAGCATCGGACCGTCCGGGCGGACCACGGCACGTCGTTTAGGGCTCGATCCGTCCGCTTTCATCGGGCGAAGCGATAGCCCGCCGACAATCGCGTCGACGGTATGGCCGTCCTCGGAGAGCGGCGCCAGCAGGATCTCGGCCGCGTTCGGCTCGCCGCCCGCCTCGTCGAGCGTAAATTCCGCGAGCAAGGGTTCGCCTGCTTGTCGGACGACTTCGAACAAACGCCTGAGCCGTACCGCCCCGCGACGGCGTGGCGCGGCGGCCAAGCTCGCCCCGACCTCGCAGTGCCCGAGCACCGCATCTAACGATTTGGCGCCCGAACGAAGCGTATAATTTAGCCCCTGCTGCGGCACGCCATATACGAAAGCACACTTGCCTTCTGGGTCGAGTTCCTCAATGTCGAGATCCCTTTCCGACGGAAATATCAGTTCGTCTCGTCGCGCTTGCCAGACCGCGAGCAGGCGCCCCAGGAAATCGTCGGTGGGAACGGGGGCGAAGTCGAGACGACGAAACAGCCGCCGGAGGGGAACGGGTGTCTGTGCGAGTGTCGTCACCGGCGTCGGCCTCCTTCGTGCTGACGATGTGCATGCAAAGCAGGCTCGCCCGGACGTCCAGCGCAGACATTGATCTCGGTCAAGAGCCGGCCTGGTCCAGGTTCCGGCGATTAGCGTGGTCGGCCCCGGAGACGACGCCATGGCCGCCAATTGTCGGCCGCGTCGAACGGATCGAAGCAATGCGCCCGCGCAAGCAATCGATCGAGCCAGCCCGGCTGCAACGCCGGAAATGGATCGAGATGCCTTCCCTTTGGTCGGTTGAGCAGAGTAGTCGTCGCGATCAGACTGCCCGATCGCTCCAGCTCGGCGGCGAAGACCTCCGCGGAGGCACCGACATGTTCGGCCACGAGCCGGCTCAGAAGCATCCGAATTCGCCGTCTCGCTGCAGGATCGTCCGCTCCGGCCTCGATCGCCACGTCGCATTCCGTATCGAGGCCGAGTGACCGGTTGTTGAGATTGGCGGATCCAACTCTCAAAAACCGATCATCGACGACCATCAGCTTGGAATGCACCGTGATCGGCAGATCGATCGCGGCCATGGGGGCGAAGACCCGCAACCGTTGGTGAATGTCCTTGCCACGGAGCGAGTGGATCAGGGGGATGCGAGGGCGCTCCATGGCCAAGCGTTCGAAGATTCCAGCGCTTCGGGCCGGGCACAGGATGACGATTTCCGGCCCGTCCCGCTCTCCGAGACGTTGTGCCAAGGCGTTGGCGATGACAGGTGACGTGACATACTGATTCTCCAGATAGATCCAACGTTCGGCAACGGCGATCGCCGCGAGATAGAGGGCTTCCACTTCCCTCACGGCAGTCGCCCGCCTGTCGGCGGGCTCAGTCCGGGCAATCCCCAATCTGACGTCGCTCATGTCGGATGCGAGACTTTCGGGCCACGCCGTCGTTTCGGCCACCGGCTGCGGAAGTTGAACACCGGTGGCCCGACGCCAACGTCGTCTCGCCAGTTCACCAAGTGCCGCCGCCGCTGGCCCGGCGACGGCGAGCATCACCTCATGACGAGGGTTGTAGAGACTCCCGTCGAGCGTGCGGCGACGGCGATCGACGGCCAGGTGCAAGGAGGTGTCCCAGCGGTTGCGCGTGAAGTCCGAGCCTCCGCAAAATGCGACGCTGTCGTCAACGACCAGTATTTTCTGATGGTGCGAAGCACCGACCGGATGGCCGCCGTCCAGCCGATATTCCAGACGATCTCGGGGCAGCCATCGCGCCGTGCGCTGGGGACTGTCCCGTCGTTGGACGCTGTAACCCATCGCCATCTTCCAGATCAGAATATGGACGTCGAGATCTGGGGTTCGCGCCAATAGACGCGTCATCAGATCGCAGAGCGGTTCGCCACCTCCATTCTCGTCGGTGGGGGCCCCCAAAGGCACACGCGCGTCGAAGTCCCATCCGATAAGGAGAATGGAATGCTTGGCCCGCTCCATAGCGGCGCGCATGGCTGGCAGGTACGCCCAGCCGTCGACCAGGAGCGCAATCCTTGTCGCATTCTCAACCCGCCAGCATGTGTCGGAATCCCGCAGGAGGGAGGTGTTCCAGGTCATGTGTTTTCAGCGCTTGTTGGTTTGCCTGCCGTGCGGGCAAGCCCGAGCCGGCGATCGGTGCGACCGAGTGCGATGGGCCACCAAATACGAGGCAGTTCGTCGACCTCCGGATGGCTCAATGGGATAGGAGGCAGCATTTCGGACAGCGACGCAGCAGGTCGTGGGTGACGCCGCCAAAGACCCATTCTCGCAAACGCGCATGGCCATATCCGCCTGCGACAATGAGATCGGCCCCGTTCTGCTCGGCAACCAGGATGAGTTCGTCGGCCACGGACGCCTCCCGCTGTACGCGCACATCCGAGCGCGCCTTGATCTGATGACGATCGAGATGACGGATGACATCACCAGTGCGCGCTTGGGCGGCGTCTAATTCCGATTCCGGGGCGACCTCCACGACATGGACCGTCGCCGCGGCCCGCAGAAAGGGCGACGCATCCCACAGCGCCCGGCGCGCCTCGCGGGTGTCCTTCCAGGCGATGACCACATGCTCGGCAGAAAGCGCGCTGGTGCCCGCCGGGACGACGACGACCGGTCGACCGGCTGCCATCATCACCGAGCCGGGATCGGCGGCCCGGTAAATGTCGGCGCGCTGGCGATCCAGATCACGCCCGATAACGATGAGATCGGCCGAACGGGCTTCGCGGGCCAGCATTTCGGCGGGCATATCAATCGCGGCGCGCCATTCCGTCGCGAAGGTCCGGCTGGCACAATGTGAACGAAATCGCGCTTCGGCGTCTCGCAGTTCGGCGGCGATCTGCTCTCGTTCGTCGGCGAGGACATCGACAAACACCACACCGCCGAACGCGTCGACCGGCGGTGGACGGAACGTGGCGGCGGTGGCTCCGATCAGAGCCGCGTCGAAACGTTGGGCAAGCGTGGCAGCGAGTTCGAGACGCGCGTCGGAGGACGCCTCGGCGTTCTCGACATGTACCAAGATCGAGGCATAACTCATGCACGGCTCCTGACGCCTGAAAAAAGCGGTCGCGATAATCCCGGTGATCGACGAATCCTGGATATCCTTCCCGTTTCACCTCCCGGATCCACCTGACGTGGTCACCCCGCTATACGGCGTGCCGAGCTGCGACTGGCACATCCGCTTCGCAATCCAACCATCAGAAACGTTTCGCGCCATCTTGGTATTGATCGACGTCAACCGCTTCCGTCAAAGCTCCTTGCACGTCCCAAGCGCTGGGGCGGACACCACGCGAATGGTTCGGCCTGCCACCGGTGCGGTTCTACGGATTGGAGCCGCTGGCGGTCGCGGTGAACGTCGACAAGTACAACAGCCTTTCCGATGCACAGAAAGAAATCGTCCTCGATGTCGCCAGGGAAGCGGTCGACATGCAGCGTCAGCTCAGCATATCCAAGGAGGACGAGATAATCGCTTAGCTTGAATCCGAGGGCATGGATGTCAATCGTGACGGCGACGGCGAGGCTTTTCGGGAAGCGATCAAGCCCGTCTGGGAGGCGTTCATAGCCGACCACGGCAACGCGCTGATCAACGCGATCCTGTCAACTTCAGAAGAGTAGACCTTTCAACCAATCGATTGACCAATGCTGATATGCGGCTCGATCCGGACAAGGATCGGGCCGCATTCCTTTTGACCGCCGCGCAGAACGTTGACGATGAGCTCGGAACGTGAATCGGAAGAAGGGGATGGCCACCAACCCACCGACCGGCGACGGTCATCGCAAAGGCGCGGTTCGCGGCCGCTCGCAGGTTCACAATCCGAAGACGGACATCTGGACCAAACGGACCAGCGAAACCGGCAGGTTCGTGGACGGCAAGAAGGACGACACCCCGTTCAAGGGTGTCCGGAAGGAGAGGTAAGCTTTTTCGTCCCGCTTCGCGATCCAGTCTAGGATGCGAAAGAGAGTTCTGGAATCGCGCCCGAGGAGTCCGGAGGTCGATACTCATCCCCGTTCGTCCATCCAACGACGCTTTGTCGCAGAGTTTCGCCGACACGTTCGATGAAGATCGCCTTCAATCCGCGATGTCCTGCAAGCTCTTGCCCCGCGCGCAGCCCGCGCACCATGAGAGCCGTGGCCCAGGCATCCGCGTCCATGCAGCTTTTCCCCAGCACGGTGACCGAGGCGGGCGATCCCGTGGCCGGGCCGCCAAGGGCCGGGTCCATGGTGTGGGACAGGCGCCGTCCGCCAAGTTCAAGCCAGTGTCGATAGTCACCGGAAGTCGCGACCGCGCAATCCGCCAGTTCCAGGACCGAGAGCGGCGCGCGCTTCTCGAAATCGGGACGCTCCAGCGCTACCGTCCAGGGGCGGCCATCGGGGCGCTGACCGCATGCGCGCATTTCGCCATCAAGGCCCACCAGGGCATCGGTGATCTCGAAGCGTCCAAGCACCGCCATCATGCGATCGACCGCGTAGCCTTTGGCGATGCCCGACAGGTCCAGCGTCATGGGCGCGTGTTTGCGAATCTTCAGTTCATCGCGGTCAAGCTCGAGCACCTCATGCGCCGAAGCGCGGGCGGTACCCAAGGCGGCCCGCATCGCCTGCGGGTCCGTATGCCGCGGCCCGAATCCCCAGGCGGCGACGACATCGCCCATGCCGACATCAAAGGCGCCGCCGGACTGCCGGCCGATCTCGAGGCCGCGGGCCAAAACCTCCATCAGTTCGGGGGGCACCGAAACCCATTCGCCCACCGGGGCGCGATTGAGGCGCATCAGGTCGCTAGCGGGCGTCCAGGTAGACATCTGGCGATCCACCAGTTCCACGTCTTCGGCCAATGCGCGACGGATCGGGAAAGAGTCGGTAGCAGTAGATGCATCGAATAGCGCCGACCAGCGCGTTCCCATCGTTGGCCCATTCATCGCGTGGCGCACGCGGTCAATGGGTGTCTTCAACATAGCGTGCCTCCACCTTGAGAAGCGCCGGGGTCATTCCGCTCGGAGCAAGAATGTCGGAGAGTACCTCCGCGACGCCGGCGGCCATCTCGCGACCACCGCAGACCAGCACCTGCGCGCCGTCACCGATCAAGTGGGCGATCCGCGCGCCGTCGGCGCGCAGCGCATCCTGCACATAGGCGCGGGAGACGCCGCGCGAAAAAGCCGTCGTCACCGAGGTCAACCGGCCATCCTCCTGCCAATCGCGCATTTCCTCGCCATAGAAAAGATCGCTGTCGGGATGCCTCGCGCCGAAATACAGGTGCATCGGCCGGCGCCTTGAATTGGCCCGAGCGAAACCGGCAAGCGGGCCGATGCCGGTGCCGGCGCCGATCAAGATTACCGGCTTGCGGTTTCGTGCGGGCCGGAAGGCGGGGTTGCGACGGATGAAGCCCGGTATGCTGTCGCCCGGTTGCAGGTCGAGAAGCTGGCCGGAGCAAAGCCCGCCGGGATGCCGGCTGACGCAGATCTCGATGAAGCCGTCACGTCGGCGCGAGGCCAGCGAATAAAAGCGCGGAATGGCCGAGCCTTCGGGCAATATCCCCAGCAGGTCGCCTGGCGAGAACCGGGCAAACCCGTGTCCGGCCAGGCGCTCGAGCACTCCGGATTTCGGCACGGCGAAGCGCAGGATCGCGGCGGGGGCCTGCATCTCGGCCCCATATTCGCGGCGCGAGATCAGGGTCAGCGCATGAGCGCGCGGGTTCACGGGGCTGTGCGACAATTCCAGCGGATGAGCGAGCGCCTCGCCAAGGGCGCGGCCCCAGCGGGCGAATTCCTGCGGCGACTGACGGTTCACCGTCGCTATCGGCAGCAGTTCGGGCCAGCCTCCATCCGCCGCGATGCGTGCCACCTCGACGGCGTAGCCACAGAATTGGGGGAATTGCCGATCGCCGAAGCCAAGAACGGCCAGCGGCAGGGTTTGGGTCCGCGGCACGGCTTCCAGCCGCTCGAGAAATCCGGCGGCCGAGGCCGGGGCGGCGCCGTCGCCATAGGTGGCGGCCAGCAGGATCACCCGTTCGGCGCGCTTGTACCTGCCGGGTGAAAACTGTGCCATCGCTCCCGTATAGACCTTGTGGCCGGCCTGGGTGAGCGCGTCATGCAGTGTCGCGGCGAACCCCCAGGTGCTGCCACCCTCGCTGCCGACCAGAAGAATCACGTCGGCCTGGCCGGCAACCGCGTTCCCTGTGATCCGAGGCCGGGCGCGGCGGGCTTGCGCCCAGAGGATCACGCCGGTGGCCGCCATGACCGGCGCGCCAAGCGCCATCAGCCCGAGGATCAGCCCCAGTGAGGCCGCGCCCTGCCCGGTGTGCAGCATGTAGACGGTCTGGTTCAGGCGCTGCCATGCGCCGAAATCGGCCCAGGCGAGCGTGGCGCCGGTGCCCTGATCGAGATAGCCCTCGCCAGTGCTGGTCTTGAGCGTGAACACATCCGTCGGGTCACCCTCATAGGGAAAGGTCAGCTCCCGCAGGCTTGCCACCGGCGTTTCACGCAGCAGAGGCATGGCACCGGGCGCCGCGCCGACCCGTCCGCTGACCTCGGTCGGGAATGCCGTGACGCTTTCGCCGGGGATGAGGCCGAAGGTGTCGGCCGTCATGAAAAGCGCCGTGACGGAGGAGAGCAGCAGACCGATCACCGTCAGCCGCGCGACCTCGACATGCAGCCGCCCCGCAAGCGGGCCGCGCAGGCGCGAAAAGACCCGCCGCCAGCCGCCAACCCGTCGCGCTGTCAACATCACGCCGGAGATCGACAATACCAGAAGCGACCCTGCCCCGGCAGCGGCAGTCAGGCGTCCGACATCGCCCAGGAACAGCGAGCGGTGCAGATTGGTCATCCAACGCTGGAAGGAAGACGATTCGTAATCGGCGACACCTTCGCCCGTCGCCGGATCGATCACCACCGCGCCGGGACGGCCACCGTCAAAATAGAAGGCGGTGATCCGCCCCGAGGGCGCGCGGCGGATCTGCTCCACGCCGGGATAGGCGGCGGCCACGCGGTCGGCGAGCGCGGCCACGGCCAGATCGGTTTCGGTTTGTGCCGGAGCCTGCGCTACCTCGAGCGCGGGAAGGACGGACAGCACCGCGCCACTGAGCGTGAGAACCACGATCAGCAGCGCCGCGACGAGCCCAGGAAATTTGTGCAGAGCACGCAGCATGACAGGCTCCCTCTCGCCGGCTTACATGTCGTAGGTGAAATCGCGGATGTAGCGGCGGCCCGGAACGGGCTTGCCCGCGTCCGCGCTGGTCAGCGGCACGACCACCTCCGACGGGCTGTCGCGCATATCCTCGACAGAGGCGTCGATGTGTAGTTCATACCCCGCGTCGAACAGCGCATCGGCCAGATCGAGCGTGATCTTCAGCTGGCGCCCCGCGCCCACACTGGCCCCCGTGATCCCATTGATCTCGGCCGGATCGCCGCCCGTCGCGCGATGCCAGTCGCTCAGATGCTGGTAATATTTCGACTTGCCACCGGCCATCCAGAGGCTGCCCAGATAGGTGCCCTGCGCGTCGGTGACGTAAAGCGCAAGATAGGCGCCGTCGCCGCCATAGTCGTTCATATTGGCGGTCAGCGTGACCGGTCTGGCCAGAGCCAGCCCCGGCACGGCTATGGCCGTCGTCAAGGCAAGAGCGGACAAAAGCGACTTCATGGGGATTCTCCTTAGGAAGGCTCGGATCAGGCAGGTTTGCCTGTCCCTGCTGATCCCTTCCTGACGCTCAGCGCCGGTTGTCTTCAGCTTGCCGTCAGCTTTCTCGACGATCCGCCACCGCCGACACGCAAAGGCCCCGCCACCGGAACGCGGCGGCGGGGCCTTGGCAGGAGGCAGGAAGAAACGAGATGTAAGGCTTAGTTCACCTGAACCTGCGGGGCCGGGCCGGTTCCGAACAAGCCGTTTGCGGGCGGGGCGGCCGCTCCGGCGGGGGCCGCATTCCGGCGGGGCGTGGCACCGCGGCCTTCATCATCATCATCATCATCATCATCATCATCATCATCATCGTCATCATCGTCGTCATCGTCGTCATCGTCGTCATCGTCGCGGCGGCGCGGTCGGCGATCGTCGTCGTCATCCGATCGGTTGTCGGCCAAGAGGACCGGCAACCCGTTTGATGACGCAGTGGCGCCCCGCACGGGCTCGGGTCCGGAGACCGCACCGGAATTTGAGGCCCATCCGGTGGCGGAGAGGGCCAGAACCGCGCCAAGGGCGGTCGTTGCGGCCAGCAGGGCAAGAGCGGCTTTCATGTGATGGCTCCCATCATTGTTGCGATGAATTCGATCCTGAAGTTCCCGGATGATCGGAACCTGACGGATCGGGAAAATCTGCTTCAGCTGGCCGTCAGCTTCGCCCGCAGGAGGAAATCCCACACAGTCGAGCAAGGTTCGGTAGGCGCCCTCGCCCCTGGTTCAGGACCGATATGCGCAGCCGCGTTGCGGGTAATGCGCTTCAGCCGCCAACAATCCGGATAGTTGCGGGGGATAGCTGCACAGGATGTGGTCTCGAATGCCTCCGACGAACGCGGTCAGTCGCAATCCAAGGCAGGCCGGCCGAAGACGTTGGCCGGCCTTGACCATGACGCGGTTGCACAAGCGCAGCTGTCTCATTGAGCGGCGCTGAGCGCGTGCGGGTTACCCAGCCCCATCATCGGGATCGGGTCACGGCCATAGAGCGGCGCCGGACCGATCGGGATCTTCGCCGACTCTGCCTCGACCAAACGCGCCTCAACAGACGAATTGACGAGAACAGCTGCCGGATAGAGGACTTCGATATCCGTCATCTCATGCCAGATTATCTGTTCGGCAAGACGCGAAACCTCCGGCCGGACTTCCGCCTTTGCCACGGCGAAGAGCTCAACCAACGCGCCGACGACCTCGATCTGCGCGTCAAGCAGGAGAGGCAGTTCCGCGTCCAAACCTTCCCGGCTCGTCAGTACCCGCGGGAGGTCGGCCACAGCCTTTCCCCCCGCAACAGCTTCCGTAAGCGCCAGGAGCGGCAGGATCACCGCCTCCTCCGCTTCGGCATGTTGGCCGAACAGATCCGCTGCGGCGCGAGCAGCAGCGCCGATCTGGCTCGGCGCAGCGGCAGCATCCTCCAACTGCATGAGGAAGTCCGCGTGCGGCGCGCTCAGCACGTACGGAGCTTCAGAAGGGGCCGCCGATGCCGCCACGGCCAACATAGATGCGGCAGCGGAAACAATGAGTGGCGCCCGCATGATCGTTGCCTTCGATAGAAGCGTGCCTTTTCCTGGATCCGTTTTCATGGTGTGGGTCTCCTTTGAACCGATAAGGTCAATCTGGGGACGCCACCTGAGCGCTAGCTGACAACGCAGACGTTTCTGCTTCAGCCTGGCGTCAGGAAAAAAGGCCCCGCCACGCAGGCAGGCTCACTCCAAGCCGAGGGGCACGCGGCACTTGAGAACAGGGACAGGCGATACCGCCAGGGCGGGGCGCGCGCTTGTCGCCCGTGATCATGGCTCGCGCGAGGTTCTCGTGATGGCGGAGGGAGCCGAGCACCACGCTTCCTGCGGGCCGCGCAACGAGGAGGAGCATCAGGTTGGCGAGCCTCTCGTGCACTTCCTTCAGCGGTCCACGACGTAGCCGGCGAGACCGTGCGTCCGCGGAAGCTCGTCCGCCGTTAACCAGGCGATCGCAAAGGTTACCACCAGCGCCCAGTGGAACAGGCGCCCCATCGGATCCCAGACGGGGATCATCAGTCGATGGCGACGCCGGACTTGCCGCCCGGCGCGAACAGACCATTGTTCGACGGTGCCATCGTTGCGGCGGGGGCGGCGTTCTTATCCCTCCGGCGGCCATCGTCGTCCTCCTCTTCATATTCCATCTCGACGATTGCCAGCGTGCCCGGATCGACCGTGACCTCGATCTCACGACCCTGCAGGTCGCGGCCATCGATCTCGTAGCAGCCGTCATCGGCCTTGATCCGGCGCACGGTCCAGCCCTGCGCCTCGGCCATCTTCTGGACCGCCTCGCGCGGTTGCCAATTGGCCATGGGGACATCGCAATCGTCGTCGTCGGCATGGGCGGCACCGGCCGCGACAAAGCCCGACAGGAATACGACGGCCATCAGGGATTTCTTCATCTTCCGTCTCCGGTAACCGGTGGTGATGCGCCCTTGTCGCGCGCTATTCTGACGGCGACCTGAAGCAGGCCCGCTCGTCACGTCAGGTGCCTGTAAGTTTCGCGCGGGATACGGAAGCGGCGGGATGGATTGGACCGGAGCGACATGCGTGTGCTGCTGATCGAGGACGACACGGTGCTGGGTGCGGCGGTACGCGACCAGATCGCCGCCGACGGCCATTCCGTCGACTGGGCGACGCGGCTCGACGCAGCGAGCGAATATCTCGAAGTGGCGGTCTACGACCTGATCTTGCTGGATCTGATGCTGCCGGATGGGCGCGGCCAGCCGTTTTTGCGGGCCTTGAGGGTGCGAGGCGATGTGACGCCGGTGATCATCCTGACCGCGCTCGACCAGATCAGCGACAGGATCGAGGGCTTGAACGCTGGCGCCGACGACTACATGGTCAAACCTTTCGATCTCTCCGAGCTCTCGGCGCGACTGAACGCTGTTGCCCGGCGCTATTCCGGCAATCCCAACCCGCTGATCACGCTGGGCGATCTGGAAGTCGACCTTGCGGCAAGAACCATCCGACGCGGTGGCAAGGCCGTGCTCCTCACTGCCCGCGAATGGGTGTTGTTCGAGGCCCTGGTGCAGCGGCCGGGGCAGATCCTGTCCAAGGCGCAGCTTGAGGAACGGCTCTACTCCTTCGATACCGAAATCGAGAGCAACACGATCGAGGTCCATGTCAGCCGGTTGCGCAAGAAGCTTGGGCGCGACTGGATCGAGACGGTGCGCGGCTTCGGCTATCGGCTGGGCGCGGCATGAGATGGCCCAGCTCGCTACAGGGGCGTTTGGCGCTGGGATTGGGGCTGGGTTTGGCTCTCCTCTGGCTGGCAACCGCATGGGCGACGGCAACCATCCTGCGCGGCGAGATGGACGAGGTGTTCGATTCCGCTCTCGAGGAAACCGCTCAACGCATCCTGCCGCTGGCGGTGATGGATATCATCGGCCGCGAAGAGCCCGGCGTCAGTCAGCGCATCGCCACACTGCGAAGCCACGAGGAATTCTTCACCTACATCGTGCGCGACGACCGGGACCGCGTGCTCTTACGCTCGCACGGGGCCGAGGACGTGGTCTTTCCGCCCTTCGACGGCATGGGCTTCCGCCAGACCGCGACGCACCGGCTCTACTACGACGCGGCGCTGCAAGGGACGATCACCATCGCCGTCGCCGAGCCATTGAGCCACCGTGCCGACGTGGCGCGCGAGACGTTGGCTGGTCTCGCCCTGCCCCTGGTCGTCGTCGTTCCGATCAGCCTTCTCGGGGTGCTGGTGATCGTCCGGCGCAGCTTGCGGCCGGTTCGCCGGTTCAGCCGCGCGCTGGCCAGCCGCGGCGCCCGTGATCTGTCCAGTGTCGGCGACAGCAAGCTTCCAAATGAGATCCTGCCGGTCGCGGATGCAGTCAACCAGTTGCTGGACCGGCTGCGGCGTACGCTGGAGGCCGAGCGTAACTTCACCGCCAATGCCGCGCATGAATTACGCACGCCCGTGGCGGCGGCGCTGGCCCAGACCCAAAGGCTAATGACAGAAATCCCCGATCGCGCCGTGGCCCAACGGGCGGGCGAGATCGAGACCGCGCTCAAACGGCTGGCGCGGTTGTCCGAGAAGCTGATGCAACTGGCCCGCGCCGAGGGCGGACGATTGCGGCGCGACACAGCGGCGGACCTGCGCCCCGTACTGCGCATGGTCGTCTCGGATCTTGAAGGGATCGCCCGAGAAAAGCGCATCGACCTCGAGCTGCCGGACGACCCGATACTGTCGGATATCGACCCCGACGTCTTTGCGATTCTCGCCCGCAACCTGATCGAGAATGCGCAGCGCCACGGCATCGGCGACGCCCCGGTTCACGTTATCCTGACGAAGGGCCGCACCCTGCGCGTGATCAATGACGGCCCTGTCGTTCCACCCGAAACGCTAGCGCGGCTCACGGCGCGTTTCGAGCGCGGGCAGGCCATCTCGGAGGGCAGCGGATTGGGCCTGTCCATCGCCAAGGCCATCGCGGACGGAACGCAGGCGACGCTTACGCTGCATTCGCCCGCACCGGGCCGGGCGGACGGTTTTGCGGCAGTGTTCCAGGCGCCGATCGGTCGGCAACCGAACTGAGGGCGTCAGCCGCGGGCGGACGAAGGCGGTCCTGCCCCAGAGTCCGTTTCAAGCTCGCAACCGCACGTTCAAACGCGCGTGAGGCGGTTGCTCCGCAATGACAAGACACCCGATTTCCGTAAGTCTGGACGTCCGTAGTGAACCAGGGAGACGGGTCTTCGCAAGGTTTCGAAGCGGCCTCTCAAGCCGCACCTACCCGCGTTGTCTCGCGACCTCCGGAACACCAGGACATGCCGAGAACTCCTGCCTTGCGCAGGGGTTGGGCTTAAAGACACGATGGTATAAGAATTTGGCGGTGTATCGAAGCCTTGGGAGAAATAACATGCATTGGCTCGTCGGCGTCGCTGTTTCGATCATGCTAACGGTGGCGGTGACGGCTCCTGCTTCGAGCCAGGAGCCGGCCGTCAAGATCAGGCCCGACGTGGCTAGCGTGACCGTGGAAACCGACGAGGGGCCGGTCGTCATCGAGCGGATCCAGGACACGGACAACGAGGTCAGCGGCTATTACGCCAAGACATCTCGCGAATGCCCGCCCTTCTGCATACAACCGGCCCGGGCTGCCGACGGCGTCGAGACCATCGGTGAACTGGAACTCCTCGATATGCTGGCCGATGAGAACGTCCGCGTCATCGACGCGCGAACACTGGAATGGCACCTGGAGGAAACGATCCCCGGCTCGACGCATATTCCCTACACCGAAGTGGCGGGCCGTCTCGACGAACTCGGGTGCGTCGGTGCGGCCGGAGCCTGGGATTGCAGCGGCGCGATGCGGGTCGCCCTCTATTGCAATGGCCTCTGGTGTGGGCAATCGCCCACGGCAATTCAGGCCATGTTGAGGGAAGGCTACCCGGCCGACCGAATTTTCTACTATCGCGGTGGCATGCAGGCCTGGAAAATACTGGGTCTGACGACCGTCAGCGGAACGATGTGAGGCGCCCGGCTTCCGCGTGCCGAATAATGCCTGGCCGGAGGCCGCCGTGGCGACACCGCGTGTGTTCGAAGATTCGCCTCTGCTTTACCGCGGCCGTCTGGCGTTGGCGGCGGTGGATGGCATTGCTCGTCCAAGTAATGCCGCGATCGATCAGCTTCGACGTCGAAGTTTCCTTGCCGACGCGTGCTTTGGATTAACCACTTCGCGACAATTCAGTGGATTGCTCCGTGAGCCGTTGCCTATTTAAGACGGTAGGATCGGAGTTCGAAAATGGCCAAAGACAATACCGACAATTCATCGAACGATATCGCCGACACTCTTGAGAGAGAATTGAGCGACGAATTCGGCAAGGCCGTGTCGCAGGCGCCGAAGAGTTCGTCCAATCGCTTCGATCCGAAAGGGCCGACGCCGGTGGGGCTGCCGCGCAGGATCGCTGGCGGATTTCTCGGCCTGCGGGACGATCTCGACGAGAGCGCGCGGGAATGGCGGAACGTGTCCCGGGCCATCGCGCAGCAACGTCCGCTGGTGGAAACGCTCGAAGCGGAACGCGGCGCACTGCTCGAGTCACTCGCCAAGGCGGCCGAGGAGGCCCTTGCCGACGGAAAGGCGCTTGCGCTGCTCGTGGAGAGCACCAAGAACGGTGACGTTTCGGGGAACCTCGCCGAGCGTTTCGACGCGAGCCTCGACACTTTGGAACAATTGGCTGGAGTATCTTCCGCGCTGACCGGCAATCTGTTGTCGCTACGATCGAGTTGGGAGCAGTATTTCAGTTTGGTTCTCAAGGGCCAAGACCTGCAGGAGGGACGTCGGCCTGAGTGATCGCGCGTCCGCTGGTCATCGTCGCCCAGGGATGCCCAATATCGGCCGGTCGCCATACAGGCATCGAGAAGTCAGCGTCTTCCAGAGGAAAGCCGAGTCAGATTGCGTGGTTGCATAAATTCCGTTACGGAAGAAGAATCTTCTCACGGTGGGCACGACCTCGTTGGGAAGGTAGGCGGTGTAGTGGCTCCCAACCGCTGCACCGCCTCGCCTGTCCTCAGTCGCGCATGGTCTCCTGGAGCTTTGATGCGCGCCATGATGTCCGTCTTCATCGCTTCAATCTTATCAACGAGGATGCGGCGCGAGCGTCCTTGTCCTGACCCCCTTCGATTTCCATTTTAGTCCCATGACAAAAGAAACTTTCGAAGCGCACGTGGGCGGCACGATGCAGACGGCGATCGATAACGTGGTGGAATCCGCGGCGGCACTGACCGATGCGCTGAACGCGGCGGCCGACCTCGGCGTGCGGGTGGAACTCGACATCGTCCCGCTGAGCTGTACCAGCCACCGAAAGGTAGTGGCCCATTTCGTCCCTGTGGACGAAGGCCGGCGACCTGAAGATCTCAATTCGGCGAACGACGGTTAAAACCGGCGTCCACCGGGCCTTGCGAGCAACGTGGCATACGCCATCACGCGGAATTGAGCGCCGGCGGTTTGCCGCAGCGCCGGTATCGTCCGATCCTTTTCGTGGGAGCAAACGATGGCGACTCGGCTGATTACTCTGATGGCGATGGTGGCGCTGACAGGGACGGTTCTAGCGTCCCCGGCCCGCGCGGACGATGCGTTCGATGTACAGGCCGCGATCTCCGGCCAGCTCGAGGCATTCCGGTCCGACGACGGCGCGAGCGCCTATTCCTATGCCGCACCGAACATTCAGGCGATGTTTCCCTCGCCGCAAATCTTCATGGGCATGGTCCGGTCGGGCTACGACCCGGTCTACCGGTCCAGCAACACCGTCTTCGGCGCGCTGAAGGCCGAGGGCGCGGGCTTTCGACAGGAGGTCTATCTCACCGACCGGAACGGGCAGAGCTGGATCGCCAGCTACACGCTGGAGCGCCAGGGTGACGGGTCGATGAAGATCACCGGCTGCGCGATTCGCAAGGGCGAGGATCTCGCCGCCTGAACTACTCAGCCGCGCGGCGGGATGTCCCCCCTCGCCCAGTCCGCCTCGGTCGCCGCGGCGAAATCGGCGAACCGCCCGGCTTCGATCGCGTGCCGGATGCCGGCCATCAGCGACTGGTAATAGGCAAGGTTGTTCCAGGTCAGAAGCATCGAGGCGAGCGCCTCGTTCGAGCGCACCAGATGATGCAGATAGGCGCGCGAGTAGTCGCGCGAGGCCGGGCAGTCCGAGGCCTCGTCGAGCGGGCGCGTGTCCTCCGCGTGGCGGGCGTTCTTGAGGTTCACCTTGCCGAAGCGGGTGAAGGCGAGTCCGTGCCGGCCCGAGCGCGTCGGCATGACGCAGTCGAACATGTCGATACCGCGCGCCACGGACCGCAAGATGTCGTCCGGCGTGCCGACGCCCATCAGATAGCGGGGCTTTTCCGCCGGCATGACGGGAAGCGTCTCGTCGAGAGTCTTGAGCATCACCGCCTGCGGCTCGCCGACCGCGAGACCGCCGACGGCGTAGCCCTTCAGGTCCATCGCCGCCAGCCGCTCGGCCGAGCGAATCCGCAAGTCGATGGCGTCGCCGCCTTGCACGATGCCGTACATCGCCTTGCCGGGCTGGTCGCCGAAGGCGGTGGCGCAGCGTTCGGCCCAGCGCAGCGACATCTCCATCGCCCGTTCGATCTCGGCCCGCTCCGCCGGCAGGCGGATGCACTCGTCGAGCTGCATCTGGATGTCGCTTCCCAGGAGCCCCTGGATTTCGATCGCCCGCTCGGGCGTCAGCGCGTATTCGGAGCCGTCGACATGGGAGCGGAAACGCACACCGGTCTCGTCGAGCTTGCGCAGTTTTGCCAGCGACATGACCTGAAAGCCGCCGGAATCGGTCAGGATCGGGTGCGGCCAGCGGGCAAATTCATGCAGGCCGCCAAGCCGGGCGACGCGCTCGGCGCCGGGCCGCAGCATCAGATGATAGACATTGCCGAGAATGATGTCGGAGCCGTGCTCGCGCACCTGGTCCAGATACATCGCCTTGACCGTGCCGGCGGTTCCGACCGGCATGAAGGCCGGCGTGCGCACGGTGCCGCGCGGCATGGTGATTTCGCCGCGCCGCGCCTTGCCACAGGTCGCGAGCAGCCGGAACTGAAAGGATTCGCTCATGCCGGCACCCGATCGAGCAGGCAGGCATCGCCATAGGAATAGAAGCGGTAGCCCGATTTGATGGCGTGGGCGTAGGCCGCCTTCATGGTCTCGAAGCCCGAAAAGGCCGAAACGAGCATGAAGAGGGTCGAACGCGGCAGGTGGAAGTTGGTCATCAGTCTGTCGACAGCCTTGAAGCGATAGCCGGGGGTGATGAAGATGTCGGTGGCGCCGGCGAAGGGTTCGATAATGCCATCGTCGCGCGCCGCGCTTTCCAGAAGCCGCAGCGAGGTCGTGCCGACAGCGACCAGGCGGCGGCCAGCCCGGCGCGCGGCGTTCAGGCGCTCCGCCGTCGCCGCGTCGATACGGCCGATCTCGGCGTGCATCCGGTGCTCGTCGGTATCGTCCGCCTTGACCGGCAGAAAAGTTCCCGCTCCGACATGCAGCGTCAGATATTCGGCTCGAATGCCGCGTTTCGATAGTTGGTCGAGCAATTCGGGGGTGAAATGCAGGCCGGCGGTCGGCGCGGCCACGGCTCCATCCTCCCGGGCGTAGATCGTCTGGTAGTCGTCCCGGTCGCGCTCGTCGTCTGGCCGCTTCGAGGCGATGTAGGGCGGCAGGGGGATGTGCCCGACCGCGGCGATCGCCTGGTCGAGCGCCGGGCCCGAGAGTGCGAAGCGCAGGCTTGCCTCACCGTCCTCGCCGCGTTCCTCGACGACCGCATCGAGCGTGCCGGCAAGGCCATCGCGTTCGTCATGGCCGAAGGCAATGCGGTCGCCGACCCGCACCCGCTTCGCCGGGCGCAGAAAGGCGCGCCAGCGATCAGGCGCGACGCGCATGTGCAGCGTCGCGGAAATGCGCGCCCTGCCCTCGCCGTCCCGCGCACCCGGCCGCTGGCGGACGCCGTCAAGCTGCGCGGGGATGACGCGGGTGTCGTTGAAGACGAGAACGTCGCCGGGTTCAAGCAGCGACGGCAGATCACCGACGTGATGGTCGCCGAGCACGCCGTCGGCCCCGACGGCGAGCAAGCGCGCGCTCTCCCTGGGGGACGCGGGCCGCAAGGCGATACGGTCTTCCGGGAGGTCGAAGTCGAACTGATCGACACGCATACTGGGTCAGCCGGGTCTGTGAAACACGATGACGGCGGATCACAGACCCGCCGTCCTCAACGAGATGAATTGACTACGCGAGCGGAGCAAGCGCGGAAAACCAGTTCCCGCTCTTCCTCTGTTAGCGCTAGAGGTCGGACGCCACGCGCATCGTCGTGATCGAATCGGGATCGCTCACCGGCTCGCCGCGCTTGATCTGATCGACATTGTCCATGCCCTCGATGACCTCGCCCCAGACGCTGTATTGGCGATCGAGCCAGGGGGCCCGGTCGAAGCAGATGTAGAACTGGGAATTCGCCGAATTCGGATTGGCGGTCCGGGCGGCCGAGACCGTGCCGCGCTTATGCGGCTCGGCCGTGAACTCGGCCTTCAAGTCCGGCTTGTCGGAGCCGCCGGAGCCTGTTCCCGTCGGGTCGCCGGTCTGGGCCATGAAGCCGTCGATGACGCGATGGAAAACGACGCCGTCGTAAAAGCCTTCGCGCGCCAGTTCCTTGACGCGTGTCACATGGGCGGGCGCAAGGTCGGGCCGCAGTTTGATGACCACTCGGCCCTTCGTCGTCTCGAGTACCAGGGTATCGTCGGGGTTTTCGTAAGCCATCTTGCTCTCCTTGCTTGCCATGTCTCAAAAACGGGAACGGTCCGGATTTACCCGGACCGCGTCGATGGAGCCTCTTAAAGCGGATTCGCTCAAGGGCACAAGGTTTGCCGCCGTCACTTCACGGCGGCGTTAAGATTACTTGCCGTCGGCGGCAACGCCGACCTTGATCATCTTGTCGGGGTCCTGCACCGTGCCGTTCTGGGCCGGGTCGCCCTTCTTGACGGCGTCGACATTCTCCATGCCCGAAACGACATCGCCGACGATCGTGTACTGGCCATCGAGGAAATCGCCATCGGCCAGCATGATGAAGAACTGGGAGTTCGCCGAATTGGGGTCCTGCGAGCGGGCCATGCCGACAGTGCCCCGGTCGAAGGTCTCGTCGGAAAACTCGGCCTTGAGGTCCGGCTTGTCGGAGCCGCCCATGCCAGTGCCGTCAGGGTCGCCCGTCTGGGCCATGAAGCCGTCGATGACCCGGTGGAAGACGACGCCGTCGTAGAAGCCCTCGCGCGCCAGCTCCTTGAGCCGCTCGACGTGTTCGGGCGCGAGATCCGGGCGAAGGCCGATCTCGATGTCGCCGGTCTTGGTGGTAATGACCAGGGTGTTTTCGGGATCTGACTGCTGCGCTGATGCGAGACCCGTAAAGGAAGCGGCGGCGATCGATACGGCAAGACCGAGTGTAGCGAAAAACTTCATGCGAGATTGTTCCCAGATTGTGCGCCCGCGGTTCGCGTCAGGCGACTTTTCCTCGTATCGCTTCCGCGACGTTTCCAGGCACGAACGGCGTGACGTCCCCGCCCATGAGGGCGATTTGGCGGACCAATGTGGCGGTTATGGGCCTTGTCGCCGGCGAGGCCGGAAAGAAAATCGTCGCAATCTCCGGCCGCATGACGCCGTTCATCCCGGCCATCTGCATCTCGTAATCGAGGTCGGTTCCGTCGCGCAGGCCGCGGACCAGCGCCACCGCGTCGGCTTCACGCGCGGCATCGACCACGAGACCATCGAAGGCGACAACGCGGATCGCGCCGGTTTGTTCGGCGATGGCGCCCGTGTCGGCGCATTCGGCGATCAACCGGGCGCGTTCGTCGAAGCTGAACATCGGCTGCTTGCCGGGATGGACGCCGATGCCGATGACGACCTCGTCGAAAAT
>NZ_JALHBS010000089.1 GCF_024195285.1 Aurantimonas marianensis
CGCAGAATGTCGAGGTGACCGTTGGTGATCGGGTCGAAGGACCCAGGATAAAACGCGCGTTTCATGGCCTCGATTACCCTGTCCTTGCCGAAGTGACAATTCGCGAGCCGCCGGCCAGAAGCGCCGTGCGGATGAACGGTTTGTGAACCACAGGCTATGCCGTCGTTCAGCTTGCGGCGTCTATATGGAACGAAATCCCCGCTCGCGGGTTTTTAAGGCGAACAACGGAGTATTGACATGCTGGTTTTCGCGCTTGCCCTCGCCATGGTCGTGACCCTGCTTTCGGCAACGGCCATCACGCTTCATAACGAGGCGCAGAATGCGCGCGTCAAGGCGACTGCCCGCCGCACCCGCTTCATGCGATAGGCTTCGCCGACCGAGAGAGCGGGCCGCGCGGATACTCGCCGCGGCTCTGACATCGTGAACCCACATCAGGTGCCGTCCGGAATTGCTCCGGACGGCTTTTTTGTTTGTCTCGTGCTCGCACGCCGAACCAGAGGACGTCAGGAGGTCTCGCCTTCGGGACCGTCCGCGCCCCCGATATCGTCGTCCGGCCGTAGCGCTTCCGTCTCGTCCGCCTCGTCGGCGCCTTGATCGGGAATACGCTCCACCGAAACGACACGTTCGTTTTCGGCCGTCCGGAAAATGGTGACGCCACGCGTCGCCCGGCCGGCGATACGGATGCCCTCGACCGGGACACGAATCAGTTGACCCCGGTCGGTGACGAGCAGGATCTGGTCCCCGTCCTCGACAGGGAAGCCAGCGACAAGATTGCCGATCTCGCTCGCCTTCGACAGATCGGTGGCGCGGATTCCCTTGCCGCCGCGCCCGATGGTGCGGAAGTCGTAGGAGGAGGAGCGCTTGCCGTAGCCGAACTCGCTCAGCGTCAGCACGAATTCCTCGTTGGCGCTGAGGAACCCATAGCGCTCCTGATCGATGGCAACGTCCTCGACGCCCTCCTCCTCGACCACGGTCTCGGCGGCGGCTTCGCCCTCGACGGCGCGGCGCATTTTCAGATAGGAGGCCCGCTCGGCCGGCGTGGCATCGACGTGGCGCAGGATCGCCATCGAGATGACGGTGTCGCCCTTGGCGAGCGCGATACCGCGAACGCCGACCGAATTGCGGCCGGCGAAGACGCGCACGTCCGTCGTCGGGAAGCGAATGCATTGGCCGGAGGCCGCCGTCAGCAGCACGTCGTCGTCTTTCGAACAGGTGGCGACCGCCAGGATCTCATCGCCCTCCTCGTCCAGCTTCATCGCGATCTTGCCGTTGCGATTGACCTGCACGAAGTCGGACAGCTTGTTGCGGCGAACCGTGCCCTTGGTGGTGGCGAACATCACGTTGAGCTCGGCGGCCGCCTCCGGATCGCTCGGCAGCGGCAGGATCGAGGTGATCCGCTCGCCCTTTTCCAGCGGCAGCATGTTGATCAGCGCCTTGCCCCGCGACTGCGGGCTCGCCAGCGGCAGCCGCCAGACCTTTTCCTTGTAGACGATGCCGCGCGAGGAGAAGAACAAGACCGGCGTGTGAGTGTTGGCGACGAACAGCCGGGTGACGAAATCCTCGTCGTTCTTCAGCGACATGCCGGATCGGCCCTTGCCGCCGCGCCGCTGCGATCGATAGGTGGTGAGCGGGACGCGCTTGATATAGCCGCCATGACTGACGGTGACGACCATGTCCTCGCGCGGAATCAGATCCTCGTCATCCATGTCCGCTGCGCCTTCGGACAACTCCGTGCGGCGCGGCGTCGCGAACTCGTCGCGCACGGCGATGAGCTCGGCCTTGATGATCTCGCGGACCTTGGCCCGCGAGGAGAGGATTTCGAGATACTCCTTGATCTCCTCGCCGATCTTGTTGAGCTCGTCGCCGATCTCGTCCCGGCCGAGCGCGGTCAGGCGCTGGAGGCGCAGATCGAGGATCGCCCGCGCCTGGGCTTCCGACAGGCGATAGGTGCCGTCCTCGGCGATGCGGTGGCGCGGATCGTCGATCAGCCGGATCAGCGGCGCGACGTCCTTGGCTTCCCATGCGCGGGCCATCAGCTGTTCGCGCGCGGTCGCCGGGTCCGGCGCGGCGCGGATCAGCTTGATGATTTCATCGATATTGGCGACGGCAATGGCCAGGCCTACCAGAACATGCGCCCGCTCGCGCGCCTTGCGCAGCAGGAACTTGGTGCGCCGGTTCACCACTTCCTCGCGGAAGGCGATGAAGGCCGACAGCATGTCGATCAGCGTCAGTTGCTCCGGCTTGCCGCCGTTCAGCGCGACCATATTGGCGCCGAAGGAGGTCTGGAGCGGCGTGAAGCGGTAGAGCTGGTTGAGAATGACGTCGGAGGACGCGTCGCGCTTCAGTTCGACCACCACGCGGTAGCCGTCGCGGTCGCTCTCGTCGCGGATGTCCGAAATACCCTCGATCCGCTTGTCGCGAACCAGATCGGCCATCTTCTCGATCATCGAGGCCTTGTTCACCTGATAGGGAACCTCGGTGATCACGATCGCCTCGCGGTCGCCGCGTATCGGCTCGACGTGCGCCTTGCCGCGCATCAGGATCGAGCCGCGGCCGGTGGAATAGGCGGACAGGATGCCGGCGCGGCCGAGAACGATCGCACCGGTCGGAAAATCCGGACCGGGAATGAATTCCATCAATTCTTCCAGCGCGATTGCCGGATTATCGATCATCGCCACGCAGCCGTCGACGATCTCGCCAAGATTGTGCGGCGGAATGTTCGTCGCCATGCCGACGGCGATGCCGCCGGAACCGTTGACGAGAAGATTCGGAAAACGCGCCGGAAGGACGACAGGTTCGCGCTCGCGGCCGTCGTAATTGTCCTGAAAGTCGACCGTTTCCTTGTCGATGTCCTCGAGCAGTGCCTCGGACACCTTGTAGAGCCGGGTCTCGGTATAGCGCATGGCCGCCGGCGGATCGCCGTCGATCGAGCCGAAATTGCCCTGCCCCTCGATCAGCGGCACGCGCAAGGACCAGTCCTGCGCCATTCGCACGAGGGCATCGTAGATCGAGGAATCGCCGTGCGGATGGTATTTGCCCATCACCTCGCCGACCACACCGGCGGATTTGCGATAGGGCTTGTTGAAGGTCAGCCCCATCCCGTGCATGGCGTAGAGGATGCGCCGATGCACCGGCTTCAGGCCGTCGCGCACGTCCGGCAACGCGCGGCTGACGATCACGCTCATGGCGTAATCGAGATAGCTGCGCTGCATCTCCTCGATGATCGAAATGGAGTCGATACCGCTGGGGCGTTCCGGCGGCGTCGTGTTGTCGTCGTCTTCGGCCAAAATCATGTCCCGATGGGCTGGAAATTCATCGCTTGGCTATAGCGCGAATGGCGCGTCAGGGGCAATTCCCGCAGCCATCGAGACGGGCGAATTTCGCCAATTTCTTCAATTGCTTGCGCGAGGGGCAAAAGAAACTTCCAAGCCCCTCCGGCGCAGCCGCCGAAAACCGGCGCGAATTGACCAGAATCAGTCCGTCGCGTCGTTCGCCCGACGCACGGGGCGAACTTCGCGGTTGACGACCGGCCGCCACCTGCTACCCAGAATGCCGGGTCACCGAACGGCTGGATTATGTTCGATCTTCTTCTCAGCGGCTTTGTCACGCTCTTCGTCATCCTCGACCCGCTCGGGCTGGTGCCGCTGTTCCTGGCCGTGACGCCGGGCGTGGGGGCCGCCGAACGACGCCGCATCGCGCTGCGGGCCTGTCTCATCGCCTTCGTGATCCTGACCCTGTTCGGGCTTGCCGGTCTTATGCTGCTCGAAGGTCTCGGCATCACGCTCGGGGCCTTCCGCGTGGCGGGGGGCCTGTTCCTGTTCTGGATCGGCTTCGAACTGGTCTTCGAAAAGCGCAAGGAACGCCACGAGCGCAGCGCTACCCGTGCGGTGGACGATCCGGACGTGGCCGACGTCGCCGCCTTTCCGCTGGCGATCCCGCTGATGGCGGGACCGGGGGCGATCTCCGCCGTGATCCTCTTGTCCGGCTCGGTTCCGAGCCTGGCTGGCCAGATCGGCCTGGTGGTCGTCGTCTTTGCCGCTCTTGCCGTGACCTTCGCCTTCCTGGCGGTGGCCGATCATTTCGACCGCTGGCTTGGCGCCACCGGCCGCGCCGTGATTTCCCGGCTTCTGGGCGTGCTTCTGGCGGCCTTGGCGGTGCAGTTCGTCGCGGATGGGATCGCGGCCCTGGTTCAATCCAGCCAGAGCATCGCCACCGCCGCCTGACGCGCGGATCCGCAGGCGTCCATAGCCTTAGCGTCCGGGGATCACCACGCTCTTGCCCAACCCATCGCCATGAACGTTGTCGTGACCGCGTACGACGACCTCCCCGACCCCGTCGGGGAGCGCGACTCCCGACTGGCTTCGGGTGAAAGGTTGTTCATTCATGTGGGGATGGAGCAGCGTGCGTGTCCCGTAGACCGTCCCGTCCGCTCCCAACACGTCCCAGCGGTCGGCATAATGGTCCCAGCCGTCGTCGGCGTGGCGAAGCGTCACCGCAAAACCGAAGGCACCGCCGTGTTCAGGCGTGACGCGGACCGCTTCCACGGTCACCTCGCCGGCCGTCGCAACACCGAGCGCGGCGACGGCGCCGCCAGCCAGACAGGCGAGGCCAAGCGGGCCGAAGGTTCGCATCGGCCCGCTTCTCCGCGTCAGAACGGGATCTCGTCGTCGAGATCGCGCGACGATCCGCCGCCACCGCCGCTCTGGTCATAATTGCCGCCGCCGGCCCTCCCGCCGCCACCGGAGCCGCCGCGCGCGCCGCCGCTCTGGTCATAATTGCCGCCGCCGCCCCCGCCGCCTTCGCCGCGACTGTCGAGCATTTGCAGTTCGCCCCGGAAGCGTTGCAGCACGACTTCCGTCGTATAGCGCTTCTGGCCGGACTGGTCCTCCCAGTTCCGGGTCTGGAGCTGGCCCTCGATATAGACCTTCGATCCCTTCTTCAGATATTGCTCGGCGACCTTCACGAGGGTCTCGTTGAAGATGACGACATTGTGCCACTCGGTCCGTTCGCGGCGTTCGCCCGACTGGCGATCACGCCAGCTTTCCGAGGTGGCGATCCGCAGATTGACCACCGCGTCGCCGGAGTTCAGGCGGCGGATCTCCGGATCGGCTCCCAGATTCCCGACCAGGATCACCTTGTTCACGCTGCCTGCCATTATCGAACTCCATGCATTAAAAACCGCGCGATCCTACAGAACCGGGCCTTGAGACGAAAGGACGCGGATGCGTTCGTCCACCGCTGAAAATCTTTCTTCGTCACCTTTGGCGATTTCCACCAGCGGAAGAAAGACCCGACTTGGCGACACCGGTCGAATTCGATAGGAACAAAAAAAGAACATTATTGGAATCGAGTCAAGGACGGACCGCCTTGGAAGAGTCGCCTGGACGCCTTAAGTAGGCTCCGTCTCCCAACCACAAGGACCGCCGGACGCGTCATGGCCGAACTGAAGACGATCTCCATTCGCGGCGCGCGCGAGCACAATCTCAAGAACGTCGATCTTGATCTGCCGCGCGACACCTTGATCGTCATGACCGGCCTGTCGGGCTCGGGCAAGTCGTCGCTGGCATTCGACACGATCTATGCCGAAGGGCAGCGACGCTATGTCGAGAGCCTGTCGGCCTATGCTCGGCAGTTCCTGGAGATGATGCAAAAGCCGGACGTCGACCAGATCGACGGGCTGTCGCCGGCGATTTCGATCGAACAGAAGACGACCTCGAAGAACCCGCGTTCGACGGTCGGTACCGTCACCGAAATCTATGACTATCTGCGGCTCCTGTTCGCGCGCGTCGGTGTGCCCTATTCGCCCGCCACCGGCCTGCCGATCGAGAGCCAGACCGTCAGCCAGATGGTCGATCGCGTCCTGGAGCTCGACGAGGGTACCCGGCTGTATCTGCTTGCGCCGGTCGTGCGCGGCCGCAAGGGCGAATACCGCAAGGAACTGGCGGAACTTCAAAAAAAGGGCTTTCAACGCGTCCGCATCGATGGCGAATTTTACGACATCGCCGATGCGCCGGCCCTCGACAAGAAATACAAGCATGACATCGACGTGGTGGTCGACCGCCTCGTCGTGCGGGGCGACATATCCGCGCGGTTGGCCGATTCGCTGGAGACCGCGCTGGGCCTCGCCGAAGGGCTGGCGGTCGCCGAATTCGCCGACGGCGTCGATGAGAATGGCAAGCCGCTGCAATTGGTGTTTTCGGAAAAATTCGCCTGCCCGGTGTCGGGTTTCACGATCCCGGAGATCGAGCCGCGGCTGTTTTCGTTCAACAATCCGTTCGGCGCCTGCCCGCGCTGCGACGGGCTCGGCTCGCAGCGCGCCGTCGATGCCAAGCTGATCGTCCCGAACGAGGCGGTGACGCTGAAAGGCGGTGCGATCGCGCCCTGGGCGAAATCGACCTCGCCCTATTACGCGCAGACTCTCGACGCACTCGGCCGGACCTACGGCTTCAAGCAGACCGACAAATGGTCGGAACTGTCGGAAGAGGCACAGGACGCGATCCTGAACGGCACCGGCAAGACCAAGGTCGAATTCCGCTACAATGACGGGATGCGATCGTACAAGACGACCAAGAGCTTCGAGGGCATCGTACCCAATCTCGCGCGCCGCTGGAAAGAAACCGATTCGGCCTGGATGCGCGAGGAGATCGAGCGCTTCATGTCGGCGACCCCCTGTCCGGCCTGCGGCGGCCACCGGCTGAAGCCGGAGGCGCTGGCGGTCAAGATCGGCGGATGCCACATCGGCGAAGTAACCGAACTGTCGATCCGCGCGGCCGGCGACTGGTTCGAGGCGCTGCCGGCCAGGCTCAGCGACAAGCACAATCAGATCGCCGTACGGATCCTGAAGGAAATCCGCGAGCGGCTGCGCTTCCTCAACGATGTCGGTCTGGAATATCTGACCCTGTCGCGCTCCTCCGGCACCTTGTCCGGCGGCGAAAGCCAGCGCATCCGCCTCGCCTCGCAGATCGGCTCGGGGCTCACCGGCGTTCTCTATGTTCTGGACGAGCCGTCGATCGGTCTGCATCAGCGCGACAATGAGCGCCTGCTGGTGACGTTGAAGCATCTGCGCGATATCGGCAACACCGTCATCGTCGTCGAGCATGACGAGGACGCGATCCTGTCGGCCGACCATGTCGTCGACATCGGGCCGGCCGCAGGCATCCACGGCGGCGAGATCATTGCTTCGGGAACCCCGGCCGAGATCAAGGCGCATCCGAACTCGCTGACCGGACGCTATCTGTCCGGCGATCTCGGCGTTCCGGTGCCGGAAAGGCGCCGCAAGCCGGTCGAGGGCAAGCGGCTGAAGGTGGTCGGCGCGCGCGGCAACAATCTGAAGGACGTGACGGCGGAGATTCCGCTCGGCCTTTTCTCCTGCGTAACCGGTGTCTCCGGCGGCGGCAAGTCGACCTTCCTGATCGAGACACTGTTCAAGGCGGCGGCACGCCGTATCGCCAACGCCCGTGACGTGCCGGCCGAGCACGACCGGATCGAGGGGCTGGAACATCTCGACAAGGTCATCGACATCGACCAGTCGCCGATCGGCCGCACGCCCCGCTCGAACCCGGCGACCTATACCGGCGCGTTCACGCCGATCCGCGACTGGTTCGCCGGGCTTCCCGAGGCCAAAGCGCGCGGCTACCAGCCCGGCCGGTTCTCGTTCAACGTCAAGGGCGGGCGCTGCGAGGCCTGCCACGGCGACGGCGTCATCAAGATCGAGATGCACTTCCTGCCGGACGTCTACGTCACCTGCGACGTCTGCCACGGCAAGCGCTACAATCGCGAGACGCTGGAGGTCACCTTCAAGGAGAAGTCGATCGCCGACGTTCTCGACATGACGGTCGAGGAAGGCGTCGAGTTTTTCGCCGCCGTGCCGGCGGTGCGCGACAAGCTCGCCACGCTGAACGAGGTCGGGCTCGGCTACATCAAGGTCGGCCAGCAGGCGACGACGCTGTCGGGCGGCGAGGCGCAGCGGGTCAAGCTCGCCAAGGAGCTGTCGCGCAAGGCGACCGGCCGCACGCTCTATATTCTGGATGAGCCAACGACGGGACTGCATTTCCACGATGTCGCGAAGCTTTTGACGGTGCTGCACGACCTTGTCGACCGCAGCAATACGGTCGTCGTCATCGAGCACAATCTCGAAGTCATCAAGACGGCCGACTGGGTGGTGGACATCGGCCCGGAGGGCGGCGGCGGCGGCGGCGAGGTCGTCGCGTCGGGCACGCCGGAAGACATCGTCAAGGCCGAGCGCTCCTATACCGGGCAGTTCCTTAAGGGGCTGCTCGAACGGCGTCCGCATGTGAGCAGCGTTGCGGCGGAGTAAGGAAAGGAGTGAGGCGCGAGGAGCTATCGGCCCTGTATGGGAACGCTTGAGGCGTCACTGAACGCCCGCTACCAGACCGTCTTCGTTCCGAAATCGGCGAAGCGCGGATCATTCGTGGCAAGCGCCAGATCTTCGATCTCGGCCTGAGCCGCGAGAATGCGGTCGAACGGGTCGCGATGCGCGCCGCTCATCAGTCCGGCGCGCGCGGCGTGCCGCGCGGCGATCGGGATGATCGGGAGCTCCTCGGCGCGCATCACTTCTTCAAAGGCGGTCGCCATCGGCCCGACGTCCGGCCACTTTCCGAGTCGGAACTTCGTCGTCGCCTCAAGGGCCGAGACGGCGCTGACGAAGACCGCGTTGTCGGTGTCTTTCAGCAGATTTCGGATTGTTGCGGACAGCCGAGGGTGATCCAACAGCCACCATGCCAAGGTGTGTGTATCGAGAAGCAATCTCATCTGTCCGGATCAAACGAATGTTCGCCTTCCCATGCCTGCAATTCGTCTTCCGGCAGGGGATCGAAGAAACCGCCCGAGACCGCGAACATGCCTTTCAGCGCCCCTGGAACACGGTCCTTCCTACGCGATCCGCCGACGGGAACGAGCCTGACCGCGGGCTTGTCGCGACGCGCGATGACGATCTCCTCGCCGGCTTCGGCGCGGGCCATGAGTTTCGAAAGTTCGGTCTTGGCCTGATGAACCGTGAAAGTCGCCATGAATTTTCATATAGCTAATTGCTTAGCTAACAACAAGCGGAGTGCCTCATGACCCGAGCAGCGGCCATCCGCGCCGGCATCGGCGGCTGGACCTTCGAACCGTGGGAAGGCTCGTTCTATCCTGATGGTCTGCCGAAAAAGCGGCAGCTCGAATACGCCGCCTCGAAGCTGACGACGATCGAGGTCAACGGCACCTTCTATCGCTCGCAGAAGCCAGAGACCTTCGCCAAATGGGCGAGCGAAACGCCGGACGGTTTCGTCTTTTCGCTCAAGGCGCCCCGCTATGCGGTCAATCGCAAGGTGCTGGCGGAGGGCGGCGAATCCATCGACCGCTTCGTGCGCTCGGGCATCGTCGAACTGGGCGACAAGCTCGGGCCGATCCTGTGGCAGCTCGCGGCGACCAAGCGCTTCGATCCGGACGATTTCGGCGCGTTCCTTCAATTGTTGCCGAAGGAGATCGACGGCGTCCGGCTGCGTCACGCGGTCGAACTGCGGCACGAAAGCTTCGTCAATCCGGAAGCCGTTGCCTTGTGCCGTGATGCCGGCGCCGCCATCGTGTATGCGGAAAGCGCCGACTACGCCGAAATCGCCGACGTGACATCGGATTTCGTCTATGCGCGGCTGCAAAAGGGCAATGCCGACATCGAAACCGGCTATCCGTCCGAGGCGCTCGACCGCTGGGCCGAGCGCGCGCGGCTCTGGGCGGCGGGCGGCGAACCGGACGATCTGCCACGCGCCGATCCGGCAACAAGTGCCCCGAAGACGCCGCGCGACGTGTTCGTCTACTTCATCCGCGAGGGCAAGGTGCGTGCGCCGCATGCGGCGATGGCGCTGATGAACCGGCTCGGCGACCGCTGAGCAAGCTGTGCCGCCCCTTTGACCCGAGCGGGTGGATCAGGCGCGCGGATTGGAAGCAAGGGCATCCAGCTCCCGGTGAACCTTCGGCAGCATGGCCGGCAGGTCCTCCGAAATCAGCCCCGGCCCGAACAGTTCCGCAGCCCGCCCATGCATCCAGACCGCCGCGCAGGCTGCCTCGAAACTCGGGGTGCCTTGCGCGAGCTCTGCCGCGACGAGCCCGGCGAGGACGTCGCCCGTCCCCGCCGTCGCCAGCCAGGGCGTTCCGATCGCGTTGATCGCGGCCCGCCCGTCCGGCGCGGCGATGACCGTGTCGCGCCCTTTCAGGACAACGACCGCGCCGGCACGTTCGGCTGCCGCCCGCGCCCGCTCGAGCTTTGACCCCTGTCGATCCGCAATGTCGGGAAACAGCCGCTTGAACTCGCCGTCATGGGGTGTCAGTACGAGGGCCGGCTTGCCGTGTGGCGAGGCCCCCTTCCCCGCCCCTCTGGCAGCCGCAAAGAGCGCGTCCGGCGCGCCGGCGAGAGAGGTAATGCCGTCGGCGTCGAGCACCAGAGACCTGCCGGCCGCCAGCACCGTTGCGGCAAAATTCCGCGCCCGCTCGCCGACCCCGAAGCCCGGCCCGAGCACGAAGGCGTTGAACCGCGCATCCGTCAGATGCTCGCCAAGCGCCGCTTCGTCGTCGCAACGCTTCAGCATGATGGCGGTGAGATGCGCGGCATTGGCCATCAGCGCGGAGCCCGGTGAAAAGACCGTGACCAGTCCGGCACCGCCGCGCAGCGCCGCCGCCGCGGCCAGTCGCGCCGCGCCGGTTCGCGTCGCGCTGCCGGAAAAGACGACGGCATGGCCCCGGTCGTATTTATGACCGGCATCGGACGGACGCTTGAGCGCGCCTATCCACAGTTCCGGCTCGTTGGCGAAGATCATCAAAGCAATGGCGTCGAGAACCGTCGCCGGGATGCCGATATCGGCGACGATGGTGGGTCCGCAAAGGCTCCGGCCGGGCTCCAGCAGATGGCCGGGCTTGCGCCGGAAGAACGTCACCGTCAGGTCGGCTGAAACCGCTTCGCCGAGGCGCTCGCCGGTGGCGCCCGAAACGCCGGATGGAAGATCGATGGCCACGACCGGTGCCGGCGCCGCGTTCAGCTTGCGGATTGCCTCCGCCGCTGCACCCTCGATCGCCCGTGACAGGCCGGCGCCGAACAGGCCGTCGATCACCAGATCGAATGCCGCGGGATCGAAGCTGTCGACTGGATGCGCGGTTCCACCGAAAGCCGTTGCAGCGATGGCCGCGTCTCCGCGCAGCTTCGTCGGGGGGACGAGGCCGAATATCTCCACCCGGCGCCCCGCTTCGCGCAGCAGCCGCGCCGCCGCATAGGCGTCGCCGCCATTGTTGCCGGGTCCGGCCAGGAGCGCGATCCATTCGGCTTGCGGATAGCCGGAATGCACGGCGGCAGCGACCGCCTCCGCCGCCCGCTCCATCAGCACGATGCCGGGCGTTCCGGCTGCGATGGTCCGGCGGTCCGCCTCGGCCATCTCATCGGGCGTCAGCAGTGCGGTGCCGCGTGCATCTTGAAAGACCATTGTCCTGCCTATTCCTTCATCATTGTGACAGCCTATTGGGCATTCCAGGTGACAGAAGCGCCGGCCTCGTGTAGCCGAGAGGATGATCGCAAGCATCCGCCTTCGGTTCCACCGATGCGTTTGCTCGGTCTTCCAGCGCCCACACCGGGCCGATTGCGGTCGCGGAAGAGCGCTTGGGAAACTATTTCGAACCGGTCACGGTTCTGAGCCGCCTTTGGCACGTCTCCTGCTTTCGGCAGAGATGACGGGCCGGCGGCCCGTGACGAGGGCAACGTCGAAAAGGACGATCGATGAAGAAGGTCGAGGCTATCATCAAGCCTTTCAAGCTGGATGAGGTGAAGGAAGCGCTCCAGGAGGTCGGACTTCAGGGTATCACCGTTACCGAGGCCAAGGGTTTCGGACGCCAGAAGGGCCACACGGAGCTTTATCGCGGCGCCGAATATGTCGTCGACTTCCTTCCGAAGGTGAAGGTCGAGATCGTACTCGCCGACGAGACCGTCGCGGCCGCGGTCGAAGCCATCCGCAAGGCCGCGCAGACGGGACGCATCGGCGACGGCAAGATTTTCGTCTCCAACATCGAGGAAGCGATCCGCATCCGCACCGGCGAAGCCGGCACCGACGCGATCTGACGGTCGCCCTCTCATCAGCAATCTCATCGTTCAGTAACAGGAAGAACCACCATGACGAGTGCCAACGACATCCTGAAGCAGGTCAAGGACAACGACGTGAAATTCGTCGATCTGCGCTTCACCGACCCGAAGGGCAAGACCCAGCATGTGACGATGGATGTGACCCTCGTCGACGAGGACCTGTTCTCCGAAGGCACGATGTTCGACGGCTCGTCGATCGCCGGCTGGAAGGCGATCAACGAATCCGACATGGTACTGATGCCGGATCCGGAAACGGCCTATATGGATCCGTTCTTTGCCCAATCGACCATGGCGATCGTCTGCGACATCCTCGACCCTGTATCCGGCGAAGCCTACAACCGCGACCCTCGCTCCACGGCGAAGAAGGCGGAAGCCTACCTCACCCAGTCGGGCACCGGCGACACGGCGTTCTTCGGCCCCGAGGCCGAGTTCTTCATCTTCGACGACGTGCGCTACAAGGCCGACCCCTATAACACAGGCTTCAAGCTCGATTCCACGGAATTGCCTTCGAATGACGACGCCGATTACGAGACCGGCAATCTCGGGCACCGTCCGCGCGTCAAGGGCGGTTACTTCCCCGTGCCGCCGGTGGATTCCTGCCAGGATATCCGCTCCGAGATGCTGACCGTGATGGCCGAGATGGGCGTTTCGGTCGAAAAGCATCACCACGAAGTAGCAGCCGCCCAGCACGAGCTCGGCATCAAGTTCGACACGCTCACCCGCAACGCCGACAAGATGCAGATCTACAAATACGTCATTCACCAGGTGGCGAACGCCTACGGCAAGACGGCCACCTTCATGCCGAAGCCGGTCTTCGGCGACAACGGCTCGGGCATGCACGTTCACCAGTCGATCTGGAAAGGCGGCAAGCCGACCTTCGCCGGCAACGAATATGCCGGTCTGTCGGAAAGCGCGCTGTTCTACATCGGCGGCATCATCAAGCACGCCAAGGCGCTCAACGCCTTCACCAACCCGTCGACGAACTCGTTCAAACGGCTCGTGCCGGGCTACGAGGCGCCGGTGCTGCTGGCTTATTCGGCGCGCAACCGTTCGGCTTCGTGCCGCATCCCGTTCGGCCAGTCGCCGAAGGCCAAGCGCGTCGAGG
>NZ_JALHBS010000009.1 GCF_024195285.1 Aurantimonas marianensis
CCTCGGTGGCGAGGCGATTATAGCCGCCGGCGAGGGAGGTCCCGGGATAATGCGTATCGTCGGCCTCGGCTTCCTCGGAGGCGCCGCGGGCGGCGAAATAGCCGTTGCCGAGCGTGCACAGCGCCTCGCGCAGCCCCTCTTGGGCCGGCTCGAACCCCTCATAGGAAAGCGTCCAGTCCGTCATCGCGTGGGGTCTCCCAGAATGGCGACGAGTTCGCCCAGGAACCGGCCGACCTCCTCCGTATTCGCCAGCAGGTAGTCGGCTGCGGTGGGGTGGTCTGCTTCAGTCACCAGGATGCCGAGGCCGCGGCCCTTCAGTGCCGCGAACGCGTCCTCGTCGGTGTCGTCATCGCCGAGATAAAGGGGCAGGACATCTTCCCGGTCGAGCCCCAGCGCCGTCAGCAGCCAGAGCACGGCCCGGCCCTTGTCCCAGTCAACGCGCGGCCGCAGGGCGAACACCTTCTTGGCGGCGGTGCGACGGAGGTCGGTGATCTCGGCAGCGATCGCCGCCACGGCACTCTCGACGCGTGCGACCTGATCGTCGGCCACCAGCCTGTAATGGACGGCGATGGCGAACTTCTTGCGCTCGACCAGCGCGCCGTCGATGCCGGCGACCTCCCGCCGCAGCCGCTCTTCGGCCCGGTCGAGCGCCGGCAGAAACGCGGCGGCGCGCTCGTGTTCCTTGCGCAGGCCGCCAGGTCCCGCGATGTCGAAGCCGTGGCTGCCGGCATAGACGAGGCCGTCGAGCCCGACCAGCCGTTCGACATCGGCACGGTCGCGGCCGCTGACGATGGCGACCGGGCAACGCTCGGCGAGACCCCGGACTATCGCGCGCATGTCTTCGGAGAGCACCGCCAGCTCGGGCCGATCGACGATCGGCGTCAGCGTGCCGTCATAATCGAGGAAGACAGCTGGTCGTTTGCCATCAAGGCGGGCCCGGATCTCGGCGGCGCGATCCAGCGCGTTCGGGAGGGCGGCGGCATCCAGGCGGGGCCTTGCCCGCAGGGCCGTCCCGTCGCCGAGTTCCGTCAGATTCCCGACCACGAGATCGGCGCCGCCGGCTCGCAGCCCGGTGCCGTCACCCGACCGGACGACGCCGATCACCAGGCCGAAATTGCCGGCCCGGCCGGCCGCGACGCCGGCGATTGCGTCCTCCACAACCGCTGCCCGCGCCGGCTCGACGCCCAGGCGCCGCGCCGCCTCCAGGAAGGTGTCGGGGTGCGGCTTGCCCCTGAGGCCGAGGCGCGCCGCCTCCACCCCGTCCACCCGGACCTCGAAAAGGTCGGCAAGCCCCGCCGAGGCGAGCACCGCCGCGGTATTCTTGCTGGAGGAGACGAGCGCCACCTCTCTGCCGTTCTCCTTCAGGGCGCGGATGAAGCCGACCGCCCCGTCGAAGACCTCCACGCCGCCCTGCGCCAGCAGTTCCTGGAACAGCGCGTTCTTGGCGTTACCTAGGCCGCAGACCGTCTCGCGATCCGGCGGATCGCCGGGAGCGCCCCAGGGCAGCTCGATGCCGCGGGATTCGAGAAAGCTCCGCACCCCCTCGTAGCGCGGCTTGCCGTCGACGAAGCGCCGATAGTCCTCATCCGCGTCGAAGGGCTGGAACGGCTCGCCCCGCTGCGCTGCGCGCTGCGCAAGATAATCGTCGAACAGCCGCTTCCAGGCCGCAGCATGCAGACGCGCCGTCCGCGTCACCACGCCGTCCAGGTCGAAGATAACGGCGTCGATGGTGCGCTGCTGGCGATCGGCATGGCTCATCGGTCTTCCTTCGTCCGTTCCGTGTTTGGCCTGCCTCGCGCTGCCGCCGCCGATCTGGATCACGTTCCTTTTGCCTTGCTGCAGTCCGGCGTTTCGAGCGAGCGACCACACGGTCACAGACGGCTCCGCCGCCTGCACATTACACAGTGAAAACGCTGAGACCTTCGTTCCGGAGATCGAGCACCAACGCGGCGCCCTTGCAACCGCAAGGTCGATCACCGCAGGACGCGTCGCAAACCGAAAGGCATAATCAGCGTCGTCACCACGGCCATGATCACGAGAGCGGAGAAGTGGTTGGCGACGATGGGATCGGGCTGATCGAACAAGCCGGCTTCGAGTGCGATGCTGGCAATGATCAGCTCGACCGCGCCGCGCCCGCTCATGCCGACGCCGACCGCGAGCGACTCTCGCGACGACAGTCCAGCGAGCCGTGCCGGCAGTCCTGCGCCAAGCAACTTGCCCAGAAATGCCACGCCTACGAGCGCGAGCAGGAAACCCGGAACTGCGGTTACGGCGCCGAGTTCGACCCGAACGCCGATCGAGGCGAAGAAGAGCGGCGCCAGCAATCCGTCCGTAAAATCTCCGACGCTTCGCTTGATGCCGTCGTAGATTTTGGCCCCGACGGTCTCCGGATCAAAGAACAGACCGGCCATGAACGGGCCCAGGATGAAGTCCATGCCCAGGGCCTCCGCCAACACGGCGAAACCAAGCGCCAGCGCCATGAGCGTGCTGAAGTGCGGCGCCGGGATGCGCATGCGAGAGACCGCCCGCGAAAGGCGTGGATAGAGGAACAGGCCCACCGCTATGGCAATCAGGAAAAACAGGCCGGCCCTCCCGAGCAGCGCCAACATTGCGGCCAGATCCGGACTGGCGCCCGTCTCGATCACCCCGGTCACCACGGCGAGCAGCATCAGCCCGATCACGTCGTCGAAGATCGCCGCCGACACCACTGTCCGACCGACGCGGGTGTGGAGGTATCCAAGCTCCCTGAAGATGCTCACTGCCACGGGGACCGCCGAGATCGACAGTGCCACACCGACCAGGAGCGCCTGCGCGAACTTCAGCGGCGTCTCAGGCAAAGCAAACCAAGCCAGTGCGAATCCGGCGCCGAGCGGAACGAGCACGCCGCCGAGAGCGACCGCGAGGGAACCGCCCGAATGCTCGGCGATCTCCCGCGGGCGCATCTCGATGCCGGCAAGCAGCAGCAGGAAGAAGATGCCGAACTCGGCGGCGACCTCGAGGAACGGGCTTTCTGCCAGGCTCGCGAGAAGGGGGATCGGCAGCGATGCGGCAGCGGCGAGCGCGATCGCGACGCCGGCGACGATCTCGCCCATCGAGGCAGGCTGCCCCAGCCGTTCGGACAGCTCGCCGAACAGCCGCGTGACGATCAGCAGAAGCAAGAGATGAAGAGCATGCTCCATGGGCTACGAGGCCGCCACGAATGCAAGCGCCAGCAACCCGGCCATGGTGGTGTAATAGAGCATCGGCAGGAGCGTGAATCGGATGACGGCGCCCTCCTGGCGGAGCAAGCCGACGACGGCGGCCGCGGCGACGACATTGACCACCGAGACCATGTTGCCCGCGTTCGCCCCGAGCATCTGTGCGGCCAGCACCGTCGTCTCCGGGAGGCCCGCCCTGTCGGCGGCGCTGAACTGGAGCAGCGCGAACATCATGTTGCTGAAGGTGGCGCTGCCCGACAGAAAGGCGCCCATGGCGCCGACCAGGGGGGCGACCAGCGGCCAGGCGCCCCCGGCGGATTCGGCGGCGACGATCGCGAGCTCCATCGGCATGCTGGCGAGGCCTGCGTCGTTCACGCCCGACTGGATGAAGACGCGCACCATGGACACGGCGGCGCCGAGCGCCAAGGCGGTGCCGATGAGGACGCGGCCGGCGTCGCGCAGGGCGCTGCCTGCTTGGCCGGCGCCCATCCGGAAGAACACGATCGCGGCCAAAGCGACGGCGACGAGGCCGGCCCCGGGAAGATAGAGCGGTGCGACCGAGACGCCGATGTCGGTCCCCAGAATGCCCGTCCAGGATAACCTGACCGCCTGCAGCCATCCCTTCAGCGGCAGGACGTCCAGGCGCGTCGCCACCAGCAGCGCCGCCAGCAGCAGATAGGGCGTCCAGGCGCGGGCAAGCGGCATTGCCGCAGGGACCGGCGGGCCGCTCACCTGTTCGCCCTTGCCTTGCGACAGGCCGTCCCGGGGCAGCAGCCATCCCTTGCGCGCCACCGGGGTCACCAGCGCCAAACCAACGAGGGCGCCGATCAGCGAGGGGAACTCGGGGCCGAGCAGAACCGCGACACCCAGGGCCGGCCCGGTGAAGGCGAGGCCGGCGAACAGAGCGAAGCGCCAGGCGCGCAAGCCGTCCCTCCAGTTCCGCCCGGGGTCGAAGAAGCGGGCGAGCACAACGACCATGATTAACGGTATCGTTGTTCCGACAAACAGGTCGATCATGACCGCTTGCACGGCGACGCCCTGAAGGAAGTCGGCCGCGGGCACGTCGCCGAGTGCAGCAACGACGGCCGGCGCGTGGTCGCTGCCCTCCTGCAGGCCCTGGGCGAGACCGACCACGACCGGCGTGCCGATGGCGCCGAAGGAGACAGGGCTGCTGTCCGCGATCAGGGCGAGGACGACGGCCGCCATCGGCGTGAAGCCCAGCGCCACCAACAGAGGCGCGGTGATCGCCGCCGGCGTCCCGAAGCCGGCCGCGCCTTCGAGGAAGGCGCCGAACAGCCAGGCAATCAGGATGATCTGCGCGCGCGGATCCGGCGTGATGCGCATGAACCCGCTGCGGATCGCCGCCATCGCGCCGCCTTCGGTCAGGACTTTCAAGAGGAGGATGGCGCCGAACACGATCCACAGGATCGACGCCGCGATGACCATGCCCTCGATCGATGCCGCGAGTACCTGCCGGACCGGAACCTTCCAGACGATGGTGCTCACGCCGGCCGTGAGCACCAGGCTCAACGGCATGGCCGTGGCCGCCGGCAGCCGCAGGATTACCAGGAGCCCGAAGACGGCAATCAGCGGTGTCAGGGCGGCAAGCAGCATCGGAATCGCAATCGGTGCAGGACGGACACGACATTCTGGCGCTTCGGGCGCCTTCCACCACGAGCTACGTCCCGCGATGAACGACTGGTGCTGAATGAGACAGACGCCCGAGAGGTACGCCCTCTTACAGTGCCGAAGGCCCGAGTGGTCGGCTATCTCGACGCTCGCCACCAGACCGGCAACAGCCTGTCCCTGGGACGGCGGGCGACCCTCTTTCGTGCCACCGAGATTCTCGCGACGCCGTAGCGTCGAACGTCGGATGGAGGCTACGGCCCTTGTTTAGGATGTCACACTCCCCTTTAAGCTCGATGATCTTCCAACGCAGACGGTCGATCTCGATCTGCTTGAGCTTCATCTGCCCGTGCGCTGGAAAGGTCTGGCCAGGTCAGCCACCAACTTCCTGACCTTCTCGCGAAGCAGCATGCGAATGGCAGATCAAGCCCGAGTTGACGAAAAACCTTGATAGGCTATCCGGCCGTTTGGAAAAGCAAGTTGAGGCGGGTGCACATCCCCACAACGACCCTTATTTTCTCGGCTACCTCCCCAAGGTCGGCCTGCCTCATCGGGCGGCCGTCTGCTGAGGGTAAGTTATTGCGGGTGCACCTCCCCGCAACCATCTTTGCTTGCTCGGAGCGCAAGTTATGATCAGATCCAGCCCCCGCAACCACCTTTCCTAGCTTGGCAACCTCGCCAACGTCGGCCGGCCCCATGGGTCGGCCATCCGGCGGCAAGTTATAATGAGCGCGCCCTCCTGATATGCACCTGCCTGCAGTTTCAGGCGCATTCCAGCGGACGTTGTGCTGTTCTGAAAGGCAGATGGTGCCCGAAACCGAGAAGTATGCCGAGGCAGATTGCCGCGATGGTTTTCGGGCTAATAGCACGCTGATGTGTCAGCCAGCGTCGGCGCAGGTCATTGTTTTTAAATGGAAAATGGCGCACCCATCAGGATTCGAACCTGAGACCTTCGCCTTCGGAGGGCGACGCTCTATCCAGCTGAGCTATGGGTGCTTACGGGGTCGCAACTGCTTACGCAGTGCTTACGCGAACTTTTCGAGAGTTTACAGACAAGAACGAGGGCCTCGCAAATCCTTGTTCTTACTACTTCTTTTCGTCTCCTTACGTTCTGCCAACCCCTTGACATCAGCCTTCGGAGGGCAGCGCTCTATCCAGCTGAGCTACGGGTGCCCCGATCGCGGGCGACGTTCCGCGAGGGACATCGGCGAACGGACGATCTCTCCCTAACCGATCCCGCTGGCTCTCGCAAGCAAGTCCGCGCACCGCGTTTCGCGTTGACCCAAGGCCGCGGAAGATCCGCCTGACCCTGGCTCCGGCTCCTAGAACACGCCGAGGAAAGACAGGATCACGGCGACGACGACCACGAGTCCGACAAGATAGATGATACCGTTCATGGCGATGGCTCCCTGGCGGCGCCTTGGAATCGCTCGCAAGGCTATGAAGAGGGCAATTAGGGCTCCGGGATCGGGCCGCCACCGCGACTTGCCGTTTCCAGCTTTGCCCGACCTCCGCGGGGGCCAGGTCGCGGAAACCGCCACCGGTCGACTTGCACCCCCAAACCGCACTTCATATATAGCCGCCAGCCCCGCAGAGCCGACTGTCCTGACGTTTCGGCTCGGCGGTACTTCCAAGAATTTCGGGGGCTGCCCTTGCCGGAATGCCTCATCGAGGGTCCCGGGCGGCTCGCTCAAGAAGGAGAATATTCATGGCGAAGGTAATCGGTATCGACCTTGGCACCACCAATTCCTGCGTCGCCGTCATGGACGGCAAGAACGCCAAGGTCATCGAGAACGCCGAAGGCGCGCGCACGACGCCCTCCATGGTGGCGTTCACCGATGATGGCGAGCGTCTGGTGGGCCAGCCGGCCAAGCGCCAGGCGGTAACCAATCCCGAGGACACCTTGTTCGCGGTCAAGCGTCTGATCGGTCGCCGCTACGAAGATCCGACCGTGGCCAAGGACAAGAAGATGGTGCCTTTCGCCATCGTCCAGGGATCCAATGGCGATGCCTGGGTCGAGGCCAATGGCGAGAAATATTCGCCGTCGCAGATTTCGGCGATGATCCTTCAGAAGATGAAGGAAACCGCCGAAGCCTATCTCGGCGAAAAGGTCGAGAAGGCCGTCATCACCGTCCCGGCCTATTTCAACGATGCTCAGCGTCAGGCCACCAAGGACGCCGGCAAGATCGCCGGTCTCGACGTGCTGCGCATCATCAACGAGCCGACCGCGGCGGCGCTCGCCTACGGCCTCGACAAGAACGACGGCAAGACCATCGCGGTCTACGATCTCGGCGGCGGCACCTTCGACGTGTCGATCCTGGAGATCGGCGACGGGGTCTTCGAGGTGAAGTCGACCAATGGCGATACTTTCCTCGGCGGCGAGGATTTCGACATGCGCCTCGTCGACTATTTCGCGGCCGAGTTCAAGAAGGATCAGGGCATCGATCTGAAGGGCGACAAGCTTGCCCTGCAGCGCCTCAAGGAGGCCGCGGAAAAAGCCAAGATCGAGCTCTCCTCGGCCAGCCAGACCGAGGTCAACCTGCCGTTTATCACCGCCGACAAGTCGGGTCCGAAGCACCTGACGATGAAGCTGACGCGCTCCAAATACGAGAGCCTCGTCGACGATCTGGTCCAGCGCACCGTCGGCCCCTGCAAGGCGGCCCTCAAGGATGCCGGTCTGACGGCCGCGGACATCGACGAGGTCGTGCTGGTCGGCGGCATGACGCGCATGCCGAAGATCCAGGAGACGGTGAAGACCTTCTTTGGCAAGGAGCCTCACAAGGGCGTCAACCCGGACGAGGTCGTGGCCATGGGTGCGGCGATCCAGGCCGGCGTTCTCCAGGGCGACGTCAAGGATGTGCTGTTGCTTGACGTGACGCCGCTGTCGCTCGGCATCGAGACGCTGGGTGGCGTGTTCACGCGCCTGATCGACCGCAACACCACGATCCCCACCAAGAAGAGCCAGGTCTTCTCCACTGCCGAGGACAACCAGAACGCGGTGACCATCCAGGTCTATCAGGGCGAGCGCGAGATGGCGGCCGACAACAAGTCGCTGGGACGCTTCAATCTCGAGGGCATTCCGCCGGCACCGCGCGGCATACCGCAGAGCGAGGTGACCTTCGACATCGACGCCAACGGCATCGTCAATGTCTCGGCCAAGGACAAAGGCACCAACAAGGAACAGCGTATCACCATCCAGGCCTCCGGCGGCCTCAGCGACGCCGACATCGAGCAGATGGTCAAGGATGCCGAGAGCCACGCCGAGGAAGACAAGAAGCGGCGGGCGGCCGTCGAGGCGAAGAACCAGGGCGAAAGCCTGGTGCATTCGGCCGAGAAGTCGCTTGAGGACTATGGCGACAAGGTCTCCGAGGAGGATCGCGTCGCGATCCGCTCGGCGATCGACGATCTGAAGGCCGAACTCCAGAAGGAAGAGGCCGACGCCGAGACGATCAAGACCAAGAGCGATCGTCTTGCCGAAGTGTCGATGAAGCTCGGTCAGGCCATGTACGAGGCCGCCCAGGCCGAACAGCCGGCCGGCGAGGCGGGTGAGGCCGAGGCGGCCGCCAAGGACGATGTGGTCGACGCCGACTTCGAGGAAGTCGACGGCGAAGAGGACCAGAAGAAATCGGCCTGATGCCTTAGGTCGGCGGTTTCCCGCAGGGGGCCGTTTCGTCATGATCGATAGCCCCGGCGCCCGCGCCGGGGCTATCGGCGTTCGGGGGCGAAGCCCGGGCGCGGGTTAACCAGTTCTCAAGGCTTGGCTTGCAGTGTCGAGCCTCTGCGTGCCTATCGAGGGTTGAACGCAGGGGCCGTCGCCACGGCGCCTGTCGGTAAGCTGACGATGCGTGCGGGAGCTTGGCCGTGTACTACCGCGTGTTCGACTGCTGGCGGTTCATCGCCGCGATGCTGGTGATGGCCTATCATTTCCTGTATTCGGCGCCCTATGGCGCGGAGACGGGCACGGACTTCCTGCGCCGGCTTTTACCGCTCCTCGACATGTTCTTCATGATTTCGGGGTTCTTCATCGCCACGCGCTACGCTGGTCTGATCCGCTCGGCCGCCGACTATCGCGATTTCATGCGCCGGCGCGTCGCCCGCCTCTACCCGCTGCATTTCATCGTCACCATGTTCTTCGCCGCTGTCGCGCTCGCCGCCTGGCTGGCGGGTGCCGACCACTATCCTTTCGCGCGGGAACTTGCGGCGCTGCCCGAGCACCTTCTTGCCTTGCACGCGCTCGGCACGACTCGCGATCTCGCGCTGAACTACGTTTCCTGGTCGGTCAGCGCCGAGTTCTTTTCCTACGCCCTGTTTCCGCTGATCCTGGTCATGTTTCGCTGGAAGGGCCTGGGCGGCCTTCTGCTGATGCTGGCGGTCTGGGTGGCGGGGCTGGAATATGCCTCCTCGCGCGGCGTCTTTCCGTCCGGGCACTGGACGAGCGCCGACACGCTCGGGGCCTACCGCGCCTTCGCCGATTTCGTCATGGGAGCGATCATCGCCGTCCTGGTCGCGCGCCGGTCGGTCGATATCCGATCGCATTGGCCTGGCCTGATGCTGTTTGCCGCCGCGCTCGCGACGATGATCGGCCAGACCACCCCCTATCTGACGCTCGCGCTGCTCGCCGCGTCGCTGACGGCAACGGCGCTCGCCGAGACCGCCCGGCCGACTTCGACCGGCGCGCTCGCCCGGCTCATGCCGTTCACGCGTGTCGCCTTCGGCATCTATCTCTGGCACCCCGTCATGGAATTCCTATTCCTGACAATCGTCTGGGATCGCTGGCTGGAGCCACTCGATAGCGTGGAATTCTACGTCTACTGGACGGTGCCGATGGCCGCGACCGTGGCGATCGCCATGCTGTCCGATCGCTATCTGGAGCGGCGCTTCGGCAATCTGATCGCCGGGCCGCGGCGCGCATCCTCCGCAAAGCCTGCGGGCGTGGCCTCGGCCTGAGCCGACTTTGTCTGACTGCGGACAAGGACATGGCGGCGCTTTTCATCCGACCTGCCGCTATGGTATCGCAAGCCATCCGTTCCTACATCGAAGGTTCGTTATCGCGGCGCCCCGATGCCAGGCGCCGGTGACGTTTGCCCCGATCCGCCCGCCGAAGAACCGATGGAAGCGTGAATGAAGGCCGATTACTACGAAATGCTTGGCGTCTCCCGGGACGTCGACGAGAAGGGACTGAAGGTCGCATTTCGCAAGCTCGCGATGCAATATCATCCCGACCGCAATCCCGGCGACGCCGAGGCGGAGGGAAAGTTCAAGGAACTCGGTGAAGCTTACGAGGTGCTGAAAGACCAGCAGAAGCGCTCGGCCTACGATCGCTTCGGTCACGCGGCATTCCAGAACGGCAATGGCGGCGGCGGTTTCCGCGGCGACTTTTCCTCGTCCATGGCGGACATCTTCGACGACATCTTCGGCGAGATGATGGGCGGCCGCTCGCGCGGGCGCCAGCCGAGCGGTGGCCGCGAGCGCGGCTCCGATCTTCGCTACAACATGGAAATCAGCCTGGAGGAGGCCTTCGCCGGCAAGACCGCCGAGATCGGCGTGCCGACGACGATCCAGTGCGACGAATGCACTGGCACCGGCGCCCGTCCCGGCTCCAGCCCGAAAACCTGTTCGACCTGCGGCGGCATCGGCCGCGTGCGGGCCGCGCAGGGCTTCTTTTCGATCGAGCGAAGCTGCCCGACCTGTCAGGGCCGCGGCCAGGTCATCGCCGACCCCTGCGGCAAATGCGGAGGCGATGGCCGCCTGCCCGAGGAGCGTAAACTGTCGGTCAACATTCCGGCCGGCATCGAGGACGGAACGCGCATCCGGCTGGCGGGCGAGGGGGAGGCCGGCCTACGCGGCGGCCCGGCCGGCGACCTCTACATCTTCCTGTCGGTGAAGCCGCACGAATTCTTCCAGCGCGACGGCGCCGATCTGTTCTGCCAGGTGCCGGTGTCGATGACCACCGCGGCGCTTGGCGGGCATTTCGACGTCTCCACGCTGGACGGCAACACGACCCGCGTGAAGATCCCGGACGGCACCCAGACCGGCAAGCAGTTCCGGGTGCGGGGCAAGGGCATGCCGGTGCTGCGTTCGCCGCAGATCGGCGATCTCTTTATCCAGGTGACGATCGAGACGCCGCAGAAACTCTCGCGTCGCCAGCGGGAGCTTCTGGAGGAGTTCGAAGAGATCTCCTCTTCGGAAAATTCGCCGCAGTCGACCGGATTCTTCTCCCGGATGAAGGAGTTTTTCGAGCATCTGAGCGAGACCTGAGCGGCGCCGGGGGAGCGAAGGTCAAATCAATTAGTCGACCTTTGCATCGCGAACTCGTAAATGAACCGGGCAGCGGGTTCATGTCGAAGCCACGGCTGCGAAGGGACGGGAGTGTTTGCGAGTGTTGGGAACCCTGGAACCGCGTCCTCCCCATCGCGCGCGCGAGCGGCTCAAAGCACTGCGCGACAGGCCACGTCTGAAGGTCAGTGACGAGGCTCGGTTTTTCAGGGGCTGGTTGCAGAGACCGTTGGTCATGGGCGCCGTTTCGCCTTCCTCGCGCGCGCTCGGCATGTCCATGGCGGCGGCCGTTCCCGATCCGGCCCGGTTCGACGACCACTCAAGGATCCTCGAACTCGGCCCCGGCACCGGCGTGGTGACGCAGTGCCTGATCGACCGGGGCGTGCCGGAAGCCGCTCTGGTCCTGGTCGAGTTCTCGCCGGAGTTCTGTGTCCTGTTGCGGGCTCGTTTCCCGGCCGCGCACATCATTCAGGGCGACGCCTATGCGCCCAGTCACGCCGTCGACAAGGCGCTTGCCGGCCGGCGTCTGGAGGCCGTGGTTTCCGGCTTGCCGCTGTTCACCAAGCCGGACGAAAAACGCGAACGCGTCGTCGGCGGCGCATTGGCCCGGATGCAGCCGGGCGCCCCGTTCATCCAGTTTTCCTACGCTCTCACCGTGCCGGTGAAGCCGCGACGGATCGGCGCGCGACTTGAGACCAGCCCGTGGATCAAACGGAACCTGCCGCCGGCAAGAGTGTTGGTCTATCGCTCCGCCTAGTGGCGACGGGCGCGTTGGGTGGAATCGGGACGGAAGCGTCCATGGCCGGAGACGGGGATTTGAATACGCCGGAAAGTGGCACGGGTAGCAGCGCGACCGACTGGGCGCGATTTCTAGCCAGTTGGGCGCGGCATCCGATCAAGATGGGCGCTGTCGCGCCGTCCAGCCGCGCCTATTGCAACATGATGGTACGACACGCGACGACCGAGCTCGATGGCCCGATCCTCGAGCTTGGCCCAGGTCTTGGCGTGGTGACGCGCGCGTTGCTCGACCACGGCATTGCGCCGGAGCGCATCACCTCGATCGAATATGACCCGGATTTCGCCCGGATGCTGCGCCAACGGTTTCCCCGGGTGAATGTGATCCAGGGCGACGGCTTCGATCTCGACAAGACGCTGGGGCCACGGCGCGCGGAAAAATTCGCCGCGATACTGTTCGCCATTCCGATCGCGAATCTCGGGCAGGCGGAGCGCCAGGCGCTGTTTCGCGATTATTTTTCCCGGCTTCTTCCCGGGGGCAACGTCACCCAGCTCTCCTATCTCCTCAAGCCACCGGTGGAGGCGGTGCCGGGGGTATTTTCCGTGTCGGCCTCGCCAAGGGTCTGGCGGAACATCCCGCCGGCGCGTGTCTGGATCTATTCGCAGGACCGCGCGGGCCAGACCGGAGCGGTCGACTCTTGAGTGCCAGGATTCTCGTCATTCCGGGCTCGCTGCGGCTGGCCTCCCACAATCGCAGGCTCGCGGCCGAGGCGTCTCGCATGCTGGCTCTGACCGACGCGGTGGTGACCCTGGTCGATCTGGCCGACTATCCGCTGCCGATCTATGACGGGGACCATGAGGCCGAGGCTGGCGTGCCCGAGAACGCCAATCTCTTGGCGCAAAGGATCGCGGCGCAGGATGGGTTGCTTCTGGTGAGCCCGGAATACAATCATTCGCTGGTGCCGCTCATGAAAAACACCATCGACTGGGTGAGCCGGGTGCGCAAGGTGAACGGGCGTCCGATCCAGCCCTTCAAGGGGCTGGTGGTCGGGCTCGCCTCCGCCTCTCCCGGTCGCTTCGGCGGCATGCGGGGACTGGAGGCGCTGCGCACGGTGATGCGGGCGCTCGGCGCCGACGTCATCACCCAGCAATGCAGCGTGGCCAACGCAGCCAGCGGTTTCGACGACGATGGCCGGCTCAGCGACGACGTCGCTCGAACGTCGCTGGAAGCGCTGGTCGACAGGCTGCTCGACACGTCCCGCAGTCTCGGCCGGCACGGTTGATCGCCGGACGGACGGGAGCGCGCTGAAAACGTCCGCAGGGAGGCCCGAGCCGTGACAGCGAGGAATTCAGCGGTCGTCGACCGCCTCCTGAAGCATAGCGGCGGGTCGACCTATGCCGCGGAGATCGGCCTCGACCTCGGCCGCAACACCCCGATGCCGCTCTTTCTTTGGCTGGTCGCCGCCAATCTGTTCTCCGCCCGGATTTCGGCCGAGCAAGCGTTGCGAGCCGTCAAGGCGCTGAAGGATGCGGGACTGACCAGTGCCGACCACATGGCCAGGGCGACGTGGGAGGAACGGGTGACGATCCTGAACCGCAACGGCTACGCACGCTACGACGAGAAGACCTCGCGCTTTCTGCAGGACATGGCCGACCGCTGCCTCGCCGAATATGGCGGCGACCTGCGCAAGCTGCGCGAACGGGCTAAGCGCGATCCGCAGGAGGAGCGGCGTCTCTTGAAGGAATTCAAGGGAATCGGCGATGTCGGGGCCGACATCTTCTTTCGCGAGGTGCAGGCCGTCTGGGAGGAGCTCTATCCCTTCGCCGACAGCCGGGCGCTCCAGGCCGCCGCCAAGCTCGGTCTGGGAGACGACGCGCGGAGCCTGGCTCGCCTCGTCGAGAGGCAGCGGTTTCCCGCCCTGTTGACGGCGCTCGTCAAGGCCGATCTGGACAAGGTTCTCGACGAGGTGGCGGGGGACTGAGCGGCGAGGCTGCCTGGGCTCGGCCCGCGATCACACGTGCTGGCCGCCATTGATGTGGAGTTCGGAGCCGGTGACGTAGGAGGCCTGCTCCGAGCACAGGAAATAGATGACGTCCGCCACTTCCGAGGTCTGGCCGAGGCGGCGCAGCGGGATGTCCTCGATCATCTTCTCGGTGCCCGGCGACAGGATCGCCGTTTCGATCTCGCCGGGCGCGATCGCATTGACCCGGATTCCCGCCGGACCGAAATCATGTGCCATCTCGCGTGTCAGCGAGTTGAGCGCGGCCTTCGAGGTGGCATAGGCGGTGCCGGCGAAGGGATGCACGCGTCCGCCGGCGATGGAGGTGATGTTGACGATCGAGCCCTTGGCCTTGGACAATTCCTTGAACAGGCCGCGGGCGAGCATGATCGGCGCGAAGAAATTCACCTGGAAGACGTCGCGCCAGGCGTGCATCGTCGTGCCGATCGAGTCCAGTCGCGCGCCGCCGTCGCCCTTCGGCGAGATCGCGGCGTTGTTGACCAGGGCATGCAGCTCCGACCCGTTGGTTTCGAGCCGGCGGCGGATCTCCGACACGGCAAAGCCGACGTCCTCCTGATCCGACAGATCGACCCGGATGTGGTCCTCCGGGCCGGCCGGCCAGGGGCAGTTGTCGGCGAAATCCTGACGCGAGCAGGTGATCACCCGCCAGCCCTCGCGCGAAAAGCGCTTCACCGTCGCATGGCCGATCCCCCGGGAGGCGCCGGTCAGCACCAGTGTCTTGCGCTCATCGCGCATGGTCTCCGACATGGTTCGGTCCTTCTCCACCGATGATGTCCGATCGTCACGGGCGATCACGTTGCAGTCAACGTCGCCCGGCGACAGCGGCATTCGGTTGCTTTTAGCATGTTCGCTGCGTCATCTAGCGCGCATGTGGGACGCCGGCGCGGAAAAGTTGATGGCGCCGGCGCGAAAATCACGAGGACCGATCATGAGGGCATGGATTGTCGGGGCGGCCGCGCTCGCTTCCGCCGTGTTGGCTGGGGTGTCCGCCAGTGCCGCCGAGCCTGAACCATCCGACTGGGAGGCGGTTCTGGCGGAGGCGAAGGGCCAGAGCGTCTATTTCAACGCCTGGGGCGGCTCGCAGAACATCAACGATTACATCCAGTGGGTGGCCGGCGAGGTTAAGGACCGGTTCGGCGTCACTTTGACGCATGTCAAGCTCGACGACACCGCGAACGCCGTCGCCGCGGTCGTTGCCGAAAAGACCGCCGGCAAGGACGCGGACGGTTCGGTCGACCTCGTCTGGATCAATGGCGAGAATTTCGTCTCGATGCAGGAGAAAGGCCTTCTGGCGGAGGGGTTCGCGACCCAGCTGCCGAACTGGCGCTATGTCGATACGGCCAATCCCAGCGTCACCGTCGATTCCACCGTCCCGACCAAGGGCCAGGAATCGCCCTGGGGCGGGGCGAAGATGGTGTTCTTCACCGACACCGCCCGCTCGGGCCCAGTCGCCGACATGCCAAAGGACACCGACGCGCTGCTGGAATGGGCAAAGGCCAATCCGGGCCAATTCTCCTATCCGGCGCCGCCGGACTTCATCGGCTCGAGCTTCCTGAAGCAGGTGCTGATCGAACAGGCGGACGACCCGTCCGTGCTCGCGAAACCGGTCGACGAGGCGACGTTCGCGGCGGTGACGGCGCCGCTCTGGGCCTGGCTCGACGCGCTCCGTCCGGCGCTGTGGCGCGGCGGCCGGGATTATCCGCAGAACTATCCGGCGATGAAGCAGCTTCTCGCCGACGGCGAACTCGGCATCATCTTCGCCTTCAACCCGGCCGAGGCGTCGGCGGCGATCGCGGCCGGCGAACTGCCGGACACGGTGCGCTCCTTCACCTTTCCGGGAGGCACGCTCGGCAACACGCATTTCGTCGCGATCCCCTATAATTCCGGAAGCAAGGCGGCGGCGATGGTCGTCGCCAATTTCCTGCTCTCGCCGGAAGCGCAACTGCGCAAGGAAGACCCGCAATATTGGGGCGACCCGACCGTGCTGGCCATGGACAAGCTGCCCGAAGAGGATCGAAAGGCCTTCGCCAATCTGGATCGCGGCGTCGCGACACTGGCTCCGACCGAACTCGGCCCGGTACTGGCGGAGCCGCACGCCTCCTGGATGACGCGGATAGAGGCCGAGTGGAAAAAGCGATACGGGAGCTGAGGGGCCCCCGATTGGCCAACGTTATCGGGGGCATTGTCGGATAGGCGGTTGCGACGGGGACTGGGAAAATTGACAGAATTGCTCATTTGTACATAAGTAAGTACACAAGGAGATGGCCCATGTCGTACGTGAATTTCTCGGAACTTCGGGCCAACATGGCCTCCTATTTCGATCGGGTCGAAGCGGACCGCACCGAACTGGTGGTCACGCGGCAGAACCACGAGCCGCTGGTCGTTATGGCTCTATCGGAGTGGGAGGGGATGCGCGAAACGCTCCATCTCCTGAGTTCTCCGACCAATGCCGAGCGCCTGTTACGGTCGATTTCCGAGCTTGATTCGGGTAAGGGAGAGGTCCACGACTTGTCGGAGGAGTGAAGCTTGTCTTCTCCTCCGACGCCTGGACCGAATATCAATACTGGCTAGAAACCGGTCGCACCGGCCTCAGCCGCCTGAATGCGTTGATCAAAGACACTATGCGATCACCATTTTCCGGCATCGGTAAGCCGGAACCCTTGCAGGGGCGGCTCCAGGGTTGGTGGTCCCGCCGTATCACCCGAGAACACCGGCTGGTCTATCGGGTGACCGGAAGCGGGACAAACCAGACACTGGAAATTGCGGCGTGTCGTCTGCACTACGGGCGATAGATCTGACTTTGGACCAGTTACCTCTATCAGCCCAGCCGCAACGCGAGCGCAACGATAGGCAACCACGCTCCTCCGGTCTGTTCATTAACCCATACCTGATCGCGCTCCTCCTCGCCGCTCCAGTCGCTGTTGGCCTCGCCGGCGCGATCCTCCCAGCCTTCGGCTATCTGCCGGCGCTTGGCGGGGACACGGTCTCGCTGCAACCGTTTCGCGATCTCCTGAATGAGCCGGGCATCGGTACATCGGTTGCGTTGAGCGTCGCGTCCGGGCTGCTGACGACCTTCGTCTCGGTGGTGGGCGTAGCGATCTTTCTGGCCGCCTTCTTCGGCACGCGCACATTCCGCCTCGCCCGCCAAGGTCTCGCGCCGCTGTTGGCCGTGCCCCATGCCGCCGCGGCCTTCGGCCTTCTCTTCCTGATCGCCCCGTCCGGGCTGGTCTTCCGCCTTGCCGCCGCCGCGCTCGGCTTCGACCGCCCGCCGGATCTTTTGGTCGTCGGTGATCCGCTTGCCCTTTCGATGATGGCCGCGCTGGTCGCCAAGGAAATGCCGTTCCTGCTGCTTGTGGCCTTCGCCGCGCTGCCGCAGGCCGATCCCGAGCGGCGGATGCGGCTGGCCCGCTCGCTCGGCTATGGCCGGATCGCCGGTTTCATGCTGGCGATCTGGCCCTCGGTCTACCGGCAGATCCGTCTGCCGGTCATCGCGGTCGCGGCCTTTGCTTCCTCTGTCGTCGATGTGGCGCTGATCCTCGGACCCTCGACGCCGGCGCCGCTCGCGGTGCGGTTGCTCGGCTGGATGGGCGATCCGGATCTGGCCATGCGCTTTCAGGCTTCCGCGGGGGCGATCTTGCAGCTTGGCGCGACCCTGTTCGTCATTCTGGTCTGGCTGGCCGGCGAGCGCGTGATGGGCTGGGCCTGCCGAGGCTTCGCCCACACCGGTCGGCGCTTCGCCCACGATCGGCTGGCGCGCGATCTCGCCGCGGTGCCGGTCGCGTTGTCGGGGATCGCGGTTTTTCTCGGGCTCGCGATGCTGCTGATCTGGTCGGTGGCGGGCCTCTGGGGCTTTCCCGACCTGTTGCCGCGTAGCTTCGACCTGACCACTTGGCGCCGGGCGCTCGTCGGGGCGTCCGGCCCGCTCTGGACGACCTTCGTCGTCGCGCTGGCCGCCGCCTTGCTGGCGCTGGTCCTCGTCATGGCGCTGCTCGAAGGCCATCGCCGCCGGTTTCCGGCGGCGCGCGGCGGCGCGGTGCGATTGCCCCGGGCGATCGCCGGGTTGCTGTATCTGCCGCTGATCGTGCCGCAGATCTCCTTCGTCTTCGGCCTGCAGGTGCTGATTCTGGTCGTCGGCCTGACCCCGTCGATCCCGCTGCTCGTCGCCGTCCATCTCGTCTTCGTCGCGCCCTATGCGGCGCTGGCCCTCGCCGATCCCTGGTTCGCCCTCGATCCCCGCTACGAGCGGGTCGTGGCAAGCCTCGGCCGCTCGCGCATGTCCGTGTTCACATGGGTGCGTCTGCCGATGCTGACCGCGCCGGTGCTGACCGCGCTGGCGATCGGCCTCGCCGTCTCGGTCGGACAATATCTGCCGACCGTTCTCGTCGGCGCCGGACGGCTGCCGACCATCACGACCGAAGCGGTGGCGCTGGCTTCGGGCGGCAATCGCCGGATCATCGGCGCCTATGCGCTGCTGCAGACGCTGCTGCCGTTCCTCGCCTTCGCCGCGTCCGGTCTCGTTCCGATCTTGCTCTGGCGTCACCGGCGCGGCATGAGGGCCGGATGATGATGGATGACAGGGGACTTCGGCTCGACGACGTAGAGATCCGGCTCGGCGAGCGCCGGCTGCTGGCGCTGAACACACGCATCGCACCCGGAGAGACGTTGAGTGTCATGGGGCCGTCCGGGTCCGGCAAATCGACGCTCTTCGCGCTGATCGCCGGCTTTCTCGATCCGGCCTTCCAGGCAAGCGGACGCGTCGAGCTGGATGGCCGCGACCTGACCGGGCTGCCGCCGGAGCGCCGTCGCATCGGCCTGCTCTTCCAGGACGCTTTGCTGCTTCCCCACATGTCGGTCGGCGAGAACCTTCTGTTCGCCCTGCCATCCGCCATCAAGGGCCGCCATGCCCGCCGTCGGGCGGCGGAGACGATGCTGGACAAGGTCGGCCTTGGAGACCATTTCGCCCGCGATCCCGCGACCCTGTCCGGCGGTCAAGCCGCCCGCGTCGCGCTGGCGCGCACGCTCCTGGCCGAACCGAAGGCGCTGCTTCTCGACGAGCCCTTCTCGGGTCTCGATGCCGAATTGCGCGAAACGATCCGGCGCCTTGTCTTCGGCCTCGTCGCGGAGCGCGACATACCCGCGTTGCTGGTTACCCATGACCGCGAGGACGCAGAAGCGGCGGGCGGGCCAATGGTGGAACTGCCGGCGGCGGGGGAGCCGTGACGCGGCTAGCGCTTCCCGAACTGCCGGTCTCGGCGGTCCTTTCCGACGTCGCCGCCGCCCTGACCGACGCTGGCCGCGCCGTGCTCGTCGCCCCGCCCGGCGCTGGCAAGACGACGCTGGTGCCGCTGCACCGCTTGGGCGAAGCCTTCATGGCCAGTGGCAAGATACTCCTCGTCGAGCCGCGCCGGCTCGCCGCCCGCGCCGCGGCGCGGCGGATGGCTGAGATCATCGGCGAAGCGGTGGGCGAGACCGTCGGCTGGCGCATGCGGCTCGACACCAGGGTCTCGGCGAAGACCCGGATCGAGATCGTCACCGAAGGTGTCTTCACCCGCATGGTCCTGTCGGACCCCGAGCTCAAGGGCGTCGCGGCCGTTCTCTTCGACGAATTCCACGAGCGCTCGCTGGATGGCGATTTCGGCCTGGCGCTGGCGCTGGACGTCGCCTCGGCGCTGCGCGAGGATCTGCGGATTCTGGTCATGTCGGCGACCCTCGACGGCGCCCGCGTCGCCGCGCTGCTTGGCGACGCCCCGGTGATCGAGAGCGCCGGGCGTGCCTTTCCCGTGACGGTCCGCTACCGCGACCGGCCCGGCACCGAGCCGGTGGAGGACGCGGTCGTCGCCGCCGCGCGGGCGGCGCTGGCCGAGGAGGCGGGCAGCCTTCTGGTCTTCCTGCCGGGCCAGCGCGAGATCGAGCGGGTCGCCGAGCGGCTGGGTACCATCGTCCCCGAAAATGTCGTTGTCGCGCCGCTGTTCGGCGCCATGGATGGCGCGGCGCAGGATCGTGCCGTTCGCCCGGCGCCCGTCGGCACCCGCAAGATCGTCCTCGCCACCGCTATCGCCGAGACGTCGCTGACCATCGACGGGGTCTCTGTCGTCATCGATTCAGGACTGAGGCGGCAGCCGGTGTTCGAGCCGGCCACCGGCCTGTCGCGCCTGGAGACGGTGCGCGTGTCGCGCGCTTCGGCCGACCAGCGGGCGGGCCGCGCCGGACGCACCGCGCCCGGAACCGCGATCCGGCTGTGGCGCGCCGAGCAGACGGCCGCGCTGGACGCCTTCGACCGGCCGGAGATTCTCGCGACCGACCTGTCCGGTCTCGTTCTCGACTGCGCGGCCTGGGGCGTCGCAGAGCCGTCGGATCTCATCTTCCTCGATCCTCCACCGGCGCCCGCCATTGCCGAGGCGAGGGCACTGCTTGCGGACCTCGGGGCGCTCGACGAAACCGGCCGGCTCACGGCGACGGGCAAGGCGATGCGGGCTCTCGCCTTGCCGCCGCGGCTGGCCCGGATGGTCGTTTCGGCCGGTGACGGGGCCCGGCTCGAGGCGGCGATGCTCGCCCTTCTCCTCACCGAACGCGGCCTCGGCGGCACCGATACCGATCTTTCCGAGCGCCTGCGCCGGTTTCGCGCCGATCGCGGCCCGCGCGCCAAGGCGGCGCACGGCCTGGCACGGCGGATCGCCGCGACGGCGCGCGAGGCCGCATCCGCTTCCGGCGAGGACGCGCCGGACGAAGCGGGGGCGCTGCTGGCGCTCGCCTATCCCGACCGGATCGCGGTCGCCCGTGGTGCCCGCGGTCATTTCGTCCTCACCAGTGGGCGCGGCGGCGTCCTCGACGAGACGACAGCGCTGGCCCGCGAAAAATTCCTGGTCGTCGCCGACTTGCAGGGCCAGGCGCGCGCCGGCCGTATCCTGTCGGCCACCGCGCTCAGCGAGGCGGCGATGGAGCGGATCGCCGCCGAACGGGCCGTCAGCGAATTGGTCGTTGCCTTCGATGGAACGGCGCGCGCGGTGCGGGCGCGCAACATCCGGCGTCTGGGCCGCGCGACGCTGTCGGAGGCGCCGCTGCCCGCGCCGTCCGGCGAAGCGACCGGCCGGGCACTTGCCGAGGGCATTCGCCGCCTCGGCCTTGCGGCGCTGCCCTTGGGCAAGGAGGGCGAGCGGCTGTTGCGGCGCTTGCGGTTTCTGGCCAAGGCCTATGGCCCGCCCTGGCCGGATCTGTCCGACGCGGCGCTGCTCGCCGGTCTCGACGACTGGCTGCTGCCGTATCTTCCGGGGGTGACGAGCCTGGCGCAAATCACCCCCGGCGCACTGTCGGAGGCGCTGCGTGGGTTGATCCCGGACGAATTGCGCGGCCGGCTGGATGAGCTCGCACCGTCGCATTTCGAGGCGCCGACCGGCTCGCGCGTGCCGATCCGCTACGACGAAGACCAGCCGGTTCTCGCGATCCGGGTACAGGAACTGTTCGGTCTGACGCGCCATCCGGCAATCGCCGACGGACGGCTGCTTCTGACCATCGAGCTGCTGTCACCGGCCCACCGGCCGATCCAGATCACCCGCGATCTGCCGGGCTTCTGGTCCGGGTCCTGGGCAGATGTGCGGGCGGACTTGCGCGGCCGCTATCCCAAGCACGTCTGGCCTGAGGACCCCGCCGGCGCCGCCCCGACGGCGCGGGCCAAGCCGCGAAAATAGCCCGGCCGCTTAGCTCATGGCCGCCTTGTTGATGCCGCCCTCGGCGAGCTTCGTCATCGTGCGGTCGCCATGATAGGTCGCGTCGAGGCATTTCTGGAGCTTGTCGGCGTCATCTCGCAGGTCGAGGCGCTTGGCGAAGGCGGCGAGGCAGCCATAGCCGGCGATCGCGTAGTGCGCCATGCGTTGATACTGGCTGATGATCATCGCGTCTCGCGCGTCGGGGTCGGTGATGTCCTCCTCGATTCCGTGGGCGCGAGCTTCTTTCACCAGACCTTCCATCCCCTTGCAGAATTCCTTGCCCGGCTTGGCGCCATGCGCCGCGATGATGTCCGTCAGCGTCTTCAGACCGTCCTCGATGCCGTGGACGCCTGCCTGGAGCGCCTTCTTGAGGTCGTCGTCATGCGCGGCGTCGGCGAGCTCGCGCGTCACCTTCGCCGCCTGCGAGTCCGCGCTGTGAACGTCCTGAAGCTGGTCGAGATAGATGTCGTTGAGATTGGCGAGTGTCATGGGTCGATTCCTTCGTCGATGGGATGAAGGCTAAGCGGGCGACAGGTCACGAAGTTCCATCGGTCGGGTGATCCGCTTTGCGACCGGACGCGTACGGTATCATGCGGGGCGGCCCGCGGAAGCTTCCCGCGCGCGCGGAGCCGAGCGCATTTTTGAATTCGTAGCGAAGACGACCCGACGCCATGACACGAGAAACGAAGGAAAGCGCGATGCCGAGAGAAGGGGGAGATGTCGCCCCGCATGGCTGCCGGACCCGGGATGGGACCCAGTCGCTGCTTCTCGTCGACGATGACAGAACGTTTCTCTTGCGCATGAGCCGGGAGCTCGAACAACGCGGTTTCGATGTCGTGACCGCCGACGGCCTGGCGGACGGGCTGGAGCGGCTACGATTGGACCCGCCGGCTTGCGCGGTGGTCGATCTCCGGCTCGGCGATGGCAGCGGGCTCGACCTCATTGCGGCCCTGCGGCAGGCGCGCCAGGACGTGCGCGCGATTGTTCTGACCGGCTATGGCAACATCGCGACGGCGGTGAGCGCCGTGAAGCTCGGCGCTGTCGACTATCTGACCAAGCCCGCGGAAGTCGAGGACATCGTGGCCGCGCTTGCATGCGATGGCGAGGCGCGCGCCGAGCCCCCGGAAAATCCGATGTCGGCCGATCGCGTGCGCTGGGAGCACATTCAACGGGTCTTCGAGCTATGCGACCGCAACGTCTCGGAGACGGCCCGGCGGCTGTCCATGCACCGGCGGACATTGCAGCGCATCCTCGCCAAGCGCGCGCCGCGCTGACGCGCCGCTCGCCGGTCCGGTCAAAGTTCGGTCTGAGGACTGGTCATGAAGGGGTTGGCCGCCCATTCCGCCTGCAGCAGGCGATCGGCGGACAATCGCGCAAAGCGCAGCATCAGGGCCTTGCGGGTTGCGGCCGCCAGCTTTTCTTCCGGTGCGTCCCGCAGGATTTCAGCCGCATAGCCGTCCGACACGATGAGCCCGCAGGTCGGCGGGAAAATCTCGGCGGGCACGCCCGGGTGGGTGGCGAAATACAGCCGGTCGCAATGCTGCCGATAGTCCGGCCATTTTTTGTCGACGCGAAAATCCTCGATTGAGGTCTTGATCTCCACGATCGAAAATTCGCCCTTCTCCGAAAGGCAAATCAGGTCGGCTCGCCGACCGGAGGCCAGCGGCATTTCGGGAAGCAGCGCCACCCGCCGCGCGGTCATCAGCCGCTGCACGCCGCGGCGCACCAGCAGGGCGCGCTCCGACTGGCGTCCGTCGACAAGCGGATCGACGGGGAAGGGAGAGACGAGCGGCATTCGTCATCGATAGTCCGGACGGACGCTGGCCGGCAAGCGAAAAACGGAAACAAACCAGAAACAGACGCCGAGCCGGCGCACGTCACCGGCATTCCACGCGCAAGGGCGAGAATCTACGCCTCCTCCCGGATCTTTCCCGCGATCTCGTCGAGGATGGGACAGTCCGGTGCATGACCGCCATGGCATTGCTCGGAGAGGTCCGCGAGCGCGCGCTTCAGCGACTTCAGTTCCGCGATCTTGCGGTCGATCTCCGCAATCCGCGAACTGGCGAGGCGTTTGACATCCTCGCTCTTGCGGTTGGAATCCTCGTAGAGCGACAACAACCGCCGCGCTTCGTCTATGGTAAAGCCGAGCGAGCGCGAGCGCTGCAGGAAACGCAGCATGTGCACGTCCCGGTCGCGGTAGCAGCGATAGCCGTTGGATGCCCGGGCCGGCTTTATCAGCCCTACTTCCTCATAATAGCGGACCGTCTTCGGCGGCAGACCCGACAACCGGGATGCTTCCCCGATATTCATGAGACGTCCTCGTTGGTGGCTTCGATCATCTCGACGGGAAGGAGATGTCGCGTCCACCGGCTCCGTCAACTGTCACCCGGCCGCAACAAAGCGCTTATTAACCATCCGTGTGCCACAAAGGGTCATTGCTTCAACATATTGTGCGGCTTATCGAAGTGACGGCTTCAGATGGTCGGCAATCAGACCCGCGCGGTCCGCAGAGCGGCCGCTTCATCCATCGCACCCAACTTGGCATTCGTTATGAAGATGAGACAGATTATCCTCGCAGGCGCTGCTCTGCTGTCGGTCGCGACGATGGCGGGGTGCGCGACATCCGAGCGCGCGTCGCTGACGCCGTCTGGCACTACGCAGGTTGCCGCCTACACGGCGCCCGATTCCCTGCCAATGGACGGCAGCGCCGGCGCGACGACGAAGCTGGGTTATGGGGCCGTGGTCGACGAGGGCTTTGCCCTGCCCGCCATTCCGACCGACAAGATCGATCCGCAATACCTGCGTCAGCGGGTGTCCTTCGAGGAAGGCCGCAAATACGAGCCGGGAACGGTCGTGGTCGATACGCCGAACCGGTTCCTCTATGTCGTCGAGGCCGACGGCATGGCGATGCGCTACGGCATCGGTGTCGGGCGTGCCGGCTTTTCCTGGTCGGGTGAAGCGAACATTCGCGCCAAGCGCTCCTGGCCGAAATGGTTTCCGCCGGCCGAGATGATCGACCGCAAACCGGAGCTCGAGCCTTATCGCGAAGGCATGGACCCGGGCCTGAGCAACCCGCTGGGAGCCCGCGCGCTCTACCTCTATCAGGGCGGCAAGGACACGTTGTTCCGTCTGCACGGTACGCCGGAATGGTGGACGATCGGCACAGCCGCGTCGTCTGGCTGTATCCGTCTGATGAATCAGGACATTCTCGATCTCTATGAGCGCGTCCCCATGGATGCCCGGGTTGTGGTGAGGCAGGGCAAGGAGCGGATGGCGGCGGGTTACGCCGGCGCCTGACCAAGCCGCACGATCGCGGCGAGACGGTTTTGCAAGGCGGGGGACCGCCACGGCCGGGTGCTTCGGGGGAGGCGTCCGGCCATTTTTTTGCGCGCGCCAGGTTTCAAGGCGCTCGGCTTAACAAGGCCTTTCATTGGCGGCGGGCGGGCGCCCATCCATCAGCGTGGCTCGGGCGGCGCGCCGCGCACCGCCGCCACGAGCAGAAGCCCCAGCGTCGCGGCGTTCAGAATGTGCCAGAAGACATGGGTGCCGCGCGGCCATTGTGGGCAGAGCGGCAGGTCGGCCATGCGCAACGCCAGCGACACGGTGAAGACCGCGCCGGCGGCGAACACCAGCCAGCCCTGCGGATGGGCCCGCGCGACGAGATAGGCGCCGATGGCATACAGCGCGAAAAGCGCCGGGACGTAACCGGCCGATGATCCAAGACGCGGGGCGAGCAGCGGCTCGGCCGTCAGGGAGACGGCGAGGAAGCCGAGCGTGCCGGCGAACGCCGCCCTCCTGGATATCCCCACGAAGCGGCGGAGTGCGAGGCCGAAATAGGCATAGATGAAGATCGCGATCGGAATGACGTCGGCGAGAATCGACCAGCGGTTCGCGAAGGTGTGGAACAGGAACGAGCCGGTTCCCACGATGGCAACGAGCCCGATCAGAAAGAGGCTCGGCTGATCTCGGGTTGGCGCGCGCCGCCAATACCACAGACCCAGTGCCGCCGCGGCGAGGAAGGCGATATTCGAGGATGCGTTGAGCGGTTCGGCCCAAAAGCCCGTGCCGATCCGCTCGCAATAGGCGTCGATGGGTATCGTCAGGTCCATGAGGCGAAGAATGCCCTTCCGGGTGGGACTGTGCCAGCATAGTGTGTGCGATGCGCTCGCCGGCCGCGATCAAAGCCCCGGCCAGGCGAGCGTCGCGCCCGCGACGACGACATAGCGCGCGAATTTGCCGACGGCGACGAGGATCGTGAACGGTAGGAGCGGGACCCTCAAGACGCCGGCGATCACGGTCAGCGCGTCGCCGCCGAGCGGCGACCAGGCGAACAACAGAGTCCAGATGCCGTAGCGATGGAAGAAGCGGGTCGACGCTTCAAGTTGCTTCGGCCTGACCGGAAACCAGCGCCGGTCTTGAAAGCGCAGCAGGAACCGGCCGCAGAGCCAGTTCACCACCGAGCCAAGCGTGTTGCCGGTGCCCGCCACAAGCACCAGCAGCCATGGGTCGGCGATGCCTTCCGCGATCAGCCCGATGAGCAGGAGCTCGGACGCGCCGGGCAGGATGGTCGCGGCCAGGAAAGCGCCCCAGAACAGACCGAAACAGGCCGCAAGGACGCTCAAGACCGGGCGCTTTGCGCAGCCGGTGCAAACGCCGGAACGCCCGCCGTCCAGGGGCCTGGATGCTCGGAAGACATCGCCGGCGGGGCCTCCTCGCGCCCGAGAGCGCCGCGCTCGATGCCGATTTTCGCTTGCAGGCAATTGAACGGGCGAACCATCCTCACCATCTGAATACTACCGTGTCGAATTGTCGAAGCCCCCGCGATGCTTGAGCATCGCGGCCATTCTCGAAAGGAAGCGTCAGCGATGACTTCGCAAGCCTTGATCCGTCCGGCCTGGACGCCCGCGACCATAGCATTGATGGTGGTCGGTTTCATGATTTACTGGCCCCTCGGCCTGGCGATGCTCGCCTACATTCTCTGGGGTGATCGTTTGGAGAGCTTCCGGCGGGACGTCAACCGCTCGACCGACCGTTTCTTCGGCGGATTGAAGCGCACCGGCGTGGCCAATCCCTTTGCCGAGACCCGTACGGGCAACGTCGCCTTCGACGAGTGGCGCGAAAAGGAGCTGTCCCGCCTCGACCAGGAGCGGCGCCGGCTGAACGAGGCGGCGGCCGAGTTCGAATCCTATGCCCGCGAGTTGCGCCGGGCCAAGGACCAGCAGGAGTTCGACCGCTTCATGGCTGACCGCCAGAACCGCGCGTCGGGCCAGACCATCGACGGTCAGCCCGCCTGACCTATGACCGGTCAGGCATAGCGCATGATGCAACGGCGGTGTCCTTCGGGACGCCGCCGTCTTTTTGTCGCGTTCCGGCGGCCTCCGTTATAGGGTGGGGATCGAATCGCGGCGATGGGCTGCTTCGAGGAACGGTTCGTCTTGCCGATGTCGCTTTTCTTTTCCCGGCGGAACGCGAATACGCCCGCAATTCCCGAGCGTCTGGACCTTGCCGCCGGCCCGGTCCCGGTCACCGTGCGGCGCAATCCGCGCGCCAGGCGGCTGATCCTGCGGCTGGCCCCTGGCGGAACCGGAATCGTCGTCACGGCGCCGCAAAAGGTGCCGGCGCGGGCGATTGCGGAATTTCTCGAGCGGCATCGCGGCTGGGTCGAGGAGCGCGTCGCGCGGGCGCCCGACCGGATCGTCGCGGCCGACGGCGCCTTGATCCCGTTTCGGGGCGGCCAATTGCGGCTGGTCCAGGCTTCCGAGCGCCGCGCCAGCCGGTTCGAGACGGTCGACGGAGAGACGCATCTCTTCGTCGGCGGCGAGCCCGAGCATTTTTCCCGCCGCGTCGTCGAGGCGCTGAAGCGTGAGGCGCGGCATGATCTGCAAGCTTGCGTCGACCGCCACGCGGCTACGGTGGGTCTGCGTCCACGGGCCATGGCGCTGAAGGACACGAAAAGCCGCTGGGGCTCCTGCACCATCGACCGGCGGCTGGCCTTTTCCTGGCGGATCGTCATGGCCCCGCCGGCGGTGCTGGACTATCTCGTCGCCCATGAGGTGGCGCATTTCCGTCAGATGAACCACGGACCCGCCTTCTGGGCGCACTGCCGCGAGCTTTGCCCCGGCATGGACCACGGCAAGACCTGGCTGAAGCGACACGGCGCTGGGCTGCATGCGATTGAGTTTGGGTGAGGCGCCTCATGTCAGATCAAGCTCGAAAGGCGATCTCCCAACTGATCCGCATCCGTCAAACCCAAGGTGTACAAAGGACCTGATCGGCCGACCAAGATGAATTCATGGTCGAGCCATTTCGCCCTGGCCGGATCTGGTCCGGCACGCAAACCGGTCATCCGCTCGAAGAATTTAATCGGCTCACCACTATGCACGAAAATCAAAGCCGGATGAATTTCGTCAAATAAAAATTCGATCAAAGGCGCTTTGCGATCTTTCGCCTTGAGGAGGGCGGCTTTCCTCGTCGGCATCGCATACAGATTGGTTTCAAGGCATGAACCCAGCCCTGCTGAAATCCTCTCGATCCGTGGACGGTTGCCACCTCTCTTCCGGGTCTTGTCGTAATCCTCTGAGAATTCCTTGTAGAGAAAGCCGTCCTCATCGGACCAGTATGAAAAGAAATCATGCGGCAATTCGGTCGCAGCATTGAGGCCTACGACAAATGATCGGCACGCCAGCGGCGATCCCTTGCATACGAAGGGTCTCGAATTCTTTTCGGATAACAGCGGCTCCAGGCGCTCTCGAAATCCGCGCAAATCCTTCATTGTCATTCCTTTCGCTTGCATTCGTGACCGGAGCTTCAGATATCGATACGATCACAAAGCGGGATCGAGAGACCGTCAATCACTTGGAAATGGCATGAAACTCGACGTCAAGATCTGCGGCCTGTCGACGCCCGAGACGCTTGCGGCGGCGTTGGCGCGTGGCGCCAGCCATGTCGGCTTCGTGCATTTCGCCAAGAGCCCGCGCCATCTCGACGTCGCCGCGATGGCGGACCACGTCGGCTCCGTGGCGGGGCGCGCCGAGACGGTCATCGTCACCGTCGATCCGGACGATGATCTGGTGACGCGTTTCGCGACCGAGATACGTCCGGACTGGCTGCAATTGCACGGCAAGGAGAGCCCGGAGCGGGTCGCCGCGATCAAGGCGTCCACCGGTCTGAAGATCATGAAGGCGCTGCCCATCGCCGAGGCCGCCGACCTTGCCGCGATCGCGGATTATCTAAATGTCGCCGACCGTCTGCTGCTGGATTCCAGGCGGCCGAAGGGCTCCAACCTTCCCGGCGGCAACGGCGTCGCTTTTGACTGGCGGATTCTTGCCGGCCTTGACCCGGCTCCGCCCTACATGCTTTCCGGTGGCATCGACGCCGACAATGTCGTTGATGCCATCCGCAGCGCGCGGCCGTCGGGCATCGACGTGTCGTCCGGTGTCGAGAGCGCGCCCGGCGTCAAGGATGTCGGTCGCATTCATTCATTCTTCGACGCGCTGGATCGTCTCCGTATGGAGGAGCCGGCGAGAAAGGCCCGTGCCTCGTGAACCAGCCGCTGACCCCGAATTCGTTTCGCGCCGGTCCCGACGAGGACGGCCGCTTCGGTCATTTCGGCGGGCGTTTCGTCGCCGAGACGCTGATGCCGCTGATCCTCGATCTGGAGGACGCCTGGAAGGCGGCGAAAGCTGATCCGGCGTTCAAGGCCGAGCTCGACAATCTCAACACCCATTATACCGGCCGGCCGTCGCCGCTGTATTTCGCCGAGCGGCTGACCGAAAAGCTCGGTGGCGCCAAGATCTATTTCAAGCGCGACGAGCTGAACCACACCGGCTCGCACAAGATCAACAACTGCCTCGGCCAGATCCTGCTCGCCAAGAAGATGGGCAAGACGCGGATCATCGCCGAGACCGGGGCCGGCCAGCACGGCGTCGCGACGGCGACGGTCTGCGCCCGCTTCGGCTTTCCCTGCGTCGTCTACATGGGCGCGACCGATGTCGAGCGGCAGTCGCCCAACGTATTCCGCATGAAGCTGCTGGGAGCGGAAGTGGTTCCCGTCACCTCCGGCCACGGCACGCTCAAGGACGCCATGAACGAGGCACTGCGCGACTGGGTGACCAATGTCGATTCCACCTATTACCTGATCGGCACCGCCGCCGGCCCGCATCCCTATCCCGAACTCGTCAGAGAATTCCAGAGCGTGATCGGCCGGGAGGCGAAGGAACAGATGATGGCGGCCGAGGGCCGGCTGCCGGACCTGCTGGTCGCCGCCGTCGGCGGCGGCTCCAACGCCATCGGCCTGTTCCACCCCTTCCTCGACGACAAGGACGTGGCGATGGTCGGCGTCGAGGCGGGCGGCAAGGGGCTCGACGGCGAGGAGCATTGCGCCTCGCTGACGGCGGGCTCGCCCGGCGTCCTGCACGGCAACCGCACCTATCTCTTGCAGAACGAGGACGGCCAGATCAAGGAGGGTCACTCGATCTCGGCAGGCCTCGACTATCCGGGCATCGGGCCGGAGCATTCCTGGCTGAAGGATTCCGGCCGGGTCGAATATGTCCCGATCATGGACACCGAGGCGCTGGACGCCTTCCAGATGCTGACCCGCGTCGAGGGCATCATCCCGGCGTTGGAGCCGGCCCATGCGCTGGCGGAAGTCATCAAGCGCGCGCCGAAAATGGGCAAGGACCAGATCATCCTGATGAATCTGTGCGGTCGCGGCGACAAGGACGTGTTCACGGCGGCCAAGCATCTGGGCGTGGAGCTGTAGTGTGAATGAGGAACCGACGCGGCTGCAACGTCATCGCGAGGCGTTGGCTGCCCTAGAAAATCAAGACGAAATATCACTTAAATCCAACCAAATCATAGGCTTATTAGCCTATCTCAGCGCCAATGCAGCATTTCAGCAGCGTACGATTACGGCTCTTGGGGCGATGGCACTTGGAGAAATTTCTCCGAAAGAAATCGAACAGTTGATTGCGTCTGCGGAGCAATCGACAGCCGCCTTCGACTATTTCGTCGAAGAATTAGCGGGGACCAGGTCTGATGAGTGATGTACCCCAGAAAATCAGGCAGGTCTTTGCTGATAACGATACGCGTGACGATGCCAAGGTGCTCCTAAAGCGTGTTGAAGCACATTTTAATCGTGGAGGCAGCGATGGTGGTTCGGGAGGTGATGGCATGGAGCCACGCGTAGCCAAACTCGAAGCCGGTGTTGCTCATATCGAACGCGACGTTACGGAGTTGCGCACCGATATGCGGGACGTACGCGACCGGCTCGCCAAACTTGAGGAGCGAGTGTCGCATCTGCCAGGAAAAGGCTTCATCGTTTCTGTCGTGATCTTGGCCCTTGCCATAATCACTGGCTTGATCGCTTTCCAATCCCGCATTGAAGCTTTCGTCCAACAGCCGGCCGCATCCTCTATGGACCAGCCGAGGGTGCCATGACCGACATCGTCGAAATCCACGTGACCTGCCCGACGCTCGAGGGTGCGCGCGAACTGTCCCATGGGCTGCTCGACGGCCGCTATGCTGCCTGTTGCCATATCGGCAAGGAGGTGGACAGCCGCTATTTGTGGCAGGGCAAGAAGGAGCGGCACGACGAATGGCCGTTGACGATCAAGACCCGTGCCGATTTGTTCGATACCTGCTGCGAGGCGATCCGCAAACATCATCCGTACGAGACGCCCGCGATCGTCGGTTTTGCCGTCGACCATGTGGATGCGGCGACCGCCGAGTGGATCGCCGAAGTGACGAAAGCCTGACATGACCACACGCATTGAAGACCGGTTCCGGGCGCTGTCCGAAGAGAACCGTCCCGCCCTTGTCACCTTCGTCATGGCGGGCGATCCGGACCACGACACGGCGCTCGATATTGTCAGAGCGCTGCCTGGTGCCGGTGCGGATATCATCGAGCTCGGCATGCCGTTTTCCGATCCAATGGCCGATGGTCCGGCTATCCAGAAGGCGGGCTTGCGCGCCCTGGAGGCCGGCGCAAGCCTCAAGAAGACCCTGGCGATGGTCGGCGCTTTTCGCGAAAGCGACACGACGACGCCGCTGATCCTGATGGGCTATTTCAATCCGATCTACGTCTACGGCGTCGAGCGCTTCGTCCGGGATGCGCTGGCCGCCGGGGTCGATGGTCTGATCGTCGTCGATCTGCCGCCCGAAATGGACGACGAACTTTGCCTGCCGGCCCTGGACAAGGGGCTCAACTTCATTCGCCTCGCGACGCCGACGACCGACGACAAGCGCCTGCCGGCGGTTCTGAAGAACACCTCCGGCTTCGTCTATTACGTGTCGATCACCGGCATCACCGGCTCGGCCGCGCCCGACGCGGGCAAGGTCGCCGCCGCGGTCGGACGCATCAAGGGCCACACGAACCTGCCGGTCTGCGTCGGCTTTGGCGTGCGCAGCGCCGAACAGGCGCGCGAGATCGGCCGTGCGGCCGACGGCGTCGTCGTCGGTTCGGCGCTGATCAACGCCATAGAAGCGTCGCTGACCGACGGCCGTCCGGGAGCCGGCACGGTGACGGCGGTCACCGATCTGGTGCGCGATCTCGCTGGCGGCGTTCGCGCCGCCCGTCTTGCGGATGCCTGACCGCGCGACCATCTGCAAACAACCCTTGTCAATCGGAACAGCCGCGCCGTGAACTGGATCACCAACTACGTCCGCCCCAAGATCTCCAGCCTCCTCGCCAATCGCGAGGTGCCGGAAAACCTTTGGATCAAGTGTCCGGAGACCGGCGAGATGGTCTTCCACAAGGATCTGGAGGCCAATCAATGGGTGATCCCATCCTCCGACTTCCACATGCGGATTCGCGGCCGGGACAGGCTGAAGGCGTTTTTCGACGACGGCGCCTACGAGACGATCGAACTGCCGAAAGTGGCGGTCGATCCGCTGAAATTCCGCGACTCCAAGCGCTATGTGGATCGCCTCAAGGAGTACAAGGCGAAGGCCGAGATGGATGACGCCGTGATCGCGGCGCGCGGTTCGATCGACGGCTTGCCGATCATGGCGATTGTCCAGGATTTCGCCTTCATGGGCGGCTCGCTGGGGATGGCGGCGGGCGAGGCGATCATCAAGGGCTTCGAGACCGCCATTGCCGAAAACCGGCCGCTCGTGCTTTTCGCCGCGTCCGGTGGCGCCCGGATGCAGGAGGGCATCCTGTCGCTGATGCAGTTGCCGCGCACCACCGTCGCGGTGGAGATGCTGAAGGAGGCCGGGCTTCCCTATATCGTCGTCCTCACCAACCCGACGGCCGGCGGCGTGTCGGCCTCCTATGCGATGCTGGGCGACGTCCATATCGCCGAGCCGGGCGCGGTGATCGGCTTTGCCGGCGCCCGGGTCATCGAGCAGACGATCCGCGAAAAGCTGCCCGAAGGGTTCCAACGCGCCGAATATCTCATGGCCCACGGCATGGTCGACATGGTCGTCCACCGGCACGAGCTGAAGGCGACGATCGCGAATTTGACCAAGCTGTTGACCAAGACGCCCGTGGATATAGCCGCCCGCACCGAGGATGAGCCTGAACCGGCGCCCGCGACCGCGATCACGCCGTCCGAGCCGCAGCCGGCGGCCTGAATCGGTTTTGCATCCGCTCATGCTCTCGCGTAATTCTCGTCCATGACAACGACCTCGCTGGCCACCACAGAGATCGAATCCCTGATGCTGAAGCATCCGAAGGGGTTTGACCTGTCGCTCGACCGGATTAGCCGGCTGCTCGCCGATCTCGGCGACCCGCAACACCGTCTGCCGCCGCAGATCCACATTGCGGGCACGAACGGCAAGGGCTCGGTCACGGCCTTTTGCCGGGCGATACTGGAAGCCGACAGCCGGGCGGCCCACGTCCACACCTCCCCGCATCTGGTCAACTGGCATGAGCGCTATCGGATCGGCCGCTCCGGCCGGCCTGGCGCACTGGTCGACGATCGGTTGCTGGCCGATGCCGTGATGAGGGCGGCCGCCGCCAATGGCGGGAAAATGATCACCGTCTTCGAGATTCTGACGGCCGTCACCTTCCTGCTGTTTTCCGAGCAGCCGGCCGATGTGGCGCTGATCGAGGTCGGCCTCGGCGGACGTTTCGATGCGACCAATGTCCTTGAAAAGCCCGCCGCGACCGTGATCACCTCGATCTCGCTCGACCACCAGTCCTATCTCGGCGATCGGGTGGAGCTGATCGCGGCGGAAAAAGGCGGCATCATCAAGCCGGGCGTGCCGGTCATCGTCGGCCAGCAGAGCGAGACGGTGGCGCTGGACGTGCTCACCGCCATGGCCGACCGGGCCAACGCGCCGCTGCTGGTCTACGGCCAGGACTTCTTTGCCTATGAGGAGCATGGCCGGCTGGTCTATCAGGACGATACGGGGCTTCTCGACCTGCCGATGCCGCGGCTGCCGGGCCGTCATCAGCTGATCAACGCCGCGACGGCGATCGCGACGCTCCGTCATGCCGGCTTCGGACCCTGCGATCAGGCCATCGAGAAGGGCCTGGCGAATGTGGAATGGCCGGGCCGCATGCAGCAGATCGGCTCGGGTCCGCTCTATCGCGCCGCCTTTCCCGGCTCCGAACTGTGGCTCGACGGCGGCCACAATCCCGGCGCGGGGGCGGCGATCGCCGAGACCCTTGCCGACATGGAGGAACGGGTTTCACGGCCGTTGTTCCTCATTGCCGGAATGATCAACACCAAGGACCCGATGGGCTTTTTCGCGTCCTTCGCGGGGATCGCCAGGCATGTGTTCACGGTTCCGGTCGAGGCATCCCACGCGGGCATCGACCCGAACGAGCTGGCCGAGGCGGCGATCGAGGCAGGGCTCGATGCCGAACCCTGCGCGTCCGTGGAGGAAGCCATCCGCTTGGTTTCCTCGGCATGGGACAGCGATCGAGCGCCGCGCTTCCTGATCTGCGGCTCGCTCTATCTGGTCGGGGACGTGCTGGCGCAGAGCGGTCTGGCGCCGCGCTGAGGGACTGCGACCTGTCGGCGCCCCACGGGCACCGCCCTGGAAGCATGGTCGCCCCGGATGACGCGGCGGCTCGGTCGATCGTGGAAAAGGCAGGGAGAAGGCAATGGAGATCAAGCGTCGCGGGACTGTCCCGACCCGGCGGGTGCCGGCCAGCTATTTTACCGGCACGGTCTGGCAGGACCCGATCATCGAGGCACCGGAGCCGGCGCGTCTGCGGGCGGTCGTGGTGATGTTCGAACCGGGCGCGCGCACGGCGTGGCACACCCACCCGCTGGGGCAGACCCTTTATGTCACCGCGGGAACGGGCCGGTTCCAAACATTCGGCGAACCGATCCAGACGATCGGCGCGGGCGACGTGATCTGGATTCCGCCCGGCGAGAAGCACTGGCATGGCGCCGGGCCGGAAACGATAATGACCCACATCGCCATGCAGGAGGCGAAGGATGGCGTCGCCGTCGACTGGCTGGAGCATGTCAGCGAAGCGGAATACGCAAAAGCCTGACGCCGCCGCGGACTCGGTCGGATTGTTTCATGTGAATCAAAAAGCCCGGACGATCCGCCCGGGCTTTTTGCTGATTCACGTGAAACGCGCGAGGCTCGGGGCGCTCAGGCGGAGGCCTTGATCCAGTCGACGAGCTTCGACTTCGACTGGGCGCCGACCTGCACGGAGGCCGGTTCGCCGTTCTTGAACAGCATCAGGGTCGGGATCGAGCGGACACCGAACTGCGCCGCGATGTCCGGGTTCTCGTCGATATTGACCTTGGCGATCCGGACATTGTCCATCTCGTTGGAGATTTCCTCGAGGCTCGGCGCGATCATCTTGCAGGGGCCGCACCACTCCGCCCAGAAGTCGACGACGACGGGCTTGTCGCTCTCCAGAACGTCGGTCTTGAAATTGTTGGTGTCGATCTTCGTCGTGGCCATCAGGCGGCTCCCAAAATCCTTGTTCGAGACACAGGTAGAAGGGGTGGTCCGCCAAATCAAGCCGGCGGTGCATCCTCTTGACGGTCAGTCGCGGTCGTGGCGACGGCGCTGCGCCGCGCGATGACCGCGTCCATGAGGTTCGGCGCGAGCACGATAAGCAGCGGCGCCTCGGTGAACACGAGCGCGGCCTCGATCGCATGGGCCGGATAGAGCGGTTTCAGTAGTTCGCGATAAAGCGCCAGCTGCAGGATATAGGCCGGCGCGACGGCGTCCAAAGTCCGGGGCGGCGGGCGATTGGTTTTGTAGTCGACGATCAGGACTTTGGTGTCCGTCACCGCCAGCCGGTCGATGGTGCCGTTGACGCGATAGGTTCGGCCACCGAGGGAGATGTCGCCCGCGACCGAGATTTCGGCCCGGCTGCCGGCCGCGAAGATCGGGGCGAATTCCGGCTCCGCCATCACGCCAAGCGCCGAGCCGATCAGCTGATCGTGATCGCGCGGGCTCATCTCGGGGGCGCCGAGTATCACATAGCGGCGGGCCGCGGCCTCGCGTTGGTCGGGCGCGATGTCGGGCAGCACCTGCAAGAGCTTGTGGACGATAAGGCCGCGACGGATCGCCAAGGACGGCTCCCCCGCACGGCCGGCCCCCTCGCCCAGAACCGGCGAGACGAAGGCGGGCATTTCGCCGGCCGCCAGTTCGTCGGAAACCAGCTCTGCCGCATCGCCGGCCGAGGAGGGCGAGAGCGGACGTGGCGGCAGGATTTCCGGCGGCAGCGGTGCAAGGTCGATCTGCCGCCGCGCTGCCTCCCGGTCGGCGCTCGCGACCGTCAGCTTGTCGCCGGCGCCGCGCGAGCCGAAACGCCAGGCGGAGACCGCGCCTTCGGCGTCCATGACTTCCTCGCACTCCTCCCGAAGCGCCGCCTGGACCCGCTGCAGCCAGGAGTGCTCGTTCGGACCGCGCACGCCGGCGACGCCGCAAACCACGAGACGGTCCGCCGCCCGCGTCATGCCGACATAGAGGAGCCGCCGGTATTCCTCCTCGGCGCGAAGCTTTTCCGCATCCTTCAGCGTGGCGATCGCATCGTTTTCGAGCTCCTTCGCGGCGCGCCATAAAAATCCCGGCGCTTGGCCGGGATAAAGCCCCGCCATGCCCGGCCATTCCATCAGCCGCGCCCCGTGAGCGTGCGAGAACGGCGCCGAGCCCGGATCGACCAGGAAGATTACCGGCGCTTCCAGACCCTTGGAGGCGTGGGTCGTCATGATCCGGACCTCGCCGCGGCCCTGCTCCATCTCGCGCTTGATCTGCGGCGGGTCGGCGGCAAGGGTCGCGAGAAACGCGTCGAGGCCGGTTTCGCCCGCCTCCTCCGAGGCCAGCGTGAGGTCGAGAAACGCGTCGATGACCTCGCCCGCGTCGGCGCCGAGCCGCGCGGTCAGTCGCGCCCGTCCGCCCTCGGGACCGAGAAGGCGCGCATAGAAGGCAAAGACCGTCTCGAAGCCGGCGCGGTCGCGCAATTCCTCCAGCTGCGCCAGCGCCGCTCGCGCCTTGGCCATGAAGGCGGCCGCCGTTTCCTTCGGCACGAGGTCCGGCAGGCGCGCCGTGCCGGTCTCGCCGCACAGGCGCCGCAGCCCGAGCGACAAGGGCTCGCGCGGCTCCCGCGACAGCGCGAGCGCCATCAATTCGTCGTCGGAAAACTCGAAGAACGGGCTCTTGAGCACTTCGGCGAGCGACAGATCGTCATCGAAATTGACCACCGCGCGGCCGAGCGCCATCAGATCCTTGACGGCGATATGGTCGGTGATCACCAGCCGGTCGGCCCCGGCGACGGGAATGCCGCCATCCCGCAGGGCTTTCGCCATTGCCTCGACGAAGCCGGAGCGCTTGCGCACCAGAATGATGATGTCGCCCGCCGTCAGCGCCCGCCGCTTGCCCTTGTGGACGATCGGGTCGCCGAGCCATTCGCCGATCTGCCCGGCGATCCGCCGCGCCAGCCGGTTGGCCGGCGAATTTTCCGGCTCCTCGTCGACCGGCTTCAGCCAATCGCGTGGCTCCTCGCGCTTTTCGGCCTGATAGACCGGCCAGATCTCGACCAGCCCCGGTCCGTCGTCGCGCGCTGTCTGGTGCGTCGGAGGAAGGTCGTCGGAAGACAGTCCCTGCCGATTGTCCGCGTCGGCGAACACCTTGTCGACGGCGGTCAACACGTCGCTCGCCGTCCGGAAGGATTGGGTCAGCCGCACCGTCTCGAAGCGCGCGGTTGCCGCGACCGCCCGTGCTTCCACCGTCCGCTGCTCCTCGGCGAACATGCGCGGCGAGGCACCCTGGAAGGAATAGATCGACTGCTTCTCGTCGCCGACGGCAAAGACCGTCCGCACGACCTCGCGGCTGCCTTCGCCGGCGAAGAACTCGTCGACCAGCTGACGCATCACCTGCCACTGGCGCGGGCTGGTGTCCTGTGCCTCGTCGATCAGCACATGGTCAATGCCCTGGTCGAGCTTGTAGTGGACCCAGGCCGAGGCCTCGGCACGGGTCAGGAGATCGGCGGTCCGGACGATCAGATCCTCGAAATCCAGCTTGCCGCGCCGGCGCTTGAGGATGGCGTAGTCGCGCTGGAATTCGTCGGCGATAACCAGCGCCGCCGCGCTCGCCCGGAACAGCCGAACCGAGGCGAGCCGGTCTTCCATGGAGAGGACATGGTCCGCGAGCTGCTGAAGGCGGTCGGCGAAATCCTCGAAGAAATCGGTGACCCATTTCGTCGCGACGCTTCCCGGCTTGTAGGGCCCGCCGTCCTTCTTGAGGCAAAGCGTGCGCAGTGCCTCGAAGCGCGCCGCATCGGTGCCGGGATCGAGCAGCGCATTCAGCCGATCGACCAGCTTCTTGTCGGTGGCTTTCGGACTGGTTTCGGTGACCGTCAGGACTTCGCGGCAAAACGTTTCGTCGAAGCCCGGAGCCGGCCATGCGTCGGCCAGGATCGCCGCTTCGTCCTCGTCCGTCGCAAGTCCGAGCCCCGACCGCAACAGGGCGAGGGCGCCGTCGAGGCCGCCGGCCGCGTCGATGTGCCGGCGGATCGCGTCGCGCTTGCGGACGATCTCGCCGATCAGCTGATCGAGGCCCCATTCGCCGGCCAGCGACAAAGCGGTGGCGAAGGCCTCGGCGAGCGGGAGCGCCTCATCGGCGTCGCCCTCGGTCCGGCTGGCGCCGGTAATCAGCCGACGGCGGGCCTCGCCAAGCAGCGCCTCGCTGCCGGAATCGTCGAGCACCTCGAAATGGCCGGGAACATTCGCTTCCAGCGGGAACTGATGCAGGATCGATTCGCAAAAGGCGTGAATGGTTTGAATCTTCAGCCCACCCGGCGTCTCCAGGGCCTCTGCGAACAAGCGGCGGGCAGCACGAAGCCGGGCGTCTGACGGCGGTGTGCCGTCGAGCTTGGCCAGTTCCGCATGCAGCGCGGCGTCCTCAGCCGTCGCCCACTTGGCCAGCCGGCCGAACACCCGTGTCGACATCTCGGCGGCCGCCGCCTTGGTGTAGGTGAGGCATAAGATCTTCGACGGCTCCGCGCCTGCGAGCAACAGCCGCACCACCCGCTCGGTCAAAACGTGGGTCTTGCCCGAACCGGCATTGGCCGACACGAAGACCGAGCGGCTCGGATCGGCAGCGATCTGCTGCAGCCGGCTGGTCTCGGCAATGCCGACAAACTGGCTCATGCGGGTCCCTCGCCGGTCTCGTCCGCCCCGATCGACCATTCCTGCGCCCGCGCCAGATGGTCGTAGGAGCCGGAAAAGTCGCCCGCGAGGAACGGCCGCGTCCGCGACGTGAAGGGCTTGGCCTCGTCGCGGAAGGCGGCGACCAACGCGCGGAACTTCGCCAGCGCCTCGTCCGAAAGCGCGTCCGGGTCGACCGGCTCGCCATTGCGCCCGCCATCGGTGGCGAGCCGGTCCTCGCTGAGCGCCCGTTCGCGCAGGCGGACATAGACGAGATCGGAAATCCGCGATGCCTTTCCGGCGTCCGCGAAGGCACCGAGCTTGGCCATCGCGCCTTCCAGCGGCAATTGCGGGGCGAGCAGGGCGCGCGCCTGGGACACGGACGGATTGGCTCCGGTCTTGAAATCCAGAATCTCGATCGAGCCGTCGGTGAGGCGATCGATACGGTCGGCGAAACCGGTCAGCCGCGTCGACAGATCGGTGAAGTCGAAGCGCCCGCCGGCCTCCGCGTGGCGGGACACGACGCGGTCGGCGCGCTCGCGCTCCCAGGCGATGTAGTTCTCCGCCAACGTCTGCATTCGCGGCCACCACACCGCATCGATGTCGGCCGGCAGCGCCTCGGCGTCGAAGCGCACGCGGGCGATCGCCAGCAGCCGCGCCACCGCGTCCTCGGCCTCGGGATCGTTGCCGTCGATGACGAAGCGGGCGAGAATCTCGTGATAAAGGCTGCCGCGCTCGGCCGCGTGCGGGTCGCGCATCAGATCGGGCAGCGGCTCCAGTTTGAGGATCTTGCGCGCGTGGATCGCGTAAGGGTCGCGGATCAGCGTTTCGACATCGGTGACCGAATAGCGCGTCGGGCGGTCGGCGAGCGGCGGCCTCGGCTCCGGACGGCTCGCGCGCGGCACCGGCGCCGCCACGTCGAGCTTGCGCGCATGGGCGAGGAACGGCGCGCCCGCGTCCCGCAGCCGCGCGGCGCCCTCGTCTCCCGCGAGCGTCAGGATGCGCTGCAGCCAGCGCGAGGCGATTGCCGGGGCGCCGCCGGAGCGCCGGGATCGCGACAGGACGACGCGCTTCGCCCCCAACGCCATCCAGAAATCATGGGCGGCGAGGCCGATGCGCCGTTCTGGCGGGTCCAATTCGATCTCTCGGCGCATCAGCCGCGACAGGAAGGCGCCGCTTTTTGCCCCCGCCGGCCAGTTGCCCTCGTTGAGGCCGCCGAGCAGCGCCGTGTCGACGCTCTGCAGCCGCGCTTCCAGCGTGCCCCAGACGAAGGCCCTGGCGGAAAGCCCGCCGCGCGGTTGCACCGTCTGACCGGCGATCAACGCCGCCATGACGTCGCCGAACTCGCCCGGCGCGAAGCCGAAGCCGGTCTGTGGCGCCTGCACCAGATCGGCGAGGAAATCGGTCAGCGCGCGGCCGGCCTCTTCCGCATAGAGCTCGGAGGCGTCGCCGTCCCCGTCGGCGGCGAGCGCTTCCAGACATCGGGTCAGCGCCACCGCATAGGCGGCGATCTCGCGCTCCTCGCCGCCGCGCAGCGCCGTCAGCGGTTCGAGCGCGCGTTCCAGATGATCGGCCATCGTCTGCGCCAGATCGCGTTCCGCCTCGGGCAGATTTTTCACCGGCCGCGCCACATGGCTGTCTTCCTCGACCGCGGCCCGCCGCTCGCGCATGATCGCGCCGAGTCGCGCCCCGTCGGCCACCCCGACCGAGCCGCGCAGCGCGATCATCTCGATCGCCCGCGCCGCGCGCCGCGCCTCGCCGCCGCCGAGGCCGAGCCGGGTGAGCGGATGCTTGAGCAGCGAGACGAGGGCGATCGGATCGCCCGGCGACAGCGCGACGGAGATCGCCGTCGCGAGCAGCGTCCCGGGCGCCGTCGCGGCGAGCGGGCTGCCGGCGGAATCATTCGCCGCGATGCCGAAGCGCGACAGCTCGGCGACAACGCGGCGGGCAAGATTGCGGTCGGGGGTGATCAGCGCCGCCGTCGCCTTCGGGTCGGCGAGGGCGTCGCGCATGGCGACGGCGAGCGCCAGCGCCTCCTCGCGGGCATCGTCCGCCTCGATCAAGGCGAGGCCGGCCAGCGCCTCGGGGCCGTGCCGTGCCGCCGCGCCGCTCCACACATCGGTGGTCTCGGCCGGGCGCAGCGCGTCGGCGAGAAAGGCTTCGCGCGCCGCAAGCGAAGGATCGAGCCCGTCCCCGAGATGATCGACGCTCTCCGGCGCCAACGAAAAGCGCGTCAGGATAGTCTTCAGCCCGTATTGCGGATGGCCCGGCGCGGCGACCGAGGCGGCGCGCGAGATCGCCGCGAAGGTCTCCGGCTCCAGATGCCGGTCGAGGCCGGGCAGCACCAGCGCGCCATCCGGCAGATGCGCGATGGCGTGCATCAGGTCGAGCGTTGCCGGCGCGGTGGCGGTGGAGCCGGCGAGAATCACCGGGCCGCGCGCCCCGCCGCCGCGCAGCCGCTCGGCTTCGGCGCGAAGCCAGGCGTTCTTCGTCGCCGCCTCGCTGACCTGGCCGGTGGCGGCCAGCGCCTTCGGCCAGGCCTCGGTGACGATCGACAGGAAGGTCAGCGTCAGCCGCCACCAGTCGGCGAGGGCGTCGGGCGCGAGCGTCGCCAGTAGGGAGAGCGAGGGGCCCTCGGTCTCGACCTCGTCGAGAAGCGCGCCGAGATCGCCCGCCAGCCACAGCGCGTCGGCGGCCGAGGCGGGCAGCACCGCGTCTTCGCCGATCAGCGCCTGAAAGGCGCCCCGGTCGGTCATGGCGCGCCAATGCCGGGCGAGGCGGGCGAGATGGAGCCGGCGTTCCAGCGCCCCCATCGCCGGCTCCAGGCTCGGCCCGGCGGGCGAAAACAGTCCGGTGTCGTCGCCCTCGCCGATCGGCCGGATGACCGGCAGGATGGCGCTGCCGCCGGCCCCAACCCGCGCCCCCGCGCTGATCCCCTCCGGCGAACCCGCCGCGTCTCCTGCTGACCCCCGCGCGCCGATCGTCGCGAATTCGGACGCCAGCGCCCGCGCCGCGCGGCGGGTGGGAACGTAGATGGTGACGTCCGCCAGCCCCAGGGGATCGCCGTCATGGCGGAACGACGGCACCAGCCGGCCGGAAAGCAGCGCCTCGGCCAGCGTGGTCAGGAAGGGCCGGCCCGGCGGGATCGAAAGGATGCGCGCGTTCATCGCGGCAGACTAGCGGGGATGGGGATGATTCGTGAGGGGGTGAGGAGGCGGCATGTCTGATTAATAAGCACGCAAGCATTATAGACGAACAAAAATTGTGCAAAATTATAGGGAATCGAGCCGCTACTAAGGATTGACCGGACTTCCCAATGCTTGCCAAGCCGCCGAATCGGCAAATGGCACGACTCCTGCTTTTGGTGACTCAAGCGCCGCGATCGGGTGCGAACCCTCCACACCAAAGCGAATGGAGTTTCTCATGAAAAGACGTGATTTCCTGGCAGGGACCGGGCTTGCGGCAGCCGCCGGCACTCTCGCTGCCCCGGGCATCGCCCGGGCGCAGGAGACCTTCAGTTGGAAGATGACGAACGCTTACGGCCCCGGCTCGCCCTACTACGTGGAAGGCCCGGGAAGCCCCACCGATTTCTGCAAGAAAGTCGCGGCGATGTCCGACGGTCGGTTGACCATCCAGCATTTTGCGGCGGGCGAGCTGATCCCGGCGCTCGAAGGCTTCGATGCGGTGCAGAACGGCATCGTCGAGATGAATGCCGCGAACGCCTATTTCTGGGCGGGCAAGCTGCCGGCCGCGCAGTATTTCACCACCGTCCCCTTCGGCATGGACGTCAAGGGCACCAACGCCTGGCTCTACCACGGCGGCGGTATCGATTTGTGGCACGAGCTTTACGAGCCGCTCGGAATGCTTGCCTTTCCGATGGGCAATACCGGGGTTCAGATGACCGGCTGGTTCAGCAAGGAGATCAATTCGGTCGAGGATTTTTCCGGGCTCAAGATGCGCATTCCGGGCCTCGCCGGAAAAGTCTATGCCAAGCTCGGCGTCAACGTTCAGCTGCTGCCGGGCGGTGAAATCTTTCCCGCGCTCGAGCGCGGCGTTATCGACGCGGCGGAATTCGTCGGCCCCTACCAGGACCGCCGGTTGGGGCTGCAGAAGGCGGCGAAATACTACTATACGACCGGCTGGCACGAGCCGAACAACGTCACCGAGCTTCTGATCGGCAAGGCCGCCTGGGACAGCCTACCGGCGGATCTTCAGGAGATCGTCAAGACTGCGGCCTTCGCCTGCAATGTCGAGAGCAACGCCTGGTGCGACGCCACCAACGCCGAGGCGATGAAGGATCTCGTCGACAATTTCGACGTGATCGCCAAGCCGCTTCCGGACGACGTCGTCGCCAAACTGCGCGAGGTGACGCAAGAGGTTCTGAAAGAAGGCGCGGCGGCCGATCCGAAGACCAGAAAGATCCATGACGCCTACATGGCCTTCAAGGACCAGTACGGTGGTTGGGCAACAACCGCAGACGAGCCTCTGCTGCCGGTACTCTACAAGGCATGAGGTCGTTGATAGGTTTCGCGGACGGGGCCGATCGCCTCGTCCGCGTCGTCGGTGAGGCGGCGGCATGGACCGGCCTCGTCATGGTTCTGCTGATCGGCTTCAACGTCCTTGCCCGATACCTGTTTTCCTATGGGTCCGTGGCGCTGCAGGAAGCGGAATGGCACCTTTTGGCGGTCGGCGCGCTCTTCGGCATGTCCTACGGTCTGAACCAGGGCGAGGAAGTGCGCGTCGACGTTCTCTATGGCGGTTACTCGCCGCGCACCAAGCGCGTCGTCGACACGATCGCGTCGCTGCTGCTCTTCCTGACTTCGGTGGCCGTCGCCACCCTGTCGATCGGCTTCGTCCTGCAAAGCTATTCGCTCGGCGAAGGCTCGGCGGACCCGGGTGGCCTGCCGCTCCGCTGGGTGCTGAAAGCCTCCATTCCGGCGGCCTTTCTACTCTTGGCCTTGCAGGCCCTGTCGAACCTTATCGTGTTGGGCGCCGGCCTCCTCAACCCCGACTTCGCAAACTCGCGCCGCCCCACCTCCGAAAGCTGATCCATGCCAGTGAACGAAATCCTCGCGCTGACGATGATCGGCGCGTTCTTCCTGTTGCTGCTCGGCGGCTTGCCGGTGCCGATCTGTCTCGCCGTCTGCGGTTTCGTGTTCGGCTATCTCGGCTTTGGCTCGCTGCTGTTCGGGCTCCTGCCCGCCCGCATCTTCGGCGTTGTCACCAACTACACACTGCTGGCGCTGCCCTTGTTCATCTTCATGGGGATCATGCTGGAGCGATCGAAGATCGCCGAGGATCTTCTGGAGGTCATTGGCCTCGCGATGGGAGGATTGCGCGGCGGCATGGCGCTCGCGATCATCCTCGTTGGCGTCCTGATGGGCGCGGCGTCGGGCGTCGTCGGAGCCACCGTGGTCACCATGGGGCTGATTGCGCTCCGGCCGCTGATCGCGCGCGGCTACGACAAGGGCGTCGCCGCCGGTGTCATCTGCGCCTCCGGCACGCTCGGGCAGATCATCCCGCCGAGCCTCGTCCTCATCCTCCTGGCCGACATCATGGGCGAATCGGTCGGCACCCTGTTCGCGGCCGCGCTGATCCCAGGCCTGATCCTGGCGGGGCTCTTCGTCGTCTATGTGATCGGCCTCGGCATCGTGCTGCCGCACAAGGTGCCGGCGATTCCGCTTGCCGAGCGTCAGGCGGTGTCGGGCAAGGATCTGGCGGGCAAGCTGCTCAAGGTCGTGGTGCCGCCGCTGGTCCTGATCTTCCTCGTTCTCGGCTCGATCATCGGCGGCGTGGCGGCGCCGACGGAGGCCGCCGCGATGGGCGCCGTCGGCAGCATCCTTCTGGCCCTGTTTTCGGGCCGGCTCAACCTCGGCGTGATGACCGAGGTGGTTCGCGGTGCCTTCAAGACCAGCGCGATGGTGTTCTTCATTCTGATCTTCGCGCAGGTGTTCTCGCTCGCCTTCCGGGGGCTCGGCGGCGAGCGGCTGGTGCAGGACGCCTTCGCCTTCGTCCCCGGCGGGCTCAACGGTCAGATACTGTTCCTGATGCTGCTTCTGTTCATCCTCGGCTTCTTTCTGGAATGGATCGAGATTTCCTACATCGCGCTGCCGCTGTTCCTCCCGGTCCTTGCCGCCTCCGGCGTCGATCTGGCGTGGATCGCGATCCTCGTCGCTGTCAATCTCCAGACATCGTTCTTGACGCCGCCCTTCGGCTGGGCCCTGTTTTTTCTGAAGGGCGTCGCGCCGCCGGAACTGAAGACCGGCGAGATCTATCGCGGCGTCGTGCCATTCATTGGTATCCAGCTGTTCGGGCTGTTTCTGGTGTTTCTGTTTCCCGCGACGGCGCTGTGGCTGCCGGCCGCGATCGGTTGGTGAGAACGACATGCTTCACAGCGCCAAGGGCCTCAATGGCTGCGTCACCGCGCCCCACGCCGCCGCCGCCCTCGCCGGCCGCGATATCCTTGCCAAAGGCGGCACCGCGATCGAGGCGATGGTGGCCGCCGCCGCCACCATCGCGGTCGTCTATCCTCACATGAATTCGATCGGCGGCGACGGCTTCTGGATCATCCAGAAGCCCGGCAAGCCGCCCGTCGGCATCTCGGCCTGCGGCAGGGCGGCGGAACTGGCGACTCCGAACTGGTATGCCAGCCACGGTCACAGCGAGATGCCGACACGCGGCGCGCACGCCGCGCTGACTGTGCCGGGGACGATTTCCGGCTGGGCCAAGGCGCTGGAGATGGTGGACGGCGGCCGGCGGCTTTCCCTTGACGGCCTTCTGGCCGACGCGATCGCCCATGCCCGCAACGGCATGGTCATGACCGGCAGTCAGGCTGCCTGTACCGAAGCCAAGATGGACGGGCTGAAGGATGTGTCCGGTTTCGCCGACATCTTCATGCCGAACGGCACACCGCCGCGCGAAAACGACGTCCTGAAACAGCTGGCGCTTGCGAACACCTTCGAGACCCTCGCCCGGGACGGGCTGGATTCCTATTATCGCGGCAGTATCGCCAAGACCCACGCGGCGTTCCTGGAAGCGTCCGGATCGCCGTTACGGCTGTCGGATTTCGAGCGTTTTCAGGCCGAGATCGTCGAGCCCCTGTCGGTCGAATTATCGGTCGGAACCGTCTTCAACATGCCGCCGCCGACGCAAGGCGTTTCCTCGCTGATGATTCTGGCCTTGTTCGACCGGCTGAAGGTCGAGATGGCCGAAGGCTTCGACCATCTGCACGGGCTGATCGAGGCGACCAAGCAGGCCTTCATTCTACGCAATGCGGGCTTGGGTGACCCCGACTTCATGGATCCGCCCGCCGCCGACTGGCTCTCCGACGCCACGCTCGACTCCCTGTTCGCCAGGATCGATCGGCAGACGGCATTGGCCTGGCCGCAGCAACCCAAGCCCGGCGATACGATCTGGATGGGCGCCGCCGACCGCGACGGAATGGTCGTGAGCTTCATCCAGAGCGTCTACTGGGAGTTCGGCTCGGGCCTGACCTGTCCTGACACCGGCGTATTCTTCCAGAACCGTGGCGCGGGCTTTTCCCTGGCCCCCGGCCCCAATCAGCTGGGGCCGTTGCGCCGACCGTTCCACACGCTCAACCCGGCGCTCGCCCAGCTCGAGGACGGCCGCGTCATTGCCTATGGCACGATGGGCGGCGAAGGTCAGCCGCAGACCCAGGCGGCGATATTTTCCCGATACGCGATGTTTGGCCAGGGCCTTCAGGCTGCTATCACCGCGCCGCGCTGGCTGCTCGGCCGCACCTGGGGTGACGCCACGACGTCGCTGAAGCTGGAGGATCGTTTTGCGCCCGACCTCGTCGCCACGCTGGCGGCAAGCGGCCATGTCGTCGAAATGATCGAACCGTTCTCCGATACGGCCGGCCACGCCGGCGCGCTGGTCCGGCATCCTTCCGGCGTCGTCGAGGGCGCCAGCGATCCACGGGCCGATGGCGCGGCAGTGACGCTTTGATAAACGCTCGGCGGCAAGATCTCGCCGCCGGTTCAGGCGGCGTTGCCTCTTCTCGCCCGCCAAATAACCGCTCGGTACATTTGCAGAGCCAGCCTATGGCCGCTCAGGACGCCCCCTACGCCGCCGCGCTCGCCACGAACGCCGCCTCCGCCAGTGGGATCGCCGCGGGGGTGCCGACGGTGATCCACAGGCCGCCGAGGCGCACGCCGTAAAGGCGGTCGGCGTCGATGGCGTCGTCGAAAATGCGGTTGAGCGAGAATTTTTCTTCCCGCATGCCGGAAAACACCTCCGGCTTGAGGATCGCCGCGCCGGCATAGATGAAGGGCGACATGTCGCGCTCCTCGACGCGGGTGAGCCGCCCCTCGGCGTCCATGACGAAATCGCCCGGCCCGTCATAGCCGGTCGCCTGGCGCATGTCGGCGATCAGCAGCGAGACGTCCATGCGGGCGGGGTCCCACAGGCTTGCCAGAAGATCGAGATTGTCGCGGTAGCCGTCGATCCAGAAAGTGTCGGAATTGATCACGTAGAACGGCTCGGTGCCGAGCTCGGGCAGCGCCTTGACGATGCCGCCGCCCGAATCCAGCAGTTCCGCCCGCTCGTCGGAGATGACGATCTCCATGTCCTTGCGCTTGCGCAGATGCGCGCGCATCAGGTCGGGCAGGTAATGGACGTTGACGACGACCTTTTTCACGCCGTTGCGGGCCAGCGCGTCGAGGCCGTAGTCGATCAGCGCCTTCCCGCGAATTTCCACCAGCGGCGTCGGGATGGTCGAGGTGATCGGGCGCATCCGTTTGCCGAGCCCGGCGGCCAGCACCATGGCGGTGGTCGGCTTGAAGGATGCGGCGGGTTTTTCGATCATGATCGTGTATCCGAGGGTCTGAGGGCCTGGGGCGCGGTGTCCTCGTCGAGGACGCCCCAGTCCTGGTAGAGGGCGCGGAGCGCGGCGAGCGCGGGATGGCCGAGCGTGCGCCGCAGATAGGCCTTTATGCGCGGTATGTGACGCAGATATTGCGGCTTGGCGTCCCGTTCCATAAGGCGGACGAAAATGCCGAGGATTTTCGAGGCCCGCTGCGCCGCCATGATGGCGTAGGCGCGCTGGAAGCTGTCGGCGTCGAAGCCGCCCTCGGCCTGGCGCAGCGCGATATAATGGGCGACCAGCCGGGCTTCGAGTTCCGCCGGAATGTCGACGCGCGCGTCCTGGGCGAGCGAGGCGACGTCGTAGGCCGAGGGGCCGATGACGGCGTCCTGGAAATCGATCAGCCCGATGCGCTGGCGGCCGGACTGCTCGGGCCGCCAGATGATGTTGGGCGAGTGGAAGTCGCGCAAGGTCAGGCTTGTCTCGGCGGCGGCCAGAGCCTCGAACAGCGCGTTCCAGGCGGCGGCGAAGTCCGCCCGCTCGTTGTCCGTGGCGGGGCGGCCCTTGGCGCGGGGCAGATACCAGTCGACGATCAGATCGACCTCGATCCGCATCGCACCGCGATCGAAGGCCGGCACCGTGTGGACGATCCCGTCCGCGACCGGCATCTCGCTCGGCCATGGTGTCGCGTGCAGTTCGGCGAGACAGGCGATCGCGGCTTGGTAGCGCTCGGGCACCGGCCGGCCGGCCGTGTCGAGCAGCGTGTCCGCGCCCAGATGGTCGATCAGTAAGAAGCCGTTGTCGAGATCTGCCTTGCGGATCGCCGGGGCGGCGAAACCGGCCGCGACAAGGCTTTGCGCGACGGCGACGAAGGGGGCGACATCCTCGGCCAGATGGGCGATGCGGCTGTAGGGGAGGCCGCTCTGGACCGGTGGCCCGTCCGGCTGACGCGGCGCGTCCATCAGGACGAGCGTCTCGCCATTGCTCTCGACGGTCTCGTAGCGGCGGGTCGAGGCGTCGCCGGTGAAGCGGCGGCGGGGCGCCTCGGCAAGGCCCGCGGCGGCGAGGAAATCGCGGATCGCCAGGCTGCGGCGAATGCGGGCGCCGGCGATCTCGCTCGCGCTGATGGCGGCGATGCGTCCGCTGCCCGGCGCCATGGCGAGTTCGACGACGACCGTGGCCGCCGCAAGGGCGCTCGGCGCGTTTTGCGGCCATTCGACGAGAGCAATGCCATCGCGGGCGCTGTCCTCGAAGCCGAGCTCGTCGAGCTCATTGTCGCCGGCGAGGCGGTAGAGATCGAAATGGGCGACCGGCGGCGTCGTCGCGTAGGTCTGCACCAGCGTATAGGTCGGCGACGGCACTTCGAGGCCGGGATCGTCGGCCAGCGTGCGGATCGCCGCTCGCGCCAGGGTGGACTTGCCGGCGCCCAGATCACCACAGAGGGCGACGACGTCACCGGGGTTAAGCGCCAGCGCCAGATCGGCGCCGAGCCGCCGCGTCGCCGCTTCGTCGGCGAGCGTCAGGTCGGCGACCGCCGCGAGCGGCGGGGGCGCGGGGTGCGTGTCGTCGATCATGCGCGGGGCATTTAGGGCGGTCATTCGGCCGCGTCCTCGAACGGCCTCTGATCGGCGGTGATCTCGCCGGGCGATGTCGGATCGAGCGGGAACGTACAGGTGACGGTGGTGCCGCGGTCGGGGCCTGAATCGATGTGCGTCGTGCCGTGGTGCAGTTCGACGAAGCTCTTGACGATCGACAGCCCGAGGCCGGCGCCCGACTGCCGCGCCCCGGCCGGGCTGGCCTCGAAGCGCTCGAACATCCGGTCGATCCGGTCGGGCGCGATGCCGGGGCCGTGGTCGGTCACCCCGAAGGATATCGTGCCGGCGCCGCGTCGTGCCGTCAGGCCGACGGCCGAGCCGGCCGGAGCGAAATTCGCCGCGTTGGACAAAAGGTTGAACAGGATCTGGGTGAGGCGATGGCCATCGGCGAGAAATGTCCCGCCGGCCTGGCTGAGATCGACGTCGAGCGTGACCCCGGCGTCCGTGAGGCGCTCGCGCACACCGTCCACCGCATGTTCGACGGTGGCGGCGATGCCGTCCTCGGACAAATCGAGTTCCATGATGCCGGCATCGACCGTCGCGAGATCCAGAATGTCGTTGACGATCGTCAGGAGCGACGACGTCGAGGTCGAGATGTAGCCGAGATATTCGCTTTGGCGCTCGTTGAGCGGGCCGGTGTCGCGCGAGCGCAGCAGCGCCGAGAAGCCGATGATGTTGGTGAGCGGCGAGCGCAGCTCGTAGTTCACATGCTGGACGAAATCGTTCTTGATCTGGTTGGCCTGTTCCAGCGCCTCGTTTTTCTCGCGCAGCATCCGCTCGGCCTCGCGGGCATCGGAAATGTCGGAGAAGGTCAGCATGGTCTGGCCGTTCGGCAGCGGCACGATGCCGTAGGCGATGGTACGGCCCGACGACAGCGTCAGCTCGCCGGTCTCCGTATCGCGGCCCGCCTCGTCGAAGGCGGTGACCGCCTGGCTGAACAAAGGCCAGCCCGCGCCTTGCGCGCTGGCGCCGTCCGCCGGGATCGTCACCGTCGCAAGATCCGGCAAGGTGTGGATGCGGGGCCGCGACAGGAGATAGTCCGGATCGAATCCGAACATCTCGGCGAAGGCCGGATTCGACAGGCGTAGCCGGCCGTCGCTGCCGAACACGGCGACCGCCTCGCTCAGATAGTCGATGGTCTCGCGCTGCAGCTGGACGGTCGACTTGACCTGGCTTTCCAGTTCCAGCTTTTCGGTGATGTCCTCGAATACCCATGTGGCCCCGCCGCGTGGTTGCGGCGTCGCGATGACCCGGAGGGTGCGGCCGTCCGCCAGATGCCACAATGTCTCGGTCGGCTCGGTCGCCCGATAGGCGGCGAGATCCTGGTCCTGGATTTCGCTGCGGAACAGCTTTTCCGTCGGCAGAATGCCGCGTGTCCTCAGATTGTCGAGCAGCGAAAGATGATCGGGCTCGGACTCCAGATAGGCGTTGGTGAGGTCGAACAGCCGTTGCAGCGCCGCGTTGTAATAGGTCAGGCGGGTTTTCTCGTCGAACCGCGCGACCGCCGTCGTCAACTGGTCCAGCGTCTCGGACTGGCTGTCGATGGTCTGACGCAGTTCCATGCGGACCTGTTCGGTCTCCGACACGTCGATGGCGATTCCGGCCGAGCCGAGCGGACCCGACGCCTCGACGACGGCAAAGTTTCGCCGGTCGGCCTCGACCACCGTCGACAGCTTGCCGGAGAAGATCCGATCCTCGCCGAGACGCGCGGCGATCGCCCTGCGATCCTGCTCGCTGAGAAACTCGATCTGGCGGTCGAGTCCGTCGGCGACCGACGCCGCGTCGACCGCCCCCGCATAGGCCTCGTTGATCCAGGTCAGACGGCCGTTCCGATCGCGCAGCCAGATCGGCAGCGGCGCGGCGTCGAAGAGATTCTGCATGGTCTCGATCGTCGCGAGCGAGCGGCGCTGGGCGTCATCTAGCTCGTGAAGGCGTTCGCGCACGCCTTCCAAGAGGACGAAACGGACGACCGCGAGGCCCCCCAGGGTGCTGCCCGTCGCCTCGATCATGCGGCCGCGCCGCAGGTCGATTTCGAGCCAGAACGATTCGCCGTCGCCGCGCAGCCGGCCGATCGCCGCGGCAAGCGTCTCGGCGTCCTGGCGTGGCATCCAGTCGCAGAAGGCGAGGAAGCGCCTTTCCTCCGGCGGCGCTCCGCAGGTTTCAGGAAGGGTGCCGAAGACTTCCGGTTCGCCTGCTCCGGCATAGACGACAAGCCGTTCCGCGCCGGCGGTCAGCAGCGCTGTTCGCGCGTCGGCCTCTGCGCGGCTTTCGGCCAGGCTCGCGCGCAGACCGTCATTTTCGGCGGCGATCATCGCGCGCTGGCGGATGAGGAAGACCGCGCTCAACATGGCGGCACCCAGCAGCATGGCGAGAAGCGCGAGATAGAGGACGTCGACCGGACTTAGCATGGCGTCGACGCCGCCGGCGATTGTGTAGGATTGGGCGCGGGTCACCGCCGGCGTCAGGATGATCCCCACAGCCAGGCCGGCCGCCGCGACGATGGCGCCGTCACGCGGTCCTCTGTCATTCGCCGCCAGTCTGATGGGATCGGAATCCATTCTCATCCGGAAAGCGCCGCCGCGCCCGGATCCGAAACCCTCGAACATCTTGTCTGCCCCCGTATGTTGCCGCCGCTTTTCGAGACATGACTCAAGGAAACGCGATCGCGTCGGCCATCCGCCCCCGGACCCCGCGATTCGTTCATGGTAGCTCGTGTAAAATCTTACGCAATCCACAACAAAGCGGGTCGGCCAAAAGAAAAAAGCCGCCGGGACGGCTTGCGTCCCGGCGGCTGTTCTGGGCGGCCTGACGACGCGGCGGTGTCAGTAACGGTAATGCTCGGGTTTGTAGGGCCCTTGTGGCGTCACGCCGATATAGGCAGCCTGTTCCTCGGAGAGGACGCTCAACCTTGCGCCGAGCTTGTCGAGATGCAGTCGTGCAACTTTCTCGTCCAAATGCTTCGGCAGCACATAGACTTCGTTCTTGTACTGTTCACCCTTGGTGAAGAGTTCGATCTGCGCCAGCGTCTGATTGGTGAAGGACGCCGACATGACGAAGCTCGGATGGCCGGTGGCATTGCCGAGATTGAGCAGCCGGCCCTCGGACAGAAGCAGTATCCGCTTGCCATCCGGGAAGGTGATCATGTCGACCTGCGGCTTGATGTTCGTCCATTTCAGATTGCGCAGCGCGTCGATCTGAATCTCGTTGTCGAAATGGCCGATATTGCCGACGATCGCCATGTCCTTCATGGCGCGCATGTCGTCGATGCGCACGACATCCTTGTTGCCGGTCGTGGTGATGACGATGTCGGCGGTCGGCGCCGCGTCCTCGAGCGTCACGACTTCGAAGCCGTCCATTGCCGCCTGCAGGGCGCAGATCGGATCGACCTCGGTGACCTTCACCCGGGCGCCGGCGCCGACGAGTGAGGCCGCCGAGCCCTTGCCGACATCGCCATAGCCGCAGACCAGGGCGACCTTGCCGGCCATCATCACGTCGGTTGCGCGGCGGATGCCGTCGACCAGGGATTCCTTGCAGCCATATTTGTTGTCGAATTTCGACTTGGTGACGCTGTCATTGACGTTGATCGCCGGGAACGGCAGCAGCCCCTTCTTCTGCAACTGGTAGAGCCGGTTGACGCCTGTTGTCGTCTCCTCGGTGACGCCTTTGATCGCGTCGCGCTGGCGGGCGAAGAAGCCGGGCGTCTCGGCCATGCGCTTCTTGATCTGCGCGAAGAGGATCTCCTCTTCCTCGTTGCCGGGATCGGACAGAACGTCCTCGCCGGCCTCGGCGCGCGCGCCGGTGAGAATGTACATCGTGGCGTCGCCGCCATCGTCTAGGATCATGTTGGTGGGCTCACCGTCCGGCCACTGGAAGATCTTGTCGGTAAAGGTCCAGTAGTCCTCGAGGCTTTCGCCTTTCACCGCATAGACCGGTGTGCCGGTGGCGGCGATCGCCGCGGCGGCCTGGTCCTGGGTCGAGAAGATGTTGCAGGACGCCCAGCGCACCTCGGCGCCAAGCGCCTGCAGCGTTTCGATGAGCACTGCCGTCTGGATCGTCATGTGCAGCGATCCGGTGATCCGCGCGCCCTTGAGCGGCTTGTCGGCGCCGAATTCCTCGCGGCAGGCCATCAGGCCCGGCATTTCCGTTTCGGCGATGTCGATCTCCTTGCGGCCCCAGTCCGCGAGCGAGAGATCCTTGACGACGTAGTCGTTGGCGTCAGCCATGTTGCGTCCATTCGTGCTGGAAAAGGATATCGTGCCGAAAACGGAATTTCGGCGTTTCTGGCGACGCCATAGCAGGTAGGGAAGACTGCGGCAAGAGGATATAAACATTTGCTTATGTCTTGATGGGTTGCGGCGTTTTGACCCCGTGGCGTTTCGCGGTAGCTTGGCCCGCTGGGATATCGTCGGGGAGGACGGCCGCATGCGAGTGAGGACGGCTGTGCTGGCTGCGGTGACGGCGGCCATAGGGGGCGCGAGCGTCGCGACTGCCGGTGCCCAGACCGTCCCTGCCCAGATCGTTCCGGCGAAGCGACCGGCGGCAACGGCGGACGCCAAATGGCCGGACGGGCTCATGGCCTTTGCGCTTCCCTACTCTCCCTATCTGTTCGACCTCGTCGTCCATGCGGGCCGCAGTGTCGCCGAGATCACCTACGGGACGCGCCGTTACGATCCGGTGACGCGCTCGCTGGTGGTGACCGACCTTGAGATTCGCCGCGCCGCGTTCCAGGCGAGCATCGGCCAGCTCCGCGTGTCCGTCGACGAGGCCGTGTATGAGAACGTCGCCGTCGACACGCGGGCCCTGCCGCTCGATCCGACGACACGGGCTATCCTGCGCAAACTGGATCGGGAGACCGTGACGGGCGACGTGGCGGTGACCGGTCGGATGGATGCGGCGGCGGCTGATTACGACCTGAGCGCGTCGCTCGGAATCGACGGCGCCGGCACGCTGGAGATCACCGCTGAACTCGAAGGCTTTCACATTCTCGCACCGATCGAGGGTTTCGACGGCATCGATGCGGACGCTACCCCGAAATTCGCCGGCCGGCTGCGCTCGGCGCGGATCGCATTCGCCGATGCCGGTCTCGCTTCGGCGCTTTACGAGGTCTTGGGCGGGCAGCAGGGCATGACGGCCGAACAGGCACGCGGCACGGCGTCGATGATGGCCGGGATTGGTGTCACGGCGCTGTTTTCCGAGCTCCCGGGGGGGCGGAGCCCGCGTCTTCAGGAGATGGCGCGTAGTTGGTCGGCGACGATCCAGTCGTTTCTGATCCAGCCGGATCGGCTGGAGGTCTCGCTTGATCCGGCGTCGCCCCTCGATCTGGCCCGCCTGACGCGTGGAACCGTCGGCGCGGAGGATATTCTGGCGCTCAATCCGACGGTCGTGGCGGGACGGTCGCGGAGGGTCGCCCTTGTCGATCCGACGACGATCGCGCTCGCCCCGGACGGCCCGATCGAAGCGGTTCTGCCGGCCGCCGAAGCCCTCGTCGAGGGTCGGGGCGTTCCGCAGGATATCGCCCGCGGCGTGACCCTTGTGCTTCCCACGGCGCGCTCCGACAACCGGGCGGCGATCGGCCTTCTCGCCCGCGCGCTGGCGCTCGATCCCGGCGTCGCGATCGCCCAGGATCAGTTGCGCGGTGCCTATGCCGCGCTGCTGTTGGCCAAGGCCGACAAATTGTCCGTCGCTGACGGCAGTCTTGATGCGCTCCGCCGCCGGCTGAGCCCCGAGGAACTTGCGGCGGCGGAGGACGAGGCCTTGCAGCGCTGGCGGCGGACCAAGATCGGGGAATCCCAGCGCCAGATCGAAATCGGTGCCTTCGAGGCGCGTGATTGGCCGACGATCCGTCGCCTGGCCTTTGCCTATTACGAAGGCGCGACGATGCCGCGCAACCTGATGCGCGCCTATGGCTGGGCGTCGATCGCCGCCGCCGGGGGCGACCGGCTCGCCGCCGGCCTGCGAGATGATCTGACGGCGGCTGTCAGCGAGGGCAGGATGGTGTTGCCGATGGAGCGGGCGCGCAAGGCGACCGACGATCTGTGGCGGTTGATCGTCTCGGACGCGCCGTCTGGAGGCCGTGGCGCGGACGCCGGGGCGGCACCGCCGGAGGCGACGCCGCAAACATCGCCTCGGGCGCAACAGATACCTGGCGCGAGCCGCTCCGAAACCGGAGCGTCCGACGGTTCACCGCGACTTCCCGCTGACGCCGCGGCGCGGGACACGCCCGAAGCAAGCGATGGCCCCGGACCGACGGAGACCCCCGGTCCCGCCGATTGAACCATGCGACGCCGCTCAGGCGGACTCGCCGAAACGGTCGGCGACCAGCGCTTCGATCGCATCGAGCGCGGCTTCGGCTTCCGGGCCCCGCGCGGCCACCTCGATAACGGTTCCCTGGCTGGCGGCCAGCATCATCAGTCCCATGATCGACTGACCGCCCACGATCAAGCCGTCGCGCGAGATCGTCAACTCGGCGTCGAAGGCCTCGGCTGTCTGGACGAAGCGGGCGGAGGCGCGGGCGTGCAGGCCGCGCCGGTTGACGATCGTCAGGATCCGCGGCGGCGGCCCTTCGGCGTCCTTGGCGCAAGACGGCGCGACCTCGGCGGCCGGAGTGTCCGGCACGGTCCCGGCCTGCGGCGCCCCGCGCGGGTCGGTGTCGTGGAAGCGCCGCGTCATCATTTTCCGCTGAGCACGCGGCTCGCGACATTGATGTATTTGCGGCCGGCCTCCTGGGCGGCGACCAGCGCCTCGGCGAGCGGCTTTTCCTCCCGCACGCTCGCCAGCTTGATCAGCATTGGCAAATTGACCCCCGCGAGCACGTCGACATGGGTGCCATCCATCACCGAGATGGCGAGATTGGAAGGGGTGCCGCCGAACATGTCGGTGAGGATGATCACCCCGTCACCCCGTTCGGCGCGAGCGACGGCCTCGACGATATCGACGCGGCGCTGCTCCATGTCATCCTCGGGACCGATCGAGATCGTCTCGAAGGCGTCTTGCGGACCGACGACATGCTCGACCGCGTGCCGAAATTCATCGGCGAGCCGGCCATGGGTCACGAGCACCAACCCGATCATGCGCGCAACGCTTCGATTGCCTGGCCGGACATCTGGCAAACTCCTTAAGATCGGCGACCGGTATCACCGGCCACATGACGAGGCGACGGCAGGCGCATCCGCCTCCGGTCATTAGCGGGCGCATCTTGTCATCCTGCCGCCGATGCGCAAGTCAAATGATAGCGGGCGCTCGCGGCAAACCCTCGAAGCGCGTCACCCATCGTCGACCAGCGGCGCCATGGCAAGCGAAACGAGGACGTCGGCGCCGAAGGCGGCATCGCGCTCGGGCAGGCGGGCATGGCGCACGATGACGTCGAGAATCGGGATCGTGCCGTTCTCCGGCAGGCGCTCGATCGCCGCCGGCTCGCACAGATCGACGACCAGGGCGAGGACTGCGGAAGCCACCGTCTCCTCGCGCAAAATGCCGATTCCCGACACCTCGATCAGTCCGCGCAGATTGGCCGGCGCGCTCAGAACGATGCCGGCGTGGCTTCGCGCCACGACGACCCGGTCGTCGGCCACGAGCCGGGTGTGAAGGCCGAGTGAGGCGCCGCGCCGCAAGGCGGAAAGGCAAAGAGCCGACTTGCCGCTGCGCGCCGGGCCGCGAACCAGGATACCCAGACCGCCGATCGCGATCGCGCAGCCGTGAAGATTGGCGGACTGGCTCATTCGGCCGGCAACGAGACGGTGAAGCGGGCGCCGGCGACCCCGTTCGGGGCGGCTTCGTCCTCGATGTTCTCCGCCCTGAGCGTGCCGCCATGGGCCTCGACGATCTGCCGGCTGATCGACAGGCCAAGACCGGAGTTCTGACCGAAGTCTTCCTCCGCCGGACGGTCGGTGTAGAAACGCTCGAAGATACGGTCGATGATTTCGGCCTGGATGCCCGGCCCGTTGTCCTCGATCGTAACGACGACGCGCTGGCCGCGCCGGCGCAAGAGGACATCGATCCGGCCGTTGCTCTCCGGCACGAAGGATCGGGCGTTCTCGATCAGGTTGGTGAACACCTGGCTGAGCCGCAGATCATGCCCGGTGACGACATAGCCGTCTTTCATCGAGGCGGGCAGCCTTTGCTTTTCGAACGTGATTGTCACCGCGCGGCGCGTCCGCGAATTGCCGCGCGCGCCATCGACCACCGAGCGCAGAAGCGCGGCGAGATCGACCTTCTGGGCGATCTGGCGGGCGAGTTCGGCGTCGAGGCGCGAGGCGTCGGCGATGTCGGTGATCAGTCGGTCGAGCCGCCGCACGTCGTGCTGGATGATCTCGAGCAGACGCTCGCGGGAGGTTTCGTTGCGGGCCAGCGGCAGCGTCTCCACGGCGCTGCGGAGCGAGGTCAGCGGATTCTTCAGTTCGTGGGATACGTCGGCGGCAAAGGATTCGATCGCGTCCATTCGGGCATAGAGGGCATTGGTCATGTCGCGAAGGGCGGTCGCCAGATTGCCGACCTCGTCGGCCCGATCGCCGAAATCGGGGATCGCCGCCCGTTCGTCGACACCGCGCCGAACCCGGATCGCCGCGGCCGACAGGCGCCGCAGCGGCGTCGCGATGGTCGAGGCGAGGAGAATGGACAGGACGATGGTCACGATCGCGGCGACCGCGAAGACCCGGACGATCGCCATGCGCTCCGCCTGGACGATCTTGTCGATGTCGCCGCCCTGGGTCGATAGCAGCAGCACCCCGAGCACGGCGCGGAAGCGCTGGATCGGCACCGCAACCGAGACGATGAGTTCGGCGCTCTCCGTGGCTCGAACCACCGTGGCGGGGCCGCCGGTCAGCGCGTTCATGACCTCCGGATAGGCAGCGCCCGATCCCCCCGGCGTCTCGCGATAGATCGGCAGGTCGCTGCGCTGGAACAGATTCTGGAACCAGTTGACCGCCGCCTCCACGAAGGCCGGCTCCTCCTCGGCCACGGGCGGCAGGTCGTAGCGCAGGATCTGCCCGCGCGAATAAAGATGCCGGGAATCGAGGATCAGATTGGCGTCGCGATCATAGAGCCGTGCCCGCGTGCGTGTCGGCGAGATCAGCCGACGCAGCAATGGCGCGACGCGCTCCGGATTGATCGGGAATTCCAGGCTGTCGGTGATGTCGGTGCTGGGAGCCAGCGTGTCGCCGGCCTGCAGTTCCAGAAGACGCTCCGGATCGAGGGTGATCGAATTGGTCTCGACCGTCGCCGAGGACGCGATGGCGCTGGCGATGATTTCGCCCTGTGTCAAAAGGCTTTCGACGCGGGCATCGATGAGGCCGGCGCGGAACTGGTTGAGATACAGGATGCCCGAGACGAGGACGATCAGCGCCACGAGGTTGAGGAAGACGATGCGCCGGGTCAGCGAGGAAAAGATCGTATGGCCGAGCAGGCGCCGCGCCTGGTAGAGCACGCGCCGGATCAGCGGCAGCCGGCGCAGCCGTTTGCGCAGGATCGCCTCGCGCCGCCGCCCCTTCGGCCCGACATCGCCGCCGCCGCCGTCCTCCTGAGGCTCGGTTAACGAGACCATGCGCGCCTCAAGCTTCGCGGAAACGATAACCGACGCCGTAGAGGGTCTCGATCATGTCGAAATCGTCGTCGATCACCTTGAACTTCTTGCGAAGCCGCTTGATGTGACTGTCGATCGTGCGATCGTCGACATAGACCTGTTCGTCATAGGCCGCGTCCATCAGGGCATCGCGGCTCTTGACCACGCCCGGCCGCTGCGCGAGCGAGTGCAGGATCAGGAACTCGGTCACCGTCAGCGTGACCGGCTGGCCCATCCAGGTGCAGGTGTGCCGCTCCTGGTCCATGACGAGCTGGCCGCGCTCGAGCGAGGATTCGGGCGTCGGCGCGCCGGTCTTGGCGACGCCTTCACGCGCCGCGCCGCGCCGCAGCAACGCCCGCACCCGCTCGACTAGCAGCCGCTGCGAGAACGGTTTGCGGATATAGTCGTCGGCGCCCATCTTCAGGCCGAAGAGTTCGTCGATCTCCTCGTCCTTCGAGGTCAGGAAGATGACCGGCAGATCGGATTTCTGCCGCAGCCGCCGGAGCAGTTCCATGCCGTCCATGCGCGGCATCTTGATATCGAAGATCGCCAGATTGGGCGGGCGCGACTGCAGGCCTTCGAGGGCGGACGCCCCGTCGGTGTAGGTCTCTACCCGGTAGCCCTCATTCTCGAGCGCGATCGAGACCGACGCGAGAATATTCCTGTCGTCGTCGACCAGGGCGATCGTAGGCATTGCGGTACTCTCCATTTTCCACCCTCCACACGACATCGCCGTCGTTTGAAGCGCCCAGCTATCTGCCGGTTGCCGACGGCCTCGTTTCCGGCGGCGGAGGCTTTCATTTCTGGGAGAAGGCCGGCCGATCCGGACCTTCCCGCTGATGGCGCGTTGGCATCGCCCATCTGCGCTAAATGTGGCGGAATGACAAAATTACAAAGCCGGGGGGCGCTAAAGGCGAAACGTTCCGCCCGAGTCGCACGGCCCGGGACGAAAAATCCGCCACCATATCAAACGATTTGTGGCGCGGATCGAACCGATTAGAATGGAACATTACTAGTCTAAATCGATTAACATCCTGTTTCGATTAAGCATTCTCGAATGAATCGGGTTGATCGCCATGCCCGGGGGCAGTATCTACCGGTGGATTGCGAGACCGCTTGCTGACGAGCGGCCGCGGGGCATGGGGAGATGACTGTGGACGAGATCGGCACGCGCAACGCCAATAGCGGGATCGAGACGACAGGATTGTCGGATCTGTCCTCGCTGCGCTGGAACCTCAAGGAAGCCGAACTGGTGGAGACCGCCGTCAGGCGGGGCGAGGGACAGTTGACGGCGCACGGCGCCTTTGCCGCCGTTACCGGCAAGCACACCGGGCGATCCCCGAAGGACCGATTCCTCGTCCGCGACGACACCACCGGGCCCGTCGTCTGGTGGGACAACAACGCGGCGATGGAGCCGGAGGCTTTCGAGCGGCTCTACGACGACTTCAAGGCTGCGGCGAAAGGCCGTGACCTCTTCGTGCAGGATTTGATCGGCGGCGCCGATCCGGCCAATGCGATCCGCGTGCGCGTCGTCACCGAATATGCCTGGCACTCCCTGTTCATCCGTACGCTGTTGATCCGTCCGACCGCGGAACAACTGCAGGACTTCGTGCCGGAGATGACGATCATCGACCTGCCGTCGTTCAAGGCCGATCCGGAGCGGCACGGCTGCCGTTCCGAGACGGTGATCGCCGTCGACATGACGCGCAAGATCGTCCTGGTCGGCGGCTCATCCTACGCCGGCGAGATGAAGAAATCGGTGTTCTCGACGCTCAATTTCCTCCTGCCGGAGCGCGGCGTCATGCCGATGCATTGCTCTGCCAATGTCGGCCCGGACGGCGACGCGGCGGTCTTCTTCGGCCTGTCCGGCACCGGCAAGACCACCCTGTCGGCCGATCCGCACCGCACCCTCCTCGGCGACGACGAGCACGGCTGGGGCGAGGATGGCATTTTCAATTTCGAGGGTGGCTGCTACGCCAAGACGATCCGCCTGTCGGCCGAGGCCGAACCCGAGATCTTCGCCACCACACGCCGCTTCGGCACGGTGCTGGAGAACGTCGTGCTCGATGCCGACCGGGTGCCCGACTTCGACGACGGCTCGCTCACCGAGAACGCCCGCGCCGCCTACCCGCTGCACTTCATCCCCAATGCGAGCGAAACCGGCCGCGACGGCCATCCGAAGAACATCATCATGCTGACCGCCGACGCGTTCGGCGTGATGCCGCCGATCGCCCGGCTGAGCCCGGCCGAGGCCATGTACCACTTCCTGTCCGGCTACACGGCGAAGGTTGCCGGCACGGAAAAGGGCGTGACCGAGCCCGAGGCGACCTTCTCGACCTGCTTCGGCGCGCCCTTCATGCCGCGCCACCCGTCGGAATACGGCAATCTCTTGCGCGATCTGATCGGGCGTCATGACGTCGATTGCTGGCTGGTCAACACCGGCTGGACCGGCGGCGCCTATGGCACCGGCCATCGCATGCCGATCAAGGTGACCCGCAAGCTGCTCGCCGCGGCGCTCGACGGCTCCCTGAAGGACGCCGAGTTCCGCGCCGACCCCAATTTCGGCTTCCAGGTGCCGGTCGCGGTGGAAGGTGTCGACAGCGCCATCCTCGACCCGCGCTCGACTTGGGCCGATACGGCGGCCTACGACGCGCAGGCGAGAAAGCTGGTCGAGATGTTCCGCAACAACTTCGCCAAGTTCGAGAGCCACGTCGATGCCGACGTGCTCGAGGCCGCGCCGGCCCAGGCGATGGCGGCCGAGTAGCCCCGCCGGGCCAAGACCGTTCGTTCGAGCGAAGGCTCGCGGCCCCGCCGCGGGCCTTTTCGTTTGTCAGAAGGCGCGGCCGACGGCCGGCGCGTTGCGATCGCCGAAGCCGCTCTATAGTGCGGTCGGGCGAAACCCTGATCGCAAGGGTTGCCGGGCGGCAGGGGGAAGGACGGGGCAAGATGGCGGGGGAGAACGATCTAAAGATCAACAACCGGGTGACGATCCCGGACGCCGATCTCGAGGAGCAATTCATCCGCGCCGGCGGTCCCGGCGGCCAGAATGTCAACAAGGTCTCGACGGCGGTGCAACTGCGGTTTCTCGGCAGTCAGTCGACGGCGCTGCATCCCGATGCCTATCGCCGGCTGCTGCGGCTGGCCGGGCAGCGGGCCACCAAGGACGGCGACGTCCTCATCGCGGCCTCGCGCTTCCGCCGCCAGGACCGCAACCGCGAGGACGCCCGCGAGCGGCTCGCCGAACTCGTGCGCGAGGCGCTAAAGCCGCCGCCGCCGCCGCGCCGCAAGACCAGGCCGACCAAAGGCTCGATCGAACGCCGGCTCAAGGCCAAGAAGGGCCGCTCCCAGACCAAGCGGATGCGTGGCCCGGTCGACGATTGACGCGACGGGTCCGCCAACGCCTGCGGGCCGCGTGGCTCGTCCTGCGACGTTGATGCCGATCCCCTCCTGACGATTATGTGATCGGCGAAATTAAAGCCGCTTGCCGCCTGCTTCCGTATCTCCTGCATCCTCCCAAGTCGGGACGGAACGTTTCACCAACGAAACAGGGAGACTTTCACCATGATCAAGACTCTGATCCGTACCACCGCCATCGCTTCGCTGATTGCCGCCGGCACCGTCGGCGTCACCTCGACGAGCTTGGCCCAGGACATGCCGATGGTCGGCGGCGCGCCGATGGATCCGGCCAAGACCATCCCGGAAAACGCTTCGGCGGCCGACAATCTGACGACGCTGGTCGCGGCCGTGAAGGCTGCCGGTCTGGTCGAGACGCTCGCCGGCGACGGGCCGTTCACGGTCTTCGCGCCGACCAACGAAGCGTTCGAAAAGCTGCCCGACGGCACGGTCGAAACGCTGCTGAAGCCGGAAAACAAGGATCAGCTCACCAAGATCCTGACCTATCATGTGGTCCCGGCGGCGGCGACGTCCGATGCGGCCATGCAGATGATCAAGGACGATGGCGGCAAGCACGACGTCACCACGGTCTCCGGCGGCACGCTGACGCTGCAGATGGATGGGGAAAATCTGGTCGTCATCGATGAGGCCGGCAACGGCGCGACGGTCGTGCAGGCCGACGTCATGCAGGCGAACGGCGTCGTGCATGTCATCGATAGCGTGCTGATGCCGAAATAAGGTTCGGCTCGGATGACGGCGGGCTGAATCCGCTCCTGCCGATGTGATCGCCCCCGCGCCCTTCGTGAATGGCGCGGGGGCTTTGGCGCTATTATTGTCGCGATTGGAATACCCGGCCGTTGCGGGACGTTCCGCCGACGGGTCGGGCAAGCGCCGGCGCGGGGTCGCGGAGACTGCCCGGGCCGCGCCGTCGAATCAGGGAGATCAACATGATGAGACGCAATTTTCTGCTGAGCACCGCGGCGCTGGCCGCAACGGCCATCGGCGGCGGACTGTTTTTCGGCTCGCGCGCGAAAAGTCGGGAAGCGGAGTTTCCGGTCTCGCTGACCCCGGAGGAGTGGCGCGCCAAGTTGACGCAGGAGCAGTTCGCCGTGCTGCGTGAGGAGTCGACCGAGCGCCCCTTCACCAGCCCTCTCAACGATAACAAGCGGGCGGGCCTCTATGCCTGCGCCGGCTGCGATACGCCGGTTTACTCGTCCGCGGCGAAATACGATTCCGGAACCGGCTGGCCGAGCTTTTGGGAACCGCTGTCGGCGTCCGTTATCGGCACCAGGACGGACTACGCGCTGATATATCCGCGCACCGAAGTTCACTGCGCCACCTGCGGCGGCCATTTCGGCCATATCTTCGACGACGGACCCCCGCCGACCGGCAAGAGGCACTGCCTGAACGGCGTGGCGCTGGCCTTCAAGCCGGGTGCGACCACCGCCTCCTGACCCGGCGGACATGCGCGACTGGACGAGACGACGGCGGCCCGGATCGGGTCGCCGTTTTCCGTTTGGCAAGGAAATGGTGCCAGCATCGTGAAAGCTGCGGCACCCGCGCGATGGATTGAATGGCCGGACCGGCGACGCCATATGGAGAAGTGAAAGCCGGGGAAGGTGCCGCTGAAGGGCCTTGTCCGAGAAAGTCGCTTCTTGAAGGACTTGGCAGACCGATGAGCCGTATCACGCCGTTTTCCAGCCCGCTGCTGCTTGGCTTCGACAGTGTCGAAAAGACCCTTGAGCGGATCGTCAAGGCTGGCGACGGGTATCCGCCCTATAATATCGAACGTATCCGCCCTGGCAAGGATGGGGCGGCATGCGACGACCGGATCCGGATTACCCTTGCGGTCGCCGGTTTCAAGCCGGAGGAGCTGGAGGTCACGACCGAGGAAAACCAGCTTTTGATCCGTGGCCGCCAGAGCGACGAGACCGAGCGCGAATATCTGCATCGCGGCATTGCCGCGCGGCAGTTCCAGAAGGGCTTCCTGCTCGCGGACGGTATGCGGGTCATCGGAGCGCGGTTGAAGAACGGGCTTTTGTTCATCGATCTGGCAAAGCCTGAGCCTGAGCGGATCGTTAAGAAGATCGAGATCGCGGTCGCCGACTGACCGAGTATCGCGTAGCCTTGAAAGGAGACGGTGCCATGACCGAACATCAGATTTCGACAGTCAGCGAGATCGATCTCGCCGCTATCGGCGAGGGCCATGTCGCGTATCTGCGCCAGATGACGTCGGACGAGATGCGGGCGCGGTTTCCCGCGGCGCAATCGATCCGCCCCGGGCTCAATCTCTGGGCCTTGTTCTCGGCCGACGGGACGCCGCTGGCGGTGTCCGACGACCGCGGCAGCATCCTGGCAAGCGCCAACGAAAACGAGTTGGAGACGGTCAGTCTCCACTGACCGCGACCGACCACCGGGACAGACCGGGGCGACCACGCCGGACCGGCGTGGTCGCCCTTTTCATAGAAGGTGGAGAGATCAGGCGGCGTTCTGTGCCGAGGCGCTGGTCATCAGCGCGTAAAGGGAACTGGCGTCGCGCGCGTCGCGGATATTGGACACGGTTTCCTGGTTGCGCAACAGCCGCGCGACCTTGGACAGGGCCTTGAGATGATCGGCCCCCGACCCTTCCGGCGCCAGCAGCAGGAAGACGAGGTCGACCGGCTGATCGTCGAGCGCGTCGAAATCGACCGGCCGCGTCAACCGCGCGAAAACGCCGACGATGTGATCCAGCGCCGGCAGCTTGCCATGCGGGATGGCGATGCCGTTGCCGACGCCTGTTGATCCGAGCTTTTCCCGCTGCAGGATCGTCTCGAACACCTCGCGCTCGCCCAGTCCCGTCAGCGTCGCTGCCTTCTCGGCGAGTTCCTGAAGCACCTGCTTCTTCGACGTGGCCCGCAAGGCGGGCAGAATCGCCGCGGGTTCGATAAGCGTCTCGAAATCCATCGCTGAGGTGCCTCTTGCTGCGGAGCGCGTCAACCTGAGCCCCGAACCTTGCGCGGCGCTCAAGCGTCGCCAGCGTAGGTCGATGGATCCACCCAGCCGTAATTGCCGTCGGGCCGCCGGAAGACGATGTTGAGATCGCCGGATTTGGCGTTGCGGAAGACCACCACCGGGCCATCCTGCCGGTCGAGCTCCATCACCGCGCCAGCGACCGAGTGCGTGCCGACCTTCAGCGTGGTTTCGGCAATGATCGCCGGCGAAAAATCCTCGGGAATTTCGTCCTCTTCATCCGGGATCGCCGCCATGACGGAATAGGCCATGTCGCGCCCGTTGACGTGTGAGCGGTGATCTTTGAGCCGGCGCTTGTATCGTCTGAGACGCTTCTCGATCCGCTCGGCGGCGTCGGCGAAGCTGGACTCGGGATCGTGCGCCTCGCCGGCGGCCTGGAAGACCACGCCGGTGTCCAGGTGCAAGGTGCAATCGGCCGAATAGCGGGCAGCATTTTTCGAGATCACGACAGTGCCGGAGAAATTGCCGTCGAAATATTTGTCGACGGCTTCGCTCAACCGTTCTTCGATCCGCGTCCGGAACGCCTCGCCGACGTCCATATGCTTTCCCGATACACGAAGACTCATGCTTGAAAGCTCCTGTGAGATGACCGTTGCGGCCTCTGATGTGCCGCTCGAGTGGAACGCGCCGGGCGGGCGTTGGGTGCCGTTCGGACCAAAAATTTCACGCGGCCGCGGAGCCGGATCGCTCGGACCCGACCGAATTTACGAAGTGGCGCCTTCTAGGGATCAACGCCAAGACTGTCAACGCGGGGATCATGGCCCATCCCCCTTTCCGCAAAAGCCCGAGCATCGTTCTGGTCTGCGCCACCCCGCCGTCCTTCGTCAAGAGGCCAGACGCCGCGCGTTCATCTCGCGCCGGCGCTGGATCGACGACGCAATGCCGAGCGCCTCGCGATATTTCGCCACGGTCCGCCTTGCCAGATCGACCCCTTCCTTGTTCAAAGTCGCGGCGATGTCGTCGTCGGACATGACCTTGCCGTGGCTTTCCGCGTCGATCAGCGCCTTGATTCGATGCTTCACGGTTTCCGCCGAATGCGGGTCGCCGCCATGCGCCGAGGCGATCGCCACGGTGAAGAAGAAGCGCATCTCGAAGGTGCCGCGCGGCGTCGCGACGAATTTCGACGCGGTGACCCGGCTGACGGTCGATTCATGCATGCCGATCGCTTCGGCGACTGCCATCAGCGTCATCGGCTTCAGCCCTTTGATCCCATGAGCCAGGAACCCGTCCTGGCGGCGCACGATCTCGCTCGCGACCTTGACGATCGTCTTGGCCCGTTGGTCGAGAGAGCGCACCAGCCAGTTGGCCGATTGCTGGCATTCGCCGATGAAGGCGCGATCGTCGTCGGACAGGCAGCCGCCGCGTACGGTGCGCAGATAGGCATTGTCGACGAGAACCCGCGGCAACGCCTCCGGGTTGAGTTCGACCTGCCAGCCGCCATCCGGCGCTTCGGTGACGATGACGTCGGGGATGACGGCCTCCAATCCCTCGTGGTCGAAGGCGTGGCCGGGTTTGGGATCGAGCCTGCGGATCTCGGCGAGAATCTCAATCAGACCCGCCTCGTCCTCGCCGGTGAGGCGGCGAAGCGCCGCGAAATCGCGCCGGGCCAAGAGGTCGAGATGGGCGAGCACGGTCCGCATGACCGGGTCGAACCGGCCCTTGCGTTGCAACTGCAGCGTCAGGCATTCGGCGAGATCGCGGGCGAACAGGCCCGGCGGCGTCGCTTCGCGCTGCAGGATGGCGAGCGCCGCTTCGACCACGGCCGCCGCAACGCCGAGATCGGCGGCGAAACTTTCCGGGACGAGCCGCAGATAGCCGCACTCGTCGAGAAACTCGACCATCGCCTCGCCGATCTTGCGCGCCAGGCCGGGCGCAAGCGCGTCGGCGACTTCACCGCGCGCATGGGCATGAAGGGAGGGACGACTGTCCGCCAGGTTTTCGATGCTGAAATCGGCGCCAACGGGCCGTGCCTCGCCGCGCGAGCTCGGACCGGATTGCGCCGGCCTGTCGTCGTCGCCGTCATCGCGGCCAGGAAAGCCACTCTCGAAGGCCGCGCCATCGCTTGCCGCGCCGGACAAGGCGTCGTGGTCCGACTCCGCGCCAGGAGTCTCGTCCGTGCCGCCCGCGGGGCCGTCCACGCTCTCGGGCGTGGTCGCGTCGGACGCCGCCGTATCGGCGTCCGCGATCAACGGATTGCGCTCCATCTCGGTCTCGACGAAGGCCTTCAGTTCTAGATGGCTGTATTGGAGCAGGCGAATCGATTGCAGCAGCTGGGGCGTCATTACCAGCGATTGCGTCTGCCGCATGTGCAGTTTGGCGGAAAGAGCCATGAGACGCCGATACACTCACCTAGGTCTGGGTTGCCGCCGTCGCCGGATGTCCCGGCACCATGCGCGCGCCGCCCGGCGCTTGCCCGCGAAAGCTGGCCCGGCGGCAAACCCGTGCCGCCTCATCAAAGCGGGTCGTCGCGTTCTTTGTCAATCGCCCTGCGGCGACGCGGCCGTGGTTCAGAAGCTGAATTCGTCGCCCAGATAGAAGCGGCGCACATCGGGGTTGTCGACGATCTCTTGAGGACGGCCGTGGGTGAGGACGGCGCCGGCGTGCATGATATAGGCGCGGTCGATCAGCCCCAGCGTCTCGCGGACGTTGTGATCGGTGATCAGAACGCCGATGCCCCGCTTGGTCAGGTGCCGGACCAGGCCCTGGATATCCGCGACGGCGATGGGGTCGACGCCGGCGAAGGGTTCGTCGAGCAGCATGAAGGTCGGCTTGGAGGCCAGCGCGCGCGCGATCTCGCAGCGCCGGCGCTCGCCGCCGGACAGCGATGTCGAGGCCTGCTTGCGCAGATGATCGATGTGAAACTCCTCGAGCAGCGCCGTGAGCTCGCGCTCGCGGACCGCGCGATCGGGCTCGACCACCTCCAGAACGGCGCGAATGTTGTCCTCGACCGACAGGCCGCGGAAGATCGAGGCCTCCTGCGGAAGATAACCGATCCCCAGTCGTGAGCGCCGGTACATGGGGACGCCGGTGATGTCGTGACCGTCGAGCACGATACGGCCGGCGTCGACGGGAACGAGGCCGGTGATCATGTAGAAGCAGGTAGTCTTGCCGGCACCGTTCGGACCGAGCAGGCCAACGGCTTCGCCTCGGCGCACGCCGAGCCGCACATCGTCGACGACCCGCCGGCCCCGGTAGGTCTTGGTGAGCCCCACGGCATAAAGCGTCCCGGCCGCGTCGTGGGGACGCTCCCGACCCTCGCCCTCGGGACCGGAGACTCCGTCGCCCTCGGCGGGCGAGCGGCGTCGAATCTGCGCCGACGTCCCGGATTCGGCGATCGTTTGAAACTTCACGCGTTCGACCTCAATGGCTCGTCCAATTGCTGCACTACTTGTCCGGCGTCAGCATCATTCGCACCCGGCCGCCACCGACGCCATTGCCGCAATCGGTACTTTCGAGGCGCGCGAGGCCGGTCTGCATCTGGATGGTCAGGCGGCACCCTTCGGCAACGTTCTGACCTTGGGAAAGAACGACGTTTCCGGTCATCACGACCACTTCGCTTTTCATGTCGAACGACGCCTTGTCGGCGGTCGCGACCTGATCGGCGGACTTTACATAGACCTTCTCGCTCGCCTCCAGACGCTCGATCTGGCTGGAACCGCCCGGAAGCGCGCTGGTGCCGGTTCTTTCGCCGGCCGTCCCGTCCTGCGCCTTGGTGTAGGAAACCACGAGCTTGCCGGTCCGTAGTTCCGTCTCGCCCTGCGACACCTGGACATTGCCGGTAAAGGTGGCGACCGCCTTGTTGTCGTCGACATCGAGCTGGTTCGACTCGATGGAAATCGGTTGGTCGCCGTTGAGCTGGAGGCCGGTGAAGCTATCACCGAGCCCTTGCTGCTGCGCCGGCACGGGCATGGCAAGGGTGAGGCTGGCGAAGAGGGCGGCACAGAAAGGCACTGCGCGGCCGATGATTGACGATCGCATATCTTACTCGTTTCTCGAGGCTTGTTCTTGAATATCGGAGGATTGGCCCGGGTTGAGAACCATTTTGACGCGGCCGCCGAAGGAGAGGAGCTTGCCTCCCTCCGACACCGTGAGCGTATCCGAGCGGACCGTCTGGTCCGGGGTGTCGATCGCGACGGGCCCCTCGCCGTTGAGGGTTCCTTTGGCCAGGTCGATGTCGGCCGCCGCCAGATTGATCGAGATACCGCTCGTCGTCTTGACGGTGATTCCGTCGCGAAGGAGCAGTTTCTGAGTGGCTTGATCGTAATTGCCCGATTCCGCCGTGATATCGGCGGTGGTCTCGTCATTGACGGAGACGGTGGCCGTCACCTTTTCCAGATCGACGCCGCCGCCGTTGAGCGATTGGATGGCGCGCTCGGCGAGCAGATCGTAGGGCCGATTGTTGCTGTCGAGTCCCGACATGCGTGGCGACTCCATCACCACCCGGCCGTCGGCGATCGACGTGTTGGCGACGGAAACATTGTCCGGCAGGCTGCGCGACAGCCACGTCACCGCAACGCCGAAGGCGACGATCAGCGCGGCGACCGCCGGCAGGCCGATCTTCAGCACCCGCACGAGGCGCGAGTGCCGCCGCGCCCGCGCGAATTCCCGCTCGGTCCGCGCGCTCCCGCCATGTCCGCCCGGACTCGCCGGCGAGGCCATCAGCCGGGCTCTGCGCCTTCCGGTTGCGTTCGTCTCCACCGTCAATCGGGTCCTCTCGGTTCTGGTCCGGTGCGTCGATGCCGACGACGCGCCTTTTCCCGGATTTGCGGCGATCCGACAGCAATACGGGCTTTTTGCGTCAAAGCCAAAAACTTGCCTTAAATTCTTGACCCCCGGGAATGAATGATTCGTGTGGCTTCACAGAACGCGCGGTTCCGGCTAACCCTCCCGGGAACCCCGCAACACCTGGGAGCCGTCCATGTCCGGAACCGCCGAGGACTTGATCGATCGCCGTCGGCTGCGCCGCAAACTGAGCTTCTGGCGGGTGGCGGCAGTGGTTTTCGCGGCGCTCGCCGTCCTGGGCATCGCCCTTTTTTCCAGCGTCGGCGGCCGATCCGCGTTTTCGACGCGCGATCAGATCGCCCGTGTCGCGATCGAGGGCCTCATCACCGAAGACCAGGAACTTCTCGACCTTCTGGAAAAGGTCAAGGACGAAGCCGCGGTGAAGGCAGTCGTGCTGCGGATCGATTCGCCGGGCGGGACGACCGTCGGCGGCGAGGCTCTCTACGAGGCGGTGCGCGCGATCGCCGCGGTCAAGCCGGTGGCCGCGGAGGTAGGAACGCTCGCGGCCTCCGCCGGCTACATGATCGCCTCCGGCGCCGATCACATCGTCGCCCGGCGAACCTCCATCGTCGGCTCCATCGGGGTGATCTTCCAATATGTCGACGCCTCCCAGCTGCTCGACACCATCGGCGTCGATGTCAACGCGATCAAATCCTCTCCGCTCAAGGCCGAGCCCTCGCCCTTCGCGCCGGCGCCGGAGGCGGCCAAGGCGATGATCCGCCGCCTGATCATGGATACCTACGAATGGTTCGTCGCGCTGGTCGCCGAGCGGCGCGGCATGAGTCTCGCCGAGGCGCGCGTGCTCGCCGACGGCTCGATCTTCACCGGCAGCCAGGGGCTCGAGCGCAACCTGGTGGACGCGTTGGGAGGCGAAGCCGAGGTGCGGCGCTGGCTGGAAGATGATCGCGGGGTAAGGAAGGGTCTCAAGATCGTCGATCGGGAGCCTGAGGAGGAGGGCTATGTGTCGTTGTTCGCGACGGCCAGGACCATGCTTTTCAGGGGCTTCGGCCTCGATCCTCGTGCCGCTTCGCTTGAAACGGCGCTTTTGCGCAAGGTCGGCCACCTTGACGGCATGGTGTCGCTCTGGCAGCCTTTGGATGAGCGGGCGCCGCTTCGGTGAAGTCGTGGAAATATTTGACATTTCCTATTGTCGAAGAGGGCGCGGCGAAGGGCCGGCGGTTTGAGCCACCGGTCCGCATAACAGGAGGGGAACATCGCTTGATCAAGTCCGAACTCGTGCAGGCGATCGCCAGCCGCAACCCCCACCTTTATCAGCGTGACGTCGAGACGATCGTCAAGGCGATCTTCGATGAAATCACAGAGGCGTTGTGCGACTCCAATCGGGTCGAATTGCGCGGCTTCGGGGCGTTTTCCGTGAAGAATCGCCCACCCCGTTCGGGCCGCAATCCCCGCACCGGCGAAGCGGTCGAGGTCGAGGAGAAATGGGTTCCGTTCTTTAAGGCGGGCAAGGAACTGCGCGAGCGGCTCAACGACAATTGAGGCAGGCATCGACCGCGCCGACCGCCGGATGATTGACGCGCCCGGTTCCGTGCCCATTTTCAAACCATGACACGGTACGCGGCCGCCGTTGATAGGGCGCTGCGGCCAATAGAAGTCCGAGGCGCAGGCGCATGCTTTCGAAAATACTCTCACTGATCATTCTGGTTCCGCTGGCGGTCTTGCTAGTCGTCTTCAGCGTCGCCAACCGCCAGTCGATCCCGGTTTCGCTCGATCCGATCGGCTCGATGCCGCAGCTCGCCTTCGAGGCGCCGCTGTTCGTTCTCTTGATGGGGTCGGTGATCATCGGTGTCGTGCTCGGCGGGATCGGCACCTGGGTGACCCAGTCGCATTACCGGCGCAAGTCCTGGAAGCGCAAATACGAGGTTGAGAAGCTGCGGCGCGAGACCGAGGAGAACAAGGCCAAGCTCCGCCAGATTCAGGAAGAGCGCGACCGAGCCTCCTATGGGCAGGGCACCTCGACCTCGCCGGCGCTGGCTACTTCGCGGGCCGCATAGGCCCGTCCGCCGCGCACGCCGGGCGGCATCGCAACCCCGCGGATCTGTCGACGCCGCGGCGTGAGACGATCAAAGGGCTCGCCCCGTCATCGTAGCGAGCCCTGTGTTTTGCGTTTTCGCCATTCCGCGCCTCATCACCAAGGCGCTTCCGGCGTCTTCAGACGGATTCCGTCGTTCCCTCGGCCCCGGCCGCGCCGCCCGACACCTTCTCGGCGAAACAGTCGAAGAACTGTCCGGCGAGCTTCTTGGCGGTCGAAACGATCAACCGCCCGCCGAGCTGGGCGATCTTGCCGCCGACCTGGGCCTGGACGTCATAGGTGAGGATGGTGTCTCCGCCGTCCTCGGCCAGATGCACGTCGGCGCCGCCCTTGGCGAAGCCGGCAATGCCGCCCTTTCCCTCGCCGACGATCGAATAGCTTTCCGGCGCGTTGATGTTCTCGAGCCGGACTTCGCCGGCGAATTTTGCCTTGACCGGGCCGACCTTGGTGACGACCGTCGCCGCCATCTCGTTCTCACCCGTCATTTCGAGACTTTGGCAGCCCGGAATGCAGGCGCGAAGAACGTCCGGGTCATTGAGCGCGGCCCAGACCTTTTCACGCGGCGCCGGCAATCGATATTCGCCTTTCAGATCCATGCTGATCCTCCCTGTTCGGCGAGCGCGCGAGTCCCGGCGCCCGCAATAGGTTGCCCGCGACTTGCTGCACGTTTTCGCTGGCTTTGCCAAGCCGCCATGGAACCGGTAAGGAGCCCCTGAACCACGCTAGCAGGGAGTTTCGCCTTGGCGCGAACGCGGCGGCCCAACCACAAGACGGTCACGAAACCGGCTCGGACGGCTTCCCGCAAGCACGAGGCGGACCGGTCGGAGCGCGCGCATCGAGGCGGTGGCGAACAGCTCAAGGTTAGCAGCCGATCTGGCGAGCCTCCGACGCGGTTGACGCTACCTGAGCGAACGGGGATGCGCCCGGTTGAACTGGGGCCGCTGATCCTCACCGTCGAGCCCACGCGCGATTACGCGCTGGTCGATTCAGGCGGCGGCGAGAAGCTGGAGCGCTACGGACCGCTGCTGGTTCGCCGGCCGGAAAACCAGGCGATCTGGCAACCGCGTCTGAAGCCGGATGAGTGGTGGTGGGCCGATGCGGTGTTTACCGGCGACGTCGACGAGGAAGGCACCGGCCGCTGGCGCTTTCCTCATGCACCGCTCGGCGAAACATGGCCGCTGGTCCATGACGGACTGTCCTATCAGGGCCGGTTCACCTCCTTCCGCCATGTCGGCGTGTTCCCCGAGCAGGCGGCGCACTGGTCTTATGCCGAGGCCGCGATCCGCGCCGCGAGCCAAAAGACAAACAACCCGGTGCGGGTTCTCAATCTTTTCGGCTACACCGGCATCGCGTCGCTCATCGCCGCCCGCGCCGGCGCCGCGGTCTCCCATGTCGATGCCTCCAAGAAGGCGGTGGGCTGGGCGCGGGAGAACCAGGAGATGGCGGGGCTCGGCGCGCGTCCGATCCGCTGGATCTGCGAGGATGCGATCCGCTATGTGGAGCGTGAGGTCAAACGCGGCAGCCGCTATGACGCGATCCTGCTCGACCCGCCGAAATTCGGCCGGGGTCCGACAGGCGAGGTCTGGCAGCTCTTCGACGATCTGCCCTATCTTTTGGGTCTTGTCCGTGAACTCCTGTCGGATCGGCCGCTGTTCGTGATCCTCACCGCCTATTCGATTCGTGCCTCGTTCTACGCCCTGTCGGCGCTCATGGGCGAGGGCTTGCGCGGGCTCGGCGGAACCTTGCAATCGGGCGAACTCGTCATCCGCGAAGCCGGCGACGAGCCGCGCCTTCTGTCGACGTCCCTTTTTTCGCGCTGGAGCGCCGACCATGTCTGATCGTTCTCCGCCGGCCTCGGGCGCCGACCGCCGGCCTGGATTCGCGCCGACGCGTGCGCCCGGCCGGGTCAAGGAGGTGTCCAGCATCTCCAACCCGATCATCAAGGATATTCGTGCGCTGGCGCAAAAGCGGCACCGTGACGAGACCGGTCTGTTCCTCGCCGAAGGGCTGAAGCTGGTGATCGACGCGCTCGACGCCGGCTGGGAAATCCAGACCCTGATCGTCGCCAAGGCCGAGATCGGCCAGGAACTGTTGGCGAAAACGGCGGCGCGTACCGTGTCGCTCGGCGCCGACCTCGTCGAGGCAAGCGCCAAGGTGCTGGAAGCCATCACCCGTCGCGACAACCCCCAGAACGCGGTCGGTGTCTTCCGCCGCCGGCTGGTGCCGCTCGCGCGGCTGGATCTGAGCGGCACCAACGTTGTGGTGGCGCTGGACCGGGTCCGCGATCCGGGCAATCTCGGCACCGTGCTGCGCACCGCCGACGCGGCCGGAGCCTCCGGCATCGTGCTGATCGGCGACACGGTCGACCCGTTCTCGCTCGAAACCGTCCGCGCGACGATGGGCTCGATCTTCTCGGTACCGCTGGCGCGGGCGAGCGAGGCCGAATTCCTCGAATGGCGCAAGCGCTTCAAGGGCCTGGTCGCGGGAACCCACATGGAGGGGGCGATCGACTATCGCAAACCCGATTACGGTGCCGGGGCGACGGTACTGTTGATGGGCAACGAGCAGGCCGGCCTGACCGACCGGCTCACACATGCCTGCGACGTCCTGGTACGGATACCGCAGGCGGGACGCGCCGACAGTTTGAATCTCGCCGTCGCCACCGGCGTAATGCTGTTCGAAGTGCGCCGGGGAGCGCTCAGCCTGTGATCCGCCCGTTTATCGGTTTCAACGTCCTTCTGGTCGCAGTCGCGGTTATCGCCGATCAGGCGATCAAGGCGCTCGTCGTCGCCAAGATGGCTCTTGGCGAGGCGATCGAGGGGCTGCCTTTCCTTGCGCTCTATCATGCCCGCAACACCGGTATCGCCTTTTCGATGTTCGCCGGGTTCGGCGATGTCGGGCTGTCGCTTCTGTCCGCGTTCGTTCTCGTGATCGTCCTTTAACTCTGGGTGAAAACGCCGGCCGAACGGCGGCTCCTTCATCTCGGTCTGGCGATCATCGTCGGCGGCGCGATTGGCAACCTCATCGATCGTGTCCGTCTCGGCTATGTCGTCGACTACATCTACTTTCATACGCCGGTCTGGGATTTCGCCGTCTTCAACCTGGCCGACGCCTTCATCACCGTGGGCGCCGTCGTGATCCTCGTCGAGGAGTTCATCCTGGCGCCCCGCCGTGGAAGGGTCGCCGAGGTCGGCGAAACCCGGGATTGATCTCGCCGGTTCCCGCCCTCAGTCGAATGTCAGAAGGGGAGTAATGCAATGAGCGAGACGTTTCGGGCGATCCTGGTATCGCGGGACGAGCAGAAGAAGCAGTCGGTGGATGTCGTGGTGATGGCGCCGGACGATCTGATGGACGGTGACGTCGACGTCGCCGTCGAGGCGACGACGGTCAATTACAAGGATGGCCTCGCCATCACCGGCAAGGCGCCGGTCGTGCGCCGCTGGCCGTTGATCCCGGGTATCGATCTGGCGGGGACGGTGATCCGCTCGACCCACGCCGACTGGAAGACGGGCGACAAGGTCGTCCTGAATGGCTGGGGCGTCGGCGAGACCCATTACGGCGCCTATGCCGGCCGCGCCCGGCTGAACGGCGACTGGCTGGTGCCGCTGCCCGAGCGCTTTTCGCCGAAGGACGCCATGGCGATCGGCACCGCCGGCTACACGGCGATGCTGTGCGTGCTGGCGCTGGAAAAGGCGGGCATCGGGCCTGATCGGGGGCCGGTGATCGTGACCGGCGCTTCCGGCGGCGTCGGCTCGGTCGCGACGGCGATCCTGTCGAAGCTCGGCTGGCATGTCATTGCCTCCACCGGCCGGCCGGATGAAGCCGGCTGGCTGACCGATCTCGGCGCCGCCGAAATCATCGATCGCGCCGAACTCTCCGAGCCCGGCAAGCCGCTGGCCAAGGAGCGCTGGGCGGCGGGAGTGGACGCGGTCGGCAGCCACACCTTGGCGAACGTCCTCGCCGCGACCTCCTATGGCGGCGCCGTCGCCTGTTGCGGGCTCGCCCAGGGCATGGACCTTCCGGCTTCGGTCGCCCCGTTCATTCTGCGTGGGGTGTCGCTGTTCGGCATCGATTCGGTGATGGCGCCGAAACCCCGGCGGCTGGAGGCATGGCGCCGGCTTGCGCAGGACCTTGAGCCCGAGAAGTTACGGTCGATCGCAACCGAGATCACCTTCGATGGTATCCTCGACGCCGCCAGGGACATCGTCGACGGCAAAATCCGCGGTCGCGTCGTCGTCGACATGACCTGAACCAACCATAGTCCAGGACGTTGTCCGTTTGTGGCACTTGCGCGATAGTGGTCGCGGGTCGGTCACAAATTCTTCGCCGGAGATCGCTAAGGCACGGCGGTGCGGGGCTGGCCGGACGGAGGGCGCGATGATCGGACAGGACACGAGGCAGGCGCAGCGGATCGACGCGGCGGGGACGAGGCCTTCGGCCGTCGTCGGTCCGCCAGCGGTACCGGCGAAGCTGCGCCACCTGGCCCGGCGATTCAACCCGATGTCGCCAGTGCTCGGGCGGATCGGCCAGCTCGAAGTCCGCCTGGCGCGCCGACCCGCCGAGGTACGCGCTTCGCAGGAGCTGCGCTATCACGTTTTCTACGAGGAAATGAGCGCCCAGCCCTCGACGCTGCAAAAGATGACCAGGCGGGACCGGGACGGCTTCGATCGCTATTGCGACCACCTTCTGGTTCTCGATCACAGCCACGGCGGCCCGATCGACAATCGCATCGTCGGAACCTACCGGCTGCTGCGCGGCGAGATGGCCGCGCTCGCCGGCGGCTTCTATACCGCCCAGGAATTCGACATCGCACCAATGCTCGCCCGTCACCAGGGTACGCGGTTTTTGGAGCTCGGACGCTCCTGCGTCCTCAAGGACTATCGCGGCAAGCGCACCGTCGAACTGCTCTGGCAGGGTATATGGAGCTATGTGCTCCGCCACGACATCGACGTCTTGTTCGGCTGTGCGTCGCTGGCGGGAACCGATCCAGAGGCGCTGGCCGTGCCGCTGGCCTTCTTGCGACAGAACGCGCCGGCGCCGGCGGAGTGGCGCGTGCGCGCCAGGGAGGAGCGGGGGATCTTCCCTCCGGACCCGCCCCGCGATGTCGACGCGCGCCGGGCGCTTGCGGCGCTGCCGCCGCTGCTCAAAGGCTATTTGCGGCTTGGTGGCTATATCGGCGAAGGCGCGGTCGTCGACCATCAGTTCGGCACGACGGACGTTCTCGTGGTACTGCCGCGGGCCAACATCAATCCGCGCTATATCGGCCATTATGGCGCCGACGCCGGCCGCTTCGCCGCCTGAGCGGACAGACGCGTTGAGGTGACGGCTCCGCGGCGGCTCTCGGACGGCTTCCCGTCCCTGCTCCCGCCGGCCTTGTTACTGGCCGATCCGCACGATGCTCCGGGTCTTCAGATCGACCAGCACCGGTTCGCCATCGTAGTAGAAATAGACCAGGTTCGAATTGCCCGGAACCTGTTGCAGCGCCACCGTATCCGGAACGGAATCGCCGAGTTGCGGCACCGTCGGCAATTGCGCGTTGTCGGACGGGTTGTCGGCAGCGTACTGCAGGACGATGACCTTCTCGTCGGCGCCCTGGGCGGACGCCGCCATGGTCAGCGCGAATGTCGATAGTGCGACGATCAGGGCGGTTCTCAGCATGGGACACTTTCTCGTACGATGGGCCGCCTCGGCCGGGAGGCACGCCGTTATCCTTGACACAGCATCGATGAACGGAAGCTGACGACACTCACATGGTTCTTCGCGGCCCCGGCGACAACAGCCTCGCGTCGTCCGCGTCGTCCGCGGCTCACCCGATGGCGTCATAGGCGGCGATCGCCGCCCTGTTGACGAGGTCGGAATCCTTGGCGCCGAGCGCGACGATCTGCACCGGCTTTTCCAGCCCGACCAGCAGCGGACCGACGACCGTCGAGCCGCCCAGTTCCTGCAGCATCTTCGTGGCGATCGAGGCGGAATGGAAGGCCGGCATCACCAGGACGTTGGCGGGGCCGGAAAGCCGGCAGAACGGGTATTGCTCCATGATTTCCGCATTGAGCGCGACGTCGGCGTTCATTTCGCCGTCATATTCGAAATCGACTTCCAGCCCGTCGAGGATGCGGACCGCCTCCTGCACCTTTTGCGCCCGCTCGCCCGGCGGATTGCCGAAGGTGGAGTAGGCGAGCATCGCGACGCGCGGCTCATAGCCGAGCTTGCGGGCCATCGCCGCCGCCTCGATCGCGATGTCGGCGAGTTCCTGGGCGTTCGGCATGTCGTGCACGGCCGTGTCGGCGACCAGCACCGTGCGCCCGCGGCACAGGACGACCGAGACGCCGATCATCGTGTGCCCCGGCTTGACGTCGAGCACCCGGCCGACATCCTGCAGCACCGTCTGGTAGTTGCGCGTGACGCCCGAGACCATGGCGTCGGCATCGCCCATGGCGACCATGGCGCTGGCGAAGAGATTGCGGTCGTTGCGCATCATCCGGACGCAGTCGCGGTGCAGATAGCCTTTTCGCTGGAGGCGCGAGTAGAGCAGCTCGGTGTAATCGTCGACCCGGTCGGAAAGCCGCGCATTGACCAGCTCGAGGCCCGGCCTGTCGAGATCGATGCCGGCCTCCCTCGCGGTCTCGCGCATCTCCGCGTCGCGGCCCAGCAGGATGGCGGTGCCCAGATTCTGGTTCACATAGGCAACGGCCGCCCGCATCACCTGCGGCTCCTCGCCCTCGGCGAAGACCATCCGCTTGGGCTCGCGGCGCACGCCGTCGAAGATGCGCTGCAGTGTCGAGGCGATGGGGTCGCGCCGCGAGCGCAGTTCCCTGTCATAGGCGTCGAAATCGGTGATTGCCCGTCGCGCGACGCCGGTCTCCATCGCCGCCTTTGCCACCGCCCGCGGGATCGCCGAGATCAGCCGCGGATCGAACGGGACCGGGATGATGTAGTTCGGTCCGAATTGCGGCCGCTGGCCGCGATAGGCCGCGACCACGTCATCGGGCACGTCCTCGCGGGCGAGGGCGGCGAGCGCCTCGGCGGCGGCGGCCTTCATCGCCTCGTTGATCGTCGTCGCGCGCACGTCGAGCGCGCCGCGGAAGATATAGGGAAAGCCGAGGACGTTGTTGACCTGGTTGGGATAGTCCGAGCGCCCGGTCGCCATGATCGCGTCGGCGCGGATCTCCGCCACTTCCTCGGGCGTGATCTCCGGATCGGGATTGGCCATGGCGAAGATGATCGGATTCGGCGCCATTGACGCAATCATCTCGGGCGTGAACGCGCCCTTGGCCGACAGGCCGAAGACGACATCGGCCCCATCCATGGCATCCGCCAGGGTCCGCCGGTCGGTGTCGACAGCGTGGGCGGACTTCCACTGGTTCATGCCGGCCTCGCGGCCGCGATGGATGACGCCGCGTGTGTCGCAGACGATGATGTTCTCCGCCGAAAAGCCCATCGCCTTCATCAGGTCGATACAGGCGATCGAGGCGGCGCCCGCGCCGTTGACGACCAGCTTGGTGGAGGCGAGATCGCGGCCGGTGAGGTGCAGCGCGTTGATCAGGCCCGCGATGGCGATGATCGCCGTGCCGTGCTGGTCGTCGTGAAACACGGGAATGTCCATCGCCGCGCGCAGCCGCTCCTCGATGACGAAGCAGTCGGGTGCCTTGATGTCTTCCAGATTGATGCCGCCGAAGGAGGGGCCGAGCAGCCGCACGCAATTGACGAAGTCATCGACATTTTCGGTGTCGATCTCCAGGTCGATGGAATCGACGTCGGCGAAGCGCTTGAACAGCACCGCCTTGCCCTCCATCACCGGCTTGGAGGCCAGCGCGCCGAGATTGCCGAGGCCGAGGATCGCCGTGCCGTTGGAGATGACGGCGACCATGTTGCCGCGCGCCGTGTAGTCGAATGCCTTGTCCGGATCGTTCGCGATGGCGCGCACCGGCACGGCGACGCCGGGCGAATAGGCGAGCGACAGGTCGCGCTGGGTCGCCATCGGCTTGGTGGCGTTGACCTCCAGCTTTCCAGGCCGCCCCGAGGAATGGAAACTCAGTGCCTCATCGTCCGAAACGGACGGCCTTCGTTGCCCTGTCGTGCGCTGATCCATGCTTTCCCCCTGTTTATTGTCTTCGTCTCCCCTTCCATCGCGGTAGCCGCAAAGCTAAGCGGAGGGGAGCTTGTATGGTTGGCCGCGTTCGTCCGCATACCGGGCGACCGGCCGCCCAGTTTGAACGAAAGAGACCGATCCGCGCAATGACGGCCGACAAGGACGCCGCCCCGACGCCGATGATGGCGCAGTATATCGAGATCAAGGCGGCCAATCCGGACTGCCTGCTGTTCTATCGCATGGGCGATTTCTACGAGCTGTTCTTCGACGATGCGGCGGAAGCCTCGCGGACCCTCGGCATCACGCTGACCAAGCGGGGCAAGCATCTCGGCGAGGATATTCCGATGGCCGGCGTGCCGGTGGTCTCGGCGGACGAGTATCTGCAGAAGCTGATCGCCTTCGGCCATCGGGTCGCGGTCTGTGAGCAGGTCGAGGATCCCGCCGAGGCGCGCAAGCGCGGCGCGAAATCGGTGGTGAAGCGCGACGTCGTTCGTCTGGTGACGCCGGGGACGATCACCGAGGAGGCGCTGCTGGAGCCAGGGCGTCCGAACCATCTGATGGCGCTGGCACGGTTGGGGGGGGCCGGCCGCAATGCGGCCTTTGCTCTCGCCTGGACCGATCTGTCGACCGGCAGCTTTCGCCTTGTCGAATCCGACATCGACCGTCTGGCCACCGATATCGCGGCGGTCGAGCCAAGCGAAATCGTCGTCGCCGAGCCGGTGTTCCATGACGAGACGCTGCAGCCGCTGCTGCGCCGCTATGGCCGCGCCGCGCGGCCCGAGCCGCAGGCGCTGTTCGACGGCGCCACGGCCGAGGAAAGGGTCTGCCGTTTCTTCGGTGTGGCGACGCTGGCCGGTTTCGGCGGTTTCTCGCGCGTCGAACTCGCCGCCGCCGCGGCATTGATCGCCTATCTCGGCAAGACCCAGATGGCGGCACGCCCGGCCCTGCAGCGGCCCGAGCGGGTGGTTGCGGGCTCGCTCATGCAGATCGATCCGGCGACCCGCGCCTCGCTGGAATTGACCCGGACGATGTCGGGCAAGCGGCAGGGCAGCCTTTTGTCGACCATCGACCGGACCGTGACCGGCGCGGGCGCCCGGCTTCTGGCCGGCCGGCTCGCGGCCCCGCTGACCGATCCGGCGGCAATCCGGGCCCGGCAGGCGTCGGTCGGCGCTTTCGTCGCGGATATGCCGAACCGCCAGCGCTTGCGCGCGGCTCTCACCGGTCTGCCGGACACCGAGCGCGCGCTGTCGCGGCTTTCGCTCGGCCGTGGCGGTCCGCGCGCCCTCGCGGCGATCCGCGACGGGTTGGAGGCCGGTTTCGCCGTCGCGGCGGCCGCCGATACCGAACTACCGGATGAATTGCGCGATGCCGTCGCGGCGCTCGCCGCGCTACCGCGCTCGTTGCACCAAGCGTTGTCGGAGACGCTCGCCGACCAGGTGCCGCTCATCAAGCGCGACGGCGGCTTCGTGCGCGACGGCGCGATACCGGCTTTGGACGCGGCACGGGCGCTGCGCGAGAATTCGCGCCGGGTGATCGCCGAGTTGCAGGGCCGCTACGCCGCCGAGACCGGGGTGCGCAATCTGAGGATCAAGCACAACAACGTACTTGGCTATTTCGTCGAGGTCGGCGAGGCGCAGGCCAAGGCACTGGCCGGCGAGGACGGCGAGACGCGTTTCATCCATCGCCAGACCCTGGCCTCGGCGATGCGGTTCACCACGAGCGAACTCGGCGAGCTGGAAACAAGGATCGCCGGCGCCGCGACCGAAGCGCTCAGGATCGAGTTGGAGGCCTTCGAGCGCCTCGTCGCCGCCGTCGGTGAGGCGGCGGAGGCGCTGCGGCGCGGCGCCGAGGCGCTGGCGGTGCTCGATGTCTCGACCGCTCTGGCCGAACTCGCCGTCGCCGAGGAATGGACGCCGCCGCATGTCGACGACAGCCTTGCCTTCACCGTCGAGGGCGGCCGCCATCCCGTGGTCGAAGCGGCGCTGAAGGCGGGTTCGGGCGAGCCGTTCGTTTCCAATGACTGCGACCTGTCGCCGCCAGGCGCAAGTCGGGACGGCTTCGGCGCGATCTGGCTGCTCACCGGCCCGAACATGGGGGGCAAATCCACCTTTCTGCGCCAGAATGCCCTGATCGCGGTTCTGGCCCAGATCGGCTCCTGCGTACCGGCGACGCGCGCCCATCTCGGCGTCGTCGACCGGCTGTTCAGCCGGGTCGGCGCCTCGGACGACCACGCCGAGGGCCGCTCGACCTTCATGGTCGAGATGGTCGAAACCGCCGCGATCCTCAATCAGGCCGGCGAACGGGCTCTGGTCATTCTGGACGAGATCGGCCGGGGCACGGCGACCTATGACGGCCTGTCGATCGCGTTCGCCGCGGTCGAGCCTCTGCACGAGGTCAATCACTGCCGGGCGCTGTTCGCCACCCACTTCCACGAAATGACGGCGCTCGCGGCGCGGCTGACCCGGATGCGCAACGCGACCATGCGGGTAAAGGAGTGGGAGGGTGAGGTCGTCTTCCTGCACGAGGTCACGGCCGGCGTGGCCGATCGGTCCTACGGCATTCAGGTGGCCAAGCTGGCCGGCCTGCCCGCCAAGGCCGTCGAGCGCGCCCGGCAGGTGCTGGCCGAACTCGAACGCGGCGAACAGGGCGAGAAGCGGACCGCCTTCGTCGATGATCTGCCGCTGTTTTCGGCCGTCGCACAGCGTGTCGAAACGCCGGCCCCCGAAGCTCACGATAAACTTCGCGATGCGCTCGCCGCGCTTGATCCCGACAGCCTGTCGCCGCGCGAGGCGCTCGAAGCGCTCTATTCGCTGACGGCGCTCCTCCGCGCGTCGCGATGACAAGCGGCGGACCATCCCGCTTGGCGGGGCAGGACGGTTGGGTGGACGCGTTCGAGCCCCGGCGGGTTCGCCGCTGACCCGGCGGAGGCGACGGCCGCGCTCTCGTGCGGCTTCCGGGCAAAGCGTCATCCGCCTCCGCCGATGGCCCCTTTTTTCGGTCAAGGTCGATGCATCGGCAACGTGACGCGCACGCGTGGGCGGAAGCCATGGCGAGTTTTCTCGCAAGGGGTCCGCGAATGGGTTATAGGCTTCGCGGCCGAAGCGAATAAGCAGCAGGACCGCATATGACCATGCTCGAGGCCAGCCCTGCCCAGTCGAGCCCGCCGCTATTTGTCGAGACCGGCGAACAGGTGCCGCTGGACGGCATCCTCGATGTCGCGATGCTGCGATCGGGGCTTGCGGCGATCGCGGAAAGAGACTCCTCCGGTGGTGCTTCGACGGCCGCGCGGGCAGAGGTTCTGGCGCTGCTGAAGGACGCCGTCCGCCACGGTCGGACGCGTATCGAGGCGATGCTGTTCGAGGATGGCGGCGGCCTCCTGTGCGCCCAGCGGCTCGCCTCGTTGCAGGACGCGGTGATCCGGGAGATCCATGACTTCGCCCTGCGCCATGTGTTTCCCTCGGCGAATCTGTCCTCCGGCGAGCGGATGGCGATCCTGGCGGTCGGCGGTTACGGACGCGGCACGCTGGCTCCAGGGTCCGACATCGATCTGTTGTTTCTGTTACCCTACAAGCAGACCGCGCTCGGCGAGCAGGTCGCCGAATATCTGCTCTATCTGTTGTGGGATATGGGCTTCAAGGTCGGCCACGCCACCCGCACGGTCGACGAATGCATTCGCCTCGCCCTTTCCGACTTCACCATCCGGACCTCGATTCTGGAACGCTGGCTGATCGCCGGCGCCGAGGATCTGCTGATCGAGCTCGGCCGGCGTTTCGAGGCCGAAGTCGTCGAGGGGACCGGCGAGGAATTCATCGCCGCAAAGCTTGGCGAGCGCTCCGTCCGTCACGCCAAGACAGGCAACACCCGCTATCTGGTCGAGCCGAACGTCAAGGAGGGCAAGGGTGGCCTGCGCGATCTCAACACCCTGTTCTGGATCGCCAAATATCACTACCGGGTGAACTCGACCGAAGCGCTCGTCGAGGCCGGGGTATTCTCGCGGCGCGAGGCGCGGCTGTTCCATAAGGCCGAGGATTTCCTCTGGGCGGTACGCTGTCACATGCATTTCGTCACCGGCAAGGCGGAGGAGCGTCTCTCCTTCGACCTGCAGCCGGAGATCGCCGCGCGCCTCGGTTACAATGCCCATCCGGGGTTGAAGGATGTCGAGCGCTTCATGAAGCACTACTTCCTGATCGCCAAGGACGTCGGCGATCTGACGCGCATATTCTGCGCGGCGCTCGAGGAGCAGCAAGCCAAGACCGCGCCAGGCCTCAGGGGCTTCGTGCGCACCCTTCGCAACCGGGCCAGGAAGATCCCCGGCACGCTCGCCTTCCATGTCGACAACAACCGCATCAACGTCGCCGGGCCGGACGTCTTCCGCGACGATCCGGTGAATCTGATCCGGATTTTCCGGCTCGCGGCACTGCACAAGCTGGAATACCATCCCGACGCGCTCAAGCTGATCCGCCGGTCGATCCGTCTCGTCAACTCGGACCTGCGGAACAACAGTGAGGCCAACAGCCTGTTTCTCGACGTCCTCACCGACCCGACGGATCCCGAACTGCATCTGCGCCGCATGAACGAGGTCGGCGTGCTCGGGCGGTTCATCCCCGACTTCGGCAAGATCGTAGCGATGATGCAGTTCAACATGTACCACCATTACACGGTGGACGAGCATCTCCTGCGCTCGATCGCGGTGCTGTCTCGGCTGGAGCGCGGCGATCTCGCCGACGAGGTTCCGATGTCGACTGGCTTTATCGGCGCTCTGAAGGATCGCACGCCGCTCTACGTCGCGCTGCTTCTTCATGATGTCGCCAAGGGACGGCCGGTGGATCATTCCATCGCCGGCGCGAGGATCGCCCGCCAGTTGTGCCCGCGTCTCGGCCTCGACGAGCGCGAGACTGAGCTCGTCGCCTGGTTGATCGAGGATCACCTGGTGATGTCGATGACCGCGCAGCAGCGCGATCTCAACGACCGCAAGACGATCCTCGATTTCGCCGAGCGGGTGCGCACGCTCGACCGGCTGAAGCTGTTGACCGTGCTCACCGTCTGCGACATCCGCGCGGTCGGACCGGGCGTCTGGAACGGCTGGAAGGGCCAGCTCTTGCGCACCCTTTACATGGAGACCGAACCGACCCTGACCGGCGGTTTCACCCAATCGTCGCGCGGCGAACGGATCAAGCGGGCGCGCGCGGCGCTGGCCGAGCGGCTGGCGGCATGGCCGGCGCCCGAACGGGAGACCTATCTCGATCTGCACTATCCCAATTATTTCCTGACCGCCCCGATCGAGGACCAGGTCCGCCACGCCGAGTTCATCCGGACCGCCAGGGCCGAGCAGCCCCTCTCCACCAGCGTGCGGACCGACAAGTTCCACGAGGTGACCGAGATCATGGTGCTGGCGCCCGATCATCCGCGGCTGTTGTCGCTGCTGGCGGGCGCCTGTGCCGGGGCGGGAGCCAACATCGCCGACGCGCAGATCTTTACGATGTCCGACGGCCGCGCGCTGGATGTGATGGTGCTCAACCGGGAGTTCGCGGCCGACGAGGACGAAATCCGCCGCGCGCAGCGGATCTGCGACAACATCGCCAAGCTGTTGCAGGGTCGCGAGATGCCGGCCAACCTGCTTGCGCACCGCAAGCCCCTGCGCAAGGTGTCTCTGTTCCCGGTCAAGCCGCGGGTCAGCGTCGACAACGACCTCTCGAACCAACTCAGCGTGATCGAGGTCGAGGGGCTGGATCGTCCCGGGCTCCTTTCGGACGTCACCGGCGCGATTTCCGATCTCAATCTCGACATTCGCTCGGCCCATATCTCGACCTATGGCGAAAAGGTCGTCGATGTCTTCTATGTGACCGATCTGATCGGCACCAAAATCACCAGCGAGACGCGGATCGAGCGCATCGAGGCGCGCCTGACGCGGGTTCTGGAAAGCGCCGAGGGCGAAATGTCCTCATCCGTCGTCATGTCATCCCCTCGCGCTTTCGGCATACCGCATCGATGAGCCTCCTTTCCAAGTTTGCTACGGTCGGCGGCGCGACGCTCATCTCCCGCATTTTCGGCTTTGGCCGCGAGATGATGATGGCCTCCGCGCTCGGGGTCGGGCCGGTGGCGGATGCGTTCAATCTCGCCTTCCGCTTCCCCAATCTGTTTCGCCGGCTGTTCGCCGAGGGCGCCTTCAACGCCGCCTTCATCCCGCTGTTCGCGCGTTCGCTGGAGGAAGAGGGCGAGGACGGCGCGAAACGCTTCGCCAGCGAAGTGTTCTCGACGCTGTTCACGATCCTCGTGGCGCTGACCGTCCTGGCGATGATCTTCATGCCCTTCCTGGTCAAGACGATCATCGCGCCGGGCCTTGCGGTCTGCGTCGATGATCCGGCGGCCGGCGGCAACGTGATCTCCTGTGCCGCGCGCTACGACATCACCGTCACCTTCTCGCGCATCATGTTTCCCTATCTCGCCTGCATGTCGCTGATGGCGATGGTGTCCGGCATCCTCAACGCCTTTCGCCGCTTCTTTGCGGCGGCGGTGGCGCCGACGCTTCTGAATTTCATCCTGATCGGCGTCCTTGGCTGGGCGCTGTGGGACGGCGCCGACAAGACGACGATCGGCTTCTTGATGAGCTGGGGAGTCCTGATCGCCGGCTTCGCCCAGCTCGCCATGGTGGTCGTCGCCATGCGCATGGCCGGCTTCAGCGTCGCGCTGCAATGGCCGCGCTGGACCAAGCGGCTGAAGCGGCTGCTGGTGCTTGCCGGACCCGCCGCGCTGATCGGCGGCATCACCCAGATCAATCTTTTCGTCGGCCAGGCGATTGCCTCGTTCAAGCCGGGCGCTGTTTCCACCCTGCAATATGCCGACCGGCCCTATCAATTGCCGCTCGGCATGGTCGGCATCGCCATCGGCGTCGTCCTCCTGCCGGAGCTGGCGCGGGCGCTCAAGGGCGGCCGGCTGCGGGAAGCCCAGCACACCCAGAACCGCAGCCTGGAATTCGCCCTGTTCCTGACGCTCCCGGCCGCCGTTGCCCTGTTCATCATTCCCGAACCGATCATCCGGGTGCTCTATGAGCGCGGCGCCTTCGAGCCGACGGCCACACCGGCGGTGGCAGCGGTTCTCGGGCTTTATGCCCTCGGCCTGCCGGCCTTCGTCATGGCCAAGGTGTTTACGCCCGGCTATTTCGCCCGCGAGGACACGCGGACGCCGATGTACGCGACGCTGATCTCGGCCGGCGCCAACATCGTCCTGTCGCTCGGCCTGTTCTGGCTGATCGCTGAACGCGGCATCGCGCTGGCCACGACCCTTGCCGGCTGGCTGAATGCCGGACTGCTGTTCGCGGGGCTTTATCGAAGGGGCCTGTGGGAAATCGACCGCGAACTGGTGAAGCGTTCGGCGCTGGTGGTGCTCTCGTCGCTGTTGATGGGCGCCGTCCTCGTCCTGGAAATGTTCGAACTCGGCGACTGGCTGCGGCCGCAATCGCCCCTCACCACCCAGATCACCGCGATCCTGATTCTGGTGTCGTCGGCGATGGCGGTCTATTTCGCGCTGGCCCTGGCGACCGGAGCGGCCGACCGCAAGCTGTTTCTGGCGGTGCTGAAGCGCAAGAAGCCGCAGGGGTGACCTTCCCGATGGCGATGCTCGAACCACCCGGCGCTTGATCGCGGCGAGCCTCTCCGCCATAACGCCTCCGATTTCCGACACCGCCGCGATCCCTTGGAGCCGCCGACCATGAGCGACATCACCCCACGCGTCTTCTCCGGCGTGCAGCCGACCGGCAATCTGCATCTCGGCAATTATCTCGGCGCGATCAGGAAATTCGTTGCCCTGCAGGAAAGTCACGCCTGCCTCTATTGCGTCGTCGATCTGCACGCGATCACCGCGCAGCTCGTCCAGGACGATTTGCCGGGCCAGATCCGCTCGATCACCGCGGCCTTCCTCGCCGCCGGGATCGACCCGAAAAAACACATCGTCTTCAACCAGAGCCGTGTTTCCGGCCATGCGGAGCTCGCCTGGATCTTCAACTGCGTCGCTCGCATCGGCTGGATGAACCGGATGACACAGTTCAAGGAAAAGGCCGGCAAGGACCGCGAGAACGCCTCGCTCGGCCTGTTAGCCTATCCGAGTCTGATGGCGGCCGACATCCTGCTGTATCGCGCGACCCATGTGCCGGTCGGCGACGACCAGAAGCAGCATCTGGAACTGACCCGCGACATCGCCGCGAAGTTCAACTTCGACTTTGCCGAACGCATCGAAGCCGCCGGCCTCGCTGTGCCGATCACCGCGGGCGAGGAAAGCACAGAGGGCTATTTCCCGATCACCGAGCCGCTGATCGAGGGACCGGCGACCCGGATCATGAGCCTCAAGGACGGGGCCAAGAAGATGTCGAAGTCGGACCCGTCCGATCTGTCGCGCATCAATCTGACCGACGACGCCGACGCCATCGCCAGGAAGATCCGCAAGGCCAAGACCGATCCCGACGCGTTGCCCTCCGAGTTGGATGGCCTGAAGGAGCGGCCCGAGGCGGACAATCTGGTCGGCATCTTCGCGGCGCTCGCCGAGCGGCCGAAGGCCGATGTTCTGGCCGAATATGGCGGCCGGCAGTTTTCCGAGTTCAAGCCGGCGCTGGCCGATCTCGCCGTCGGCATCCTCGCGCCGATCAGCGCCGAGATGCGCCGTTATCTCGCCGATCCGTCGCATATCGACGCTGTGCTGAAGGATGGCGCCGAGCGCGCCGGCGCCATCGCCGACGCGACGATGAAGGACGTCAAGGACATCGTCGGCTTTCTGCGCGATTGATCCGCGGGCTGACGATCTCTCGCGCTTCCAATCCCGCCGGCCTATAGTGAAGGGAACGGGAATTGCGGGAGCCGGTCATGGCCGACGAAAAGCTGACGGTGACGCTCGAGGGCAAGGCCGCCAGCAAGCTTGCCGCGCTCGCGGCGGAATCCGGGCATAGCCCGGCCGTCTATGCGGCTTTGATGATCGAGGATTACTTCGAACGCGAGATGGCCGAGATCGGCGCCTTGAAAGCGGCCGTGAAGAGCGCCGACGCGGGCAACCTTGTGCCGCATGAGGAGGTGGTCGCCCGAGGTCGGGCCATCATCGAAGCCTCGAAGCGGAAAAAGGCGAGTTGAGGAGGGTTTCCTGGTCGCCGGAGGCCCGGAGCGACTACGACGCTATCATTGAATATTCCGCGAATGTCGATCCGGCTTATGCCGAGCTGATGGAGCAGCGCTTATTGGCGGCTGTCACGCTCCTTTGCGATCGGCCGATTGGCCGGCGGAGTCGCCTGCCGAACGCGTCTCAGAAGCTGGTTCTGAAAACCCCCTATCTCATCGTCTATCGTGCGACCGATACGACACTGACCGTTCTAAGGGTCCTCAATCAAAGCCGCCACTGGCCGCCGAGACCGGACGCGAACTGACATTTTCTCCCGGTGATCCGGCGTCGCTCTGATACGCTCGACACGCCGTCCACCGCCTCCGCCTTGCCGTCCGGTCCCGGCGCTGCCATCTTGCCGCCATGGTATCGAAACGCATCGGTCGGGACGCCGGCGGCAAACGCAAGTTCCTCGCCATCATCGACGAAACGCCCGAATGCGGGCGCGCGGCCGCCTATGCCGCGTATCGCGCCAAGGCGAGCGGCGGCGGCGCGGTGCTGCTCTACGTCATCGAGCCGGGCGACTTCCAGCACTGGCTCGGGGTCGAGAAGATCATGCGCGCCGAGGCGAGCGAGGAGGCAGCGACGCGGCTGGCCAAGGTTGCCGACGAACTGCGCGAGACGGTCGGGATCGAGGCCGAGACGGTGGTGCGGGAGGGCACGATGACCGAGGAGATCCATGCCCTGATCGAGGCCGATCGCGAGATCGCGATTCTCGTCCTGGCGGCCGGCGAGGCTTCCGAGGGGCCGGGGCCGCTGGTTTCCTCGGTAGCCGGCAAGGGTGCGGCGTTCCCGATCCCGGTCACGATCGTGCCGGCGACCTTGACCGACGAAGATATCGCCAGCCTCTGTTGAGGACCGCCACGGCGCCTTATCTTGAGGTCGCGTCTTGTTGCGGCGAGCGCTGCGCTGCTGTAAGTTTAGAACAATTCCAAAGATTGCCGCGGCGCCGACGCCGCGAAAGGGGCATGACATGTTCATCCAGACCGAAGTGACACCGAATCCGGCGACGCTGAAGTTCCTGCCGGGCCGCGTCGTCATCGAGAACGGCACCGTCGAGTTCCGCTCGAAGGAGGATGCCGGGCGTTCGCCGCTGGCGACCCGATTGATGGCGATTTCCGGCGTGACCAGCGTCTTCTTCGGCTATGATTTCGTCACCGTCACCAAGGACGGGCCCGACTGGCAGCACCTGAAGCCGGCGATTCTCGCCGGGCTGATGGAGCACTTCATGTCGAACGAGCCGGTCATGGCGGACATGGCCGCCGGCGAAGCGATGCCGGACGGGGAAGAGTTCTTCGAGGAAAGCGATTCGAACACCGTCGCGACCATCAAGGAACTGCTGGAAACGCGGGTTCGCCCGGCGGTGGCCCAGGACGGCGGCGACATCACCTTTCGCGGCTATCGTGACGGCACGGTGTATCTCAACATGCGCGGCGCCTGTGCCGGCTGTCCGTCCTCGACCGCGACGCTGAAGCACGGCATCCAGAACCTGTTGCGTCATTTCGTGCCCGAGGTCGAAGCGGTGGAGGCGGTCGAGGCCGCCTGATGCCGCGGAATCGACAGTCGCCTCCCCGTCGCCGGCCCGTTTCCGACGCCGAAAGCGCCCGCGCGCGCCGATGACATCTGTGCTGTTGGCCATCGACACCGCTTTCGAGCGCTGTTCGGCGGGGCTCCTTGATCTGCGCTCCGGCGTAATCGTCGGGCGGGCCGAACCGGAGATCGGCAAGGGCCACGCGGAACGGCTGATGGGGGTCGTCGACGCGGTTCTCGAAAGCGCGTCGACTGGCTACGAGGACATTGCCAAGCTCGCGGTCACGGTCGGACCCGGCTCCTTCACCGGACTGAGGGTCGGCGTATCGGCGGCGCGCGGTCTCGCGCTGGCGCTCGGCGTTCCAGCGATCGGCGTGACCACGCTGGAAGCACTGGCGGCGCCCCATGTCGGTTGCGGCAAGCCGATCCTGTCCGTCCTCGATGCCCAGCGCGGCGAGGTCTATGCGGCGCTCTTCAGCGCCGATGGGGCACTGCTCGAAGCGCCGCGGGCATTGCCGCCGCAGGCGCTCCGGGCCTTCGTCGCCGGTTTTGCGGGGGATCGGACGATCGGGCTCGTCGGCACCGGCGCGGCCATCGCCAAGGCGGTTCTCCACCCGCGGGCCAGCGAAGTCCTGACGGATGAGGCACGCGTCGATATCGCTGCACTGGCACGGCTTGCGGCAGGGCGCGAGCCGGGCGTGCCGCCGCGCCCGCTCTATCTGCGCGCCGCCGACGCCAAACCCGCGTCCGCGACGGCGGGTGTCGCCTTTGGGAGCGAAAGCACTCCGCAACTCTTGCTGTGATAGGCTGTGTCGAGTGAAGCTTCGGATCGGCCGATCTCATCCGGTCGATAGCGACGGTGACAGAGCGGAAATAGCGGTCAGAGAGGAAAGCGGGCCGATGTACTGGTTTTTGCCCTGGACCTGGACGGTCTCGTTTCTCGACAATTGGCTGAGCGGACAGGAAATCGCCGCCGCGCCGCTCGACGATACCGACATCGACGCGGCCGCCGATCTTCACAGCGAAGCCTTCGATCATCCCTGGTCCGGCGACGAGCTCGCCTCCCTCGTCAGCCAGAAGGGCGGCATCGGCATCGTCGCGCGGCATGTCGGTCATCCGTCCGCGCCGCCACTGGGCTTCGTGCTCGCCCGCAACATCGACGGCGAGGCCGAGATCCTGACCATCGCCGTGGCCAAGCACGCGCGCAACCATGGCGTGGGCCGTCTGTTGATGGACCAGCTGCTGCAGCAGCTTTACGCCGAGGGCGCGGCGTCTCTGTTCCTCGCGGTCGACGAGGAGAACGCTCCGGCATTGAAGCTCTACCGCCGGTTGCGTTTCGAGGAGGTTGGTCGCCGGCCCGCCTACTATCGCCAGCCGGACGGCCGGACGACCAGCGCGTTGATGCTCAAGCGGACGCTGAGATAGCGACGGCGGCGCCATGGCGTACAGGATGATGACCGCGCCGTCGGGCGGCGAGCGATGATCGGGTGGCTGCGCGTCGGCTTCGTCGCCGCGACCCTCACCGCGCTCACCCTCGTGTTATGGCCGCTCCAGAGCCTGGCGATCGCGCGCGGTTGGACCTTGGCGCGTCGGCTTCCCGTCGTCTGGCATCGGATCGCCTGCACTGTCGCCGGCATTGAGGTCAAACTCGTCGGACAGCCGAGCCGGGCCCATCCTCTGCTTCTCGTGGCCAATCACCAATCCTGGGCCGACATCATGGTGCTCGGCAAGATCGCGCCGCTGTCCTTCATCGCCAAGGCGGAGGTCCGGGACTGGCCGGCCTTCGGCCTGCTCGCCCGGCTCCAGCGGACCATCTTCGTGGAGCGGGACGCGCGCCGGCGCACCGGGGTCCAGGCCAAAGCCATCGCCGAACGGCTGACGGCGGGCGATGTCATGGTGCTGTTTGCCGAAGGCACGACATCGGACGGCAACGAGGTGCTGCCGTTCAAGACCGCGCTGTTCGGCGCCGCCCAGTCGGCGCTCCACGCCTACAAGGCGCATGCGGTCACCGTGCAGCCGGTGGCGATCGCCTATACCCACGCCAACGGCGTGCCGCTCGGCCGCTACTTCCGCCCCCTGGCCGCCTGGCCGGGCGCCGTCGAGCTGGGGCCGCATCTTCTGGCCTTTCTCAAGGAAGGCGCCGTTCGGGTCGAGGTTTCGTTCGGCACGCCGATCGCCTTCGGCGAGTCGTCCGATCGCAAGGTGGTGGCGCGCACCGCCCAGGCCAGCGTCCGGAAAATGCTCGCGGCGAGCCTTCGTGGCCACAGAACCGGCGCAAAAGATCGCTCCTGGCTGCGCGAAGATGATCCCGCGCTTGCGCCGCGTCATGATGCTGTCGATATATGGGTCTAATTCATCCTTGTCGGCGCCAGGCCGGCAGGCTCGGTCCGACCAGAAGGGCGCATGACTGAAACGATCGAAAGACGCGAGCCGGCGACGGCGCGGGATAATACCCGCAAAGTCTTCATCAAGACCTATGGCTGTCAGATGAACGTCTACGATTCCCAGCGCATGGGCGACGCGCTGGCGAAGGACGGCTATCGGCCGACGGAGACGATGGAGGACGCCGATCTGGTCCTCCTGAACACCTGTCACATCCGCGAAAAGGCGGCGGAGAAGATTTATTCCGAGTTGGGCCGCATTCGCCTGTTGAAGGCCGACAAGGCCTCGCGGGGCGAGGAACTGCGGGTCGGCGTGACCGGCTGCGTCGCGCAGGCCGAGGGCCGCGAGATCATCGACCGGGCGCCGGTGGTCGACCTGGTGATCGGCCCGCAGACCTATCACCGCCTGCCCGATGCGCTCGCTCGCGTGGCGAAGGGCGACAAGGTGGTCGACACCGATTACGCCGTCGAGGACAAATTCGCGCATCTGCCGGGCGCCGAGGCGCCGCAGATCCGCGCCCGGGGTGTAACGGCCTTCTTGACCGTGCAGGAGGGTTGCGACAAGTTCTGCACTTTCTGCGTGGTGCCCTACACCCGTGGCGCCGAAGTCTCCCGCGCCTTCGGCCCGATCATGGACGAGGCGCGTCGGCTGGCCGATGCCGGTGTGCGCGCGGTGACGCTGCTCGGCCAGAACGTCAACGCCTGGTCCGGCCAGGACGTGGCCGGCCGGCCGCTCGGCCTCGGTGGTCTTTTGCGCGCGCTGGCCGAGATTCCAGGCATCGGGCGGCTTCGCTACACGACGTCGCATCCGCGCGACATGGATGACGACCTGATCGCCGCCCATCGCGATCTGTCCGCCCTGATGCCCTACCTGCATTTGCCGGTTCAATCCGGCTCGGACCGCATCCTGAAGGCGATGAATCGCCGCCATACGGCCGCGGACTACCTGGCGCTGCTCGACCGGATTCGCGCCGCCCGGCCGGACATCGCCCTGTCCGGCGACTTCATCGTCGGTTTTCCCGGCGAGAGCGACGCCGATTTCGAGGCGACGATGCGCCTCGTTGAAAAGGTCGGCTACGCCTCGGCCTTCTCGTTCAAATATTCTCCGCGTCCCGGCACACCCGGCGCCGACATGGATGGCCACGTCGAGGAGACGGTGAAATCGGAGCGGCTGCAGCGGTTGCAGGCGCTGTTGCGCGAGCAGCAGACGGCCTTTGCCGAAAGCCTCGTCGGCCGGGACGTCGAGATCCTGGTCGAAAAGCCGGGCCGCTACGCCCATCAGCGGGTCGGGCGCTCGCCCTTCCTGCAACCGGTGGTCGCCGCGGCCGATGTCGGCGAGATCGGCGATCTGGTGACGGTGCGCATTGCGGCGACGCTGCCGAATTCCCTGCTTGCCGAGGGCTCCGGGGCCGTTCGGGCAGGCGATACGAGGAACGTCGCGTGAGGGCCGAACGCGGAACCGCGCCCGCTTCCGGCGCATCGGATATGGCGCATATCGTGTTGACCTATGAGGACAACCGGTTGGCGAACTCGCTCTTCGGCCAGTTCGACGAGAATCTTGCCCTGATCGAGCAGAAGCTGGGCATCGACGCGCGGGCCCGCGGCAACAAGATAGAGATTCGCGGCGATCAGCTTGCCAGCGAGCAGGCCCGCCGTTCGCTGGATTATCTCTACGAGCGTCTTCAGGGCGGCCACGAGATTGGCAGGAACGACGTCGAGGGCGCGATTCGCATGGCGATCGCCCAGGATGACCAGCTTTATTTGCCGACGCTCGAGAAAAAGGGGCGCATGTCGCTCGCGCAGATTTCGACCCGCCGCCGCACGATCCACGCCAGGACGCCGACGCAGGATGCCTATATGCGCGCCCTGGAGCGGGCCGAACTGGTGTTCGGCGTCGGCCCGGCCGGCACCGGCAAGACCTATCTCGCCGTTGCCCACGCGGCGCAGCTTCTCGAACGGGGCCAGGTCGAGCGGATCATCCTGTCGCGGCCGGCCGTCGAGGCCGGCGAGCGGCTTGGCTTCCTGCCGGGCGACATGAAGGAGAAGGTCGATCCGTATCTGCGCCCGCTTTACGACGCGCTCTACGACATGATCCCGGCCGAGAAGGTGGAACGCGCTCTGGCCGCCGGCGCGATCGAGATCGCGCCGCTGGCCTTCATGCGCGGCCGCACCCTTTCCCATGCCGCGGTCATTCTCGACGAGGCGCAGAACACCACCACGATGCAGATGAAGATGTTCCTGACCCGTCTGGGCGAGAATGCCCGCATGGTGGTGACGGGCGATCCAAGCCAGGTGGATCTGCCGCCTGGCCAGAAATCCGGGCTGATCGAGGCGTTGCGGGTGCTGGAAAAGGTGCCGAGCGCGGTCACGGTTCGTTTCGAGGCGAAGGACGTGGTGCGCCATCCGCTGGTTCAGGCGATCGTCGAGGCTTACGAGGAGGATGCGGTGCGCCATCGTGCGTCGGCTAGCCCGCTGGACAGATAGTGCGATCGGGAAAACCGGGATCGGTTCCGTATCAGGGGCTCACGGTCGCCCTGTCGATCGAGACGACGGAGTGGGAGGCGGCGGGGCTTGGCGATGTCTCGGCGATGGCGCGCGGCGTTTTCGCCGCGGCGGCGAGGCGGGTCGGCCTGCCGGAGGATCTGCGAAGCGAGATCGCCGTGACGCTGGCCGACGACGCCACCGTGCGCGGGGTCAACGCCGAATGGCGCGGCAAGGACCGCGCGACCAACATCCTGTCGTTCCCGATGGCCGATCTTGCGCCCGGCGATCGTCCGGGGCCGCTGTGCGGCGATCTCCTGCTGGCCTTTCAGACCGTGCGGCGGGAGGCCCGCACCGAAGGCAAGAGCCTCGCCGACCATTTTCGCCACCTTCTGGTGCATGGCTTTCTGCATCTCATGGGCTTCGATCACATCGACGAAGCGGAAGCCGAGGCATTTCGGACCCTTACCGCGAATGCCTCGAAAATTCCCCAAAGCCGGTTATGATATCCGACTGAACGAAGAGTGACACGATGAACATTCAGACACACGCGACGGGTCCGAACGACCACGACGCGGTAGGCGCCACCGATGATGGCGGCGAGAGAGGCGCCGGCGACGATCGAAGTCGGCGTAACGGAAAACCCAGAAACGACCGGGGATTCATCGGCGGTCTTGTCCACCGGCTGCGACCGCGCATGCCCAATCTGATGCGCGAGGATCTGACCCAGGCGCTGCTCGAGCCAGGGCACGGCGAAGGCGCCTTCTCTCCCGAAGAACGCGCCATGCTGAACAACATTCTGCGGCTGCGGGAGGTCCGGGTCGAGGACGTCATGGTCCCTCGGGCCGACATCCAGGCGGTCGAGATCACCACCACGCTGGGCGAATTGATGAAGCAATTCGAGGCAAGCGGCCACTCGCGCATGCCGGTTTATGGCGAGAGCCTCGACGATCCGCGCGGAATGATCCACATCCGCGACGTCGTCGGCCACATCACCCGCGTTGCCCGTCCCGCCAAATCCAACGGCGGCGATGGCCAGTCGGCCAGAAAGCCCCGGTCGGGGCTCGATCTGCGGCAGATCAATCTGGCCCGGCGCGTCGCCGATCTCGGCATCATCCGCAAGGTGCTGTTCGTTCCGCCCTCCATGCTCGCCTCGGACCTGATGGCCCGGATGCAGGCGCTGCGCACGCAGATGGCGCTGGTCATAGACGAGTATGGCGGCACCGACGGGCTTGTCTCGCTGGAAGACATCATCGAGATGGTCGTCGGCAATATCGAGGACGAGCACGACGACGAAGCCGCCATGATCACCGAAAGTGGCGACGGCATCTATTACGCCGATGCCAAGGCCGATCTCGACGAGGTCAAGAAGCTGGTCGGCGAGGATTTCGACATCAGCGAATATGAGGACGAAGCCGACACGATCGGCGGTTTGTTGTTCTCCGAACTCGGGCGAATTCCGGCCAGGGGCGAGGTCGTCCAGGCGGTTCCGGGCTTCGAGTTCCAGGTCTTGGACGCCGACCCGCGCCGCGTGCGCCGGGTGCGGATCGTGCGCTTCCAGCAGGGGGAAAAGCGTCGGCGCATCGTTGAAGGGCTCGTCGATGCGCCTTGAGGAGGCCACGGTTCCGTCGTCTGAGGGACGACAAGCGGAGGCGCGAAGGCGAAGTTTCGCCGACGGGCCTGACTGAGGCAGGCGGGATCTGGATCCGCGGGTTGCATCTGGGGGAAAATTTGACCGTTATGGCTCAACCTGACCGGCGCGAGCACGATGCGAGCCTTCTGGAGCGGTTGGCCGGTTGGGTCCTCCTCCTGGAAGGCTGGCGCCGTGTCGTCCTGACCATCGCGGCCGGCGCCCTGTGTACATTCGCCCTTCCGCCATACAACTTTCCGGCGGTCGGCTTTGTCGGCTTTCCGTTGCTCGTGTGGCTGCTCGACGGCGTGGTCGTCGATCCCGGCCGCTCGCTGATCCGTCGCATGGCGCCGGCCTTTGTCACCGGCTGGCTATTCGGCTTCGGATACTTCGTTGCCGGTTTGTGGTGGCTGGGGGCGGCCATGTTGGTCGATGCGGCGGCCTTTGCCGTCTTCATCCCGCTCGCGGTTCTAGGGCTGCCCGCCATACTGGCGATCTATTATGGTCTGGCGGCCGCGCTCGCCCGGCTTGTCTGGAGCGACAGCGCCCTGCGCATTTTCGCCCTGGCGGGCGCCTTCGCGCTGTTTGAATATCTGCGGGCGATTCTCTTCACCGGCTTTCCCTGGAACGAGATCGGCGTGATGGCCGCGCCGGCGCCGCTGCTGATGCAGACGTCCAGCCTTATCGGCGTCCACGGCCTCACGCTGCTTGCCGTCATCGTGTTTTCCAGCCCGGCCATCCTCATTGATCGACGCGGACGCGGTCCGGTGCTGGTCGTTGCCGCGGCGCTTCTGACCTTCCATCTGGGATTCGGTCTCTGGCGGCTTCAGACGCATCCGACCGAGTTCGTCGAGAACGTGCGGCTGCGGGTGGTTCAGCCGAACATCGAACAATCGCAGAAATGGGCGGTGAACCAGGCCGAGACGATCTTCGAGCGGCATATCAGTCTGACCGAAGCGCGGAACGACACCGCCGCGATCCCCGGCGCGACCATCGCGCTATCGCCCGATACGACGGCGCCGACAACCGGGGCCATGTCGCCGCCGCCCCAGACCCTGGTCGTCTGGCCCGAATCCTCGTTTCCGTTTCTCCTGACCGAGCGACCCGATGCAATCGCCCGCATCGCCGAGACGCTGCAGCCGAACGAGACGCTGATCGCCGGCGCCGCCCGAATCGAAGGGCCGGACATTGAGACATCGCGGGTCTACAATTCCGTCTATGTGATCGACGACGAGGGCGAGATCGTCGCCGCGCGCGACAAGACCCATCTCGTGCCTTTTGGCGAATATCTTCCGTTCCAGGAATTTCTCGAAGGCTTCGGCCTGACGCAACTGGCCGAGATGCCCGGCGGTTTTTCCGCCGGAGCCGCGCGAGCCAAGGTTTCGCTCGACGGCGCGCCGTCGTTTCTGCCGCTGATCTGCTACGAGATCATCTTCCCGGGTGAGATCGATGTGGGGACTGCAGAAACGCGGCCTGGCTTCCTCGTCAACGATACCAATGACGCCTGGTATGGCGCGACGCCGGGACCCTATCAGCATCTGCGTCTCGCTGAACTGACGTCGGTGGCTGTCGGGCTGCCGCTCGTGCGGAGCGCGAACACGGGAATCTCCGTCGTCAACGATGCCTACGGCCGGCAAATCGGCGGCCTGGCGCTCGGCTCGACCGGCACGATCGAGGTCGGATTGCCGCGCGCCGGCGCCGCGACGCTTTTCGCTCGCTTTGGAAGCCTGCCATTTTGGCTTGCATTTTTAGTAACATGGATGGCCGCAGTGGTATCCCGATTAAGGATGCGCGCGAGGATTGATTGACTCCGCCGACATGCACCGCCTACCCCCTGTGCAAGCAATTAATTGTGACAATTGCCTAGTCGGCCAAATCTTTTTTGGGAGTGACTGGGAGGGGGGCCAGGCCGAACGGATGAGTGCCTGGTAATGCGCAGAGACGAAAAGGCCGATCCGATGATCGAGAACAAGAAGAAGCCGAATCCGGTCGATACCCATGTCGGCTCGCGCGTGCGTTTGCGCCGCACCATGCTCGGAATGAGCCAGGAGAAACTGGGCGAGAGCCTCGGCATCACCTTTCAGCAGATTCAGAAGTACGAGAAAGGCTCCAATCGTATCGGGGCGAGCCGGCTGCAACGCATATCCGAGGTCCTGAACGTCCCGGTCGCCTTCTTCTTTGAGGATGTTCCAGGCAGTTCGCCCGGAAAGAACGGGCTTCAGGAGCCGGCCGGCGCCGACTACGTGGTCGACTTCCTTTCGTCGTCCGAGGGACTGCAGTTGAACCGCGCCTTCGTCAAGATCACGGATCCCAAGGTCCGGCGCCGCATCATCGAACTCGTGCGGACCCTCGCCGACGCCGCGGAACCCGACGAGAAGCCGCGCGGCGAGTAAATCGCTGCCGAGGGGCCCGTCGCACTTGACCTTCCAACCTCGGTGCCTCACACCGCACCGCGCAATATATGCGTCGGGCGCCCGATCTCGCGCCACGCAGCTTTTCGTCCCGTCGAACCGCCGCGCTATTGAACGGCTGCGGGGTTGAGGCGGGCGTTTCCCGGCATTGAAGAGGGGTAGAAATGGCGCGTTCGGAATTTGTCTTCACCAGCGAGAGCGTTTCGGAAGGCCATCCAGACAAGGTTTGCGACCGGATTTCCGACGAAATCGTCGATCTCGTCTATCGGGAAGCCAAGAAGACCGGGGTTGATCCCTGGTCGGTCCGCATCGCCTGCGAGACGCTCGCCACGACCAATCGCGTCGTGATTGCCGGTGAAGTGCGGCTACCGCCTAGTCTGATGAAGACCGACAAGCACGGCAAGGCCGTCATCAATCCGTCCCGCTTCAAGTCCGCCGCTCGCCGGGCCATCCGCGACATCGGCTATGCCCAGGACGGCTTTCACTGGAAGACCGCGAAGATCGACGTTCTGCTCCATTCGCAGTCGGCCGACATCGCGCAAGGCGTCGACAAGGCCTCGGACGTCAAGCATATCGAGGGGGCGAATGCCCAAAACGAGGGTGCCGGCGATCAGGGCATCATGTTCGGCTATGCCTGCCGCGAGACGCCCGAGTTGATGCCGGCGCCGATCTACTACGCCCATAAGATTCTGGAGCTTCTGGCGACGGCGCGCAAGAAGGGCGAGGGCGACGCCGCGCTGCTGGGTCCCGACGCCAAGAGCCAGATCACCGTGCGCTATGTCGAGGGCACGCCGACCGAGGTCACCTCGATCGTTCTGTCCACGCAGCATATCGACGAAGGCTGGGACTCGGCCAAGGTTCGCGCCGTGGTCGAGCCCTATATCCGCCAAGCGCTCGGGGATTTGGCGATCGCCGATGACTGCGTGTGGTACATCAATCCGACCGGCAAGTTCGTCATCGGCGGGCCCGACGGCGATGCCGGTCTCACCGGGCGCAAGATCATCGTCGATACCTATGGCGGCGCCGCGCCGCACGGCGGCGGCGCCTTCTCCGGCAAGGACACCACCAAGGTGGATCGCTCGGCCGCCTATGCGGCGCGCTATCTCGCCAAGAACGTGGTCGCCGCCAAGCTAGCCGATCGCTGCACGATTCAGATCGCGTATGCGATCGGCATCGCCCAGCCGCTTTCGATCTATGTCGATCTGCACGGTACAGGCCACAAGGTGAGCGAGGAACGGATCGAGACGGCGATCCGGGACGTCATGGACCTTTCCCCGACCGGAATTCGCCGTCATCTCGATCTCAACAAGCCGATCTACGCCAAGACCTCGGCCTATGG
>NZ_JALHBS010000090.1 GCF_024195285.1 Aurantimonas marianensis
CCTCGCCTTCGCGGCCATGCTGATGGCGGGTCTCGACGGCATCAAGAACAAGATCCATCCCGGCGCCGCCATGGACAAGGATCTGTACGATCTGCCGCCGGAGGAACTGAAGGAAATCCCGACGGTCTGTCGTTCGCTTCGCGAGGCGATGGAAGCCCTCGACAGCGATCGCGACTTCCTGAAGGCCGGCGGCGTCTTCGACGACGACCAGATCGATGCGTTCGTCGACCTGAAGATGGCGGAGGTGCTGCGGTTCGAGATGACGCCGCATCCGGTCGAATTCGACATGTATTATAGCGTCTAGCTTCGGCGCCCCGGATCGAAGGATCAGCCGTCTTTTCGAGGGGCTGGAGCTGAGCGATGGAAAATGGCTCGGATTGTGGGGCGGAACGCCCCCGATCCGAGCCATTTTTCTATGCGAGCACCATCCGGCAATTGCCCTTCGGCACCGTGGCGCGGTCCGGATATATGTTCGCGACGTACCGCATGATCCTCTAGGGACTGTGGCGCGGCGATGTCGGAAGCTCTTCCCGGGAACCAGTGCCAAAGGGGCGGCTGTTGGGCGCGCGTGCGAGCCTCGCCAATGAACGCGGACATTTCGTTATCCAGCGGTCAAATTCGAAGGCCGCCGGGCTATGCGGGGACGATGAACCCGCCTCGGGCAACACTGCGTGGAGGCGGCATGGAAAACGCTTGTTCCCATGGCACCGTCCATGAAGCATGATGAAGAGCTTCAGGCAGTGCCAAGGTCTGAAGTTCCCCCATAACCGCGGGCACGCCAGTCTACGACGGAGCCGACCTGCCGAGCCTCAGGGGCGCACGCCATACCACGGAGTAGATCGGACCACGGCGAATTCCACGCTTCTCACTAGAGGCGGTAGAGGATCTGATCGTTCCAGAAACGATCGAGCCGCTGCAGCGAGCGGTTCATCTTCTGAAACTCCTGCTCGTCGAGTCCGCCGACCTTGTCGATGGAGCCGATGTGGCGGTCATAGAGTTCCGCGACGATGGCCGCGACGGCCATGCCCGCCTCGGTCAGCGAAACGCGCACGGCGCGGCGGTCCACCCGCGACTTCTGATGATTGATGAAGCCGAGATCGACCAGCTTCTTGAGATTGTAGGAGACGTTGGAGCCCAGATAGAAGCCGCGGCTGCGCAGTTCACCGGCGGTCAGCGTGGAGTCGCCGATATTGAAGAGCAGCAGCGCCTGCACGGCGTTGATGTCGGTGCGACCGTTGCGATCGAACTCGTCCTTGATGACGTCCAGAAGCCGCCGATGCAGCCGCTCGACCAGTTGCAACGTTTCGAGATAAAGCGACTTCAGTTCGTTTTTCGCCGAGGGCTGCGTGGCGACTTCGCTCTTGATCTGCGCGTTCATAGTATTGCTCCGATGTTGTCTTGATGGATGTTCTATGTCGACCCCATCTTGAGAACCAATCTATGCGACGCATCTAAAATTCGACTTAAACCGCAGGCTTAATGCAAGCTTACGCTCACCCGAACAATTTTTTTGCTTAACAAGACCTCTCCCGTCGGTCAGTAGCCGCGGGCCAGCCGGCGCTCGCGCCAAGCCAGAAAGCGGAGAATGCCAAGCAGAGACAGACCCGATGCATGAAAGGCGAGCCGCAGCAGCCCGGACCCGAAGAGCTCGGGAAAGCCGAGATACATGACCGCCTCGAGCATCGCGATCAGGATCCAGACGACCGAACCCCAGCCCACTGTCATCCACAACCCGATGCCCGCTACCGGATAAAGCACCGCCAATGTCGGAGCGGTCAGCTTCCACCAGATCGGCATCAGGTCGAAGCGCGCGAGAGGGCCGGCTTCGATGCCGACAAGCCGAATCCAGTAGCCTACACCCGCGACGAACATGGCAATCGCCGATACGCGGCAGAGCCATGTGATCAGGCTGCGAGTCAGGCTCCCGACCTTGTCTTGCGGCGCAAGTCCGATCGTCACATCTTCCCTTTCCCGGCCTGCGAATGGAACCCGGTCGCAATTACCCCGCGAAAACGGTCGACAATCGAGACCGGTGGCGAGGAATCGGCGATATGTCCATTCGTAGCCGGACCCTATTGTCGCGCGGCCGACCCCGTCAATCTTGAACTCGCGCGTCTGACCGCATAGGCAAATCCGTGTTGGCGCCTTGTGGACCTTGTCCGCAGCAGCAGGTGAGACACCCGCATACGATTGCGCAAGACCAAGAACGAACAAAGGACGGACACCCCCATGACTCAGCCGAGCGGTTCCCTCCCTTCCATAAGCGAACGGATCGATGCCGCGACCGGCGGCCTGAGAATGCGGCGGCTGCGGCAGGCGGACTGGTCCCGGCGGCTGGTTCGGGAGACCGCTGTCGGGGTTGATGACCTGATCTGGCCGATTTTCGTGCGCGACGGCGACGGCGAGCCGGAATCCGTGCCCTCGATGCCGGGCGTATTCCGTCTCTCGGTGGAAGGCTGCGTCGATGCCGCGCGCCGAGCGCGCGACCTCGGCATTCCGGTCCTCGCGCTGTTTCCCTACACCGACGCCTCGAAGCGCGACGAAGGTGGTTCGGAGGCGCTGAACCCAGCCAATCTCGTCTGCACCGCAAGTCGGGCGATCAAGGCCGCCGTGCCCGATGTTGGCATTCTTTGCGACGTCGCCCTCGACCCTTATACGAGCCATGGCCATGACGGCCTGCTGGTGGGCGATCGCATCCTCAACGACGAAACGGTGGACATGCTCTGCCGCCAGGCGGTCGTGCAGGCGGAGGCCGGCTGCGACATCATCGGGCCCTCCGACATGATGGACGGCCGCGTCGCCTGCATCCGAGCCGCGCTCGACGCGGCCGGCCATCGCGATACACTGATCATGTCATATGCGGCGAAATACGCCTCGGCCTTCTATGGGCCGTTTCGCGACGCTGTCGGCTCGGGCTCCATGCTCAAGGGGGACAAGCGGACCTATCAGATGGACTACGGCAATCGCGACGAGGCGATTCGCGAGGCGGCCCAGGATATTGCCGAAGGCGCCGACATGATCATGGTCAAGCCGGGCATGCCCTATCTCGACGTCGTCGCCCGCCTGGCGGGCGAGCTCGGTGTGCCGACCTTCGCCTATCAGACGTCGGGCGAATATGCGATGATCATGGCGGCGGCCCAGAACGGCTGGCTCGACGGCGATCGGGCGATGATGGAGAGCCTTGGCGCCTTCAAACGGGCGGGGGCAGCCGGCGTGCTGAGCTATTTCTCGCCAAAGGCCGCCGAAGCGCTGCGCCGCCGCTGAGCCCTCCTTCGGGAAGGTGTCGGCACGTTGCGCCAATGCGATCCCCTCCCCATCTCAGCCTCACGCAACCAAGATGAATGACAGAGGGCCTGCCGTGATGGACCGAACCGCGAACCTGTCGAAGGATTTTTCGACCACCGATCTGGATTCGCCGCGCCTTTACGAAGGCGTGCGGACGCGCCGGATCGCTTCTTTCGTCATCGACTATGCCCTGGTGCTTTTCCTGTCGGTGCCCGTCGCGATTCTCATCTTTCTTCTCGGCATCGTCACGCTGGGAATTGCCTGGGGCCTCTATGCGGTTCTGCTGCCCTTGATCGCGATCGTCTATATCGGCTTCACGATGGGCGGAAACAGGCAGGCGACCCCGGGCATGCGTTTTGCCGGCGTCCACGTCGCGCGCCTCGACGGCGAACGCGTCGACCCTGTCCTCGCCGTCCTGCATGGCGTTCTGTTCTGGGCCTCGGCCTCGGTCCTGACCCCGCTCGTTCTGCTGGTCAGCCTTTTCACTGGTCGCAAGCAGCTGCTGCACGATCTTCTGCTGGGCACTGTCGTCGTCCGCGATCGCTGAGCCAGGACAGAAAGAGACGCAGGTTGCCAACGGGGTAGCGGAGAACGATAAGGTTCCGCGGGCAACGGAACGCGGCGCCACATGGATTCGATACACGTCTGGGCCACCTATCTTCTCATTCTGGTGAGCGTGGTCGCCTATGCATGGGAGCGATGGCCGATCGAGGCCGTCGCGGCGGCTTCGCTCAGTGCCTTCCTGCTCCTCTTCGCAATCGCGCCGTATCGGGATGCCGCGGGCTTCGCGGTCACGAGCGGCGACCTGCTTTCGGGATTTTCCAATCCGGCTTTGATCACGGTGCTCGCGCTGCTGATCGTCGGACAGGGACTTTTCGCCACCGACGCCATGGCGCAACCGACGCAGTGGCTGACGGAGATCGGCGGCTCCGTCGGCGCGCGCGCCATCGTGATTGTCCTTCTCAGCGCGGCCTTGCTTTCGGCATTCCTCAACAACACCCCGGTCGTCGTCATCTTCATTCCGATCCTGACGATGCTCGCGACCCAGCGCGGCATCTCGCCGGCCCATGTCTTCATGCCGTTGTCCTTCCTGTCGATTCTCGGCGGCATGACGACGCTGATCGGTTCGTCCACCAATCTTCTGGTCGCGGGTGTCGCCGCCCGATCTGGCATCGAGATCGGCTTTTTCGACATCACCGTTCCGGGTCTCGTGATCGCGATCGTCGGCGGAATCTACGTGATCCGGTTCATGCCGCGCATCCTCACACCGCGGCAAGGATCCGAGGGCCGCGTCGCGGATGCCGGCGGCAAGCAGTTCCTCGGCGAGATCGACATCACCGAGGGCCACGCCTTTGAGTGGCTCACCGCGAGAGCGGGCCTGTTCCCGGGTCTCGGCGATCTGATGCCGCGCATGATCCTGCGCGGCGAACGAACGATACTACCGCCCTTCGACGACATCACGCTGGCGGCCGGCGACCGTTTGATCGTGACGGCGACGCGGCGCGCCTTTTCCAAGGCGCTGTCCACCGGCAATCTGACGGTCAAGACGCTGGACCCCTCGGCGGAAACACTGAGCGACCAGACCAACAAGATCGGCCCCGACATGGTCATGGCGGAGGCGGTGGTCGCGCCGGGATCGCGCTATGCCGGCCGCACGATGCAATATTCGGGACTGCGCACCCAGTTCGGCATCACGCTCTTCGGCCTTCAGCGCAAGAGCCGTATGGCGCGTTCCGCGCTGTCGGAAATACGGCTGGAGCCCGGCGATACCTTGCTGCTTTGCGGTCAGGCGAGCGCGATCGCGAAGCTGAGGGGCAACCACGACCTGCTGCTGCTGGAATATTCCGCCCAGACGATTCCGCAGAGCGCCAAGGCGGGCCTCGCCGCGTCCATCTTCTTCGCCATCGTCCTCATGGCGGCGACCGGCGCCCTCCCCATCGAGGTGCTCGCGGTCGTCGGCGCCCTCCTGATGGTCGCCACCGGATGCCTGACGGTCGGCGAAGCGGCGCGCGCGTTCGATCGATCGATCTTCATGCTGATCGGCGCCTCGATCGCCGCCGCGGTAGCACTGGAACGAACGGGCGGCGCCGCGATGATCGCCGAGGCTGCCGTCGCGGCCCTGGCAGGACTGACGCCCTGGGCCATCCTGTCCGCCCTCTTTCTGGTCATCGCGATCATGACGAATCTGCTATCCAACAACGCCACTGCCGTTCTTTTCACGCCAATCGCGCTCGATCTGTCGCGACGACTGGGAACCTCGCCGGAGGCGTTTCTCGCCTGCGTCATCTTGGCCGCAAACGCGTCCTTCGCAACGCCGATCGGCTATCAGACCAACCTCCTGGTCATGGGGCCGGGGCGCTATCGCTTCATCGACTTCGCCAAAGCCGGTGTTCCCCTCGTGATCCTCGTGTGGTTAACATTCTCGATCGTGGCACCATGGTATTATCCACTCTGAGGGAGGCGCTTCGGCAGTGACAGTTCATCACCCGCAAACGCCGCAATTCTTCCTCACGTCGCCCTCCCCCTGCCCGTATCTCACAGGTCAGGCCGAGCGGAAGGTGTTCACGCACCTAGTCGGCGAGCGCGCCCCGAGCCTGCTCGACCTCCTCAGCCAGGGCGGATTCCGGCGAAGCCAGAACATTGCCTACAGGCCGGCCTGCGAATCCTGTCGAGCTTGCGTTTCCGTCCGCATACTGGTCGACGAGTTCAGGCCGAGCCGCTCTATGCGCCGAATCTTGGCGCGCAACCAGGATCTGGTCGGCCGTATGGGCATGCCGGCTCCGTCGAGCGAACAGTATTCGCTGTTTCGCCGCTATCTCGACGATCGGCATACCCATGGCGGGATGTCGGAGATGAGCGTCCTGGACTACGCGATGATGGTCGAAGACAGCCAGGTCGACACGCGGCTGGTCCAATATCGCCTGCGGGGACCGGATTCGTTCTTCAGCGAGCAGTCTGACGGCGATCTCGTCGGCGTCGCGCTCAGCGACGTGATGGGCGACGGAATGTCGATGGTCTACTCGTTCTTCGAGCCGGAGGAGAGGTCCAGAAGCCTGGGCACCTACATGATCCTCGACCATATCGAGCGGACCAGGAATCTCGGCCTGCCCTATCTCTATCTCGGCTACTGGGTGAACGGCTCGTCGAAGATGGACTACAAGATCCGGTTTCAGCCGCAGGAGCACCTGATGCCCAAGGGCTGGGAGCGCTACGCTGGCTGAGCGGCGCGTCGTCGGATGCGCATTTCCGGCCGCCGTGTTTCGCCGTCGCTCGCGAAACTGCTAAGGTGAAGCGTATCGGCACGATCCGGCGGCGCCCCTCGTTCATTACGGAATTTTATGTCTGTCCCGCCGCAAGCGAGTGTATCGTCGTCGTCATCCTACGCGCAGGGCCTCGCGCTTGTCGGGTTCGGTGGTTTCGTCCTGTCTTTCGATATTCCGCTCATCCGGTTGTCGGAGAGCGCCTTCTGGACCGTCCTGCTGGTGCGCGGCGCCCTCACCTGTCTTGCGGCGGTGCTCATCTGGCGGATCGACCGCGCGCTGTTCCCGCGCGGCCAGAAACTGATCGCCGGGCGCGCGGGGCTTGTTGTCACGGGCATCTATTCTCTCGCGGCCGCGAGCTTCGTCTTTTCGGTCTTCAACACGAGCGCCGGCAACGTCGTCTTCATCCTTGCCTTCAATCCGATGTTTTCGGCGATCCTGTCCTGGCGGCTGGTCGGCGAGCGGCCGTCGACACCGACGCTGCTGGCCATTCCCGCAACCCTCTTCGGCGTTCTGCTGATCATCGGAGCCGGCTTCGAGACCGGTAACTGGATGGGCGCCCTCGCCGCGCTCGCCACCGCCTTTCTTATCGCACTCGCGATCACGCTTGCCCGACGCAGCCGCACCGACATGCGTTACGCCGCGGCGCTCGGCGCCTTCCTGCCGGCGCTGATCGCCGTTCCGTTCGTTGCCGCCGAGGGCATCCATTCCGAAGCGATCGGTTGGCTGGCGCTGAATGGCGCGGTGATCATTCCGATCGCGTTGATCTGCCTCGCGCTCGGGCCGATGTTCGTGCCGGCGCCGATCGTTTCCATGGCCTATCTGGTGGAGACCGTCCTCGCGCCCGTCTGGGTCTGGATGGTGTTCGCCGAGCGGCCGACGGATTTGGCGCTTGCCGGCGGCATCGTCGTCGTCGGGACGCTCGTGGTGCACTCACTCGTCGAACTCGGCCGCGCGCGGCGATCCCGGCGGCGCAGCATAGCGGTCGCATCCCGCCACGTGTGACGGGAGCGACAGGCGCTCACTTCGTCAGCGATCGAGTCGACGCGATGCCCGGCGACCTCAGCCGTCGAACTTGTTGGTCTTTGGAAAGCCCTTCGGCACCAGACGGCCGGCCTGCGCCCGGTCGCCGCGCCATTCCAGCAGCTCGGCTTCGGAGCGAGTGAACATCCGACCGGCGGAATCCGACCACACCAGGCCGCCCGCCATCCGGAAGACCTTGGCGTCCGAGACCCCGCCATCCTTGTAGCGCTGCAGCCGCACGCCCTTGCCGCGCGTCATCTGCGCCACCTGCGATAGCGGGAAGACCAGCAGCTTGCGGTTCTCGCCGACGATCGCGACGTGATCGCCCTCGCCGACCGTCGGTGCCAGCGACAGTGCGGTCTTGCCCGAAAGGTTCATCAGTTGCTTGCCCTTGCGCGTCGCCGAGAGCATGTCGGCTTCCGCCACGACGAAGCCGTTCCCGTCGGACGAGACGAGCAGACGCCGGCGGTCTGGATCGGCCACGAAACCAATGGCGATGTCCTGCTCGTCGTCGAAGTCGAAGGCAAGACGAATCGGCTCGCCCTGCCCGCGCCCGCCCGGCAGCTTGTCGGCGCCCAGCGTGAACGCCCGTCCGCCCGTCGACAGAAACAAAAGCTTGTCGGTCGTCATGGCATGGAAGGCGAGCTTCAGACCGTCGCCTTCCTTGAAGGTCAATGTCGAGAAATCCGCCAGATGCCCGCGCATGCCCCGCAGGAAGCCCTTTTTGGACAGAACGACGGTCACCGGCTCCTTCTCGATCAGCGCGACGGCGATGTCGTCGAGTGCCCGGCTGGGCGCGTCGGCGAAGAGCGTGCGGCGGCGCCCGAGTCTGGTCTTCTTGGAATAGGTTTCGAGGACGTCGCGGATCTCGCCGGCCACCGACGACCATTGCTTGTCATCGGAGGCGAGAAGCGCTTCCTTTTCGGCTTTCTCTTCGGTGAGCCTCCCGAACTCGCGTCGCAGCTCGAACTCCTCCAGCTTGCGCAAGGAGCGCAAACGCATGTTGAGAATCGCCTCGGCCTGCACGTCGGTCAATTCAAAGGTTCGGATCAGCACCGCCTTCGGCTCGTCCTCCTCGCGGATGATCCGGATCACCTCGTCGAGGTTGAGAAAGGCGATCAGATAGCCGGCCAGCACCTCCAGGCGCCGCTCGATCTGCCCGAGCCGATAGCGGGCTCGCCGCACCAGCACTTCGCGCTGGTGGGCGAGCCACTCGCTCAGCACCTCCCTGAGCGACATGACCTTCGGCACCTTGCCGCCGGACAGGACGTTCATGTTCAGCGGGATGCGCGATTCCAGATCGGTCAGCCGGAACAGCGATTCCATCAAAAGTTCCGGATCGACGGTCCGGCTCTTCGGCTCGATGACGACGCGCACGTCCTCGGCGGATTCGTCGCGAATGTCGGCAAGCAGCGGCAATTTGCGCGCTTGCAGCAACTCGGCGATCTTTTCGATCAACCGCGACTTCTGCACCTGATACGGGATTTCGGTGACCACCACGACGTAGCCGCCGCGGCCCTGATCCTCCTTCTCCCAGCGGGCGCGAACCCGGAACGAGCCACGGCCGCTGTCATAGGCCTCGCGAATCTGCGCGGGGCTGTCGACGATGACACCGCCGGTGGGAAAATCCGGCCCCTGCACGAAGCGCAGCAACGCATCGGTCGAGGCGTCCGGATTGTCGATCAGCTTGAGCGCGGCGTCGCAGAGTTCGGCGGCGTTGTGCGGCGGGATCGACGTCGCCATTCCGACCGCGATGCCTGACGAGCCGTTGGCCAAGAGATTGGGGAACGCCCCCGGCAGGACGATCGGCTCCTGATCCTCCTCATTGTAGGTCGCGCGGAAATCGACCGCGTCCTCGTCGAGGCCGCGCAGGAGCAGCGTCGCGACGTCGGTCATGCGCGCTTCGGTGTAGCGCATCGCCGCCGGGCTATCGCCATCGACATTGCCGAAATTGCCCTGACCGTCGATCAGCGGATAGCGGATGGCAAAGTCCTGGCTGAGTCTAACCAACGCATCGTAGATGGACGCGTCGCCATGGGGATGGAACTTGCCCATCACGTCGCCGACGATGCGGGCGCATTTCTTGTAGCCCTGGCCTGGATCGAGCTTCAGAACGCGCATGGCGTGGACGATCCGTCGATGAACGGGCTTCAGACCATCGCGAACATCGGGTAACGCCCGCCCCATGATCGTCGACAGCGCATAGGCGAGGTAGCGCTCCTCGAGTGCCGCCTTCAGGTCGATCGCTTCGATGTTGCCACCGCCCGACGGCGGCTCTACAGCCTTGCCCATGGGGCTGGTCTAGGACACGATGGCGACCGGAACAACACCGGAACGTGGTTATTCAAGCATTTGTGGGCGACGAGCGCCGGCACGGACGCCCTAATTCCGTCGCTTGCCGCCCCTCCCCTTATCGCGAGGGGCCTTCCGACCTACAATATGCGCGACACCGGCCCACCTTTTCATCGCGCCGCCGCGCGCCCGGGTTCAAGCGAAAGGTTCTCTCATGCTCGCCAGGACACGCATTTCCCTCGCCACGACGACGCTGCTGCTGCTGGGCTCAACGTCGGCATTTGCGGTCGACGCCGATGCCTTCGCCCAGCGGCTCAAGGCCGTGGCGCAGAAGCAGAACATGTCGCTCAGCTTCGACAGCATTGAAGCCGAGGGCGAAAATGTCGTCCTGAAGGGCGTTTCGGGCGGCGAGGCCGATGAGAATGGCAAGGTCGCCGAGATCACATTCGAGAACGTCTCCGGCTCGACCGCTGACGGTTGGGACGTCGAGCGGATCGCGTTTCCCGACTTCGACGAGACCGAGGATGGCGTGCGCACGCGAATCGGCGGGGTCGTGATCGAGGGCATGGAACTGGTCGGCACGACTGCAACCGACGTGCCGGCGGCAATGAAGTTCTCCGACTTCTATTTCCAGGGCGCCTCGATCGGCTCGTTGGAGGTCGAGAAGGACGGGAAGACGGTCTTCAGCTTGGCGGATGCGTCCCTGAACAACGAGATCGGCGACGACGGCACCTTCACCGCCGATTTCGATTTCGGCGATTTCACCGCCGACCTCACCACCGGGGAAGACGCCGAAGCCACCAAGGCGGTCCAGGAGATCGGTTACGGTAAGCTCAGCGGGACAATCGCCGGTTCCGCCACCTGGAACCCGACCAGCGGCCTCCTCGAACTGGACCCGTTCGACATCGAGGTAAAGAACGCCGGCGACCTGTCCGTCACCTATGGAATTTCAGGCTACACGCCAGCCTTCATCGAATCGCTGCAGCAATTGCAGCAGCAGATGGCGGCCAGTCCGGATAATCAGCAGGCATCCGGCATGGCGGTCATGGGGCTGATCTCGCAGCTCTATCTAAACTCGGCCGAGATCACCTTCGTCGACGATTCGCTGACCGGCAAGCTGCTCGACTACTACGCGGGGAAAAACGGACAGACGCGCGAGCAGCTGATCCAGGGGCTCACCGGCATGTTGCCCATGTTCCTGTCCTACCTGCAGAATCCCGAATTCCAGAAAGCCGTCACCGATGCGGTGACGGCCTATCTCACCGATCCGAAATCCTTGTCGATCAGTATCGACCCCGCCAATCCTGTACCCGTGACGCAGTTGATCGGCGCGGCGATGGGCGCCCCGCAGACGCTGCCGAGCGTTCTCTCACTCACCGTCAGCGCCAACGACTAGGCGCTGGCGGTACCAATAGAGCCGATCGCCGGTCCCGTGATCGCTTGCCTGGGCGCCGTTCGCGGAGGCAAGCGATCGATCAGCTTTTTGCCGCGGGAGCCAGACGCAGGCCAAGTTCGCGCAGCTGGGCCGGACTCGCCTCATTGGGCGCGCCCATCAGCAGGTCATGCGCCTGCTGGTTCATCGGGAACATGGCGATCTCGCGCAGGTTCTTGGCGCCGCACAGAAGCATGACGATGCGGTCGACGCCCGCTGCCATACCGCCATGGGGCGGCGCGCCATACTGGAAGGCCCGGTAGAGACCGCCAAAGCGCTCCTCGACCGTCTCCTTCGAATAGCCGGCGATCTCGAAAGCCTTCACCATGGTCTCGGGTAGGTGGTTGCGGATGCCGCCGGAGGCGATCTCGAAACCATTGCAGACGATATCGTACTGGAATGCCTTGATCGCCAGCGGCTCGTCGCTCTGCAGCGCTTCCATGCCGCCTTGCGGCATCGAAAAGGGATTGTGGGCGAAATCGACCTTCTTCTCCTCTTCCTGCCATTCGTAGAAGGGAAAGTCGATGATCCAGGCCAGTTCGAACCGATCGCGATCGACGAGGTCCAATTCTTCGCCGACCCGCATCCGCGCGGCGCCGGCGAAGGCCGCAAAGGCGTCCGGCCGACCGGCGACGAAGAAGCAGGCGTCGCCCGCCTCGAGGCCGAGTTGCGTGCGCAGCGCCTCGGTGCGCTCCTCGCCGATGTTCTTGGCGAGCGGTCCGGCACCGGACAGCCTGCCCTCTTCTTCGCGCCAGAAGATGTAGCCGAGGCCCGGCTGCCCCTCGCCCTGCGCCCAGGAGTTCATCCGGTCGCAGAAGGCGCGCGAGCCGCCGGTCTTCGCCGGGATCGCCCAGATTTCGACCGCCGGATCGTTGGCGATCATGTTGGCGAAGACCTTGAAGCCCGAACCGGCGAAATGTTCGGTGACGGCCTGCATCTCGATTCGATTACGCAGGTCCGGCTTGTCGGTGCCGTATTTGCGGATCGATTCGGCATAGGGAATGCGTCGAAAATTCTGGCTGACAGGCTTGCCGTCGGCAAAGCTCTCGAACACGGTGCGGATCACCGGCTCCATCGCCTGCAGGATGTCCTCCTGCTCGACGAAGCTCATCTCGACGTCGAGCTGATAGAACTCCCCGTAAAAGCGGTCGGCGCGCGGGTCCTCGTCGCGGAAGCAGGGCGCGATCTGGAAATACCGGTCGAAGCCGGACATCATGATCAGCTGCTTGTATTGCTGCGGCGCCTGCGGCAGCGCGTAGAACAGGCCGTTGTGCAGCCGAGACGGCACCAGGAAGTCGCGCGCGCCCTCCGGCGAGGAAGCGGTCAGGATCGGCGTCTGGAACTCGAAGAAACCCGCGTCGCCCATCAACTGGCGCATTTTCGAGACGATCTGCGTGCGCCGCATCATGTTCTTGTGCAGCGTCTCGCGGCGAAGGTCGAGGAAGCGGTATTTCAGCCGGATGTCCTCCGGATACTCCGGTTCTCCGAACACCGGCAGGGGGAGTTCCTTGGCGGGCGACAGCACCTCGATCTCGCGGGCGAACACCTCGACCGCGCCGGTCGGCAGCTTGGCGTTGACGGTTTCGTCCGAGCGCGCTTTCACTTCCCCATCGATGCGAATGACCCATTCACCACGCACCGTTTCCGCCACCGCGAAGGCCGGCGAGTCGGGATCCACGACCACCTGCGTCAGGCCGTAATGGTCGCGCAGGTCGATGAACAACAGGCCGCCATGATCGCGGATTCGATGGGCCCAGCCGGACAGGCGGACGGATTGGCCGACATCGTCCTTGCGAAGGGCGGCGCAGCTGTGACTGCGATAGCGGTGCATGGCATTCTCTCTTGGATCTGGCTCGGGTCCGGCCGCGGGTCGGCGTGCGAAGGCACGGTTTCGCGGCTCGATTGAATCGCCGGGGACAAGCGCATGCAGCTTTCGTCCTGTCAAGATTTCACCGGCGGTGTGCCGCATCCGCCTTTCGCCCGGCCCCGCGATCGGGCTAAGGGTACCGGATGCAAATGATCACCACGACCGCTGACCTTGCCAAGGCCTGCACTGACCTCGCCAGCGCCGACTACATCACCGTCGACACCGAGTTCATCCGCGAGACGACCTTCTGGCCGGAACTCTGTCTGATCCAGATGGCTTCCGACCATCTCGCCGTACTCGTGGACCCGCTGGCCGATGGAATCGATCTGGCGCCGTTCTTCGCCCTGATGGCCGATGAGACCGTGGTCAAGGTGTTCCACGCGGCGCGGCAGGATCTGGAGATCGTCTACAAGCTCGGCGGCATCTTGCCCAAACCGCTTTTCGACACCCAGGTCGCGGCGATGGTTTGCGGCTTCGGGGAATCGATTGCCTACGACCAGCTCGTCGCGCGGACCACGGACGGGCGGATCGACAAGACCTCGCGTTTTACGGACTGGCGCCGCCGCCCGCTCAGCGAGCAACAGCTGGCCTATGCGCTTGCCGACGTCACCTATCTGCGCGACGTCTATCGCGAGTTGAGCCGGCAGCTGGAGGCCGACAATCGCGGCCACTGGCTGGCCGAGGAAATGGCGATCCTGGCGGACCCGGCCACTTACGACCTGCATCCGGACGATGCATGGAAGCGGCTTAAACTTCGGGTGCGCAAGCCGATCGAACTGCAGGTGATGAAGGAACTCGCCGCCTGGCGCGAACGCGAGGCGCGCGACCTCGACAAGCCGCGCGGACGTATCCTGAAGGACGACGCGATTTACGAAATTGCCCAGCAGCAGCCGGCTGACGAACAGGCGCTCGGCCGCCTGCGGACGATCCCCAAGGGCTTCGAGCGTAGCGCCGCCGGCCGGGAGATCGTGGCGGCAGTGAGCCGCGCGCTGGCGGTGCCGAAATCGGATCTTCCTCCCATTCCCCGCTCCCGGCAACTGCCCGAGGGCACAGCGGCTGCGGTCGAATTCCTGAAGGTCCTGCTGAAGATCGTCGTCGAGGAAAAGGGCGTCGCCGCCAAGATGATCGCGTCGGGCGATGACCTGGAAAAGCTCGCCTGGAAGGGCGAGGACGCCGAAATCGCGGCGATGTCGGGCTGGCGCAGGGAGATTTTCGGCGAACGAGCGCTCGGGCTGCTGCAAGGCGAGACGGCCCTCGTCTATCGCAATCGCAAGGTCGAAGTTGTCGCGCTTGAAGGGAACGCGTGAGGCGGCGCGGCTACCGCACTTCCATGCGCAGCGTCTTGTCGACGGTCCTGGCGAATTGCTGAAGTCGGCCTTCGGGCCGCTCCCCGATCAGCGCGGCAAGCGCGCGCGGGATCACCAGCGTGAAACCCCCGCGCGGATCCTGCGCCCATTTGACCTGATCGAGTACGCCCGGCATCGACGCCGTCAGCAGATAGCTCACGCGGAACAGCGATGCGAGAATGCGGGCACGCGTCATCAGCCGATCCTCGATCAGACGCTCGAGTTCGGGCAGTTGCACCTGCTCGAAGCTGCCCTCGTGCCGGTAGTAGTTGGTGAGGCCGAGATAGGCGCGGCCACGATGATCGACCGCCGGAAACGCGGCATGGGCGATGATCGAGAGGGATTGCTTGCCGCGATAGTCCGGATGTGCGCGCCAGCCGATATCGGCGAGCAGACAGGCGGCTTCGCGCAGCCGCTCCTCGTCCTCGGTTTCCTCGATTCCGAACGCCTCGAAGGTCCGTTGGCTCCATTCGACGAGTTCCAGCGCATGGGCGGGCGAGCGGGACCGCAGGATCGATAATTCGCGCGCCGCTTCGATCAGCGGATCCCTGGCCTTCTCGGCATCCGGTAGCAGCGAATAAAGATAACCCTCGCGCACGCCGAGCGCCGACATCACGATCTTCGACGGCTTGAGGTGACGCAGCACGCTTTTCAGCGCGACGGCGCCGTAGGCAAGTAGTGGCCGGCGCGACTTGGAGACCGCGCCGATTCCCGGCAGTTTCTCCGGATCGCCGCGCACGATAGCGTCGAGGAAGTCCTCGATGCCGACGGCGTCGATTTCGTAACCATGCATGACATGCAGGGGGTATTTGGTCTGCGCCATGTGAAGCTTGGCCAGGTTGCGCCATGTACCCCCGACGGCGAAGAAGGGCCGCCCCTCGCCTTTTCCGGCGAGACCGCAGGCGGCAAAATGGCTATCGGCGATCGCCTGCGCCCGCGAAAGATCCCCTTCCGCCAGGTCGCGCAGACGCAAACCGCCGAGCGGCAAGGTCAGCCCTCCCTCGAACTGACCGCCATGGATGTCGACCAGTTCGAGACTGCCGCCGCCGAGATCGCCGCCGATGCCGCTGGGCGAATGGAAACCCGCGAGCACGCCCTCGGCCGCATAGCGGGCCTCGTCGGCCCCCGAGAGGATCACGATCGGGGACCCGATCGCTTCTTCCGCCGCGACGATGAAATCCGGTCCATTCTGGGCTTCGCGCGCGGCCGCTGTCGCGATCGGATGAAGTTCGACGACATTGGCCTGCTCGGCAAGCTTGCGAAAGCGCCTGAGCGCGGCCAACGCGCTATCGATGGCTTGCGGATCGAGCCGGTTGCTCTGGGTCAGCCCCTTGCCCAACCCGCTCAGTACCTTTTCGTTGAACAGAACCGTCAGGGTCCGGCAATTGCCTTCGTAGATGACCAGACGAACGGAGTTCGATCCGATATCGACGACGCCGACGGGTTGGCGGTCCTGAAGCCGGCCCTGCGCCATCGGCTCAGTCGAAACGCGCGTGGTCCGCGCGCTGCCGCGCGATGAGTTTTGGGGCATCCGTTTTCAGTGCTTTCCCGCGCCCCGAAAGACTCGGATTGGTCATGAAGTAGCGTTGGGCGTTGAACGGCTGTTCGCCCGGTGAGGGGACGATATGGCGCGACGTCCCGTCGGCGGCTACCGACCAGCTCTGCTGATTGTCGAGAATGTTCCCGAGCATGATCTGCGATAGCACCTGACTGTGGACAGTCGGCGTGGTGATGGGCACCAGTGTCTCGACCCGGCGGTCAAGATTGCGCGGCATCATGTCGGCCGAGCCCATATAGACGATCGCGGCCTCGGAGGGCAGTCCCTGCCCGTTACCGAAGCAGAAGATACGGCTGTGCTCGAGGAAGCGGCCGACGATCGACTTGACGCGGATGTTGTCGGACAGGCCGGGGACACGCGGTCGCAGACAACAGATGCCGCGCACCACGAGATCGATCTCGACGCCCGCCTGGCTCGCTCTGTAGAGCGCGTCGATGATCGCCGGATCGACCAGCGAATTCATCTTCATCCAGATCTGGCCCGGACGCCCCGCCCGCACATGAGCCACTTCGCCCTCGATGAGACCGACGATGCGGCTGCGCATCGTCAGCGGCGAGATCGCGAGCTTCTTGACATCGGCCGGTTCGGCGTAGCCGGTGATATAATTGAACACCAGCTGGACGTCGTGCGCGATGTCCGGGTCGGCGGTGAAGTAGGATAGATCCGTGTAGATCCGCGCGGTGATCGGATGATAGTTGCCCGTTCCGATATGGACGAAGTTGACGAGCTTTCCGTCTTCCCGCCGAACGATCAACGATAGCTTGGCGTGAGTCTTCTTCTCGATGAAGCCGAAGACCACCTGGACGCCCGCCCGCTCGAGATCGCGAGCCCAGCGGATGTTGGCCTCCTCGTCGAAGCGCGCCTTCAATTCCACCAGCGCCGTCACGGACTTTCCGGATTCGGCGGCATCGACCAACGCCCGCACGATCGGGGATTCGTTGGACGTGCGATAAAGCGTCTGCTTGATCGCGATTACGTTCGGGTCCTGCGCCGCCTGCCGCAGGAACTGCACCACCACGTCGAACGATTCGTAGGGGTGATGAACGATGATGTCCTTCTCGCGGATGGCGGCGAAACAATCGCCATTGTGCTCGCGGATGCGCTCGGGAAAACGCGGGATGTAGGGTTTGAACTTCAGATCGTCGCGCGGCAGTTTGCAGATCTGCGAGACCGAGTCGAGCGCCAACATGCCGTCCATGACCGAGACGCGCGCCTCCGGCACCGCGAGCTCTCCGGCGACGAAGTTGCGCAGCGCCGCCGGCATGACCGAGTCGAACTCGATCCGGATCACGGACCCGCGCCGTCGCCGTTTCAAGGCGCTTTCGAAATGGCGGACAAGATCCTCGGCCTCTTCCTCGACCTCGATATCGCTGTCGCGGATAATCCGGAAGGTTCCCGCGCCCTTGACCCTGTATCCTGGGAATAGCCGGCCTATGAACAGGGCCACGATACTCTCCAGCGGCACCAGGCGGATGAGCCCCTTGTCGGTCGGCGGCATCTCGATGAATCGCTGCAGCGCCGGCGGCAGCCGCAAAAGCGCATTCATCGGTTGTGAATCACGTTCGCGTAAAAGGGCGAGCGCAATCGAGAATCCCAGATTGGGAATGAATGGAAACGGATGCGCCGGGTCGATCGACAGCGGCGTCAGGACCGGGAAGATCGTCTCGTCGAAATGCTTCTCCAGCCAGGTCCGGTCGTCGCGCTTGAGATCTCCGGCGCCGACGATCTGGATGTGCTCCTGCCGAAGCTCCTTGACGAGCTGCGCAAGGGAGGCCTGTTGCTCCTCCTGAAGATGCTCCACATCGTCGAGAATCCGGTCGAGCTGTTCCTGCGGCGTCAGGCCGTCGATGCTGCGGACGGTGATTTTTTCGCGCACCTGACCGGCGAGACCGGCCACCCGGACCATGAAGAATTCGTCGAGATTGTCAGCCGAGATCGACAGGAAGCGAACGCGCTCGAGCAATGGATGCGAGACGTTCTGCGACTCTTCGAGCACGCGCCGATTGAACTGAAGCCACGAAATCTCCCGATTGATAAAACGGTCAGCCGGCAACTCGCTCTCGGCAGCCCGATCAACCTTCGCGGCTGCCTCCACTTCCGCCGGCGGTGTCTCCAGGATGACGGAAGCCTCCGAGAGGATCGGCGGCGTTTCGTCCGTGTCCGGCATGTCGGCCGGGAGCTCAACGGCCGTTTCCCGTGGCCCTTTCGCAGCGCCGTCAGCCGGCTTGCGCGCACGGGGTTTCCTCGATTTTGTCCGGGGCGTCGGTGATGCGGTATCCATGATCAGTCCTCCGTCGCGACCGGGTAGCGGGCCGGCACGACTGCCTGATGACGCACCGCTTCACTCTCGCGGTCAAGCACCCGCTTGAGAAGACGCGTGCTGATGCGCTCCTTCGATGCCAAGGCCTCGCGATCGACGGCCGCGACGACGCGGCGGGCCGAATCGAGCGAACGTTCCATGCGCTCGGCCAGATAGCGGACCATCCGCGGCGCTATGTCGAGCTGGCGATCGGCGAAAAGCTTGACCAGGACGCCGGCCAAGAGGTCATCGTCGGGGGCTCCGAGCTCGGCGACCGTCGCCGCGCAGAGGCGCGAGCGAAGATCGGAAAGCACGAACGCCATCCCCGCCGGCGGCGTCCGGCTTGTCGCAAGCACGCTCCCGGCACCCAGCCGCGCGGCGTTGACGAGGCTGAACAGGTCGGTCTCCGACAAGCGCGAGCGGTCGAGATCATCGACGACGATGCGAAATCCTGGCTCGGCGAGCCGGGCGACCAGACCGCCCGGCTCCGCGGTCCGCGCGCCGGCCCGTTCCGCCCACACATTCGCGAGATGCGTCTTGCCCGCTCCGGGCGGTCCCACGATCAACAGCACCGAATGCCGCCAATGCGGCCAGCTGTCGACCGCTTCGATGGCGAGCCGGTTGGACGGCGAGACGACGAGATCGTCCCGTGCGAGCGAAGCGGCGTGGGGGAGGTCGAGGGGGAGTTGCGACGGCATGGCGGCCTCGCCCTATTCCCCGACGCCCTGACGAGGGGCACCTTTGGTCACCGATGTCGGCGCCGAGAATTCCTCGGCGGAGACGCGCATGGTGTCCTCCACGGGAGCGGGCCGGCCATAATACATCTCGCTCTGCAAGTATTGCGCGATCGCGAAGCGGGCCAGAACGCCAACGGCCGCGGCAGCGGGAACGGCGATCAAAAGTCCGACGAAACCGAACAGCGCACCAAAGGCGAACAACGCGAACATCAGCCAGACCGGATGCAGGCCGACCGACGCCCCGACCAGTTTCGGCTGCAGGATATTGCCCTCGAAGAACTGCCCCGTGAAAAAGATCGCCGCCACCGCGACGATCCAGATCCAGTCCGGCCAGAACTGGACCAGCGCCACCCCGACGGCGAGTACAAGACCGACGGTCGAGCCGATATAGGGGATGAAGGAGATCAGACCTGCGAAAAGGCCGATGAGCAGCCCGAAATTGAGCCCGGTGAGCGTCAGTCCGACGGCATAGAACGTCCCCAGAATCAGACAGACGCTGCCCTGGCCGCGCACGAACCCGGCGACCGAACGGTCGATGTCGCGCGCCAGATGCCGAACGGTCGTAATGTGCTGGCGCGGTATCCAGGAATCGACCTTGGCGATCATCCGATCCCAGTCGAGCAGGAGATAGAAGGCGACGACCGGCGTCACAACGAACAAGGCCACGAAATTGACCACGGCCAGCGACGAAGTCCAGACGGAACCGAGGAAGGACGTGATGAACCCCGTTCCTTCACTGACGATATTGGCGAAATCCTGCTTCAGGGTGGTTTCATCCCCGGAGAACAGGAACGCCAGCGGCCCGGTCCGCGCGGCGGCGGCCAAGCCCTGCAGACGATCGAGATAGTCGGGCACGCGCGCCGCAAAGCTTGCGGTCTGGCTGCCGATAACCGGTACGAGGATCAGGACCGCCGCGGTGAAGATCGCCGCGAAAAGGACCAGAATAACGACAGTCGCCGCAACCCGCGAAAAGCCGTGGCGCTCGAACCAGTCCGCCACCGGATCGAGGAAATAGGCGATCACCATACCGAGCACGAAGGGTAGGAGGATGGCGGAAAAGAGCCATAGCAGCAGCACCAGCAAAAAGGCGGCAATGCTCCAGAACAAGACCTGCCGGCGGATCAGCGCACTTCGGTCGCTCATGTCGGATCGCCTTCCTCGCGCTTCGGATCATCGTCGGATGCCATGTGCCGAAGCCATTCGACGAGATAGGCGGTGGCGGATAACCCGGTCAAGACCGCGGTGATCGCGACGAGAACGAGGATCAATCCGCCGAGAGACAAGCCGAAAGCGGGCTCGGCAAGAGCCACCGCCGCCAGTACGAGCTGTGCCAAGGTCGTCATTTTGGAGATCAGAAGTGGGCGAACCTTTACCGGCTGCCCCATCACATAGGACAACAGCACCGCGGCGATGATGAGGAGATCGCGGCTGACCACGGCGACGGCCAGCCAGGCGGGCAACCGCCCAAGCAGACCGAGGCCGACGAACACCGTCATCAGCAGCACCTTGTCGGCGATCGGATCGAGATAAAGGCCGAGAGTCGATTGCTGGTTGAAGTGGCGGGCGATCGCCCCGTCGACCGCATCGGAAACGCCGGCTAGGATGAAGATCAGAAAAGCCAGAAGCCAATCGCCCTCGATCAATGCCCAGACTAGGATCGGGACGCCGAGAAGCCGGGCGATCGAGATGAAGTTCGGGACGGTCATGCGACCGCACCAGTATTTGACGAGAACCGCTTGCTCGCTCTCCGACACATCGTGACAATTCCTCGCCTCATGGCACCGGGTCTTGCTCACGTGCCGCTATCATGTCAACTCGGCGGAAACAGGCGGGAACCATGACAGATACGAGCAACTCTCTGACCTACCGGGACGCGGGAGTCGATATCGACGCCGGCAATGACCTCGTACAGCGTATCAAGCCGCATGTCCGCTCGACCCGGCGCCGCGGCGCCGACGGCGAAATCGGCGGCTTTGGCGGCCTGTTCGACCTCAAGGCGGCCGGCTTCGACGACCCTCTTCTGGTCGCGGCGAATGACGGCGTCGGCACGAAGCTCAGGATCGCCATCGAGACCGGCCTGCACGACACGATCGGCGTCGATCTCGTGGCCATGTGCGTCAACGATCTCGTGGTCCAGGGCGCCGAGCCGCTGTTCTTCCTCGACTATTATGCCACCGGGCGGCTCGACCCCTCGGAGGGCGAAGCCATCGTCAAAGGCATCGCGAGCGGCTGCCGCCAGGCCGGATGCGCGCTGATCGGCGGCGAAACCGCCGAAATGCCGGGCCTTTATGCCGAGAAGGACTACGATCTTGCCGGCTTTGCCGTCGGCGCCGTGGAACGCGACCGCCTGCTTCCTGCCGGTACGATCGAAGCCGGGGACATGATCCTCGGGCTGGCGTCCTCCGGGGCTCACTCGAACGGCTATTCGCTGATCCGCCGCATCGTCGAGCGGTCCGGCGCGCGCTATGGCGACCCGGCACCCTTCGACGCCGAGCGCACGCTGGGCGAAGCCCTGATCGAGCCGACCCGCATCTATGTCAAGCCGCTGCTTTCGGCCTTCGCCGAAACGAAAGGCATCAAGGCGCTGGCGCATATCACCGGCGGCGGCTTCGTCGAAAACATTCCGCGGGTCCTGCCGGAAACGCTGAGGGCCGACATAGACCTGTTCGCGGTTCCGGTGCCGCCGGTGTTCGGCTGGCTCGCCAAGGAAGGTGGCGTCGCCGAGACGGAGATGCTGCGCACCTTCAATTGCGGTATCGGCATGATCGTCGTCGTCTCAGAGGCCGACGCGGCGACGGTCGGCGCGATCCTGCAGACGGCGGGCGAGACGGTGGTTCCGCTGGGGCGCATCCTGCCGCGCAAGGACGCGGCGGTGACCTTCAACGGCGCGTTGCCGCTACCATGAATGGGATCCGCCGGCAGAGGATCGCGATCCTGATCTCCGGGCGCGGCACCAATATGACCGCCCTCGCCGCTGCCTGCATGGACCCCACCTATCCGGGCCAGATCGTTGGCGTCATTGCCAATCATGCCGACGCGCCGGGCCTTGAGACGGCCGAGCGCTCGGGCCTCACCGCCATCGCCGTCGAACAGAGCGCCTTCGCCGATCGCGCCAAGCACGAGGCGGCTGTGCTCAAGGCGCTGGACGATCTCAAGCCGGACGTCGTCTGCCTCGCGGGCTACATGCGGATCTTGTCGGAAGGCTTCGTGCGGCACTACACAGGGCGCCTGATCAACATCCACCCGTCGCTGCTGCCGCTGTTTCCCGGCCTCGACACCCATAGGCGCGCGCTGGCGACCGGCATGCGGGTGCATGGCTGCACCGTCCACTTCGTCACCGATCGCATGGACGAGGGACCGATCATCGCCCAGGCGGCGATCGCGATCGAGCCGGGCGACACGGCCGAGACGCTGGCGGAGCGGCTCTTGCGCGCCGAGCACCGGCTGTATCCGCACGCGCTGCGGCTGGTGCTCGATGGCACGGTGCGCATGGTCAGCGGCCGCGCGATCGTCAAGGGCTCGCGCGCGCCCGCCGCGCCGGGCGACGACGATCCGCCCTACATTCTGGTGTCGCCGGAGGCGCGAAGGGGGTGAACAGATCGTTTGGCAGTCTTTGCCAAAATGCTGTAAAATGGTCAGGAGGTATCACCATGGCGACCATGAACGTTTCCCTGCCCGATCGGATGAAGGCATGGGTCGAGGCCCAGGCGGAAGCCGGCCGGTACAGCAATGCCAGCGACTACGTGCGCGACCTGATCCGCCGCGATCAGGACCGGGCCGGGAAGATCGCTCATATGCAGGCGCTCGTGACCGAGGGACTGGAGAGCGGTATCAGTTCCCGCTCGATGGACGAGATCGAAGCGGGCGCTCGCCGGGACGCCGACATCGATCCCGCCGGAGATGACCTATAGGCTGACGGAGAAGGCAGCGGACGACATCCAGTGCATCTATGCGAACGGCATCCGCCTGTTCGGAGCCCGACAGGCGGCCCAGTACCACGCCCGCCTGCGCCGGAACTTCGAGACGCTGGCGCGCCACCCGGAACTCGCCCGCGAGCGAACCGAACTCGCGCCGCCTGTCCGCGTTCATCCCTGCGGTTCCCATGTCATCGTCTATGTGATCGATCAGAACGGTGTTCTGATCGTCCGCGTCCGCCACGGTCATGAGGACTGGTTAAATGCGGAATGACCGCTGACCGTCGAACTACACGACAATCGAATGCTCCGCGACAGAGGGCGCTTGAAACGGAATACGATGGTTCTATTTTACAAGAGGAGAGCTTGATCAATTTTTTTGTATGTCCTAAGATTTCCAATATTGCGTTGAAATCTTTGGTTTGGTTTATGACGATCAAAAGCAATTTGTCGATTGAACAACGCTTGGAATTGGTATGCGAGGCCATCCGATATTGTCAGAAGGTCCGCAACATGGGGATGGTAAAGGCAGCTTGGTCTAAAGCCTTGCGAGAGCCAATTTTCTTCATGTGGGAACGCCGGAACGGTGGAAAGAGAACAGCAGCGCAGTTTCAGTCCTTGAATGCATCCGGTCGTGACTGGGGTAGCCGTGAGATCGTTTATGATCATGCTGTACCATTTACATCCTTATCAGATGACTTGATGGCTATTGCCAATCCTAAACCAGAAGTTGTTCGAGAGATCCTCGATAAAAAGCTCGTCTGCTGTGTCATTACCAAGGACGAAGATCGTGCTCTGATAAAAGCGGGTTTGAACAGCAAGATGCCAGAAGCTTGGGATGGCGAGGACCCCTTTGCGCGTTACAAATCGGTCGGGATCAAATTCGAGCCGAACCCACGTTGGAAATACGAGCCCCGAAACAGAATTATCAGTTCTGTTTCGTCCGATACCTCGCCAGCCTAGCTATGCGCCACCCCGCAACCACACGCAATTGTCGTGGAACGCGGCGCCGCCGAAGGGCGCGACCGGATCGGCGCCGGTCAGCGTGTTGATCCCCTCCCCGTCGAGGAAATCCGTGTTCGCCCAGATCCCCTCATGAACGAGGACGCCGGGCTTTACGGTTTCCGTGACGGTCAGCGACAGCCGCACCTCGCCCCGCTCATTGCCGATCGTCACGATATCGCCCGCGACCAGCCCCTCGCGAGCCGCGTCTTCGGGATGGATCATCAGTTCGGGCGCCCCTTCCCGCGAGCGCGAGCCGGTGGTTTCGGCGAAGGTCGAATTGAGGAACTGCCGCGCCGGTGACGTCGCGAGCCGATAGGGATGCGACGCGTCGGCCGCCTCGATCAGCTCGGCATGATCGGGGAACACCGGCAGACCCGCGACCGGCCCCTGCGGCCCGAGGCTGTCCGGCGGCCGGTTCGGCGCATAGCCACCGGTCCAGTCGGGCTTGAACCGGAACTTGCCGTCCGGCCAGGCGAAACCGTTCAGGAAATGCGCCTCCTCGAAGGGCGGCTGACAGTCGATCCAGCGGTCGCGTTTCAGCCCCTCATAACCCTCGGTGTGGCCGGCTTTCTTCACCATGTTGTCGATGAGGTCGCGCTCGGTCAGCCCAAAGCCCGGCCGGTCGGCGACGCCGAGCCGCCTGGCCAGCTCCTCGAAGACGAAATGGTTGGTCCGCACCGTCTCCGGCGGCTCGACAAGCTTCGGCCCCAGCACGATGTGGTTCTGGCCGCCGCCGCGATAGATGTCGTCATGCTCCAGGAACATCGTCGCCGGCAGCACCAGATCGGCGAGCCCGGCCGTATCGGTCATGAACTGCTCGTGGACGCAGGTGAACAGGTCGTCGCGCGCCAGACCCCGCCGCACCGGCCGTTGCTCCGGGCAGACATTGGCCGGATTGGTGTTCTGGATCAGCATCGCCGCAACCGGAGGCCCATCGCACAGCGCCTCGGCATCGCCGGTGAGCACCGCGCCGATGCGCGACTGGTCGAGGGTGCGGATCGACGGGTCGCGATAAGCGGTGCCCATGATCTCGCTCTTGTCGAGGCCGAAGATGTCGGAATTGGAGTGGAAGGCGCCGCCGCCCTCGTGTTGCCAATGGCCGTAGACGGCGGGGACCGACATCACCGCGTGCATCGCCACGGCGCCGTTGCGCTGGCGGGTAAAGCCGTAGCCGAGGCGGAAATAGCTGCGTTGTGTGCGGCCGATCAGCGCCGCGAAGGCCTCGATCGCCTCGACGTCGAGCCCGGTGATCGCCGCCGCCCATTGCGGCGTGCGGGTCGCAAGGTGCGCTTCCAGCCCGGCCGGATCGTCGGTGTAGCGGGCGAGATAGCCCCGGTCGGCGGTGCCATCCCGAAAGGCGATGTGCATCAGCGCGCAGGCGAGCGCGCCGTCGGTGCCGGGCCGAAGCTTCAAGGCCAGATCGGCCTGCTTCATCGTCGCATTGTCGTAGATGTCGATGACGACGATCTTCGCACCGCGCTCCTTGCGGGCTTTGGCCGCGTGGGTCATCACATTGACCTGCGTCGCCACCGCGTTGGTGCCCCAGATGATCACGCAGTCGGATTTCGCCATCTCGCGCGGGTCGGCGCCCCGCATCGCGCCGGCACCGACGAACCAGCCGGTCCACGCCATGTTGGTGCAGATCGTGTCGAACTGGCCGGAATAGCGCTTGGCGTGGCGCAGCCGGTGGATGCCGTCGCGCTGCACCAGGCCCATCGTGCCGGCATATTGATAGGGCCAGACCGCCTCGGAGCCGTGCCTGGCTTCGGCCTTGAGGAATTCCTCCGCCACCAGATCGAGCGCGTCGTCCCAGCCGATCTCGCGCCAGCCGCCCTCGCCTTTCGCGCCCACCCGCTGCAGCGGCTTCAACAGCCGGTCCTTGTGATGGATGCGCTCGGCGTAGCGGGCGACCTTGGCGCAGATCACCCCCGCGGTGTAGTCGTTTGCCGCCGCGCCGCGCACGCGCCCGATGGTGCGGCCGTCGAGCAGTTCGACATCGAGGGCGCAGGTGGACGGGCAGTCATGCGGGCAGGCGGAATGCCCCATGGTGACGGGAAGCGGCTTGTTCATCCCTCATCCATAGCGCAGCCGGTGACACCGCCAAAATTCATTTTGGCGATCGCATCCATTCGCGGCGCGGTGGAAGTCGGTCTGAATGTGGTTGCCGCGAGAAAAAAAGCCGGAACGTGCGTTCCGGCCCTCTTCTCGCTGTCGCCGTCGCCCGATCAGGCGGCTTCGGCGTAGCGGGTCCGCTCCTCTTCGCTCAGCGCCGGGTAGTCGAGATAGCCTTCCTTGCCGCCGCCATAGAACGTCGCCTCGTCCCACTCGGCCAGCGGCGCATTGATTTCGAGCCGCGCGACCAGATCCGGATTGGAGATGAACGGGCGGCCGAAGCAAATCAGATCCGCCTCGTCCGTCTCGATCCGCTCGATGGCCAGCTCGCGGTCATAGCGGTTGTTGCCCATGTAGAGGCCATCGAAATGATCCTTCAGCGTCCACGCCTTGAAGGCGTGCGGATCGCGTTCGGTGCGCGTCGCTCCCTCGATGACATGGAGATAGACGAGCTTGCGCTTCGACAATTCCTCGACATAGCGGGTGAACAACGGCTCGGGATCGCTGTCGCGAAGATCGTTCGCCGGGCTTACCGGCGAGATGCGGATGCCGACCCGGTCGGCACCCCAGACCTTGACCACCGCGTCGACGACTTCCAGCGGGAAACGCATACGGTTTTCGATCGAGCCGCCGTAATCGTCGGTCCGCTGGTTGGCGCCGTCGCGCAGGAACTGGTCGAGAAGATAGCCATTGGCCGAGTGGATCTCGACGCCATCGAAGCCGGCCGCCTTGGCGTTTTCCGCCGCCTTCGCATAGTCGGCGACGATGCGCGGCAATTCGTCCCGCTCAAGCGCCCGAGGGGTCTCTGCGTCCTTGAGGCCATTGGCGGTAAAGGCCTGCATCTGCGGTTTTATCGCCGATGGGGCGACGGGCAGCGCGCCGCCGGGCTGCAAATCGGGGTGGGACACCCGCCCGACATGCCAGAGCTGCAGGAACATCTTGCCGCCCTCTGCATGGACGGCATCCGTCACCTTCTTCCAAGCCGCGACCTGCTCGTCGGAAAAAATGCCGGGCGTCCAGGCATAGCCGCGACCTTCGGGCGAAATGTTGGTCGCCTCGGCAATGATCAGCCCCGCGCTCGCCCGTTGACGGTAATATTCGACGTGCAGGTCGTTCGGCACGCCCGCCTCGTTGGCGCGGCTGCGGGTCAGCGGCGCCATGACGACGCGGTTGGCGAGCTTGATCGGGCCGAGATCGACGGGCTGAAACAGTTTCGACTGAACCATTGCGGTGTCCTTTCGTGAATGCCAAGACGAGAGAAGTTGGACGTCGTGTCGCAGCCCAAGATGGGATTTCGCCGCGGCGCGGTAAGGCCCATGAACGCAGCGTTCGTCACGAAAGCTCCTGTTCGGGCGAGCCGCAACACCGGATCGCCGCGGGGTGAACGCCAATGCGCCCCCGCCGCGGGATCATAAGAACGGGAGCAGGATGAACTACCGCCACGCCTATCACGCCGGCAACTTCGCGGATGTCGTGAAGCATGTTCTGATGAGCCGGTTGATCGACTATCTGAAGCGCAAGGACAAGCCGTTCCGGGTCTACGACACCCATGCCGGGCGCGGCCTCTATGCGCTGTCCGCGAACGAAGCGGTTCGGACCGGCGAGCATGCCGAGGGAATCGGGCGCCTCCGCGCTGCCGCCGAATTGACGACGAACCCGCTCTTTGCGCCGTATTTCACCGCGCTGCAGCCGGACATGGAACAGGATCGTTATCCCGGCTCGCCGCTGATCGCGCGGCGCCTCTTGCGCCCGCAGGATCGCCTGTCCGCCTACGAGCTTCATCCCGAGGAGGCGACGGTGCTGAAAGCGGTGTTCGCCGGCGACATCCAGACCAAGGCGATCGAACTCGACGGCTGGCTCGCCCTCGGCTCGCATGTGCCACCGAAGGAAAAGCGCGGACTCGTTCTGATCGACCCACCCTTCGAAAAGCCGAGTGAAGTGGAGGATATCGTCCTGGCCCTCGGCAAGGCGTTGCGCCGCTGGCCTGGCGGGACCTATGCGCTCTGGTACCCGCTGAAGCGGCGCGAGGCGGTGAATGTTCTGCATGACGGGCTGCGCACGCTCGGGATCGCCGACATGGTGGCTGTCGAATTCTTCCGCGAGCCGTATTCGACGGACCAGCGCTTCGTCGGCACCGGCATGGTCGTCATCAATCCACCCTTCATGTTCGCCGAGGAAGCCGAAGCGATCATGAAAGCCCTGCTGCCGGTGCTGGGGCGCGACCCCGGCGCAACATACGAGGTTTTTGCGCCTCCTGCCGTCGAGGCCTGACGGCACCACGACCATTTTCATGCTAATCGTCGATCGGATCAGTCTTCCAAGCCGCGGGTTACCATCATGCGCCGTCTTCTCACCGCTCTTCTCGCCGCGTCCCTCGCCAGCCTGGTGCTGACCGGCCCGACGACCGCTGCGGACATGCAACGCTTGCAGGCGCCCGCCGTCGCGAGCGCCAATGTTCCGGCCTGCGACGACGCCGACGTTCTGGCCGAGGTCGAAGACCAGTTCGAATATGGCGCCCCGCGCATGCTCGAAACCAAGCTCGAAATCCTCGAATTCAGCGGTATGATCGAGACCGGCTATTTCCCGCAAAAGCTGGACGCTCCCCTCCCCAGCAGCCCGATCGAGCGTCGCTACTGCCAGGCGACGGCGTTGATTACCGACGGCAAGCAGCGGACCGTCTACTACGTCATCGAGCACCCGATGGGGTTCGCCGCGGCCGGCGGTCATCTCGGCAGGTTCTCGCCAGTGAAATCCTGGCGGGCCGAGGGCTGCGTGCTGGGGCTTGACGACTGGCACGTCTATGGCGCCGATTGCCAGTCGCTTCGTCGGTTCCCGGCGGCGGGACGCACCACTCCCGACTATGTCACGAAATAAGGTCGATCCACCGCCATGCGTCTGTACTATTCTTCCGCCTCGCCGTTCGCCGCCAAAGCAAGGATGGCCGCGCGCCATTGCGGCATCGATGTCGAGAGTGTCTCCGTCGACACGTCTGCGGAGCCCGCCGATCTGCTCGCCGCCAACCCACTCGGCAAGATTCCCGCTCTGGTCCTCGACAACGGCACCTCGGTCTACGACAGCCGCGTCATCTGCGACCTGTTCGACCGGATGAGCGGCAACCAGCTCGTCCCGCAGGAACTCGACGCCTGGCGTTCGGTCAAAACCTTCGAGGCCGCCGCCGACGGGGTCGGCGACGCGCTGATTCTCGGGGTTTACGAAGTGCGTTACCGGCCGGAGGAAAAACGCCACCCGGATTGGGTCGACAAGCAGATGCGCAAGGCCGATCGTGGCCTGGCGTTCCTGGAAGACCATATCGCCGACCTCCCCGACGAGCCGACGACCGCCCATTTCGCGCTGGCGGGCCTGCTCGGCTGGATGGCCTTCCGTTTCGAGGGAAAAATCGAGCGCGAGCGACCGAAACTGGCGCAATGGCTCAAGCAGTTCCCCGAGAGCTTCCCCGCCTACGGGGAATTGCAGCCCCGCGCGGCATGACGCTTCGGCGCCAGGGCGTCCGACGATCCGGCCGGCATCAGAATTTCAGCGCGATGCCGGCGCGGATCGAGTGCTCGTCGAAGCCCGACGAGACGCGGGTATTGCCGAGGTCGTAGGTCTCGCTGCCGAAGTCAGAATAGCGATATTCGAGCCGCGACGTGACATTGTCGGTGATCTTGGCCTCGATGCCGGCGCCGAGCGTATAACCAATGCTGGTCTGGCTGTCGGATGCACCGCCCAGGGACAACTCGTTGCGAGACGCGGCAACGCCGGCGGTTCCGAAGACGAGGAACGGGTCGACCGCAACGCCGGCCCTGGCCCGCAGCGATCCGAAAATACTGGTTTCAGCGTCGATCGGCGCTCCGACGGCGCCGTTGAATCCGCGGCCGTCCACGCCGGAACCGCCAATGTCGGCCTCGATGCCGTAGACCAAACGATCGGTCTGCAAATTGTAGCCGGTGTAGACACCTCCGACGAAGCCCTCGCCATCGAACTCGGCACCACCCGACTGATCGAAATTGGAGGTATTGTAACCGACGAAAGCGCCAGCATAGGGGCCGGACCAGACGTAGACCGGAACCGACGGGGCGAACGGTGCCGGCTCGGGCGGCTGCGGCGTGTCCAGGACCGTGTCGGCCGCGTTGGCGGACGTTGCCAACAAAGCAAGCGTCAGCCCGATCGCCAAATGTCGAAGCGGCGTCACCATAGGGCTTCTCCCATCTTCAACCGACCAAGTTCCGCTCACAACGAAGCAGAGGAGGTCCGGAACGCGTTCGTCAAAATCACATCGCATTCACCACCGGTAGATGGGGTGCCTCGTGCCACGCGAACAGGATCTGGCCGGGGTCATGGCGTGACGATGAACGGATTTTTTGTCGCCGTTGCGAATTTGCAACTTGCGCATCGTCGCCCTGCCAGTGGCGCATCCCGGCCGGCGGGCTGGCCTCCGAAAGACCCCTGAACTTTTCCCTTTCGCGCGATCATATAAGAAGACCAGATGTTACAAACGGGCGGACACCAGCCGATCGCGTCCGCAACGCTTTCCAGATAATCCGGCCGAGCGCTGAGCCGCGCGGGCCGACCCGGGATGACATGACCGCCGACACGCAAGACTTCGACGACGAGCTCGTTCCCGAGCCGGGGAACGCAACCACCGAAACAGCCACCGGTGCCGGCGCGTCGCTGGTCGCGACGATCGACTGGGACGATGCCGGCAAGTTCGTAGCAGGCGACCGCGTCGGGGTTGAGTTGATCACGGCGTTGGCGAAACGCCTGCCGAATCAGCCGGGTGTCTACCGCATGTTCGGCAAGGATGGCGAAGTTCTCTACGTCGGCAAGGCACGCTCCTTGAAGAAGCGCGTGACGAGCTACACGCGGATGGGCGGTCACACCCAGCGCATCGCCCGCATGATCCGCGAAACGCGGCAGATGGAATTCGTCACGACGCGCACCGAGACCGAGGCGCTGCTGCTCGAAGCCAATCTGATCAAACGCCTGAGGCCGCGCTTCAACGTCCTGATGCGGGACGACAAGTCGTTTCCCTACATCCTCGTCAGCGAGGACCACGAGGCCCCGGCCATCATGAAGCATCGCGGCGGGCGCTCGCGAAAAGGCAGCTATTTCGGCCCCTTCGCCTCGGCCGGCGCGGTGGGCCGCACGATCAACTCGCTGCAACGGGCTTTCCTGCTGAGAACCTGCACCGATTCGGTCTATGAAAGCCGGACGCGCCCTTGCCTGCTCTATCAGATCAAACGCTGCTCGGCGCCCTGCACCGGCGAGATCGGGATCAACGATTATCAGGGCCTCGTGAACGAGGCGAAGGCGTTCCTCTCCGGCCGCTCGAACCAGATCAAGAGCGGCATGGCCGCCGCGATGCAGGAAGCCTCGGAAGAGCTCGATTTCGAGCGCGCCGCCGTCTACCGTGACCGTCTCGCCGCGCTCTCGCACGTTCAAAGCCACCAGGGCATCAACCCTGCCGGCATCGAGGAGGCCGACGTCTTCGCGATCCATCAGGAGGGCGGGCTGACCTCGATCCAGGTGTTCTTTTTCCGTACCGGCCAGAACTGGGGAAATCGGGCTTATTTTCCCAAGGCCGATCCCTCGCTGGAGGCAGCCGAGGTGCTAGGGGCCTTCCTGGCGCAATTCTACGACGACAAGCCGGCTCCACGGTTGATCCTGCTGCCGATCCAGGTCGAGGACGAAGCGCTGCTCGCCGAAGCCCTCAGCGTCAGGGCCGAACGGCGGGTCGAGATCGCTGTTCCCTCGCGCGGGCTGAAGAAGGATCTGGCCGACCATGCTGCCGCCAACGCCCGCGAGGCGCTGGGACGCCGGCTGGCGGAAACCTCCTCACAGGCGCGGCTGCTCAAAGGCCTGCAGGAGACCTTCGCCCTGCCCCATCCGCCCCGGCGAATCGAGGTTTACGACAATTCCCACATCATGGGCACGAACGCGGTCGGCGCGATGATCGTCGCCGGGCCGGAGGGGTTCGCCAAGAACCAATATCGCAAGTTCAACATCAAGGGCGCGGACATCACGCCGGGCGACGATTTCGGGATGATGAAGGAGGTGATGACGCGGCGTTTCTCGCGGCTGCTCAAGGAGCATGGCGAGGGCCCGCAAGCGCCCGAGCCGGTCTGCGAAGATGACGAGGATGACGACGCACTGACCGACACCGCGATGCCGGCCTGGCCCGACCTCGTCCTGATCGACGGCGGCAAGGGGCAGATTTCCGCCGTGCGCGGGATCTTCGCCGAACTCGGCATCGCCGACAAGGTCACCACGATCGGCGTCGCCAAGGGCGTCGATCGCGACGCCGGGCGCGAGCGATTCGTCACCGAGGGCCGCGAGCCGTTCTCGCTGCCGCCGCGCGATCCGGTGCTGTATTTCCTGCAACGGCTTCGCGACGAGGCGCACCGTTTCGCGATCGGCTCGCATCGCGCCCGGCGCAAGAAGGAACTGGTGAAGAACCCGCTCGACGAGATCGCCGGCATCGGACCGAGCCGCAAGCGGGCCCTGCTCCACCATTTTGGTACGGCCAAGGCCGTTTCGCGGGCGGCTTTGAGCGACCTGCGCGAGGTCGAAGGCGTCTCGGCCACAATGGCCAAATCGATCTACGACCATTTTCACGAGCGGGGATGAAAATCGTCACGTTTCGTAGCAATGATGACGGTTGACGCGAGGCCGGCTGGCAGGCTTGTACTGGCGCGCACAGCCGAAGCGGACAATCTCATGGCATCTCGGGCGTTCAGCCTTCCCAACATTCTCACCTATGCGCGCATCGCTTGTGTGCCGCTGGTCGTCCTGTGTTTCTTTGTGGAGGGACGGCTGAGCAGCCCGGACTATGCCCGCTGGTGGGCGTTGTTCATCTTTGTGGCGGCCAGCATCACCGACTTTTTCGACGGTTACCTGGCGCGCGCCTGGCAGCAGACATCGACGATCGGACGCATGCTCGATCCGATCGCCGACAAGCTTCTGGTCGCCGCGTCCCTGCTGTTGCTGGCCGCCGACGGCACGATCGCGGGGTGGAGCCTGTGGGCGGCGATCGTGATCCTGTGTCGCGAGATTCTGGTCTCCGGGCTCAGGGAATATCTGGCCGAGCTGAAAGTGTCGGTCCCGGTTACCCGGCTCGCCAAATGGAAAACGACGATGCAGATGATCGCCATCGGCTTCCTGCTGGCCGGCCCCGCGGCCGACAAGATCGTCTCCTTCACCACGGAAACCGGCATCGGGCTCTTGTGGATTTCGGCGATCATCACACTCTATACGGGGTACGACTACTTTCGCGCCGGACTTCGGCACATCGACGTTTGACCCGCGCGCCTCTGGATCGCGGCGCGGCGGAAACCCATCTATGTTTCTGAACGATTGCCGAGGAAGAGGTGGAACTACCGGCCGGCGTCACCACCGTCGAGGATCTGCTGCATTGGCTGAAGGGCCGCGGCGAAACCTACGACATGGCGCTGCAAGCGCCCGAGATCATCCGCGTCGCGATCGACCACGAGCATGTGGATCACTCCGAACCGGTCGCCGGGGCCAGGGAAATCGCACTGTTTCCGCCAATGACGGGCGGCTGACCATGGCCGCGGAAGCCGACCGGGGCGAGAACAGCGAAGCACCGCCGGGTCTGTTGCCGGTGGTGCGGATTCAGGCCGACCGCATCGACATTGCCGCCGAGATCGCGGCCATGGCCGGGGGCGAGGCGATGGGCGCGATCGGCGGCCTCGTCAGCTTTTCCGGCTTTTGCCGCGACGAAGGCGGGCGTCTTCACGCTCTCGAACTCGAACACTATCCGGGGATGGCCGAGCGCGAAATCGAGCGGATTGCCCGCGAGACGATCGCACGCTGGCCTCTGCTTTCCTGCCGTGCCATCCACCGTTTCGGCGTGATCGCGCCGGGCGAGGAGATCGTCTTCGTCGCCTGTGCCTCGGAACACCGCCAGGCGGCCTTCGAGGCGGCCTCCTATCTGATGGACTTCCTCAAGACGCAGGCGCCGTTCTGGAAGCGGGAGCATCTGAAGGACGGAACGGCGGGCGGCTGGGTCGAGGCGAAGGACACCGACGACAGCGCCGCCGATCGCTGGCACCGGCTCTGACGCGAGAATGGATTGCCGTGTTCGACGGGCCGCGCGATCGCCGCCACCGTCGTCGAACATAAAAACGGGAGGCACGTGGCCTCCCTCCAAAACCCTTATATTGGGTTGCATTCAGACCGACGGCTTCAGCCGACAATCTCGATCTCGGAGAACCAGTAGGCGATTTCCTGCCGCGCGGTCTCCGGCGCATCCGAGCCATGCACGGAGTTTTCGCCGATCGACTGTGCGTGTGCCTTGCGGATGGTGCCCTCGGCCGCGTCGACCGGATTGGTCGCGCCCATGATTTCGCGATTGCGCGCGATGGCGTTCTCTCCCTGCAGAACCTGGACTATCGTCGGACCCGACGACATCGACTCGACGAGCTCGCCGAAGAAGGGCCGCTCCTTGTGGACCGCATAGAAGCCCTCGGCTTCGCGGCGGCTCATCCAGACCCGCTTGGACGCGACGACCGTCAGACCGGCTTCCTCCAGCATCTTGGTGATGGCGCCCGTCAGGTTGCGACGAGTGGCATCGGGTTTGATCATCGAGAACGTGCGTTCGACCGCCATGGCGTGGTCCTTTTCAAAAATGGCCGGGAAAAATGTGGGCGACCTATACAAGCCGACCCGCTTACGGGCAAGGCGCGTATGAAGCCGAATCGGATCGTGCTCTCGATCGCCGTGGCCCACTTGGCGGTCCGAGGGCGCCAGGCCCCCTTTCGCACTGCGGCATACCGTGGCAAAAGCCGCCCATGCTTCAGATCACCGACCTTTCCGCGCGCGTCGCCGGACGCCTTCTCATCGATCACGCCAGCCTTACGTTGCCAACCGGCACCAAGGCTGGTCTGGTTGGACGCAACGGCGCCGGCAAATCGACCCTGTTTCGCGTCATCACCGGCGATCTCGCGGCGGAGACAGGCACCGTCTCGCTCCCAAAGAATACGCGACTCGGCCAGGTCGCGCAGGAGGCGCCGGGCACCGAAGAGTCGTTGATCGAGATCGTCCTGAAGGCCGACACGGAGCGTCTTGCCCTGCTTGAGGAGGCCGAGACGGCAAGCGACCCGCACCGCATCGCCGACATCCATGTGCGGCTGGCCGACATCGACGCCCACTCGGCCGAAGCCCGCGCTTCCGCGATCCTGTCCGGTCTCGGTTTCGACATGGCCGCGCAGGCCCGTCCCGCCTCGTCCTTTTCCGGCGGCTGGCGCATGCGCGTGGCGCTCGCGGCGGTGCTGTTCTCGCGGCCGGACCTCCTGCTGCTCGACGAGCCGACCAACTATCTCGACCTCGAAGGCACGCTGTGGCTGGAGAACTTCGTCGCTCGCTACCCCTATACGGTCATCGTCATCAGCCATGATCGCGACGTTCTCAACAATGCCGTCAATTCGATCATCCATCTCGACCAGAAGAAGCTGATCTTCTATCGCGGCGACTACGACCAGTTCGAGCGCCAGCGCGCCGAGAAGCTGGAACTTCTGCAGAAGGCGATCGTCAAGCAGACCGCCGAGCGCAAGCACATGGAAGCCTTCGTCGAACGCTTCCGGGCCAAGGCGTCCAAGGCAAGACAGGCGCAGTCGCGCCTGAAGGCGCTGGAGCGGATGCAGCCGCTGCAGGGCATCGTCGAGGAACATGTCACGCCCTTCGTCTTCGATGCGCCCGAAAAATCCGCCGCCTCCCCGATCATTCGCATGGAAGGCGTTTCGGTCGGCTACCAGCCGGGGCGCCCGATCCTGTCGAAACTCGACTTGCGGATCGACACCGACGACCGCATCGCTCTCCTGGGGCAGAACGGTAACGGCAAGTCGACCTTCGCCAAGCTGTTAGCCGAGCGGCTGAAGGAACAATCCGGCACGGTCACCCGCGCGCCGGGGCTCAAGATCGCCTTCTTCGCCCAACACCAGATCGACGATCTTCGCCCGGCCGAAAGCGCCGTCCAGCACGTCCGCCGGTTGATGCCGGACGCGCCGGAGGCGAAGGTGCGGGCCAAGGTTGCCCGGATGGGCCTGCCGACCCAGAAGATGGATACGGCCGCCGAAAAGCTGTCGGGCGGTGAAAAGGCGCGGCTGTTGATGGGGTTGGCGACACTTGACGCGCCAAACCTGCTGATTCTGGACGAGCCGACCAACCATCTCGACATCGAAGCGCGCGAGAGTCTGGTGCGCGCCCTCAACGACTATCCGGGCGCTGTCATCCTGATCAGCCATGACCGCCATATGGTCGAGGCGACGATGGACCGGCTGTGGGTCGTTGCCGAGGGGACGGTGTCGCGCTACGATGGTGATCTGGAAGACTACAAGAAGCTGGTCCTGTCCGGCGCTACGAAGGGCAGCGGCGTGCAAGACCCCGGTGACGGCGTGCCCGCCCCGGAGCCCGCGCCCATTTCCAAGATCGATCAACGGCGGATCGCCGCCGAGAAGCGCGAATCGCTCAAACCGCTGAAGAAAAAGATCAGCCAGCTCGAGATTCAGATCTCGCGGTTGCAGAAGACCATCGAAGGGCTGGACGAGTCGCTCGGCGATCCGGCGCTCTACACACGCGATCCGGCACGGGCGAGCGCCCTCAACAAACAGCGCTCCGATGCGGCAAAGACGCTGGCGTCATGCGAGGAAAACTGGCTAGCGCTTACCGAGGAGCACGAGTCGGCGATGGCGTCGCAATAACATCGCGGCCGTGAGATTCTTCCGGTCGACGCAGTGAACGCGCGATCAAGTCCTATCGCCAGAGCGGGTTTTCATCACTGGCGCAGTCCAGGACAATCTCCTCTTCCTACAGGAACCGTTGGACGGCATGTTACGCTACTTTCGAACCGCCGGCATACTGGCGCGTGAAACAGTGATCGTCGCGATCACCCGGCGGTCACGCGCTGAAATCGTCGCTTTCCTGATTTTGGCCCTGCTCTCGCTCACCGTGACATGGACGGGCAGCCTCATTTTCGAGCCGACGGCCGGGAAGGCCGACTATCCGGCGGAGAATGGCTGGCACGAACTCTTGCAAGCGGCGCTGCTGCTGTCCGCAGCCGTTCTGTTTTACGCAGCGGCAGTCCGGTTCGGGTTCGAAATTTTCTATTTCAGCCTGTTCGCCGCCTTCTTTTGCGGCCTCGCGGTTTTGCGCGAAACGCCTCGGTGCGCCAGCTCCTATTACGAGGGCGGACCGTGCCTCAGCTCAGACGGCAAGCTGATCATCGGCTTCGCGCTGGCCGCCACGGTGATCGCTCTGCTCGCCTGGCGGCGCATACCGCTGGCGCGGCAGGTCCGCGATCTAAACCTCTTGTGGATCTTGCCGGTCGGCTTCAGCGGCCTGATGCTGATCGCGGCGGAGATCATGGGCAGCTACTACATCGAGGTCTGGAAGGAAGAGACCCTCGAACTCGCCAGTTACGTCAATCTCACCGTGTTCGCGATGGTGCTTAACATCCGACCCGGATGGTTCGACAGTCGGCCGCCCGGAGCGCATATGCCGCCCTAGATCGTCCGTCTTCGGTCCGACTGCCCCAGATGCTCACGATTTCGGGCGTCAACGTCGTCGATCAGGCCTTTTTCATCCAGCGGCCCTCATCCGTCTGCTGCCAGTACGTGACAGCGTGTCCGGCCGCCTTTTCGATCTTCCACCGCTCCCGCGCCCGCGCGATCTGCGCCTCGTCATGGCCATCGAACAAGTAGACCGCGCGGACATAACGGTCGAGCGGCGGCGGTGTCGCTCCTTCGACCAAAAAACGAACCTGCGGGTCATTGTCTTCACGGCCGGCCTCGACCGTCAACAGGATCGGCTGTAGCGCGCCGGAGCCGTCGGAATCGCTGCCGTGCGGCAGGAAGCTCTCGTCCCGATAGACCCAAAGATGATGGTCGAGAGCATCGCGACGCTCCTCGCTGGCGAACTGGACGACGACGCGCCAGCCCTTGGCCAAGCTTCGCTCGAGGAGGCCCGGCAGGGCATCCTCAAGGCGACTTTCCGTCAGATGATAGAACAGGATTTCGGTCATCCGACGCTCTATCTCCGGCCCGACCTATTGAGACTGATAGTGATCGGCGACCAACTGGTTGAGCAACCGCACGCCGTAGCCCGACGCCCAGGACTGGTTGTATTCATTGGACGGCGATCCCATCGCGGTGCCGGCGATGTCGAGATGCGCCCAGGGAACATCGTTGACGAAACGCTGCAGGAACTGCGCCGCGGTGACCGATCCGGCGGCGCGACCGCCGCCGATATTCTTGATGTCGGCGAACTTGCCTTCGATCATCTTGTCATATTCGGGAGCAAGCGGCAGACGCCAGACCTTCTCACCGGAGGTCCGGCCAGCGGCGGCGAGTCGCTCGGCGAGTTCGTCATTGTTGGAGAAGAGCCCGGCATGATGATTGCCAAGCGCCACGATGATGGCCCCGGTCAGGGTGGCCAGATCGATCATGAATTTGGGCTTGAACCGATCCTGGCAATACCAGAGCGCGTCGGCGAGCACCAAGCGTCCCTCCGCATCGGTGTTGAGGCCCTCGATCGTCGTGCCGGACATCGCCTTGACGATGTCGCCGGGGCGCTGGGCGTTCCCGTCGACGGCGTTCTCCACCAATCCCACGATGCCGATCGCGTTGACCTTGGCCTTGCGTCCCGCCAGCGCCCGCATCAGGCCAGTGACCGCCGCCGCACCGCCCATGTCGCCCTTCATGTCCTCCATCGAGGCTGACGGCTTGATCGAAATGCCGCCGGTGTCGAAGACGACACCCTTGCCGACAAAAGCGATCGGCGCCTCGCCTTCGGCGCCGCCGTCCCAGCGCATGATCGCCAGTCGCGGCGGGCGCGGCGAGCCCTGCGCAACACCGAGAAGCGCGTCCATCTTCAGATCGCGCATGTCCTCTTCCGCCAGAATCTCTACCTTGAGCCCGTGCTCAGCCAGCGCGGCGATGCGGTCGGCGAACTCGACCGGCCCGAGAGTATTGGCCGGCTCGTTGACGAGATCGCGAGCAAGCATCGTTCCCGCGGCGACCGCTTCCGCGTCCTTGTAAGCGGCTCTTGCCGCATCCGGATCGTCGACGGCGATCGCGATCCGCGTCACCACGTCGGGCTCCTCGGGCTCCTCGTCTTTCTCCGGCTTCTTGGTCTTGTAGAGATCGAAATCGTAGGATCGCAAAGTCACGCCGACCGCAAGGGCCGCTGCGTCCTCCGCGCTGATAACTCCCCCCGCAGGCTGCTCGCAGAGCACGGTAACGGATTCGGCGCCTTTGGTCTTCGCGGCGATCACCCCGCCGATCTTCAGCCAATCCTCTTCCACAAGGGCCTTGTCGGAATGGGTGCCGACGACCAAAAGGCGATCGACAGCCACCTCGCCCGGTGCCAGAAGATCCAGCGTGGCCAGCGACTTGCCCTTGAATTTGGCAACCTTCGCGGCCTTCTCCACCAGCGCCTTCACCTGGGCATCGATGCCGTCGGCCAGCACGCCGGCTTTCCCGGCCAGCAGAACCATGACGCCTTTGGGCGTCGCATCGCGCGAGACGAATTCGATCGTTGGAAGGTTGGCCATGAAAACTCCTGCAAGATGGTCTGACTGGAATTGGTCGGCAGTCGTGGTAGAGGCGCGCGCCCTATGATGGTCCCGGCCAAAGGCTTTGCAAGAGCGTCCCCAACCGCTAGATTGCGTTGACCACGGCTCGTCGCCCTTCTTTAGCCAAGCTACTACATTCATGTGGGTGCTTCCGGCTTCCCGTCAGCCTCGTACGCTAAGGCCGGGAGTAACGCCAGCGGGCGACACGTTGTAACACGCGAGTCTCATGACACTCCTCGAACGATATCTCTTCAAGCGCGCTATCACCTATGCCGCCGCGTCGCTGGCGTCGCTGGTGTTGATCGTGTGGATTGTGCAGGCGCTGTCCCGCATCGATATCGTCAAGACCAGCGCTTCGGCGGCCGGCAACATCTTCTGGATCGCCCTGATGCTGCTGCCGGATCTGGCGGCCGGCGTGGTCCCGTTCGCCATCCTCATCGGCGCGATCCAGGCACTGAACTCGTTGAACACCGATTCCGAGCGGCCTGTCATCGCCGCGTCAGGCGCCTCGCAGTGGGTGATCGCCAAACCCATCGTCGCGCTCGGCCTGATCGGCGGACTGATCATCTTGTTTATTGCCCATGTCATCGGCCCGGCCTCGGCAAGTGCATTTCAAAATGGCTTACGGTCGATCAATGCCGACACGATTACCCTGTTTCTGCAACCGGGCCGGTTCGAACGGGTGCAGCCGGGGCTCGTGGTCAGTATCGGGGCGGCACGCGGCTCGACCGTGGAAAGTCTCGTCATCGCCGATTCCCGCGATGAGGCGACCGATCTGACCTATTTCGCCCGCGAGGCACAAATTCTGGAACAGGACCAGCAATCGCTGCTCCTGCTCTACGACGGTCAGTTACACCGCCGGAACAAATCCGACGGCGGGATTTCCGTGATCGAGTTTCAGACATACGCGTTCGACCTTGCCGAGCTGAGACCCACTGCGCGCGGCGACTGGATCCGCGCGTCCGAACGCAGCACCTTCGCCCTTATCTGGCCGGACCCGAACGATGCGCTTTCTCAGTCGAGGCCCGCCGTCCTGACGGAGGAACTGACGGACCGGATGACGAACTGGCTCTACGCACTGGCATTTGCCTTGTGGGCGGTGGTGATCGCCGGCCAGCCGCGCACCAATCGACAGGGTACCGGACCGGCGATGGCTCTCGGTCTCGCGGGAGGCCTGGGACTGAAGGCGGTCGGCTTCGTGACGCTGTCGTTGATCGAGGAAAGCTTCATTTGGGTCCTCGTGACATACGCGCTGCCGTTGAGCGCTATCATCCTGAACGCCGTCCTGATCGGGCGCGATTTCAATCTGTCCCGCTGGTCGCTCTTCGAGAAGTTCACGAACGCATCGTATCGAATTGGTGCCGCGATAGGGCGTTGGGGACCGTTTCGCCAGTCGGCGCAAGGCACGGCCGGACGATGACCAACTGGACCTTGAACCGCTATTTTTTCCGGCTTTACCTGGTCAGTTTCCTCTCGACGCTCCTGGCCGTCTTCGCGCTGATCTATCTGATCGACATGATTGAAATCAGTCGGCGCGGCGGGTTGCCTGATCTGGGAATCGGAGCAATGGCCCTGTTTTCGGCATTGCGCGTCCCCTCGTTCATCGGCCAGGCCTTTCCTTTCATCATCCTGTTCTCATCGGTTTATACGCTGCTAACGCTCAATCGCCGGCTTGAGCTCGTCGTTGCCCGCGCCTCGGGTGTATCGATCTGGCAGATCCTGATCCCGTTCACCGTCGGATCGGTACTCATCGGACTCGCCGCCACCTTCGTCTACAATCCGCTGTCGGCCTATACGAAATCCCTGGCCCAGGACATGCAGGCATCGTCTGACGACCCGGGATCCGCCACTAGTTCCGATCGGGTCCCGTGGCTGCGGCAGAACAGCGAGGGCGTCAACTCGATTCTCGGAGCGACCACGGTGGCCCGCAATGGCGCGCTGCTGGCTGGGGTTTCGGCGTTCGTGCTCGATGATGACGGCATCGTGAGCGAGCGCATCGACGCGCCTCGCGCCACCTTGGGCGAAGGCGCGTGGCTTCTGGAGAAACCACGGATCACGCGGATCGGCTCTGTTCCGGAGTACCCGGCGACTTACCGGCTCCCGACAAGCCTCAAGCCGGAATATATCGAACAGCGCCTGGCTGACCCGGAGGCGATCTCGATTTGGGAGCTTGGATCGAAGATAGACGTGGCGGCAAGCCTTGGCTTTAACTCCATGGCATTTTCGATGCAGTATAATACGCTGATTGCCCAGCCGGCGTTGTTCATCGCAATGACCTTGCTCGCCGCGACCGTTGCGACGAGGTTTTCGCGGACTGGCCAATCTGGTAGGACGATTGCCGGTGGCGTATTGGCCGGTTTCATGCTGTACGTCGTGACGTTTCTGGCGAAAGCCCTGGGTAGCAACTCGGTGGTTCCGCCTGTAGTCGCCGCCTGGTTTCCGGTCCTGGCGGCGGGACTGGTTGGGGTAACGATCCTGCTCCATCAAGAGGATGGCTGAGTCATGAATGCGAGGGGGACCGATCGCCAACGACAAGGATGGGCTCGGTTGCGTCTGAACACCTATCTTCTGGCGGGCACCGCAGCGTTTGGCCTGGGCGTTGGGGGCGCGCCGGTGCATGCGCAATCGTCACTGCCGACCGACATCGCCGCTCCCGAAGGGGCGCAGATGTTTCTCGAGGCCGACACAGTCACATACGACAGCGACAGATCAGTCGTGACTGCGTCCGGGGGCGTCCAGATCGACTATGGTTCCTACAAACTGGTCGCCCGACAGGTTGTCTACGACCAGAGGACCCGTCGATTGCTCGCGTCCGGCGATGTCGAATTGCAACAGCCCGACGGCAATAAGGTCTACGCGGATACGCTCGACATCACGGACGATTTCCGCGACGGCTTCGTCAAGGCGCTGCGAATCGAGGCCCCCGACAACACGCGTTTTGCCGCCAGGGAGGCAGTGCGTCGCGATGGCAGCGTGACGACCTTCCAGCAGGGCGTCTATACGGCGTGCGAGCCATGCCAGGCACATCCGGAACGGGCGCCGCTGTGGCAGGTGAAGGCCCGCAAGATCGTCTGGGACCAGACTGAGAAGGAAATCCGCTACTATGGCGCGCGCTTCGAATTCTTCGGCGCGCCGATCGCTTACCTGCCCTATTTCCAGTCGCCGGACCCCACGGTCAAACGCAAGTCCGGCTTTTTGACGCCGGCATTCCGTTCCTCCGAAGAATTGGGCTACGGACTGCGCGTTCCTTATTTCATCGCGCTGTCGGACGACAAGGATGTCACGGTCGCGGGCACTTACTATACCAAGCAGGGATTCCTTGCCGAGGCCGAATATCGGCAGGCAGTCAGCAACGGCTTCTTCACGCTGCAGACGGCGGGAATCATCCAGCAGGATCCTGACGCCTTCGCCGACGATAATACGAACACATACAACACACCGGATTTCGACAACACCAATCGCGGCATGATCGGCACGACGGGTCAATTCGCTCTAACGGACCGCTGGACATTCGGTTGGGATGTGCTGCTCCAATCGGATGAAAACTTCTCGGCGACCTACGACATCGCGAATTTCGACTCGACGCTGCATACGTCGGAAATCTATCTGACCGGTCTCGGCGACCAGAGCTATTTCGACCTGCGGGGACAGAAGTTCGATTTTCAGTCGATCGATCCCGACCAGAGCGATACGCAGCCGCTCGTTGCCCCGTCCCTCGACTACGAGCGGATCGAGCAGGAAACCGTGCTCGGCGGCGAAGTGAAGCTCGACCTCAATGTCGCTTCGCTCTACCGCGACGAGGATTCGGTCACGCCGATCTGCAACACCTCTTCGATCATCCTCGACGGCCGCTTCAAGACCTGCCGGACGCCGACTGACGGCTATCTCTATCGGCCCGATCTTGCACGATATAACGGCCTCGAGGGCGATTACACGCGCGCCAGCACCAACGCGCAGTGGAGCGATCACTATACTCTCACTTCCGGCCTGGTGCTCGCCCCGACACTCGGTCTGCGCGGCGATCTCTACACAGCCGACATGTCGTCCGACGGCTTCACCAATTTCGTCTTCGAACAGACTGCCGACGTCAATCGCGACGGCGCCGTCCGTACCGTGGGTGTCAATCAGGGCGCCTTCGACCTCGAGGAATCCGGTGCCCGCGGCATGGCGACGGCCGCGATCGAGGCACGCTATCCTTATCTGATCGAAACCGCGAACGCCTCGCATGTGATCGAACCGATCGGCCAGCTCGTGGTTCGACCGGATGAAACCCAGATCGGCTTCCTCCCGAACGAAGACGCGCAGAGCCTCGTCTTCAACACCGGCAATCTGTTCCAGCTCGACAAGTTCTCCGGCTACGACAGGATCGAGGGCGGAACCCGCGCCAACGTCGGACTGCGCTACGCCGGAACGCTCGATAGCGGCTACACGATCGACGCCGTCGTCGGGCAGTCCTACCATCTGGCCGGAATCAATTCTTTCGCACAGACCGATCTGGCGCTCGTCGGCTACGACTCCGGCCTTGAGACCGACCGTTCCGACTACGTGACGTCCTTGGCGTTCGGCACGCCCATCGGCCTCGAAGTCGGCGCGCAGGGTCGGTTTGACGAGATCGACTACGCCCTGCGCAGAAGCGATGTCTACGGTTCCTATGCTTCCGGCTTGCTGGGTGCGCAGGTCACCTACACGGAAATTGCGGCCCAGCCGACCTATGGTTCGATCTCCGATCGCAGCCAGGTCACGGCCTCGGGCAGCCTGAAATTCGCAGAAAACTGGACGGCTTCCGGCGCTTTGGGCTACGACATCGAAAACAGCGCCGTGGTCGAAAAGACGTTTGGCATACAATACGCCGACGAATGTTTCAGCCTACTGGTTTCCTATAGTGATACGATCGATCGCTATACGCAGGAGTCGAATTCGACGACCCTCATGTTCCAGGTCGGCCTGCGAACCATTTCCGATTTCAGTCAATCCTACGATCTGGGCAAATAGAATAGTCCTGAAGCCGGCCTCGTCGGACGGGAGCCGTCCTGAGCCGCTGGCGCGCGAGGCACCTGCCCATTACCATCCTTTCGCCAAAGCCGCGCTATAGGTGACCTTCTGATGTGCCTGCACGCCATTATCAAGGGAGTTGGTCGGACCATGACCGTTCGGAATTTCATCAACCACACGGCCATCGTTTTCGCGTTCGTTGCCGCCTCTGCGACGATGGTCGCCACTACAGCCGCTCCTGCCCTGGCGGCCTCCGAGATCAGCATTGTCATCAACAACCAGCCGATTACGACCTTTCAGATCCGCCAACGCGCGGCCTTCCTCAAGCTGCGCCGGGTCGGTGGCAACACCACGCAGAAGGCCACCGAGGAACTGATCGACGAGGAACTGAAAAAGCAGGAAATCCGTCGCCGCGGGATCAATATCCCCGATGCCGCGGTCGAGGAAGCCTTCGGAAAATTCGCGGCGGAGAACAAGCTGACGCCGGCGCAATTAGGCGAAGTGCTGTCGCGCGCCGGTTTTTCCGCAAGCGCGTTCAAAGATTATATCCGTGTCCAGATGGGCTGGGGTCAGGCCATACAGTCGAAGCTGCGCTCCAGCGAAAAGCTCAGCGAGCAGGAAATCGTCCAGCGCATGCTCGCTCAAGGCGGCGAGAAACCGACGACAACCGAATACACGCTGCAACAGGTCATCCTGGTGATACCCGACGGTGAGCGTAAGTCGCTCATCGGCAAGCGAATGAGCGAAGCCAATGCCATGCGGTCGCGCTTCCGTTCTTGCGAGGCGACCTACGATGTCGCCAAGTCGCTGCGGGACGTCACCGTCCGCGATCTCGGCCGCGTCGCCCAGCCGGAATTGCCGCCGCGCTGGAAGGACGACATCATCAACGCCTCGGTCGGCAGGACGACCCCGGCGAAGGAAACCGAGCGCGGCGTGGAGTTCATCGCCGTTTGCAAAAGCCGCAGCATCTCGGACGATATCGCCGCCGGCATGGTATTCCAGTCACGCGACCTCGAGAAGCTGGGCGAAGGCGGCGAGCCGGACGCCGCCTTCCTCGAAGAACTCAAGAGCAAGGCCCAGATCGTTCGCCGATGAGCCCATCGGCCGCCAATGCCTCGCCCCACCTGAAGCCGATCGCGGTCACGGTGGGGGAGCCCTCGGGGGTGGGGCCCGACATTGCGCTGGCGATCCATGCGCGCCACGGGGGCGACTTGCCAGCGTTTTTTCTCCTCGCGGACCCGGAGATGCTGGCCGAACGGGCGAACCGTCTCGGCTATGACGTTCCCATCCGCGCCATCGCGGCGCCTTGCGAGGTCGAAGCGGTCCGGTCCGGCGAACTGGCGGTGCTGCCGTTGGTAAACCGACATCTGGAAGCGCCCGGCGTGGTCGATCCGATCAACGCGGCCGGCACAATCGAAGCGATCGACCGGGCGACGGCGCTGGTTCTCGAGGGCCAGGCCGCCGCGCTGGTCACAGGCCCAATCGACAAGAAGGCGCTCTACGACTTCGGGTTCCGCCATCCGGGCCACACGGAGTATCTCGCCGATCTGTGCGCGAAACGGGTCGGTGCATCGTTCACCCCGGTGATGCTCCTGACCGGCCCGGAACTGTCATGCGTACCGGTGACGATCCACATTCCCATATCCGCGGTTCCCGGCAGCCTGAATGCGGAACTCATCGAAACGACCTGCCGGATCGTCGCGGCCGACTACCAGGCTCGGCTGGGCATCGCCTCGCCGCGGCTCGCAGTGTCGGGACTCAATCCCCACGCGGGTGAGAAGGGCGCGATCGGCGACGAGGATGAGACCGTCATACGGCCGGCGATCGCGCGTCTGCGCGCTGCCGGTATCGACGCCTTCGGGCCGCTGCCGGCCGACACGATGTTTCATCCGGCTGCTCGGCGCGGCTACGACGTGGCCATCTGCATGTACCACGATCAGGCGCTGATCCCGGCGAAGACAATCGCCTTCGACCAGACGGTGAACGCGACGCTCGGCCTGCCGATCATCCGAACGTCGCCCGACCACGGCACGGCCGCCGACATCGCCGGGACCGCCAAGGCGCGTCCCGACAGCTTCCTAGCGGCGCTTCGCCTCGCCGGCCAAATGGCGGCCAGGGCCGCCGTTGCCAATACGGCCACGGGTGAATGAGCTCGCCCGATGGGCTGCCGCCTCTGCGCGCCGTGATGCTCGAGCATGGCCTTGATCCGAAGCGCGGCCTCGGCCAGAATTTTCTGCTCGATCTCAATCTCACGGCACGTATCGCACGCCAGGCGCATCCGCTTGCAGGCGCGACGATCGTCGAGATAGGGCCCGGACCCGGCGGACTGACACGCGCCCTGCTGGCCGAGGGCGCCGATCGCGTCATCGCGATCGAAAAGGACGCACGCTGTCTGCCGGCGCTCAAAGCGATCGCGGATCATTACCCGGGTCGTCTCGAGATCATCGAAGCCGACGCCCTGACGATCGATCTGGCCGCGCTGGCACATGCCGGGCCGCTGAAGATCGTTGCCAACCTGCCCTACAATGTGGGTACCCAACTGCTGCTGAACTGGATCGCGACAGCGCGCTGGCCGCCCATGTGGTCAAGCCTGACGCTGATGTTCCAACGCGAGGTGGCCGAACGCATCGTCGCTGCGCCTGGCTCCGATCATTACGGCCGCCTCGGTGTGCTTACCGGCTGGCGGACGCGCGCGCGCATCCTGTTCGACATCTCGCGCGAGGCCTTCACGCCGCCGCCGAAGGTGACCTCGTCCGTGGTCCATCTGCTGCCGATAGCCGACCCCGAGCCGGCTTCGCTCGACGCACTCGAGCGGGTGACCGCAGCAGCCTTCGGCCAGCGCCGGAAGATGCTGCGCCAGAGCCTCAAGCCACTCGGTGGCGAGGCATTGCTCGAAGCGGCAGAAATCGACCCACGGCGGCGCGCCGAGACGCTGACCGTCTCGGAGTTCGTCCGTCTCGCGAATCACATCCGTAGCGCGTAGCCTTCAATCGATCTCTTCGGCGAGCAGCGCGGCGGTAAAGTCGAACAGTCCCGGCCGCCGGTCGCGGCGAAGCCGCTCGGCATTGATGATCGATCGTACCGCCGAAAAGGCGCGGTCCAGATCGTCATTGACGACCACATAATCGTAGTCCCGCCAGCGCTCGATCTCGATACGCGCATTCTTCAGTCTTACCGCGATGGTTTCGCCCGAATCCTCGGCGCGGCGCAAGAGCCGTGCTTTCAGTTCGGCCATCGACGGCGGCAGGATGAAAATCGAAACGATGTCCGCCTTGGCCTGCTCCTGCAGTTGCAAGGCGCCTTGGTAGTCGATGTCGAAAAGCATGTCCCTGCCCTCCCGCATCGCCTTCTCGGCCGCATCCCGAGGGGTGCCGTAGAAGTTGCCATGCACCTCGGCCCATTCGAGCAAAGCATCGCCGGCTCGCATCCGCTCGAACTCCGCCCGGTCGATGAAGCGGTAGTGGACGCCGTCGATCTCGCTTGCCCGGCGCTTGCGCGTGGTGACGCTGACCGACAGCGAGAAACGCGGGTCGGAGTCGAGGAGATTGCGCGCGATCGTGGATTTCCCGGCGCCCGACGGCGAGGAAAGGACGAGCATGAGGCCGCGGCGTGCGATCGCCAGCAGCGATTCCGTGTCGAAGATCGACGTCATTCTATGTTCTGCACCTGTTCGCGGAATTGATCGATCACCACCTTCAACTCCAGGCCGATGGCGGTCAGCGACGTCGAATTCGACTTCGAACAGATAGTATTCGATTCGCGGTTGAATTCCTGCGACAAAAAGTCGAGTCGCCGCCCGATCGGGCCGCCCGCGTCCAACAGCGCCCTGGCCGCTCCCACATGGGCCCCGAGACGATCAATTTCCTCCCGGATATCGGCGCGCGCCGCAAGGATCGCCGCCTCCTGATGCAGACGGCCTTCATCAAGGCGCTCGTCCGTATCGAGGAGCCGGCTGACCTGGCTTTTCAGCCGCTCCCGGATCGCGTCGACCGATCGACTCGGGTCGTCTTCAGCGCGCCCGACCAACGCTTCGATCTCATCCAGACGAGCCGCCAGTATCTCGGCCATCGCACGGCCTTCCGTTTCCCTGGCCGCTGTCAGCTTCTCCACTGCCGCGAGGAAACCTCGGGCCACGCCCTTTTGACGCAGTTCCAAGGATTCGGGCGGTAGCGCTCGGTCCGCAATCTCCACAATGCCCTTGATCGCCATGATACCGTCGGCGGATGGCGGGGCGGCATGGCCGTCTGCGACAAGACGACTTGAGAGAGACAGGACCTGCCCCAGCATCGCCTCATTGACCGAAAACGCCGGCAGTTCGTCGTCTCGCCGAATCTGTAGGCTCGCCTGAATGTTTCCCCGTGTAACTTGTGTGGCCGCCAGCCGACGGCTGTCCGCCTCGATCGCCTCGAAGCCTGGCGGCAGTCGGAAGCGAAGATCGAATCCCTTACCGTTGACCGAGCGCAGCTCCCACACGAAGTCGACGCCATCGGTGGCATCCTCGTGGCGGGCAAAGCCCGTCATGCTCTGGACGGGCATCGCCTCCCCCTCTCGTCTCATCACGCGGTCGCCGGTTCGTCAGTCTGCCGCTTCCGCCGCGTCGAGCCGCTGCTGTCGCTCGAAAGCCCGGTACTTCTGCACATTGCGATTATGCTCGTCGAGCGTGGAGGAAAAGACGTGCCCGCCGGTGCCGTCGGCGACGAAATAGAAATCGTCGGTCTCGATCGGATTGGCCACGGCTTCCAGCGCGGCGCGGCCGGGGTTGGCGATCGGGCCCGGCGGCAGCCCCTTGATCTTGTAAGTGTTATAGGGCGTGTCGCTGTCGATGTCGGATTGCGTGACCGGCCTGTCGCTCGGCTTGCCGGCGCCGCCATAGACGCCGTAGAGAAACGTCGGATCGGACTGCAGCCGCATGCCCTTGTTCAGGCGATTGATGAAAACCGACGCAACATGCGGACGTTCGCTGGCTATCCCAGTCTCCCGCTCCACGATCGAAGCAAGGGTGATGAACTCCCCGACATCCTTGACCGGAATGTCGGGATCGCGCTGTGCCCAGATCTCGGCGACCAGATTGTCCTGGGCCTCCTTCATGCGCTGCACGAGTTCCTCGCGGGTGACGCCTCGCTGCACGAGATAGGTGTCGGGCCGCAAGGTGCCCTCGGGAAGCATGTCCGGCATCTCGCCGGTGAGAACCTCCGCTTCGGCGATCCTCTCGTAGACCTTCTCGACGGTCCAGCCTTCCGGCACCGATACCGAATGGGTGATCGAGGCACCCGCGCGAAGCTTTTCCATAACCTGACGCATGGACGTGCCCGGAGCGAAACCATACTCTCCGGCTTTCAGCGTGCCGCCGGCTCCGGCGAAACGAACGCCGTATTCGAAGATTTGCGCATCGCTGATGATCCCCTCGCGTTCGAGGCCACTCGCGATCGTCTGCACGCTGGTGTTGCGCGGCACGACATAGGTCGTTTCCTCGCGCAGCGGTCCCTGGCCCTCGAACTGGCTGTTGCCCCAATAGACGACCGCGCCTGCGCCGAGCATCAGAAACAGCAAGGCAGAAAGACAGAAGTTCAGGAAAATGACGAGCTGATTGCGAGAGTGGCGCGAACGTCGGCTCGCCCCCCGGGCGGACGACCGCTCCCGGTCGCCTCTCCCATGCGCGTTCCGAGCCAATACGGCCCCTTGTCGGTCGGTCACCGGATCACCCTTGAATGATACGCTTCATGGTCGCCGAAGCACCACTGGAATGTGGCAAAAGACGGGACGACGAAATTCGCCGCCGTCTCGATCACGGGATCAATCAGTCGGCATAACGCCGCAGAACCAGCGACGCGTTGGTTCCACCGAAGCCGAAGGAGTTCGACAACGCGACGTCGATCCGCTTCTCGCGTTTCACATGTGGCACGAGATCGATCTTCGTCTCAACCGACGGATTGTCGAGATTGAGCGTGGGCGGCGCCGTATTGTCGCGGATCGCCAGCGCCGAGAAGATCGCCTCGACCGATCCCGCCGCGCCGAGAAGGTGGCCGATCGCCGACTTGGTCGACGACATGGTGATGCCGTCGGCCGCATCGCCGACAAGGCGTTCGATAGCGCGAAGCTCGATCTCGTCGCCGAGCGGCGTCGAGGTTCCATGAGCGTTGACGTAGTCCAGATCCGAGGCCGAGATGCCAGCCCGCTTCATCGCGGCCGCCATGCACCGGTAGGCGCCGTCACCATCCTCAGCCGGCGCGGTAATATGATACGCATCACCCGAGAGACCGTAGCCGATGACCTCCGCATAGATGCGCGCGCCGCGGGCTTTGGCGTGCTCCAGCTCTTCCAGAATGACAATACCGGCCCCCTCGCCCATGACGAAACCGTCCCGGTCGCGGTCGTAGGGCCGTGAGCCCCTGGTCGGCTCGTCATTGAAGTGAGTCGATAGAGCCTTGCACGCGGCGAAACCAGCCAGCGACAGCCGCCCGACCGGCGATTCGGCGCCGCCGGCCACCATCACGTCCGCATCGCCAAAGGCGATCAAACGGGACGCATCGCCAATCGCGTGCGCTCCGGTGGAACACGCCGTCACCACCGAATGGTTCGGCCCTTTGAGACCATTGCGGATGGAGACGTGGCCGGAGGCCAGATTGATCAGACTGCCGGGAATGAAGAACGGGCTGACACGGCGCGGCCCCTTTTCGGCAAGGATCAGCGAGGTCTTCTCGATGCCGCGCAGACCGCCGATCCCGGACCCGATGAGAACGCCAGTCGTAATCTGGTCCTCATAAGCCTCCGGGTGCCAGTTCGCGTCATCCAGCGCCTCCGAGGCCGCCGCGACGGCGTAGAGGATAAAATCGTCAACCTTGCGCTGCTCCTTCGGCTCCATCCAGTGGTCTGGATCGAAGGTGCCGCTCTGGCCATCGCCACGCGGAATCTGGCCCGCGATCCGACAAGGTAGATCGTCGACCTCGAAGCTCTCAATCCGCCCCAGGCCGCTTTCGCCGTTCAGCAGACGCTTCCATGTGACGCCGGCACCCGCCCCGAGGGGGGTCACCATACCGACGCCCGTGATGACTACTCGTCTCATCAATCGCTCAATCGCCCCGGCGGACGCTCCGCCAGAAACGTCAGGCCTGGTTCTTTTCGATGAACTTCACCGCGTCGCCGACCGTCAGGATCGTCTCGGCGGCGTCATCGGGAATCTCCACGCCGAACTCTTCCTCGAAGGCCATGACGAGTTCGACCGTGTCGAGGCTGTCGGCACCCAGATCGTCGATGAAGCTCGCGTTCTCGGTAACCTTTTCCTGTTCGACGCCCAGATGCTCGACGACGATCTTCTTCACTCGCTCAGCGGTATCGCTCATGTTCAGTCCTCTATTGCGATTGGTGCTGCCGCTTTCGTTAGACGTGGGGCGGCGCTTTATCAAGCATGGTGGTTCCACGGTGTCGCGAGCCGCGCAACGAAAACAGCAAAATCTCTTCTTGGTGGCGGGCGCTTAGCATGCTCCGTCGCGCGGGCCAAGCGTCGCGCGCGGGATGGCGTCAGATCATCGCCATGCCGCCATTGATGTGAAGGGTTTGCCCGGTGACATAAGCCGCCTCGTCCGACGCCAGGAATACGGCGGCGGCCGCGATTTCACCCGCCTTGCCCATACGCTTCATCGGGATCGCTCCCATGATCGCGTCTTTCTGCTTGTCGTTGAGCTTTTCGGTCATGGCGCTGGCGATAAAGCCGGGCGCGATGCAGTTCACCGTGACGGATCGGGAAGCGATCTCCTGGGCGAGCGACTTGGAGAACCCGATCATTCCCGCTTTCGCCGCGCAGTAGTTCGCCTGCCCCGGATTGCCGGTGACGCCGACGATCGAGGTGATGTTGATGATTCGACCGAATCGGCGGCGCATCATCGGATGCGTCAGCCCTCGGGTCAGACGGAAGGCCGCCGTCAGGTCGATCTCGATGACACTGTCCCAGTCCTCGTCAGACATGCGCACGAACAACCCGTCGCGCGTCACCCCGGCGTTGTTGACCAGGATATCGACCCCCTGCATCTGGCTCTCGACCGTTTCCGCCAAAGCCTTTTGCTCGTCCCTGTCCGCCAGATTGGCGGGAAACACCATCGCCCGATCTCCGAGCGAGGCGGCGATGTCGTCCAGCTTCTCGCGACGGGTGCCGTGGAGACCGACGGCGGCACCGGCGCCGTGCAACGCACGTGCTATCGCCTCGCCGATCCCGCCGCTGGCACCGGTAACAAGCGCCTTGCGCCCGGTCAGATCGAACATCCCTGTTCCCTTCTCTCGTTTTCTGTTCATGCCGCCTGTGTATCAGCCACCTTCGACAAAGACCCGCACGTCGTCCGCGGTTCCAATAGACTTCGCCTCCAGAGTGCGATCGATGCGGCGCGCCAACCCGGCCAGCACCTTGCCGCTGCCGACCTCCACGAGGCTGGTCACCCCGGCGCCCGCCAGCCATTCGACACTTTCGCGCCAACGGACCTGGCCCGTCACCTGGCGCACCAGTCTTTCGCGTATCTCGTCCGGATCGGAGGTCGCGCTCGCCGTGATGTTGGAGACGACCGGGACGGCCGGCGCATTGATCCTCGCCCCGGCAAGCGCCTCGGCCATCCGATCGGCGGCCGGCTGCATCAGGCGGCAATGGAAAGGCGCCGAGACCGTCAGCGGGATCGCCCGCTTGGCCCCGCGCTCGGGGGCCAACGCCACTGCCCGATCGACGGCTTTCCTGTCGCCGGAGATGACGATCTGCCCGCCGCCATTGTCGTTCGCCGGCTCGCAGACGCCGTCCTCGGCAGCGTCCTGGCAAAGCCGCACAACCTCGCCCACCTCGAGCCCCAAACTCGCGGCCATCGCCCCCTGCCCCGGCGGGACGGCTTTCTGCATGGCAAGGCCGCGGATGCGCAAGAGTTTTGCGGCGTCGGCAAGGGTCAACGCACCCGCCGCCGTCAGCGCCGAGTATTCTCCGAGCGAATGCCCCGCGACGTAACTCGCCCGGCTCACATCGAAGCCTTCCGCTTCGAGCGCCCGGATGACCGCCATGGATACGGCCATCAGGGCGGGCTGAGCGTTCTGGGTCAGGGTCAGCCTTTCCTCGGGGCCTTCGAAGATCAACGTCGATAGCTTCTCCCCGAGCGCCTCGTCGACTTCCTCGAAAACCTTGCGGCTCTCGGCGGTGGTGTCGAACAGTGATCGCCCCATGCCGACGCTCTGACTGCCCTGCCCTGGGAAGACCAATGCCATGGTCATGCGAGTACTCCCGATCATCGTCTTAAGTGACGCACGCAATGGTTTGGGGAAGGCATCCCTGTCAAGGGCGCCGGCAATGGCGGCGAAGTATCGTGATAAAGCGAACGCCTGCCGGCTTTGGTGATCAACTTAAGATTGTTTCAATGGAATCGACTGAAAATATCGATCGACCGACATCGACGGCATGATCACAGGTTCATCGGCGGCGGAATCGACATTGAAGGTACGCTTCAGATGACGAAGGCGGGTTTTTCCGACCAGGGGCGCATCACGGCCGAGCATGCCATGATGCGAGAGATGCTCGACAACTCGGACCATGGCGTCGTGCTCTATGATCACGATCCCGCCGAGGGTCAGGTCGTGGCCTTCTTCAACGCCCAGGCGGCGAGCTATATGGAGCTTCCCGCGAGCATGTTGCGCGTCGGTCTCCCGCGCCGCGCCATCACAGCGTTTTGCCAGCAACGAGGCGATCATCCCGACGACTTCATTTCAGCCGAGCATCTTGCACGTCTGGAAAACGGGGCCGCCGCGGAGATCCTCGCGCGTCGCCCTTCCGGACGGCGAATTCTGGCCCGCTCCTTTCCCAGAACAGCCAAAGCCGGTTCGCTCACTCTCTATATCGACGTGACCCGCAGCATCGCCAGCGCCGAACGATTGCGCGAAAGCCGCGCCGAATACCGCGCCATGGCCGAGACCGCCCCAATCGGCTTCATTAGAATCGACGCGACGGGAAAAGTGCTGTTCGCGAATTCCGCCGCGGGCGAGATATTCGAGGGGGCCCCCTCTCAGACTGATCTCTTCGCGCGCATCAGCCCGACCGATGGCGAGTCTTTCGCGGACAAGATCCGCATGTCACAGAGTTTCCAGGCCGAACTCAAGATGCCGTACCATTCGCGGCACCTGATCGTGGCGATGTCACCGTGGAACGAGGCTCACGCCGTCCCCGAACGCATGTTGGCGCTGACCGACGTCACGTCGCTGACCGTTGCCCGCAAGCAGATCGAGCATATGGCCCGACATGACCCCTTGACCGGGCTCGGCAATCGCACGCTTTTCGCGGAGACCTGGGCAAGATTGATGAACGGTGGCGAGAGCCACCAAACCGTCGGCGCCATGATCACTCTCGATCTCGATCATTTCAAGCTCGTCAATGACGACTACGGGCACGGGGTCGGCGATCTGCTGCTGCGAGACGTCGCCGACCGCATCCAGTCGGGTTTGGAACGAAACGCAGCCGCCTTTCGCCTCGGAGGAGACGAATTCGCCGTGGTGATCGAGAAGCCTAATTCGGGCGAATGCCTGGCAGTGGCGAACGCGTTGGTGGATCTCCTTTCACAACCCTTTCTGATTGGCGATTTGACGCTGACCATCGGCTGCTCGGCGGGCATAGCGTCGATGCCGGGCGACGGCAGGACCATCGATGATCTACAAAGAGCGGCAGATGTCGCACTGTATCAGGTCAAGCGAAACGGTCGCAGCGGCGTTGCTCATTTCGACCCCGCCCAGGAACGGGAGATGGGCGAGCGGCGGCGCATGGAACTGGATTTGCGCCGCGCTGTCTCGGAGGAATCGTTCACTCTCGTTTATCAGCCGCAACTGGACCTCCAGACGGGGCGGACCACCGGGATGGAAGCTCTGATCCGATGGGAAAACAAGCGCCTGGGACGGATGGTGCCGCCGTCGCAGTTTATTCCCATCGCCGAGAGCTGTGGACTGATCACGCTGATCGATCTTTGGGTGATCCGCACCGCGGTCGAACGCATGCGTGCGTTCATCGATGCCGGCATCGAGCATCCCTATACCTCGATCAACCTGTCTCCCATCTCATTGGCACGTGAGGAAATTGTCAGCCAGTTGATCCACGCTCTTAAAAGGCACCGCGTTCCCCCGGAACTTCTGGAGATCGAGATCACGGAAAGTGTGGCGATCACCGAAAAAGAGTTGGTCGAAAAAACCCTGCTGGCCATCCAGAAGGCAGGTATCAAGGTCGCGATCGACGATTTCGGCGCCGGGCATACAAGTCTGGCATATATCCAGGCTCTGCCGATCAACCGCGTCAAGATCGACCGTTCGATCATCAATGGCATCGGACGGGACGAATCCACCCACGCCATCGTTGCCTCGATCCGTGACCTGTGCGGTCGGCTCGGACTGAAACTCACCGCGGAAGGAATCGAGACGGCGGAACAATGGGAAGAACTGCGCGACCTCGGCGCGATCGAAGGGCAAGGCTATTATCTGGGGCACCCGGAAGCACCCGAAATTCTGCTCGAGCGGCTGCAAGGAGAAATGCCGAGCGGTTCGCTCCGCCCCGGCGCCGCAACGGCCTGACCTCCAAGCACTGGAACCCGATCCGCGCAGCCGCGCCGGATGGACCTGCCGACATGGCTGCAGCTTGACGCGCGTGCCGCGACGGCGCCGATAGTAGCCGCAGCGACGCCGCCGTTGCCGCAATTTCAACAAAGGCTTGAAAAACCCGCGCAAACCGGATAGGTCCGCGACCGTCAATGCTTGGGTCTCAGCTGGGGGCTGAACGGAAGGCTGCCGGATTGCCGGCAACAAGATGCCGCAGGGCATCGGCTTCCCGTGTCTCCGCTCTCGACGCTCTCGTACAGGCGCCTTTCCAATTCGACCCGATCTCGGGTTTCGCAGGGAAGTCGCAGAGGCTTAGCCGCTGTACCCAGGCAAAATGCGAACGTAACATGGAAAGGCGATAGCGCATGGCTCTTTACGAGCACGTATTCCTCGCGCGCCAGGACATCTCCAATCAGCAGGTCGATCAGCTCGTCGAGCAGTATCGCGGCGTGTTGGAGTCGAATGGCGGGTCGGTCGGCAAGGTCGAGAACTGGGGTCTCAAGACCTTGACCTACCGGATCAACAAGAACCGCAAGGCCTATTACACCCTCATGAACATCGACGCCCCGTCGGCGGCGGTCCAGGAAATGGAGCGCCAGATGCGCTTCAACGAGGACATCCTTCGCTACATGACGGTCCGTGTCGAGGAGCATGAGGAAGGCCAGTCGGCCATGATGCAAAAACGCGATGACCGGCCCCGGCGCGGCGGCCGCGACGATCGTGGCGGCCGAGAAGACCGCGGCGACCGTGGCCCCCGGCGCGATCGCGACGACGATCGCCCTCGCCGCCCCCGCGACAACGATTCGGAGTAGTCCCAGATGGTCGATATCGCCCAGCTTCCCACCCGCCGGCCGTTCCACCGCCGCCGGAAGTCCGATCCGTTCGCCGGCACCGATTCGCCGAAGATCGACTACAAGGACGTCCGCCTCCTGCAGCGCTACATTTCCGAGCGCGGCAAGATCGTTCCGTCCCGGATCACCGCTGTATCGCAGAAGAACCAGCGGGCGCTTGCCCGTGCGATCAAGCGCGCCCGTTTCCTGGGTCTTCTGCCCTACCTCATCAAGTAGGAACGGTCACACTCTCGAAGCGGCGTCCAACCGCCGCTTCGCTTCCATCCGCGTCAGGCCGCGCATGGAAAGTCGCACAGCCTAGTTGGGGCCGAGGCCTCTAACTGCCGCGAGCAGGACAGCGCAAGTCGTCATGAAACCATCCACTCTCCTCATTGCCCTCGTATCGGGCCTTGCCAGCGCGCTGCTGTTCGCGGGGCTCGTGCTGCAATCGACTTCGGCGATCAGTTTTGCCCTGGCGGCTCCGATCCCGATCGCCATCGCCAGCCTAGGCTGGGGTTCGGTCGCCGGATTCATCGCTTCCGCAGTTGCCGGCATGACGATTTACGCCATCGCCATGTCCGGCCCGAGCGCGCTGACCCTGTTCGGGACGATGGCGCTGCCGATGGCGGTCGCGGGCCACCTTGCCGGATTGGCGCGGCCCGCGTCCGAGCCGATGCTGGCGAATGGAGCAAGTTCGGCCCGTCGATCGGAAAGCGATCTCGACTGGTATCCCTTGGGGCGCGTGCTGTTTGCGATCGCCGCGATGGCGATTGCCGCCTGCCTGTTTCTCGGGTGGCTGCTCGGCTATGATCCGGACGCTTTCGTCCCGACGGTTGTCGAGGCGCTCGGCCAAGGCGGCGGTCCGGGGATGGAGACGCTGAGCGAAACGCAATTGCGCGAGTTCGCCGAACTCGTGATTGCCCTCGTCCCGTTTGTTCAGCCCGCGCTCCTGACCATTACCTTGGCGAGCGGCCTTTATCTTGGTGCCGCTGTCGTCCGCGTTTCCGGCCGCTTGCCGCGACCCAAGGACGACATCCCGTCGGCCACTCATTTGCCGAAATTGGCCCTGCCCATCTTCGGTGCGGCGGTCGCTGCCGTCTTCCTTGGCGGCTCAATTGGCGTCGTCGCAGCCGTTGTGGTCGGTGCGTTGGGAGCCGCCTTCACCTTGGTGGGACTGGCGAGCCTCCACCGTCGCACCCGGGGCCGTCCGGGCCGGGGCCTGGTGCTGTTCACAAGTTATGCGGCGATCTTGCTGCTGTCTTTCCCGATCGTCCTGTTCATGACGCTCGGGCTCTTCGAAACCTGGCGCGGCCAAGATGGACCGCCGCCCCGCCAATCCTGAACAATCGATCCCGATCCAGAAAGGACAAGATCATGGACGTCATTCTTCTCGAACGCATCGCCAAACTCGGCCAGATGGGCGACACCGTGAAGGTGCGCGATGGCTTCGCCCGCAACTATCTCCTGCCGACCGGTCGCGCTCTACGCGCCAACGACGCCAACCGCGCGCGCTTCGAAGCGCAGAAGAGCCAGCTCGTAGCTCGCAACGAAGAGCGCAAGGCAGAAGCTCAGGGCGTTGCCGCGACGCTCGAAGGCAAGAGCTTCGTCGTGGTACGCTCCGCCGGCGAAACAGGCCAGCTCTACGGGTCCGTATCGACGCGCGACATTGCCGAGATCCTGGCTGGCGAGGGCTTCAAGGTCGGCCGCAACGAGATCCAGCTCAACGAACCGATCAAGCGGATCGGGTTGCATTCTGTCACTATCGCGCTTCATGCCGAGGTCGAGCTTGATATATCGATCAACGTCGCCCGTTCTCCTGACGAGGCAGAGCGTCAGGCCCGCGGCGAGGAACTGACCTCGGCTGATGCCATCTATGGGACCGACGAAGAGGAAAGCTTCGACGAGGAGGAGCTGGAAGACGGCGAGGACGACACCGGCGAAGCCTCCGATTCCGACGCCCCCGCGGAGAGTGAAGAAGCCCGGTAGAACCGCAGGCAGCGAACGCGACGTCAGCCGGGTTCGCCATGCAGTCAGATCGTATGCGGGAAAGGCTTCGCTTCGGCGGAGCCTTTTTTATTGCCATCGGCGTCGTTGCGCTTAAATCTAGCAGGGTCGCTTATGTTCACGCGCTCCGGCGGCTATGAGTGGCCGCGGATTCTTCGGACGAAGGTCAGGAGATTTCGATCATGAACCGCATCCTGTCCACCTACCTTACCCCCCTCTTTCACTTCGGAAGTCTGACCGTCACTGACCCGGACGGGCAGTCGTCGCGATGGGGCGACGGGACCGGCAAGCCGCTGCATATCCGGTTCAACTCGAAAGCGGCGGAATGGGGCGTCGCGATCAACCCCGGTCTTAAGTTCGGCGAAGCCTACATGAACGGCGGCGTCGACATGGTCGAGGGCACGATCTTCGACCTGCTTAGTCTGGTGTTCCGCAATGGCGGCAGCGACGCGACGAGCGAACCCTGGATGCGGGCGATCGACCGGACGCGACTACTCTTTCGCCGCTATATCCAGAACAACACGCCGCGGCGGGCGCGCGCCAACGTCCATCGCCACTACGATCTGTCGAGCCAGTTATACGACCTGTTCCTGGATGCGGACAGGCAATACAGTTGCGCCTATTTCGAAGATCCGAACGTCACCCTCGACCAGGCACAGTTGGCCAAGAAGCGCCATATCGCGGCGAAGCTCTGCTTCGACCGTCCCGATTTGCGGACCCTCGACATCGGCTGCGGCTGGGGCGGGCTCGGGCTCTATCTGGCCCAGCATCTGGACGCGAAAGTGACCGGGGTCACGCTCTCCGACGAGCAACTCGCGATCGCCCGACGCCGGGCTGCGGACTCGGGTCTTTCCGGACGCGCCGATTTCCGCCTGGAAGACTACCGCGACACCCAAGGCCCGTTCGACCGCATCGTCTCGGTGGGTATGTTCGAGCATGTCGGTCTAGACTTCTACGAGGACTATTTCGGACAATGCGCTCGTCTCCTTGATGACGATGGCGTCATGCTGCTGCACACGATCGGGCGGACCCAAGAGCCGGCAAACACAAACGCCTTCATCGGCAAGTACATCTTCCCCGGCGGCTATCTGCCGTCCCTGTCGCAGGTGACCAAGGCCATCGAGCGCAGCGGTCTGATCGTCACCGACTTCGAAATTCTCCGGCTGCATTATGCCGACACCCTGCGGCATTGGCGTGAGCGCTTCGAAGCCCGGCGCGATGAGGCCAAGGCGATCTACGACGAGCGATTCTGTCGCATGTGGGAATTTTATCTCGCGGCATCGGAAACGGCGTTCCGCTGGCAGGATCTCGTCGTTTTCCAGATCCAGCTGACGAAGAAACTCGGCACGCTCCCGATTACGCGGGATTATATTTACGAGACTGAGACCCGGCTTCGGATGAAGGAACAGGCCGCCAGCCGAACCGAACGGCTGGAATCGTGGGACGACCGCAACGCGGCGGAATAGCCGAGGCGGTTTCGCGCCGGATTTCGTGTCAACGCGCGGCGGAACTTATCCCCGGAGTTATGCACAGCACGTCACAGGTTTCGGCGAACCGATTCATATCATCGCGGGGATGCCAATTTGCTAGGATTGAGCAGCTCCATGGTGTAGTGCGGGCGCATCCCGAAACGGCGACAGAGGTCACGCGGCATGGCGGATGCGGCGCGTAAAATCGATGACGAAACGGCGCTTTATCGCGAGGCTCCGAGCAACATCGAGGCCGAGCAGGCGCTGCTCGGCGCCATGCTCGTCAACAATGATGCCTATTACGTCGTCCATGATTTTCTGAAACCGGACCATTTCTTCGAGCCGCTGCATCGGGAGATCTTCGGTAAGACGTCAGAGATGATTCGGATGGGCAAGATCGCCAACCCGGTGACGATCAAGACCTTCCTCGCGGCCAACGACAAAGTGGGCGATTTGACCGTCGCTCAATACCTGGCGCGGCTCGCCGCCGAGGCGACGACCATCATCAATGCCACCGACTATGGTCGCGCCATCTACGACCTGGCGATTCGCCGCTCGCTGATCCGGATCGGCGAGGACGTCGTCAACATCGCCTTCGACGCACCGCTCGACATGGAGCCGAAGAGCCAGATCGAGGACGCCGAGCGCCGCCTGTTCGAGCTGGCGGAGACCGGCCGCTATGACGGCGGCTTTCAGTCCTTCACCGACGCGGTAACCCTGGCCGTCCAGATGGCGACCGCGGCGAAGGACCGCGACGGCGGCCTCTCCGGGGTTTCCTCCGGGATCATCGGGCTCGACGGGCGCATGGGCGGGCTGCAGCCCTCCGATCTGATCATCCTGGCGGGCCGTCCTGCCATGGGCAAGACCTCGCTGGCGACCAACATCGCCTTCAACATCGCGGCGGCCTACGAACCCGCCGAGCAGGCGGACGGCAGCTTCAAGGCCAAGAACGGCGGCGTCGTCGGTTTCTTCAGCCTCGAAATGTCGGCCGAACAGCTCGCCACCCGCATCATTTCCGAGCAGACCGAAATCTCCTCCTCCAAGATCCGGCGCGGCAACATCAACGATCAGGAGCTCACCAAGCTGATCGGCTGTTCGGAGATGATGCAAAAGCTGCCGCTCTACATCGACCAGACCGGCGGTATCTCGATCGCGCAGCTATCGGCGCGGGCCCGGCGCCTGAAGCGACAGCGCGGGCTCGACGTTATGATCATCGACTACGTCCAGCTCATGCAGGGATCGAGCCGCACGCAGGGCAACCGCGTCCAGGAAATCACCGAGATCACCACCGGTCTCAAGGCGCTCGCCAAGGAACTGAACGTGCCGATCATCGCCCTGTCGCAGCTGTCGCGTCAGGTCGAAAGCCGCGACGACAAACGGCCGCAGCTCTCCGATCTGCGCGAATCCGGCTCGATCGAGCAGGATGCCGACGTGGTGATGTTCGTTTATCGCGATGAGTATTACCTCGCGAACCGGGAGCCGAAGCCGGGCACCGACGAGCATCTGAAATGGGAGCAGGAATTGAACGAAGCGCGCGGCAAGGCGGAGGTGATCATCGCCAAACAGCGTCACGGACCGACCGGGACCGTCCCCCTCGCCTTCCAGGCCGAATACACGCGCTTTACCGATCTCGCGGACGAGACCTATCTTCCCGAGCGTTTCGAGTAGTCTCGCGACGATGCCGCTTTCCCCGATCCGGGCCAGCGTGAGACCGGACCGCATGCCGGTCGTCGAGATCGACCGCGCCGCGCTGATCGCCAACTGGCGGATGTTGGATTCGCGCAACTCTGGTGCCAAGACGGGCGCGGCGGTCAAGGCGAACGGCTACGGCCTTGGCGCTGTCGAGGTCGCCACCGCCCTCTTCGAAGCCGGCTGCCGTGACTTCTTCGTCGCCTGGGCCGAGGAAGGCGCCGCCTTGCGCGGCACGCTGGATCGATTGCAGGCTGATGCGTCGAACGCGTCTGCGGACCCTCGAATCTTCGTGCTCCAGGGTCTGGAGCCGGCAACGGTTCCGCTTTATCTGGCGCGAAATCTGATACCGGTGCTCTCGACGCCGGACGACATCGCCGTCTGGCAGGCGGGGCTGCGCGCCACCACACGCAAAGCCCCCGCCGCGGTGCAGTTCGAAACCGGCATGAACCGGCTCGGCCTCACATCCAAGGATGCCCGCTTGGCCGCCGACCTCGCCGCCTCCGGCGAGCTCGAGCTGTGTCTGGTCATGAGCCATCTGGCCTCCGCCGACGAGCCGACCTCGCAGAGCGCCGAGCAACTCGAACGGTTTCGGGCGCTTGCCGGACTGTTTCCGTCGGTTCCCCGATCCCTTGCCAATTCCGCCGGTGTCTTTCTCGGCCCCGACTATGCCTTCGATCTGACACGGCCGGGCATCGCGCTATATGGCGGCGAGGCAGGCCCCGGTTCGTCGGAAGCGATCAGGGCTGTCGCGCGGCTCACCGCGTCAGTTCTCCAGGTGCGAATCGCCAAGGCCGGCGAGGCAGTCGGCTACGGCGCGGCGGCAAGGCTCGACCGCGACACGCGAATCGCCACCGTCGGCATCGGCTATGCCGACGGTTATCATCGTGCCGCGTCGGGCGCCGGCGTCGGAATGCGTCAGTTGCGGCCCGGAGCCGAGGCCATACTCGCCGGCCGGCGGGTGCCGGTCCTTGGCCGAGTCTCCATGGATCTCACCCTGCTGGATGTCAGCGGCCTTCCCGAAGACGCCGTCCGCCCCGGCGCGCGGGCGGAATTCTTCGGCCCGGACATGCCGATCGACGCGGTGGCGCAGGCCGCTGGCACCATTGCCTATGAGCTTTTGACGGCGCTCGGTCCCCGCGTCTACCGTCGCTGGGTCTGATCGGCTATCGAGCGACAATGGCCAAACCCAAACTCAGCTTCATTTGCCAGAATTGCGGCGCGGGCACCGCCCGCTGGCAAGGCAAATGCGACTCATGCGGTGAGTGGAACACCATCGTCGAGGAAAACACCTCTGGTGGGATCGGTGGCGGACCGCAACGCGGCCGGCGCAAGGGCAGCCCCTCGGCGCTTCTGCCGCTCTCGGGCGAGATGGAAGAAGCCCCGCGCATCGTCTCCGGCATCGACGAGTTCGACCGGGCGACCGGCGGCGGCATCGTCCGTGGATCGGCCTTGCTCATCGGCGGCGATCCCGGCATCGGCAAATCCACGCTGCTGATGCAGGCTGCCGCGGCGTTGTCACGCTGCGGAAACAGTGTCGTCTATGTCTCCGGCGAAGAGGCCGTGGCTCAGGTGCGTCTTCGCGCCCAGCGCCTGGAAGCCGCCGATACGTCGGTACAGCTCATGGCCGAGACCAATGTCGAGGACATCCTGGCGACGCTCGCCGAAGCCCGCCGGCCGGATCTGGTCATCATCGATTCGATCCAGACGCTGTGGAGCGACATGGCCGAATCGGCGCCGGGAACCGTGACGCAGGTGCGCACGGGGGTGCAGGCCCTCGTGCGCTATGCCAAGGCCAGCGGCGCGGCGGTGATACTCGTCGGCCACGTCACCAAGGATGGCCAGATCGCCGGTCCTCGGGTGGTCGAGCACATGGTCGACGCGGTTTTGTATTTCGAGGGCGAAGGCGGCCACCACTACCGCATCCTGCGCACCGTCAAGAACCGCTTCGGCCCCACCGACGAGATCGGCGTCTTCGAGATGAGCGACATCGGGCTGCGGGAAGTGCGCAACCCGTCCGAACTGTTTCTCGGCGAACGCAACGAAAAAGCCCCCGGTGCCGCGGTCTTCGCCGGCATGGAAGGAACCCGGCCGGTCCTCGTCGAGATCCAGGCCCTGGTCGCGCCTTCGGCCCTCGGGACGCCCCGTCGCGCGGTCATCGGCTGGGATCAGCCGCGACTCGCCATGGTCCTGGCGGTGCTGGAAGCCCATTGCGGCGTGCGACTCGGCCAACATGACGTCTATCTCAATGTCGCCGGCGGCTTCCGCATTTCCGAACCGGCGGCGGACCTGGCGGTGGCGGCGGCGCTCGTTTCTTCCTTGAGCGGCGCCGCCCTGCCCTCCGATTGCGTCTATTTAGGCGAGGTCAGTCTCTCGGGGGCGGTGCGGCCCGTCGCGCATGCGGCACAGCGGCTGAAAGAAGCCGAAAAACTCGGTTTCCGCCAATCAGTGTTGCCGTCGGCCAGCGCCGATCTGCCGCGTTCGGGCGAGATCGCGTCGCATGAAGTGGAGACCCTGCCCGACCTCGTCGGCCGGGTCGCGTCGGGCTCGCTGCCCTCGAGCGGTTGATTTTCACGCCGCCCCCTAGTGTAAAATGGCCGCCCAAGAGGTAAGGCGTCATTCGCAGGCATGTCATACTGGCATCTGCCACCCGCGCCTGATCCGAACGTCCACGGGACCCACCATCCATGACCGTTACACTTCTCGACGCGATCCTTTTCGCACTCATGCTGGTTTCGGCGCTTCTTGCCATGGTGCGCGGCTTCTCCCGCGAAATCCTCTCGGTGATCTCCTGGCTGGTAGCGGCGGTCGCCGCCTTCCTCTTCTACAAGCCGCTGACGCCCTATCTCGCCGAGTACATCTCATCGGAGGTCGTGGCGATGGCGGTCTCGGCCGCCGCGATTTTCCTCGTCACCCTGATCATCGTATCCTACATCACCCTGCGGATCGCCGACTTCATCATCGACAGTCGCATTGGCGCGCTCGACCGCGTGCTGGGCTTCGTCTTCGGCGCCGTGCGGGGCCTTCTTCTCGTCGTGGTGGCCATGCTGTTCTTCAATTGGCTGGCACCGGAGAACCAACCGGAATGGGTCGCCAACGCCTGGTCGAAGCCGTATCTGGACAATTTCGGCAAACAATTGGTCGCGGCGCTGCCGGAGAACCCGGAGCAGATCATCCTCGAGAAGATCCAGGGCAATGAAGGCGATCCGGCGACGGATACACCTCCCACGCCGGAAGATCCCACATCCATCGAAGGCGCGATCCAGGATCCAGGTGGAGCGGAGACGACGCAGCCACAGTAGCGGGCGTCGGGATTCCGGGTCCGGGACAACGCGCCCTCGCGTCCCGCCGGATACCGGCCTATATGGTGAATCTCACGGAAAGCCGACCGACACCGGCAAACGGCGGATAATCTTATGGACGAAACGCCCTTCGGCGATGACGAACTACACGAGGAGTGCGGGGTTTTCGGCATCTTCCAGCGGACCGACGCCGCCGCCGTCGTCACGCTCGGTCTTCATGCGCTCCAGCACCGCGGCCAGGAAGCCGCGGGGATCGTTTCCTATGACGGCTCACAATTCCACGTCGAACGCCATGCCGGTCTGATCGGCGATACGTTCACCAAACAAGCCGTTCTCGAGCGTCTGCCCGGCACCTCCGCGATCGGTCACACCCGTTACGCCACCACCGGCGGCGGCGGCTTGCGAAATGTCCAACCTTTTTTTGCCGAATTGTCGGCCGGCGGCTTCGCTGTCGCCCACAACGGCAACATCACCAACGCGCTCACGGTGCAGCGCGAGTTGCAGCGCCGCGGCTCCATCTTCTCCTCGACCTCCGACACCGAAACCATCCTGCATCTCGTCGCGACCAGCGCGGCACGGCATTTCGTCGAAAAGCTGATCGACGCGCTGTCGCGACTGGAGGGCGCCTTCTCGCTGGTCGGACTCTCGTCGAAAAAGATGGTCGGCGTACGCGACCCTCTCGGGATCCGGCCGCTCGTACTCGGCGATCTCGAAGGATCGCCGATCCTGGCCTCCGAGACCTGTGCCCTCGACATCATCGGCGCCGATTTCGTCCGCGACATCGAGCCCGGCGAACTCGTGGTGATCAGCGAGGATGGAATCGAGAGCATATTCCCTTTCCAAGCGCGCCGCCCCCGCTTCTGCATCTTCGAATATGTCTATTTCGCTCGCCCCGATTCCACCGTGGAAGGCCGTAACGTCTACGAGATTCGCAAGAAGATCGGCGGCGAACTGGCGCGTGAGAGCCATGTGGAAGCCGACATCGTCGTGCCGGTTCCCGATTCCGGCGTGCCCGCCGCGATCGGTTACGCTCAGGAGGCCGGTCTGCCTTTCGAGCTCGGGATCATTCGTAACCATTATGTCGGCCGGACCTTCATCCAGCCGACCGACTCCATCCGCCACATGGGCGTGAAGCTGAAACACAATGCCAACCGCCGGATGATCGAAGGCAAGCGCGTCGTTCTCGTCGACGATTCGATCGTCCGTGGCACGACCAGCCAGAAGATCGTGCAGATGGTGCGCGAGGCCGGTGCGACCGAGGTCCACATGCGGATCGCTTCGCCGCCAACCCGCGCCAGCTGCTTCTACGGTGTCGACACGCCGGAAAAAGCCAAGCTGCTCGCCTCACGCATGACAATCGAGGAGATGGCCGACTTCATCAAGGTCGACTCGCTGTCATTTCTCTCCATCGACGGGCTTTATCGCGCCACCGACGAGCCATCCCGCAACAAGTTGGCGCCACAGTTCTGCGATGCTTGCTTTACCGGCGACTATCCGACCTCGTTGACCGATCAGGACGGAACGGAAAATGTCAGGCCGCTCTCGCTGCTGGGTGGAGCGGGCTGACTATCGGGCGACTCCTGAAAGTCGCGATTCTGGCGGGAGGCAGCATCGCGAGGAAACATTGCACCTGAGCGCGTTCGGCCAAGCCGTTGCCGGCGGGCTCAAAGCTAGGGATGGCGCCTTTTCGGCGAGTTTAGATGATGCAAATGCTGACAGACAAGATCGCGCTGGTCACCGGGGCTTCGCGCGGTATCGGCTACCACATAGCCAAGGGCCTCGCCGCCGAGGGCGCGCATGTCATCGCGCTGGCGCGCACCGTCGGCGGCCTCGAGGAACTGGACGACGAGATCAAATCAGCTGGCGGTTCGGCGACGCTCGTCCCCCTCGATCTCACCGACATGGCCGGGATCGATCGCCTCGGCGGCGCCATCAACGAGCGCTGGGGCCGGCTTGACGTCCTGGTCGCCAATGCCGGCTTGCTCGGCGTCCTCGCGCCGATCGGTCACATCGAGGCAAAAACCTTCGACAAGACCATGACGGTGAACGTGAATGCCACCTGGCGGCTGATTCGCACGGTCGACCCATTGCTGCGCAAATCCCTGGCCGGGCGCGCCATCGTGATGTCGTCCGGCGCCGCCCATTCGGCCAAGGCGTTCTGGTCGCTCTATGCGGCCTCGAAGGCGGCCTGCGAGGCGATGGTGCGATCGTGGGCGAACGAAACGATGAACCTTCCGCTCCGGGTCAATTCGGTCAATCCGGGCGCAACGCGCACCGCCATGCGGGCGCAGGCGATGCCGGGCGAGGACCCGAAGACGCTGCCGACCGCCCGCGAGGTGGCGGCGAAGATCGTGCCCCTCGCCTTCCCGAATGTCGTCGAGACCGGCAAGCTCTTCGATGTGCGCGAAAACCGCTTCCTGGACTACCGCGACCCCGCCTGATCCGCCGCCGAGCGCGTCTCGCGTTTCGCCCGCTTGCCGAACGCCCGAACCGAAAAGCCGATGGAGACGAAATAAATGATCGCGGTGACTGACAGCGTTTCCCAGAAGAAGCTGAGCAAAAGCGCGACGTAGAGAACAAAGACAAGGATGATCGGAATGGCGTAGTCGCGCGGCACCCGAAGGCCGGCGCCCTTGCCTGACCAGGTCGGCAAGCGGCTCGACATCAACAGTCCGATGAACACGAGATAGACCGACGCGATCGTCGCCGTGATTTCGGGGATGCCGAGATCCAGGCCGGAAAAGCTCAGATATACGGGGAACATGGCAAGGCCGGCACCGGCCGGTGCCGGAACGCCGACAAAGAACGCGGAATGCCATTTGGGGCGCTTCGGATCGTCGAGCATGGTGTTGAAACGGGCGAGCCTGAGTGCGCAGGCGCTTGCATAGAGCAACGCCGCGATCCAGCCGAAGGCTCCGGCCTCGTTGAGCATATAGGCATACAACACCAGACCTGGCGCGACGCCGAAATTGACGATGTCGGCAAGGGAATCCATTTCGGCGCCGAAGCGGCTCTGACCTTTGAGAAGCCGTGCGACACGGCCGTCGATCCCGTCCAGAAACGCCGCGCCGAGCACCATGCCAACGGCGAACTCGAACTGACCCTCGAACGCCAGACGGATGCCGGTCATCCCGGCGCAGATCGACAGGATGGTGATGAGGTTTGGCACGATGTGACGAAACGGAATACGACGGCGGACCGGCCCGTCTTCGACGTCGGGCTTGCCGGGATCGAATGGGGGAAAGGGAGATTCGATCGGCATCAGTCGCGCCTCGACGGCCAGGTTGGCAGGTTGTCCCCGAATTCGGCGATGACGGTTTCGCCGGCGATCGCGATCTGTCCTTCGGCGACGCGCGGCCGGGCACCCTCGGGCAGGTAGACATCGAGGCGTGAGCCGAAGCGGATCATTCCGTAGCGCTCCCCTGCCTCGATCCGATCCTCGACCTTGGCCCAGCAGACGATGCGCCGCGCCACGAGGCCCGCGATCTGTACGACACCGATCTCGCCTTTCGGTCCGTCGATGACGATCGAACTGCGTTCGTTGACCTCGCTCGCCTTGTCCAGCTCGGCGTTGCGGAATTCGCCCTCGCGATAGGCGATGTGTCGAATGCGACCGCGCATGGGCGCGCGGTTCACATGACAATCGAAGACATTCATGAACACCGAGATACGCAGCATCGGCTCGGTCCCGAGGGCGAGCTCGGCCGGCGGCACGATGTGGCCGACCAGGGAAACGTGACCGTCAGCCGGGCTGATCGCCAGATGATCCGCGATCGGCGTCACACGCTCGGGATCACGGAAGAAATAGGTGCACCATGCCGTCAGGATGAGGCCGATCCAGAACAGCGGCTCCCATAAAAAACCGAGCACGACCGCGCCCACGAAAAACGCGGCGATGAACGGATAACCCGCCCGGTGGATCGGCACGAATGCGTTTCGGATCGAGGCGATGATATCCACGGTGTGTCTTCTTCCTTCCTGATCTTCGTTATCCCGACTCTTGCGGTAGGGATGGACAAGAGGCGAGGCAAGCAGGCGCGAAATGTCGCCGGCAATTCTCAACGGCAAAAAGGGCACCCGCTCGATACCCGGGCCCGCCACGACAGATGTGGCGCGACGGTACCGCCGACAAGGCGCCACCACGGCCGGCGCTACGCTTCCTCGGTCCGGCGCCGTTCGATGACCCCGAACTCGTCCGCTTCGCGAGCCCGCCGAAGCGCTTCCTCGGCTTCCGTCGCCTCGCGCTGCATCGCCCACATCTCGGCGTAGAGTCCGTCCGCTTCCAGCAGCTCGCGATGCGACCCGCGTTCGACGATCTCACCCGACTTCAGGACGATGATCTCGTCAGCGTCGATGATGGTGGAAAGCCGATGCGCGATCGTCAACGTCGTGCGCTCCTTCGACACCAGATCGAGCGCCGTCTGGATCTCCTGCTCGGTGTGCGTATCCAGCGCCGAGGTCGCCTCGTCGAGCACCAGAATCGGCGGTGCCTTGAGAATCGTACGGGCGATCGCAACGCGCTGCTTCTCGCCGCCGGACAATTTCAACCCGCGCTCGCCGACCATCGAGTCGAAGCCATCCGGCAGCTCCTGGATGAACCCGGCGATCTGCGCGAGCTCGGCCGCACGCCGCACCTCTGCCTCGCGTGCTCCGATGCGGCCGTAGCGGATGTTGTAGGTGATCGTATCGTTGAACAGCACCGTATCCTGCGGCACGATTCCGATCGCGGCGCGCACCGATTCCTGTTGCACGCCGGCGATGTCCTGACCGTCGATCAGGATGCGGCCGGACTGGATGTCGTAGAATCGGAAAAGCAACCGCGAAACGGTCGATTTCCCCGCTCCGGAGGGGCCGACGATCGCCACCGACTTGCCGGGCGGAACGTCGAAGGAAATGCCCTTGAGGATTTCTCGCGCCGGATCGTAGCCGAAGCGCACATCCTCGAAGCGAACCGCGCCTTCGCTCACCTGCAGCGTCGGAGCATCGGCCGGATCCTTCACCTCCGCCTCGACCTCGAGCAGATCGAACATCGCCTCGATGTCGGTGAGCCCCTGGCGGATTTCGCGATAGATGAAGCCGATGAAGTTCAGCGGAATCGACAGCTGCATCAGCATGGCGTTGATGAAGACGAAATCGCCGAGCGTCTGGGTTCCGGCGCGGACTTCGAGCGCCGACATGACCATCGCCACCGCCATGCCCGCGCCGAAAATCAACCCCTGGCCGAAATTCAGCCAGCCGAGCGACGTCCAGATCCGCGTCGCCGCGATCTCGTAGCGAGACATCGCCTTGTCGAAGCGTTCCGCCTCCATCGCCTCGTTACCGAAGTATTTCACCGTCTCGAAATTCAGCAGCGAGTCGATCGCCTTGGTGCTGGCGTCGGTGTCGGAATCGTTCATGTCGCGGCGAATGCCGATCCGCCAGTCGCTCGCCTTGATCGTGAACCAGCTGTAAAGACCCACCGTGACAGCGATGACGGCCAGATAGCTGACGCCGTAAGCGAAACCGAAAATGATCGCCACGAGGGCGAACTCCAGGATCGTCGGCAGCGTGTTGAGGATCGTGAACCGCACGATCGACTCGATCCCCTTGGTGCCGCGTTCGATGATCCGCGACAGGCCGCCGGTCCGTCGCTCCAGATGAAACCGCATCGAGAGCTGGTGCATGTGGACGAATGTGCGGTAGGCTAGCCGGCGCACGGCATATTGACCAACCCGCGCGAACAGCGCGTCGCGAAGCTGATTCAGCCCGACCGAAAACACCCGTGCCACATTATAGGACACTACCAGGGTGATCGCCCCGGTCAGCGCCAGCGGCAGCCATTCGCGCGCCGAATCTGCGCCATCCAGCGCATCGGTGGCCCATTTATAGAAATACGGAACCAGAACCGTCAGTAGTTTGGCCAGCACCAGGAAGATCGTCGCATAGGCGACCCGCATCCTGAGATCCGGCCGATCGGTCGGCCACATGTACGGCCAGAGATTTGCCAAAGTCGTCAGCGTCGATCCGCTGTCGCCCGATATTCTTTTCCCGGCTCTTTGCGCCAAGATAGTCCTTTCCAACGAAGCGGCGCGACGGAGAAACCGTCACGCCGTCGGCGTTCTGAGGTTGGTTCGGGACGGATCGTCCCGGAAATTCGATCAGGGCGCCTCTTGCCCCTCCTGCTTCCGAAAGAAAACCGCATCTCCCGCGACCTCACGGGAGCGATTCAGCATTCATTTGCCGATCTCCGCATGGAAGCGGAACATCGGTTGACGGCGCCTGAGATGCAAGCGGACGCGTTCGCCTGACTCGCGATAATCTAGGGTCGGTTCAATCGCTTTTCATGACCATCAAGTTGGTCAATGGGCGGGGCCGAGCGGAAATCCGACCTATTTTTCCTTCTTGCCCGCTAGCCTTGTGGCGTTGCTCCGGACGTCTCCGCGCACTCGCACTGATCGCGAGGCTCGGATGGGACTTCGGGCAGCCGAAAGACTTGCCCCGGATAAATCAGATCGGGATCGCGAATGCGATTACCGTTGGCGAAATAGATCACGGTGTAGCGGCTGCCCTGGCCGTAGGTCTCGCGGGAAATTCCCCACAACGTATCGCCTTTGCGGATGATCACCCGGCCCGCAGATGTCGCGAGGGGGGCTTGGCGATTGATTGGAATGTCGAGCGCTGGCGTGCCATTCGCCTCGCTTTCGGTCGTGCCAGCGGAGGACTTCTCCGGCGGCGTCGCGGACACCTGCCGCTCGCCAACAGTACCGGACCCCGGCTGAGGTGGTGTCGTCGGCTGGAAGTCCTTGGTCTCGGTGCGCGAAGCCGTCGACAGCGTCGACGATTGCGTGTCGGCCGGCTCGGGCAGCGCCGGAGCGTCGGCGCGGGTGCCGTCCACCCCCTTTTCAGGTGTCCCGACGCCCGTCTGCGACCGAGGCTCCACCATTTGCACCGGCCGGTTACCCGAGGTCCGGTTGGTCGAAGCGGTCGGATCAGTCGCCTCCCTTGTAAGCTCGCCCGGCTGATTGCCTACGATCGGGAGCGCGCCGTCCGCCGGTCCGGAAGCCGGCGCGGCGCTCGCCTCGGTGGATTTGGACGACTCCGCGCCACCTTCCGCCGTTCCCAAAACACCAGCTGTTTCGGATACCGTTTCTTCTGGCTTGGCCGCTGGTTCAACATCCGGCGAGAGGCCAGCGGCCGGCCCCTCGTTCGTCGTGCTCGCATCGCCCTGTGGAGAGCCGCCGGTCTTCGTATCCGGCCGCCAACCGCTTTCCTGTGTATCAGCCGCTCCGCCTGCCGGGTCACCAGCGCGGCCATCCACGGGAACGCTGTCCTCAACCGGCGGCGACGTTGCGGCGACCCGCGTTTCGGCCGCCGGTCCGTCAGCCGCTTCCACGTCGGGAGACGGACGGATCTTTTCCTGAGCGATGGGAGGGTCCGGCGCGATCGCCGCGACAGCCCGCCCCTGCGGGCGCGTGAAGGGCACCTCCGCCCGCGCCGTCACATTCCCATCGGCGCCCACCTGATCGGCCCGCACGAGATGGTCGCCAACCGCGACCGGGCGTTCCGCTGCCACCAGAAATCGGTTGTCGGCGGTCGCCCTGTCCTCGGCCATCAAAGCGTTGTCGAGATAGATGCGGACTGAAGTGCCGGCGTCCGCGGCTCCCGCGACGAAGATCTGCTCACCTTCGACTTCGACGGCTTCGATCCGCAATCTTGGCAAGGTCCCGCGCTCCGCTGCGTTGTCCTTCTCACCCGTCGCTCCAGGCGTCGGCGGGGCCTCTGCATTCGTGTCGACCGGCTGTTCCGGTCCGGCGGCAGGTGCAGGCGTCGGCGCCTCGTCTTGCGAAGCCGCTGTCGCGGATCCACCGGCAGCCGCCGTTCCGGCATCCGGGCCATCCGACCCAGCTGCTTGCCGCGATAGCGGCCCCGGCACTGTCACCAATCGCGACGCCTCATCCGGTGCTTCCACCATTGCGAGCACGTCGTCTCCGCGTCCCGGCTGCGGCACGCTGACGATTGCGGTCTGATTTGATCCGGAGGTCGCGCCATCAGGGGTTATGGCGGTGATCGAGATCGCGTGCTCACCCGGCGTGAGCGGCTCAGGCAGGACGATGACGAATTCGCCGGCCGCATTGGCGGTGTCCTCACCGACGAGCGTCTCGCCCGCGTGCAGGGTGACCCGGCTTCCCGGCATGGCCCGTCCGGCAATGAGGGTCGAACCGTCCGGCTCGACGCGCAGGAGGTCGAAGAGTGGCCGTTCGCCGGCCGCCGCCTCACCTTCTACCGGGGGGGCTGAGTTGGCGGTTTCCAATGGTGATCCGGGCATTTCAGCGCTCGCCGCCGCTTCCGCAGCCGAACCGTTTCCCGCCGATTGTGCTGGGTTGCCGTTTGGCGGTGGAGCGGCCTCGGCGGCATCCTCGGCAGCGGCCGGTTGCTCGGCGGGGTCTACCGTTTCCTCCCCTGGCGCTGGCCCAGCGGCCAGGCGTTCGCCCTCGCCTTCGATAGCGTCGGCACCGGACGAGATGCCCCGCTGTTCGGCGGGCTGCTTCTCCGCAGTCGCAGCGTCGCGGTCATCGGCCTTGGCGGAAACCTCCTGCGGCCGCCTCATATCGGTAGGTTCCGGCGTGATCCGCGCCGGTTCGTCCGGCGCTCGAGCACGGTCAGACGATGACATGCCCGCCTTCGCCGTCTCTTTCTGGCTTGACTCACCGGTCGACGAGGGATCCGATTGCGATCGCGATTGTGAGGAGGACCTACTGTCCTGCCTCGCCGCCACTTGCTCCGATGCCGGCGAATTCTCCATTTGCGAGATACGCAATTTCTCGCTGCTCAGCATATCCCAGTATCCCAGCAAGATCGCCGCCAGGAGAACAAGGCACAGGAAGACGATTCCGAGGGCTTTTCGTTGCATGATCATACCATCTTCGACGGTCCCACGTTGCCGGATCGAAGAATTCGAGGAATGTTATCCGACCTTTATCGAAGCGCCGCCCGGCTCACAAGGTCGTGCCTTACGGCGGTCAGCCCACGGCATGGGAAAACACGCCGCGAGATCGACCGGTGCACGCGTCCAATCACGTTGGCGAGCGGAACCGGCCTACATCGGCAAGCGGCCCGTCACCCCCGCCAGAGGGATAGGTCAGATGCTCGGCGTCGATGGGGGCTCACGCCGAGCTCCTTCATTTCTGCATGGCTGTCATCCGCTTCCACCTCTTCTGCTGCACTGCAAACAGCGTATATCCAGCAGCATAGATAGTCGGAGTTGAAGTGATGAGCCACGCAAGAAAGTTCGCCAGTACCCTCGGCACGATGTTCGATGAATTTCGAGCTGCCCGTTCTGTTGCCGCAGCCATGGACGCTGGTCGCCGGCCTCCGGAGCGCGCGCTTCGCACGCTCGGCCTCGACGGCAGCATCTTCAACGGAATGTACCGCTGAAGCCTCGCCAGAGGCAAAGTGCCAAGCTTACAGCACCGGACGATAGTCTGACCGCTAGAAATCCCGGTCCTTTCAACAGCATACGAGCCTCTTCAGGCGCGGGAGCATCGAAGTTTCCGCGTCTTTTCGTGTTTCCGTAGCCAGATCGGCTCGCGCCGGTCCGCCTAGCCGTCATGGGCAAGGCGCCTTTTGCGATTAGCGCGAACCTCGTGATCGTCCG
>NZ_JALHBS010000091.1 GCF_024195285.1 Aurantimonas marianensis
CCTCGTTCCGGTCAGAGCATCGGGCGATCATCCTCAGATCAGCGCCAGGGTCCAGCTGACGATCTCGCTTGATATCCTGTCGAATGCCCTATCAAGCGCGGCCACGTAGTCGACATTCGCGGTGCCCGCCACCGGCACTTCCGTGCCGAATACCCGCGTGCGGACCACACTGCCGTTCCGGTCGTTCAACGCCTTTACCGAAATCTCGATGGTCGCCCGGGCCGCGTTGGCCGCGTTGATCTCGAACTTCCGCACTTCCATGACCAGTTGATAGTCGATCGCAAGCCCCTGCCCCGGCACGCCCACGGCGCCCACACGACCACTGTTCTCGAACGCCTGTAGCAGCCGGAGCTGCACCATGCGCGGTAGCCGGTCGCTCCACTGGCTGTTGGCCAGATACTCGACCGAATAGGGCGTCGGCTTGACGACGATCTTCTCGCTGTCGAGCGTCTTGATCGCCGTCGGCTCCGGAATCAGGATCTGGGCTCGTGTTCTTCCGGCGACGTTCGGCACGAGCGGCGGCGCGGATATTTCGAAGGTGTCCGGGGGGACGGAGGTCACGCAGGCCGACAGCCCGAGCGTCAGAAGAGCGATCAGCACCGGTTTGAACATTGCCCGCATGATTCTCCTGTTCCCCGTCCGCTGCCCATAAGCGCGGTTGCTCGCATCCACAACCAAAGCTGTCAACGACGCCGTCGTTTCGCTCGGCATTCTACCGGCGCGTGCGGCCGTCGAACTGCTTGACGTCGTCGCCGCCGTAGATCAGCCGGCTCGGATTGTTCGAAAAATCGTTCACGGCGCCTTCGATCCGGTTGACCGACCGGGTCACGTCGCGCACGAGCGTCTGGAATTCCCGTAAGCCCTGCCCAGAGAAGCGCTGCAGATTCGCGGAGATCGGCTCGACCTGCGATCGGATCGACAAAGCTGTCTCCCGGATAGCGCGCAGCGTCGTGGCGATGTCGCTGCCGAGACCGGTGCCGTCATCGGCGCCCTTGAGCGTATCGTTGACCGAATTGATCAGGCTGTCGACCCGCTCGGAGGCGGTGCGCAGCCGCTCGGAGGTCAATTCCACATTGGTGATGATGTCGTTGATGTCGTCCTTGCGCTCGCCCACCGAGTTGACGACGCCCGCGATCGAATCGGCCGCCCGCGCGACATTGTCCGTCGCGGCCGAGACGTTCTCCACGGCGCGGTTGACCTTGCCGGGGTCAATGCTGGCGATCAGCGTGTCGACCTGGGTGCGGGTTTCGGTGAAGCCGGTAAGTGTGGTGTCCAACGTCCGCACCGTCTTGTCGACACCGTCGATGATCGACTGAATCTCCTCGGTCTTGCCGCTCAGGGCCGAGGTGATCGTGCGAACGTCGCCGATCGCCTGATTGACGGTGGTGGAGTCGATCGAGGCGACCAGTTCATTGGCGGATGTCACCGCCTCGTTCAACCGCGCGCTGGCTTGGCTGACATCGTCTGAAATCGTACCGAGACTGCCGATGAATCGGTCGATGTCGCCGCTGCGCTGAGCGATCGTCGTGGTGATCCGGTTGACGTTCTGCGCCGCCTTCGCCGCGCCGGAGATCGCCGAATTGATGGCTTCCTTCTGCGTGCCGATGCTTTCGGCCAGCGAGGAAACGTTGGTCGCGGCCGAAGTGATACCGTCGAGCGTCGTCGCGACCTGCTTGGGATCGACCGCCGCGATCACGCCGTTCGCCGACTCCAGCGTCGCGTCCAGCCGTTCCGCGACGCGCGTCGCGGTCTCGGAGATCGGCCCGAGATTGGCAATGAATTTGTCGACATCCTCGCTCCGCTCGGCGATGGTCGTGGTGATGCGCTCGACGTTGCGGGCGGCATTGGACGCCCCGGTAATCGCCGTGTCGATCGCCTCCTTCCGGGCGCCGATCGTTTCGGCCAGCGACGAGACATTGGTCGCGGCCGAGGTGATGCCGTCGAGCGTCGTCGCGATCTGCTTCGGATCGACCGCGGCGATGACCGTGTTGGCCGACTGGAGCGTGGTGTCCAGCTTTTCAGCGACCTGCGCCGCCGTGTCCGAAATCGGGCCGAGATTGGTCAGGAAGCGATCGATCCCGTCGGTATTGCGGCTTATTGCTTCGCCGACCGAGCCGACGCTGTCGGCGGCGGCCTGGACGGAATCGACGACGCTGCCGATGTTCTCCGATTGCGCGCGCAGATTGTCCGACACCGCCGCGACGTTGTCGACCACGGTGCTGACCGCCGTCGGGTCGACCGCCGCGAGGATCTCACGCACCTGCGAGATCGCGCCCGGCAATCCCTCCGCGACCGTGTTCGCGGTCGTGGAAAGATCACTCAGGCTCTTCAGAAAATTGTCGATATCGTCGGAGTTCTCGGCAAGGCTGGCGGTGAATACCTCGACATTCTTGGCCGTCTTGGCAATGTCGTCCGCGGTCGATTCCACCGCGGGGCCGACGTCGTCGACCAGCCCTTCGAACTGGCCGAGGATGTTGTTCGCCCGCTCCGCGATGTCGCGAGCTGTCGCCAGGATGTCCGTCACGTCGGATGGGTTGGCTTTGATGATGGGCACGGTGCCCTGTTCGATAGCCTGCTGAAGGAGCCCGGGCTCCTCGGCCACGCCGCCCTTGAGCTCGATGAAGGCGAAACCTGTGAGGCCCTGGAAGCCGATGTTGGCTTCCGTCGATTGCTTGACCGGCAGAGTCGGATCGACCTCGGTCGTCGCGATCACCACACGCGGATTGTTCGGGTCGATGCGCAGCGCCTTGACGCTGCCCACCGGCAGTCCGTTGAACAAGACCTGGCTACCCTCCTGAAGCCCGGTGACCGACCCTTCGATCCGAACCAGCAGCGGCACGCGGGAATCCCCCGACGACGAAAACACCGACCAGTAGACGAAGCCGAAGGACAGCGCGAGAACGATAAGGGTGAAGATACCGACGCGAACGTAGTTGGCTTTGGTTTCCATTACCTGGCTCCCTCGACGAGACTGGCGACGTGATCCGGTGCTGCGATGGTGCGCGCCCTCTTGCCATGGAAGTAAGAATTCACCCACGGATGGTCGAAATCGAGCATCCTCGACAACGGCCCTTCGACAAGCACCTTGCGATCGCCGAGTACGGCGATGCGATCGCACGCCTGAAACAGGCTGTCGAGGTCGTGGGTCACCATGTAGACGCTGAGGCCGAGCGTATCGCGCAGGGTCATGATCAGCTGATCGAAATCGGCGGCGCCGATCGGGTCGAGACCCGAGGTCGGCTCGTCCAGGAAGACGATGTCCGGATCGAGCGCCAGCGCGCGGGCGAGCGCGGCGCGCTTGATCATCCCCCCCGACAGTTCGGAGGGAAATTTGTCGGCGGCGTCGGGAGCGAGCCCGACGAGGTCGATCTTCAGGCGCGCGAGTTCGTGCATCAACGCGGGCGACAGATCGAGATACTCGCGCATCGGCACCTCGATATTCTCCAGGACCGTCAGCGAGGAGAACAGCGCGCCATGCTGGAACAGGACTCCCCAGCGGCGCTCCACCGCAAGCCGTTCCGCGTCGCTCGCCGTCTCATAGTCGATCCCGAAAATCTCGATGGTGCCGCTCTGCTTCTGATTGAGGCCGAGGATCGTGCGCAGCAGCACCGACTTTCCCGAGCCAGACGGTCCAACGAAACCAAGGATCTCTCCCCGGCGAACATCAAGCGACAGATCTTCCAGAATCGTCTTCTCGCCGAAACGAACCGTCACGTCGCGGGCACGAATGATGATCTCATCGTCTGCCGCCCCGCGGCCATTGGTCAGGGACATGTCAGAGGCCGATGGACGCATAGAAGATCGCAAAGATGCCATCCAGGAGAATGACGAGGAAAATGGATTTGACGACCGCGGCGGTCACGTGCAGGCCGAGGCTTTCAGCGCTGCCGCCGACCTTCAGGCCTTCGGCCGAAGCGACGAGGCCGATGATGATCGCCATGAAGGGCGCTTTGATCACGCCAGCGAAAATCGTGAAGAGGTCGATGGATTGCTGCAGCCCCTGCAGGAAGTTGGCGAAACTGATCCCGGAATAAAGCTGCAGCGTGAGCATCGCGCCGAGCAAAGCAGCGAAATTGGAAACAAATGTCAGTAGCGGCAGCGCGATCGTCAGCGACACCAGACGCGGGAAGATCAGGACGCTGATCGGATTGAGGCCGATGACGTGCAGCGCGTCGACTTCTTCCCGCATCTTCATCGAGCCGATCTCGGCGGTGATCGCACTGCCCGACCGACCGGCGATCATGATGGCGGTGAGCAGCACGCCGATCTCGCGTAGCACGAGGATGCCCGCCAGATTCACGGCGTAGAGCTCGCCGCCGAAGCGGCGAAGCTGGAAGGCTCCCTGCTGGGCGATGATACCGCCAATGAGAAAGCTCATCAGGACGATGATCGGCACCGCCTTTACGCCCATCTGATCCCACTGATTGAAGATCGCCGCGGGTCGGAACTGGGTCTTGCCGGTCAGGCGACGGCTGGCACCGAAGATCGATCCGCCGATGATATTGAGAGCGAAGACGATCTCATCCTTCATGGCGATGGCGCCACGCCCGGTCGCGGCAAGCACTTCCACCAGGCGATTGGCACGCCGCTTCGCCGGTTCCGGGCGCTCGCGATCCATCGCCTGGCGCACAGCGGCGAAAAGCGCTTCGTCACGCGCCTCGACTCCCTCGATCCGCACATCGCGATCGCTCGCGGCGATGTCCCGGGTCATTCTCTCCAGGACGAAGGCGCCGGCCGTGTCGATCCGCTCGACCCCTGCGCAATCGACGACCACGCGGCGGCCAAGGTCCGCGCCGGCCGTCTCAGCGACCGTCGCTTCGAGAGAACCGACGGTTCGCGCCAGCCAGTCGCCGGACGCGCGAAGCACGAGCGCGCCATCCCGTTTCTCGCCTTCGAGAGAAGGCTGAAGGGTGCGCCGCCGACCGGACGCACCGGTCGACTGTGCCGCGGAAGCTTCAAGCATTGGTATCCGTCGTGACCTTCCTCGGAAGCGACCCTGATCGGGCGCACGGAACCTGTCCGCCGCTACGCTGTCGTCCGGTTTCGGTGCAGCGTTCGCGCGATTCCCTACAGTGTCTTAACATTAAGCGTCTATTCACGACTTGTCATGAAATGACCGCCCCGTCGGCGGCCGCCAGGGGAATTTGCCGATGCCGCGTCGTCTTTCGGTCACAGTCGAACGCTTCCCGTTGGCACGGGAGTTCCGCATCGCGCGCGGATCGAAGAGCGAGGCGGTCGTCGTTACCTGCGAGATCGCCGACGAATACGGCCGAGGCCGCGGCGAATGCGTGCCGTATCAGCGCTACGGCGAGAGCATCGACAGCGTACGCGAGCAGATCGAAACCGCGCGGACGGCGATCGAGGCGGGCGGCTCCCGCGACCGCCTCGCATCTCTTTTGCCGACCGGCGCGGCCCGCAACGCGCTCGACTGCGCGCTTTGGGACCTCGAAGCGAAACCCAACGGCCGTACCGTCGCGAGTCTCGTCTGCGGCCAAACGCCGCGACCGATCGAAACCGCCTATACGATCGGGCTGGGAGAGCCCGGCGACATGGCCGCCGCCGCGAGAGCGGCAAATCGGCCGCTTTTGAAGATCAAGGTCGGCACGAACTCCGACGCTGTGCGGATCCGGGCCGTTCACGCGGCGGCGCGCGACGCCCGGCTGATTCTCGACGCCAATGAAGGCTGGAGCGATACGAACATTCGCGAGCACATGCTGGTCGCCGCCGCCGCCGGAGCGGTGCTGATCGAACAACCGCTTCCCGCCGGCAAGGACGGCATCCTGGCCGACATCCCGCACCCCGTGCCGATCTGCGCCGACGAGTCGGTCCATACCGCGGACGATCTTCAATCGCTGCGGGGACGCTATGACTACGTCAACGTCAAGCTCGACAAGACCGGGGGGCTGACCGAGGCAATCCGCCTGGTCGAACAGGCCCACAGCCTCGGCTTCGGCGTGATGGTCGGCTGCATGGTCGGGACGTCGTTGGCGATGGCGCCGGCGGTTCTGCTGGCGCAGGCCGCCGAATTCGTGGATCTCGATGGGCCGTTGCTGCTAGCCAAGGATCGCCCGGGCGGCCTTACCTATTCGCGCTCGACCGTCTCGCCGCCCCGCCCGGCGCTGTGGGGATAACGATAATCGGGGCCGCGGGTTATCCTTTCCGGCTCAGACCGCAAGGCGAAACGTCTGCTCCAACGAGAGTTCGGGCGCTTGCGAGGTCGCGTTCAGGAAAATATCCGCGCAGGCATCCCAGCTATAGGCTCGTGAGCGATCCAGCGCGTCCCGAGGATCAAGCGACAACGCGGCAAGACAGGCTTCCCGCAGATCAGCGGATATGTGTCCGGCCTTCGACGATCCGATCACGTCGAGCGGTCCCGGCTCCGGAAAGGCGGCGAGCGGAATCCCGCAGGCCAACGCCTCGACGAGGACGATCCCGAAGGTGTCGGTCATCGATGGAAAAACGAAGACGTCGGCGGCGGCATAATAGCGGGCCAGGACATCGCCCGTCTGCGTTCCGGCGAAATGCACGTCCGGGTAACGGCGCATCAAATCGCCCAGCATCGGCCCGTCGCCAACCACCAGTTTGGAACCTGGCAAATCGAGATCCAGGAACGCCGAGAGGTTCTTCTCCGGCGCGACACGCGACACTGTCAGGAAGACCGGCTTCGGCAAATCGAGCGCAATCGGCTCGACAGGACGGAACAGCCGCCGATCGACGCCCCGCGTCCAGGTAACGAGGTTCGTAAATCCGCGCTCGGCCAGATTGCGGCGCATTGATTGCGTGGGCACGAGGCAGGCCACAGCCGGAGCGTGAAACCGACGAAGCCAGGCATAGGTCAGCGCCTCTGGGACAGGCGCCCGCTGGCGTAGATACTCCGGGAAACGGGTGTGAAAACTGGTCGTGAACGGCCGGTCGAGGCGGCGTGCAGCTCGCCGCGTGGCAAGTCCGATTGGACCCTCCGTCGCGATATGGATCGCCGTCGGATCGAAGTCACGAATCGTTCCGGCCAAACGCTCAGCGGTGGCAACCGCCAGCCGAATTTCCGGATAGGTCGGACAGGCAATGGTGCGAAAGTCGAGCGGAGTGACGACGCGGACTTCGATTCCGCGCTCGCGGAGCTGGTCGACGAGGTTGGAAAGCGTGCGCACCACGCCGTTCACTTGCGGATGCCAGGCATCCGTCGCGATCAGAATTCGGCGCATCTCAGGCAGCCTCCACCAAGCGGCGTGCCGCCGCACGCGCATCGACAGGGGACTCCACAGGCAATTCCTCGGCGGCGGTTTCGCTCCAGCGGATCAGTTCGAGAGAGCCGTCGTGGTGCTCGGCGAGGGCCGTGCAGCTTTCCACCCAGTCGCCCGTATTGACGTATTCGATGTTGCCGCGCCGGACCATCTGCGCGTGGTGAATATGTCCGCAGATGACGCCGTCGCAGCCGTTCCGCTTTGCCTCCTCGGCAAGCGCGCTCTCGAAGGCGCCGATGAAGTTGACGGCGTTCTTCACCTTCAGCTTCGCCCATGACGAGATGGACCAATAGGGAAATCCCAGCTTGCGGCGAACGACGTTGAATCCGACATTGACGGCGATCGCGGCGTCGTAGGCCCAGTCGCCGAGATAGGCGAAAAGACGTGCGTTGCGGACCACGACATCGAACTCGTCGCCATGGATCACCAGAAACCGGCGCCCATCGGCCATCACATGCGTGTCGGTCAGCTTGACCTCGATGCCGCCTCGTCGTGATTGCCGGGGATGTAGACGATCGCCGCGCCCTTGCGCGCCTTGCGCAGAAGTTTCTGCACGACGTCGTTACGCGACTGCGGCCAATGCCAGGAGCGCTTCAGGCGCCATCCGTCGAAGATGTCGCCGACGAGATAGATCTTTTCCGCGTCGTGGATCTTGAGGAAGTCGACCAGCATCTCGGCCTGGGCCGCTTTCGAACCCAGATGGACATCCGATAGAAACAGCGTCCGAAAATGACGCGTCGTGGTCAGTTGGTGCATCGTTTCCGTCCCGTGCATGCGTGAGATACCCCCGGTTGCCTGCATCGGGGATGACCGATTCTGATTGCATCCATGTGACGGTGCCCGCCATCCGGTGCGGCAGGCACCATAAGCCGGCCACCAACTGGTTGCGGGGTTTGCGAGATCGGTTAGAAGAAGCGTCGGGCGAGGCGACCGCCCGCCGTGGGAACGATCGGGTGGCCGAGGGGGAACGCAAGCATGTCAGAAACCGAATCCGGCGGCGAACGGTCGACGACCGGGGACCTCGACGAGCAGGCGCTGTTCTATCATCGCTATCCCAAGCACGGAAAACTGGCGATCCAGGCGACGAAACCGCTCGGCAACCAGCGCGATCTCGCTCTCGCCTATTCGCCAGGGGTCGCCGCGCCCTGCCGCGAAATCGAGCGCGATCCCTCGCTCGCCGCCGTCTATACCAGCCGCGCGAACCTCGTCGCCGTAGTCTCCAACGGCACCGCCGTCCTCGGGCTGGGCGATATCGGCCCCCTCGCCTCCAAGCCGGTGATGGAAGGCAAGGCGGTTCTGTTCAAGAAATTCGCCGACATCGATGTCTTCGACATCGAGATCGACGCCAGGGAAATCGACCATATCTGCGATGTCGTCGCGGCGCTGGAGCCGACCTTCGGCGGCATCAATCTGGAAGACATCAAGTCACCCGAGTGCTTCGAGGTCGAGGCGCGGCTGCGCGAGCGCATGGCCATCCCGGTCTTTCACGACGACCAGCACGGTACGGCGATCATCGTCGCCGCCGCGATCCGTAACGGTTTGATGCTCGCCGGCAAGAAACTGGAAGACGCCAGGATCGTCACCTCCGGTGCCGGTGCCGCGGGGATTGCCTGCCTCAATCTCTTGGTCGAACTCGGCGCCAAGCGCGAGAACATCACCTGCACCGACATCGAGGGCGTCGTCTACGAGGGGCGCGAAAAGCGCATGGACCGCTGGATGGCGGTCTACGCCAAGAAAACCGACAAACGCACGCTGGAAGAAGTCATCGAGGGCGCCGACGTCTTCCTCGGCCTATCGGCCGGCGGCGTGCTCAAGCCGGACTACCTGAAGGCAATGGCCGCCAAGCCGATGATCATGGCGCTGGCCAATCCGACGCCGGAGATCATGCCGGACCTTGCCAGAGAAGTCCGGCCCGACGCGATGATCTGTACCGGACGGTCGGATTTTCCCAATCAGGTCAACAACGTTCTCTGCTTCCCCTACATCTTCCGCGGCGCGCTCGACTGCGGGGCGACCGCCATCACCGAAGGCATGAAGACCGCCGCCGTCGACGCGATCGCTTCGCTGGCGCGCGAAGAGGTTTCGGAGGTTGCGGCCAAAGCCTATGGCTCCGAAACTCCGGTGTTCGGCGCCGATTATCTGATCCCGGCGCCCTTCGATCCCCGGCTGATCCTGAAAATCGCTCCCGCCGTGGCCAAGGCCGCGGAGGCCGATGGCGTCGCCACGCGGCCCATCGTGGATATGCCGGCCTATATCGACCGGCTGAACCGCTTCGTCTTCCGCTCCGGCCTGATCATGAAGCCGATCTTCCGGATCGCCAGGGATTCGGGCAAGCGGGTGATCTTTTCCGACGGCGAGGACGAGCGGGTGCTGCGTGCCGCGCAGGTTCTGCTCGAGGAAAAGCTCTGCGCGCCGATCCTGATCGGACGGCCGAGCGTGATCGCATCGCGCCTTGAGCGCCACGGGCTGCGCATCCGGCCGGGGGAGGATTTCGAGGTGGTCAACCCGGAAGACGATCCGCGCTACCGCGACTATGTCGATCATTATTTCGCCAAGGTCGGTCGCAAGGGCGTCAATCCCGATAGCGCCCGCACCATCGTGCGCACCAATACGACCGTGATCGGAGCGATCGCCGTCTCACGCGGCGAAGCCGATGCGCTGATCTGCGGGCTCGAAGGCCGGTTTCCGCACCACGTCCGCGACATCAGTCAGGTTCTCGGCGCCGTCGAAGGCGTCAGGAAATTTGCGGCAATGAGCATCCTCATCTCGCAGACGGGCACCAAGTTCTTCGTCGATACCTATGTCCAGCGCGATCCGTCAGCGGAGGAGCTGGCGGAAATGACGATGCTCGCGGCGGCCGAAATCCGCCGCTTCGGAATCGATCCCAAGGGGGCGCTCGTTTCGCATTCGAATTTCGGCTCGGACGATACCGCCTCGACACGGAAAATGCGCGAGGCCGTTGCGATCTTGCGCCGGCTGGCGCCGGACACCGAAGTCGACGGGGAAATGCACGGCGACGCGGCACTCAGCGAGGCGACGCGTCAGCGCATCATGCCCGACTCGATCCTGAAGGGCGAAGCCAACCTCCTGATCTTCCCCAGTCTCGACGCGGCGAACATCACCCTCAACGTCGTGAAGACGATGACCGATTCTCTGCATGTCGGGCCGATCCTGCTCGGCGCCGCCTCGCCCGCCCATGTCCTGACACCGTCCGTCACCTCGCGCGGTATCGTCAACATGGCGGCAATCGCTACGGCCGAAGCCGTGCAACGGGGCGGCTGAGAGCAGCGCCCGCGAACGGGAAACCAATCAGGAGAGGCGGGCGATGGTTCTTTCCCGGCCGATCAGCGGCAGCAGCGCAGCCAGTTCCGGCCCATGGTCCAGGCCGGTGAGCGCCAGCCGCAACGGCATGAACAGCGGCTTGCCCTTGCGCCCTGTCGCCTGCTTCACCTTGCCCGTCCATTCGCGCCAGGTCTCGGGGCCGAAGTCGCCCTCCGGCAAAAGCTCCCCTGCGGCTTCGACGAAGGCCCGTTCGTCACCGGACAGGGCCGGCTTGTCCGGCAAATCGCCGAAGACGACTGGCACCCATCCGCCGGCATCGGCCACCTTTACGCAATTGCCGCGCACGGCCTGCCAGAACATGCCGCCCCGATCCTCGGGCACGCCCATGGCAGCGAGCCGCCCGGCGACCGCCGCGTAAGGCAGCGCGTGGACGATCTCGCCGTTCAGCCGGTCGAGTTCGGCGGGATCGAATTTTGAGGCGGATGGGGAGACGTCATCGAAGCGCAGCCGTTCGGCCAAGGCGCCGAGATCCGGCATCGCCTCGATGGAACCGGACAGTCCGACCAGAACCGCCAGCGAGGCGACGGCCATCGGCTCGTAGCCGGATTCGCGCAGCGATTTCAGCGACAGGGCTCCGGTGCGTTTCGACAGTCCTTCTCCGCCGATCGCGGTCAGCAGATTATGGTGGCCGAAAACCGGCGCGTCGAGCCCCAATGCACGGAAGAGGACGATCTGGACGCCGGTGTTGGTGACGTGATCGTCGCCGCGAATGACGTGGGTGACTCCCGTCTCCCCGTCGTCGACGATCGATGGAAGCGTGTAGAGATAGCTGCCGTCGGCGCGCATGAGCACGGGGTCGGACAGCGAGCCGAGATCGACCGTCTGCGGACCGCGGATGAGATCGTCCCAGTGGATTTCGGTGCGCTGCGGGCTGTGCGGGTCGGATGTGAAATTCGGGAGCAGGAAGCGCCAGTGGGCACGGCGCCCCTCCGCCTCGAACGCCTGCTTTTCCGCCTCGGACAACCGCAACGCCTCGCGGCCATAGACCGGCGGCAGATTGCGTGCCGCCAGCCGCTTGCGCTTGCGATCCAGCTCGTCCGGTGTCTCGTAGCAGGGATAGAGAAGTCCGGCCTGCTTCAGCCGTTCGGCCGCGGCGGCATAATGGTCGAGCCGTTCGGACTGGTGGATGACCGCATGCGGCCCAATGCCGATCCAGGCGAGATCGGTCTCGATCATGTCGGCGAATTCGCGGCGCGACCGCTCCGTGTCGGTGTCGTCGAAGCGCAGGACGAAACGACCGCCCTGGTTCGCTGCAAACAGCCAGTTGAACAGCGCGGTGCGCAGATTGCCGATATGGAGGTGGCCGGTGGGCGACGGGGCGAAACGAACGATGACGGTCATGGCTCTGCCCTACTGAACCCGGACGCCGCTGGCAATCGGCGAAGCCGGCGGCCATTCGGTCGTGCTGCCCTACCGACCGTCAGTCCACGCGGCCGAGGCGCCGACGCACTGCCGCGGTCAGCACGACCATCAACAGCGAGGCCGCGGCGGCATATGCGCCCATCGCCACGATCATATCCGGGAAGGCCAGTCCGGCATCGATCAACCAGCCGCTGACGCCCGGTCCGAGTGCGGTCGAAAACACCATCATCGCCGTGACCACGGCCTTGATCGCGCCCAGATGAGCAACGCCGTACAGCTCCGGCCAGATCGCGCCGAACGCCGAGGCGTACAAGCCGAACGATATCCCCATGCAAGCCATGTAGACGAGGACCATCGACGCTGAATCACCCAAGCCAATCGCGAGATTGGCGGCGGCGACGAATGCCAGCATGACGGGAAGAAGCGCGGCGGAACCAAAACGGTCGATCAGATGCCCCGATGCGACAGTCGCGAGAACCGCGAAGATCGAAAGCACCGGCGTCGCGCCCGCGAATTGGCTGAGCGACCAACCCCGCAGCTCGGTCAGATAGACCTGATGAAAAAATACGGTCGTGCCGATGAAAGGTGGCGCGAGAATACCAGTGAGCAGCAGCCAGAAGACGGGGTCACGCAGCGCTTCACGACGGGTCCACTGACGGCTGGAAACGCGGCCTTCGATCTCGACCGGGCTTGGCGTTCGCGGTACGCGCATGAGAAAATAAACTGCCGGCAGGACGATCAGCCCAAGAAAGAGGGCGTTGACGAGCCATCCCCCACGCCATCCAACCAGGGCGGTGATCGCTACGAAGCTGACCGGCATGACGCCCTCGCCGATTTGATGCCCTAGCGCGGCGATCGAGACCGCCTTGCCGCGATCCGCCGAAAACCAGCGGCCGACCGCCGTCATCGCGGTATGCCCCATGAGGCCCTGGCCGAACAGGCGGATACCGGCGATGGCGGCGAACAGGAAGACGACACTCGGCGCCGAGGCCACCAGCACCATCGATACGGCCAGGCCAGCGACCACGAACAGTGCGTAGCGTTCGATTCGAACCGAGTCGATCGACCGCCCGACGAAGGGAATAAGCGCCGCGCTGGTCAACGTGGCCGCCATATACAGCCAGCCGAACTGGCCATGACTGAGTTCGAATTCATCCCGGATGCCGCCGCTTGACAGGGCGATGTAAAATGTCTGCCCGTAACTCGAAAACAGCGTGCACAGGAAGGCGCCACCGAGCCAACGCCCATTGCGGCCGATGAACGAGAAGAAGGTCATGGAGTGTCCGGTCGGCCTGGGCGGTGCGGCTCGCGCCGCGACGATCCCTTCCCCCTTACATATCGCCGTTGCGAGGGCTAGGCTCGGGTTGCGACGTCCGATCTGGATTGAAGGATCTGACGATGACCGGCCATGGTAGGCCTTGCACGGGCTCCTGGAAAAGCCCGAGCGTCGCTGCGCGAGAAGATCGGCTTTGCCGGCGAGCGACCGATTGCCGCATCGAACACGGCCGCTGTTTCCCTACTGATCCCGTCCATCGTCGCGGACGTCACCGCGGCGCCAAGCTCCATCAGCGTGCCGACCTCATCAAATACTCGGCAAGGGCGGTCTTGGCTCGACCGTCCCGACGGATGACGGCCTAGCTTCTCGCGGGGCGTCCGGCTCCCGCGCACCCCCGCGCTTGACGTGACGCGCGTCCGGGCGAGAGCCGCCCTCATTGACCCAAATCAATGTCTCGGCGATTTCGCGCTGCGACTGTGCGTCCGGTGAGGCGAAGCCGATGATCCGAAAGATCGATCCGCGATGCGAGCAACCCTCGAAGCCGGGCAAGATCGGCGCGCGGCCTTGGCGACCGGGTCGGTTCATACCCGCGAACGGCCCGCCCGAGCTATCAGATACGCCGCGATCGATGCGAATGCCCCGCGCCGCCTATTCGCGAGACCGTGACGCGACGCTCGCCATGCCGGATCTGATCATCCCCTCGCTGCAGGTGAACATGCGCGGCGGCGAACTGCCGGA
>NZ_JALHBS010000092.1 GCF_024195285.1 Aurantimonas marianensis
GCGCGGCCGACCAGATGGACAAGGTGACGCAGCAGAACGCGGCGATGGTGGAACAGGCGACGGCGGCCAGCCAGACCCTGACCAACGAAACCGAGGAACTGGCCAGCGCGATGGCGCAGTTCAAGACCGCCGGCTCGGCCGGCACCGGGCGGGGCCAGGCCTCGCGGTCGGGTGGCCATGCCGCCAGCCAGACCAAAACCAGCCGTCCCGCCGCCCCCTCGCGCGGCGTGGCGCAGATGAAGACCACCGGCCGCGGCGGCGCCGCCCCGGCCGAACAGACCAATGCCGATAGCTGGGAAGAGTTCTGATCCAGGCTAAGACGGGCCACGCCAAGCCGAACGCTTGACCATCAATGACAACGCCGCGTGTTCTTCGTGACGCGCGGCGTTTTTATATCCTGAACCCGCCGTGTGCTGCCCGGATCAGACCGCTGGCGAGCGTGCCGCCTCGGCCAGGAACGTCCAGACATAGTCGGCGAAGCTTCGCCAGCATTCGATCTCGAAGCGCTGCTCACCGGTCCGCCACAGCACGATCTCGGCCTTCGAGAGGATCGTCCGGCTCGCCGCCCCGACCGGGAAACCGCCAAGCCGAATGTCCTGCGGGCAGCCGGCCGCGATCACCGCCTCGGCGGTCGGTCCCTCGACCGCGATCGCGACGTTGCGGTGCGACACGTCGACAACCGAGATACCGGCGACGCCTGCAAGCCTTGTCGGCAGCGGTTCAGCGGCCGCCGAAGCATCGTCGGCGAGCACCAGCCATTCATCGGGGCCGATCCAGAGCGCGGACATGCCGCCCTCGGAGGCGCTGGTTTTCGGCCGCGTCGGCAGCGCCAGACCGAGCTTGGCCTCCACCGCCTTCAGCGATTGCGCGCCCGCGCGCAGGCTAATGCGTTGGCGGGGGCCCAGCGGCGTCAGCACCACGCCCGGTCCGGTGGCATAGCGGCCGTCCAGCGGCGCCATGCGCGGCAGGCTCGGCAAGGTGATCAGTTCCCTTGCCACGCCCGCTGCGTCGGCGGGCGTCGAGGCCTTCTTGACCGCTGCCCTGGTCGGCTTCTTCGATGCCGTCTTGCGCTCAGCCATGCAGCCGCTCCCCTTCCGGATCGAAGAACACCGTATCCGTTACCTCGACGGCGATCGTTTCTTTCGGCACCGGAACATACAGCGTGCGGCCGATCAGGTTGCGGCCGTCCTTGACCAGCGCCAGCGCGATCGAGCGCCCCATCGCGTCGGAGTGATAGGCCGAGGTGACGTGACCGAGCATGGTCATCGGCACCGCCTCGTTCGGATCGGCGACGATCTGCGCGCCTTCCTCAAGAACGGTCAGCGGATTCGCGGTCTTGAGGCCGACGAGTTGCTTGCGGCCGGGGGCCACGAGATCGGACCGCTCCAGCCCGCGCTTGCCGACGAAGTCCGTCTTCTTTTTCGATACCGCCCAGGCAAGGCCGGCATCGGCCGGCGTCACCGTGCCGTCGGTTTCCTGGCCGACGATGATATAGCCCTTTTCGGCCCTGAGTACGTGCATAGCCTCAGTGCCGTAAGGCTCGGCGCCAAGGCCGCGGCCATGTTCGCGCAGCCGGTCCCAGACAGTGCGGCCGTAATCGGCCGGCACGTTGATCTCGTAGCCGGCCTCGCCGGTAAAGGAGACGCGGAACAACCGGCAGGCAACGCCCATGAAGGTGCATTCGGCCACCGACATGTGTTTGAACGCGTCCGCTGCGATGTCCAGCCCCTCGACGAAGGGCGCGACGATCTCGCGTGCCTTCGGCCCCTGCACGGCGATCACCGCCCATTGCTCGGTGACCGAAGTGGTCCAGACGGCGAGATCGGGGAACTCGGTCTGCCGGTAATCCTCCATCAGCTCGAGCACGCGCGGCGCGCCACCGGTTGTCGTGGTCACGTGATAACGGTCGTCGCCGATCCTGGCGACGATGCCGTCGTCGATGATGAAGCCGGCCTCGTTCAGCATGATCGCATAGCGGCACTTGCCGGCGGCAAGGCTCGCCAGCGGCGTCGCATAGATCACGTCGAGGAATTTCGCCGCGTCCGGCCCGACTACCTCGATCTTGCCCAAGGTCGATGCATCGAAAAGGCCGGCCGCCTCGCGCACCGTCCGGCATTCGCGGCCGACGGCGGCGTGCATGTCGGCACCTTTCGGGAAATACCAGGCCCGCTTCCACAGGCTGACATCCTCGAACACCGCCCCTTCGGTCTCGGCGCTGTCGTGGATCGGCGTCTTCCGGGTCGGGTCGAACAGCGGCCCTTTGGCGAAACCGGCGATGGTGCCGAAGGTGACCGGTGTGAACGGCGCGCGAAATGTGGTCAGTCCCACGTCGGGCATCGGCCGGCTCAGCGCCACGGCCGCAACGCCGATGCCAGGGATGTTCGAGGTCTTGCCCTGGTCCGTCGCCATGCCGGTGGTGGTGAAGCGCTTGATATGCTCGACCGAGCGGAAGCCCTCGGCGACGGCGAAGCGGATGTCCTTGGCCGTCACGTCGTTCTGGAAGTCGATGAAGGCCTTGACGAATTTTCCCGCGCCGGCGGCGGGCGTCGCCCCCGCCATACCGCCGCCGAAGGGCGCGGCCCCCTCGACCGCGACCGCTGCGGCTTTGCCGGCCTTGCCGGTCGCCGCGACGCGGCCAGCGCTGCGGGCCGAACCGATCGTCCTCGCCAGATCGAAATCGCCCGCCGCCGCGCCGACACTGACGCAAGCCTCGGCCGGCTCCGACGGGACATAGGCCTGGAGCGCGGGATCGAAGGCAAGCTTGCCGCGCGACTGGGAGAAGAGATGCACCGACGGCGTATAGCCGCCGGACATCAGCAGCGCGTCGCATTCGAAGCGGCGATTGTCCTGGCCCGAGCGCAGTTCCTCGACCGTAAAGCCGGTAATGCGCCGGGTGCCGCGCACGGACTCGCCCTCGTAGCCGGCGAGAACCTCGATCCCGAGCGCCCGTGCTTCGGCGGCAATGTCGGCGGGCGGTTCGGCCCGCAAATCGACGATAACCGGCACGGCGACGCCGGCCCGCTTCAGATCGATCGCCGCGGCATAGGCCGCGTCATGGGCGGTGAAGACCGCGACGCGGCGGCCCGGCGCGACGCCGAAATGGTTGAGATAAAGTCGCGCCGCTCCCGCGAGCATGATGCCCGGCCGGTCGTTGTCGGGAAACACCAGCGGCCGCTCGATCGAGCCCGTCGCCAGCACCACCGTCTTCGCCCGCACCTGCCACAGCCGCTCGCGCGGCAGCGCCGGGTCGGGCTCGGACAAATGGTCGGTCACCTGCTCGGCCAGCGCCAGCATGTTGTGGTTGTAGTAGCCGAAGGCCGTCGTGCGCGGCATCAAGCGGACATTGGCCATGCCGGCGAGCCGAGCGACGATGCCGTCGACCCAGTCCATCGCCGGGATACCCTCGATGGTCACGTCGCTCTCGGCCTTCAACCAGCCGCCAAAGGCCGTGCCCTCGTCGCACAGGAGCACGCTCGCGCCCGCCTCGCCGGCCGCCAGCGCAGCGGCAAGGCCTGCCGATCCACCCCCCGCGACGAGCACATCCACATGCGCGAAACGATTAGCGTAGTGCTCGGGGTCAGGCTTTTCGGGCGCGCGCCCGAGGCCGGCCGCGGCCCGGATATAGGGCTCATAGACCCGGTGCCAGAAAGCCTTCGGCCACATGAAGGTCTTGTAGTAGAAGCCGGCCGTCAGGAAGCGCGAGAACATCCCGTTGGCGCCGCCGATGTCGAAGCCGAGCGAGGGCCAGCGGTTTTGGCTGACAGCGTCGAGCCCGTCATAGAGCGGCTGCATCGTCGCGCGGATATTGGGCTGGCGGCGGGCGTGGTCGCGGCGGATCTCGACCAGCGCGTTCGGCTCTTCCGGACCGGAACCCAGGATGCCGCGCGGCCGATGATATTTGAACGAGCGACCGGTGAGATGCACGCCGTTGGCCAGCAGCGCCGAGGCGAGCGTTTCGCCTTCCAACCCCACATAACGCTCGCCATCGAAGCGGAACTGGATGCGGCGGGCGCCTTTGAGGCGACCGTGCTCGGCGAGGCGGAAGCGGCTCATCGCCCGCCCTCCCCGACATCCGGTTTCGGCGCGCCGGTTTCGTAGAACGCCAGGAATTTGTCCGACACCGAATGGCGCGCCGCATTAAAGAAACGTCCGCAGCCATGGACATGGCGCCAGCGCTCGAACACCACGCCGCGGTTGTTGGTGCGCAAATACAGCGCTTCGGCGACGGCCGGACCCGGATCTCCCTCGGCGGACGGCCGCGCGACATGCGCCTCGCCGGCATGGCGGAACTCAAGCTCGGGCCGATCTTCCTGGCAATAGGGGCAGTGGATCAAGAGCATGGAGACGACCCCCGCGGTCAGTGCGCGACGGCGGCTGCCGCCGCCTCGTCGATGAAACGGCCGGTCTCGAAGCGATCGAGGCTGAAGGCGGCGTTGATCCTGTGCGGCTCGTCACGAGCAATGGTGTGGGCAAAGACGTGGCCGGAGCCGGGCGTCGACTTGAAGCCGCCGGTACCCCATCCGCAATTGACGTAGAGCCCTTTTACCGGCGTCTTCGACAGGATCGGCGAGCGATCGGGCGTCACATCGACGATGCCCCCCCAGGAGCGCAACATCCGCATGCGGCGGAACATCGGAAACATCTCCGAGATCGCGTCGACCGTATGGTTGAGGATGTGCAGGCTGCCGGTCTGCGAATAGGACGGATACTGGTCGGTGCCGGCGCCGATGACGAGTTCGCCCTTGTCCGACTGGGAGACATAGGCGTGGACGGTGTTGGACATCACCACGCAGGGAAAGCACGGCTTGACCGGTTCCGACACCAGCGCCTGCAGCGGGAAGCTCTCGATCGGCATCCTGACGCCGGCCATGTCCATGACCACCGAGGTGTTGCCGGCCGCGACGACCCCGATCTTCTTCGCGCCGATGAAGCCGCGCGTTGTCTCGACGCCGGCCACCGACCCGTCGGCGCCGCGCCTTATGCCGGTGACGGCGGTGTTCTGGATGACGTGGACGCCCCTCGCCGAGGCCGCGCGCGCATAGCCCCAGGCGACCGCGTCGTGGCGCGCCGTGCCGCCGCGCCGCTGCAGCGCCCCACCGACCACCGGATAGCGGGTGTCCTTGGAGATGTTCAGTGGCGGACAATACGCCTTGCACTCTTCCGGCGTCAGCCACTCGTTGTCGATGCCGTTGAGGCGGTTGGAATGAATATGACGCTTGGCGACCTGCACGTCGTGGACGTTGTGCGACAGCATCAGGACGCCGCGCGGGGAAAACATGACGTTGTAGTTGAGGTCCTGGCTCAGCCCCTCCCACAGCTTGACCGCATGGTCGTAGATGGCGGCGGACTCGTCGTAGAGATAATTGGAGCGGATGATCGTGGTGTTGCGGCCGGTATTGCCGCCGCCGAGCCAGCCCTTTTCGATCACCGCGATGTCGGTGATGCCGTGCTCCTTGGCGAGG
>NZ_JALHBS010000093.1 GCF_024195285.1 Aurantimonas marianensis
CCTCGTATTGGCGGCGCGGCTCGGGCGACGCCCACTGTTCACCCCAGCCGGAATGACCGCGCATCGCCTCGCGCGCAATGGCAAAGGCCGAAAATTTCCGCATCTTTCGCCTCGCGTCCTAAAACCTGGCGTCGTTCGACGACGGCTCGCTCTGGTGTAGCGCCCCGCCGCCGCCTCCGGCAACCTGCCCCGACCCTGGACCTTCAGCGGTTATCGCGTCGCCATCGATGTTTATCGAGGATGGGGCGTCACCATGCTCGAATCGCGACAGCCGGTGACGCACAGGCGACGCGGGCGACACGCCGCGCCCGCCTCACCCATTCAGGTGGCCTCCAGATCAGACCCGGCTAGAGACGTGCGATCCTTTCGGGCGCCCGAGGAGACCTCCGAGTGCGCCAACGATAAGACCGAGCGCCAGGGCGACGAAGGCCGCGAACGAGGCGGCGGCCACCGCGCGGGCAGCGGCGTCAGCGGCAACGCGAGCCTCCCGCTTGGCGCTGTCGTAGGTCTGCTGGAGCTGCTGCAGTCGCTGTTCCGCTTCCGCCTGCGGGACCCCCGCCTGTTGCGCGATGGCCCGGCTCGCGGCCTGGCGCTGATCGGCCGTCGCTTGCTCGCCAAGGCCCGCGAGAACGGTTGCGACCATTGTCGCGTCATCCGACGCAACCGGCGCAGGCTCGGCTGCGGCCGGCGCCCCCTCGCCCTCTCCGGCTGGCTCGATCGTGGCCGGCGACACAGCGCCGGCACGCGGACGCAACGCCGCCTCCGCCGCGCGATTCAACGATCTGTCGGACATCGTATCAGGTGACATCGCGGACGACGCCTGCGCCAAACCCTGGATCGAGCCGCCGATCGCACCGAATGCGGCACCGAGTACCGCCGAGGCGCCGCTGGTTAGCAAAAAGACGACCAGAAGCGTCGACGTCGCCCAAGTGACGATGCCATGGAGGATCGCATCGGTTCTGGACGGGCTGCCGGCTAGCCGGCCGGCGGCATAGGCACCGACGAAGAGGCCGATCAGCACGACGGCGACGGTCCACAGGCCGCTGACGGATGCGAATGTGTTGGGGTCGAAGCTCTCCGCTCCGGTCGGATCGATGGTTGCGAGGCCGATGCCGAGCCCCAGCAAGCCCAGCATCAACTGGATGGCGAGGGCCAACAACGCACCGGCGATGATCGCGCCCCAGGATATCCGCCTGCGGCCGTCCGTCGCGACGACCGCCGCGCGCTCCCGTCTGATCTCGTTCATGTGCTCAGTTGCCTCCTGCCACTGTCTCGCGCGACCGCACCCGGCTGCCGGGCTTTCGCTATGCGACACCCTATCATCGAATGCGCGTGAAACCGCCCCGGGGCGGCATGGTTCCCTGCTCACCCGCCCGCATCGACTGTTCCGGCCGCGACAAGCGCTTGATCTTGAGACCGATCTTCCGCCCCTCGACAAAGGCCTGCCGACCTGCTAAGGGGCTGCCGAATTTCGAGGAATTTCTCTTCGTCAACGCTTCATCTCTGTACAGGCCAACGTCGGCCGCACGCCAGAAACGGAACATCCAGTGCAGGTATCTGTCCGCGACAACAACGTCGACCAGGCTCTCCGCGCCCTCAAGAAGAAGATGCAGCGCGAGGGGATCTTTCGTGAAATGAAGATGCGCAATTTCTTCGAGAAGCCCTCGGAGAAGCGCGCCCGTGAGAAGGCGGAAGCGGTTCGTCGCGCCCGCAAGCTGGCGCGCAAGCAGGCCCAGCGCGAAGGGCTGATCAGCGGCGGTCGCAGTCACTAGCAGCGGACCATAACAGGGCGCGCTCAGCCGCCTTTCTTCCGGCAATTTCAGGTCGTATCGGAGGCGGTCGTGGCGCGAGCCCGCCGCCTCTTTGCTTATGGGCCCGCGAGAGTCCATAAGATCGACCCCGGCCATGCGGTCCGGGCCGGCCACCGGGTTGGCGGGCCGCCTGATTCGTCTCTCGAGGGAAATTCATCGATGCAGCAGCCTCTGAGCCTCGTCGCCCGCGCGTTCAACCGCGGTCCCGTCCCGAGCCCCGCGACCTCGGCACCGGCGAGGCGAGGCGCGCAAACGACGTGGCGCGCCGTGGCGGTGCTGGGCCTGATGACGGTTCTCACCGCGTGCCAATCGACGCCGGACGCACCCGCTGTCACGGCGATCGCCCTCGATCAAAACCAGGGGCTCGACCAAAACATCGCCTCGCTGACCCAGGCGGTCAGCGCCAATCCCAGCGACCCGGAAGCCCTCAATGTGCGCGGTACCGCCTATGGCCGCGCCGGCAAATACGACGCGGCTATCCAGGACTTCACCACGGCACTGCAGCTCGATCCGAATTTCTATCAGGCCTACGCCAACCGCGCGCTGGTCTACCGCCAGACCAACCAGCCAGCGAAGGCGGTTCAGGATTACAGTACGGCCCTTCAGATCAATCCGAACTACGATTCGGCCTATATCGGACGCGGCAATGTCTACCGCGTCGCCGGCCGCAATCGCGAGGCGCTCATCGATTTCCAGCGGGCCATCGACCTCAACACCACCGACCCGCGCGCCTATCATAACCGCGGCCTGCTCTATCAAATCGACGGCCAGCACAAGCAGGCGATCGAGGATTTTTCGACGGCGATTTCGTTGCAGGCCACGGCGCCGGAACCCTATTCGGGACGCGGCGTCTCCTACCTTGCGCTCGGCGACGAGGAAAATGCCTTCGCCGATTTCAACGCGGCACTGAAGCTCGACGAGTCCAAGGCGGAGTATTGGGTCAATCAGGCGCTGGTCTATGAGCGCAAAGGCGATCGCGGACGGGCTTTCAAATCCTATGCGCGCGCCGCGCAGCTCGATCCGAAATACCGCCCGGCCAAGGACGGCATGGCGCGGACCAGCGGCTCCGCCTGAGGGCGGATCCGCGCTGCATCGTGTGAAAATCGCGCGGCCTGTTTCTGTCTCAATCGACCGTTGCCTACCCAAGCCTGGCTCTACACGTCCGCGTCGTGCGGCTGCGCAGACCGCGCAACAGGCTGCTCAGCAACCAACGGTTCGTCCAGAGCCATCGCTTCTCGCAGGACCTCGACATGTTGCCTCGGGTGCGGACCGCTGGCGCGATAGGCCGGGTGGATATCGCCGCAAACCAGTATCCCTTCCGCCTTGCAGTCCCAATAGAGCGTGTGCGTGAAAAACCGCCCCAAGCCCGGGATGATCGGGCTGCGCCGGCGAATTCGTATATGGCGATCGCGGATGCCGAGCCCCATGCCGGGATCCTTCGCCGCGTCCGGCTCGCGAAGATCGGTGCTCGCCGGTTCGCTCTGGACCGGCCCCGACACGATATCGCCGAGCAGCACTTTGGAGTGGCGGTCGTAGATATTCGTCCAGCGCGTTGCCGCGAACATGGCGGCGTGATGGGGAAGACCCGGCGGCTGCTCCTTGATCGCATGCAGCAGATGCAGGCGGTGATCGTCCGGGCGGTAGCGGAAATCGTTTCCCTCGACGGGCAGTGGCGGCGACGTCGCGATCTGCCGTTCCTCAACGAGTTGCGCAAGGCGATCGACGTCGCGGGCGAGCAGAAACTCGGCGTGGGTCAGCGGGCTGCCCAGGGTGACCAGATCGCTGATCCGCCAGAACAATGGTCTCTCGCCGGGATCCAGCGGCGCGCCGGATGCGGGCTTCGCACGGTCGGCGGTCAGGGCACGCGAAACCGCCCGTTGCAAATTTCGATAGGTCGAGAGTTCGCGCTCATCGCGCAGATCCGGTTCTGTCTCAAGGAATGCGACGAGCGCGCCGATCGTCTCGTGGACCCCCGGTCCCATCGGGTGGTCCCGACTCGGCCCGGCTTCCAGCCAGAACAGCCGCAGGAGATCGTAGGCGATGATGGCTCCAAGGCTGTGACCGACGACGACGATGCGTTCGTAGCGTTCCGCGTTTGCGCCATCATCGTCCGTATCGTCCGCTCCCTCGCCATCCTTCGGCGTTGCCGGCGGGGCCTCGCGGTGCAGCGCTCTCAGCAGCGCCAGCCCGCGCTCGCGGATGTCTCTGCGCTTTTCCACCGTCTCCGGTTCTGTCCGCACATAACGGGCGACGTCGCCAAGATAAGGAACGACGAGTTGGTGGATGACAATACCGATCACCGTCGACAACAGGAGCAGACCGACGCTCAGGGTCAGAATGGATGCCCAGGGAAGCAGAAAGGCGATGCCGACGAACACGAGAACCGCCGCCGCACCGGCGAAGCAGTAGGACGACGCGTTCGCCCTTGGTTCCTCTGTCAGCCGTTCCCACAGAAAATAAAACAACGCGCCGGCCGCAAGTAGTGCGACGGCGATGCCAACGATGGCCGGCCAAAACGGCGAGACCACCTCTGGAGCCGCCTCGGCCGGGCTCGAGTCGATCAACCCGAACAGCCCGCCGGCCGCCAAAGCGACGGCGACCAGCGTGCCGATCCACAACCATATCCACGCCGCCATCACATCGCGCGGCACGTGATGCGGCCAGCGCAGCAGCAGACCGGAGATCCAGGCCCGTAGGTGCTGCAGCGTCGTGCCCTGCATGATGTCGGCCCAGTAGAATTCGTAGAAGTCGGTGCGAACGCCGTTTGCATCGGCGGGCGTGGTGATGCGTGCAAGTTCGGCGGAGCCGGTGCGTGAATCCGGCACGATCCAGAAGGCGGATTTTCCGTCTGCTTGCGTCGCTTCGGAGCCCAGCACCGCCTCGACGAAGGACCGCAACGTCTCCATCGGTCGCTGCTCGCCCATGCCGTGGATTACCACCACGGCCTGGCGGCATTCGGTCTGAGTTGGTTTTTCCGGCTCCGTCATCGGTCGACCTCAACGAATCCAGTTCCTCTTACCGTAGGTAATCACGATCGGCACCGACCCGGCAATCGACAAGGCTGCATCGCGCGGCGGACTGCCTCGAAAAGAACACAGGTCAAACACGGAACCTCACGTCTTCCCACGACTTCCTTCCGCCGAAGTGGACAACCCACGAAAGGACCGTCCCATGAAGACCATCTTATCCTCGCTGGCGCTTGCCGCCGCCGTCGCCGCGACCCCGCTGCTCGCCTCGAGCGCATCGGCCGAAACCAAGATCGGCGTCCTTGGCTGCAACAGCGACGGCTCGACCGGTTTCATCGTCGGCTCGACCGACAACCTCGTTTGCGAAGTCACGCCGGCTGAGGGCGGCGCACCAGAACTCTATGCGGCGACGCTCGACAAGTTCGGCCTCGACGTCGGCGTCACCGGCCGCACCGTGATGACCTGGGCGGTCGTCTCGGCGGACGGCACCCCGTACACGCCGAACAGCCTGGCTGGCACTTATGTCGGTGCGACGGCTGATGCGTCCGTCGTTGTAGGGGGCGGTGCCAGCGTCCTCGTCGGGGGCAATAACGACAGCTTTTCGCTGCAGCCGGTGAGCGTGCAGGCCCAGGAAGGCATCAACGCGGCCATCGGCGTGGCGAAGTTCACGCTGGAGCCGGCCGTTGCCGTGGCCACGCCGCCGGCCGCCGTTGTCGTCCCCGTCGAGCCGCAGTCGAAATAACACCAGTCGCCGCGGCAAAGGTCGCGGCCGAAACGAAAAAGGCCTGCCATACTTGGCAGGCCTTTTTCGTGAGTGAGAAACAGCAGGGGCGACGCCCCGGCGGATCGACATCGTGTTCAGTCGGCAAGCGCCTTGACGATGTCCTCGACCATCTTCTTGGCGTCGGAGAACAACATCATCGTGTTGTCCTTGTAGAACAACGTATTGTCGATGCCGGCATAGCCCGAGGCCAGCGAACGCTTGATGAACAGGCAGGTCTTCGCCTGGTCGACATTGAGGATCGGCATGCCGTAGATCGGCGAGGCCTTGTCGTCGCGGGCCGACGGGTTGGTCACGTCGTTGGCGCCAATAACGAAGGCGACGTCGGTCTGGGCGAACTCCGAATTGATGTCCTCGAGCTCGAACACGTCGTCATAGGGCACGTTGGCCTCGGCCAGGAGCACGTTCATGTGCCCCGGCATGCGGCCCGCCACCGGATGGATGGCGTATTTCACCTCGACGCCCTCGTCCTTGAGCTTGTCGACCATCTCGCGCAGCGCGTGCTGAGCCTGCGCCACGGCCATGCCGTAGCCCGGCACGATGATGACCCGGCCGGCGTTCTTCATCAGATACGCCGCGTCCTCGGCCGAGCCCTGCTTGACCGTGCGGTCGCCGAGATCGTCGGCGCCCGCCGGCCCGCTCTCACCGCCGAAGCCACCGAGGATGACCGAGATGAAGGAGCGATTCATCCCCTTGCACATGATGTAGGAGAGAATCGCGCCGGACGATCCGACCAACGCGCCGGTGATGATCAAAGCCAGATTCTGCAGCGTGAAGCCGATGCCGGCGGCCGCCCAACCCGAATAGGAGTTCAGCATCGAGACGACGACGGGCATGTCGGCGCCGCCGATCGGAACGATCAGCAATACGCCGAGCACCAGCGCGACGATGACGATGAGCCAGAACAGAACGTGGCTCTGGGTGATCGCGAAGGCCACGACCAGCGCGATCAGCGCGACGCCGAGGGCGATGTTGATGAGATGGCGTTGCGGCAGCATGATCGGTTTGCCGCTCATGCGTCCGTCGAGCTTCAGGAAGGCGATGACCGAGCCGGTGAAGGTGACGGCGCCGATAGCGACGCCGATCGACATTTCCACCAGCGCCTGGGCGTGGATGTCGCCGACCGTGCCGATACCGATCGCCTCCGGCGCGTAGAGCGCCGCAGCGGCGACCATGACGGCGGCCATGCCGACGAGGCTGTGGAAGGCGGCCACCAGTTGCGGCATCGCCGTCATCGCGATCCGCTTGGCGGTCACCGCCCCGACACCGCCGCCGATGGCGATGCCGAGGACGATCAGCACCAGCCCACCGAAGGACGGGCCGGCCAACAGCAGCGTGGTGAGGATGGCGATCCCCATGCCCACCATGCCGTAGAGATTACCCTGGCGACTGGTGGTCGGGTGCGACAGGCCCCTCAGCGCCAAAATGAACAGGACGCCGGAGACGAGATAAAGGAAGGCGGCAAAATTCTCGGACATGATCTGCTACCGCCTCACTTCTCTTTTTTCTTGTACATTGCCAGCATGCGCTGGGTGACGAGGAAGCCGCCGAAGATGTTCACCGAAGCCAATACCAGCCCGATGAAGCCGAACGTCGTCGCCGTACCGGACGCCGAGATGCCCACGGCCAGAAGCGCACCGACGATGATCACCGAGGAGATGGCGTTGGTCACCGACATCAGCGGCGTATGCAGCGCCGGGGTTACCGACCAGACGACGTAATAGCCGACGAAGATCGCCAGCACGAAGATCGCCAGATGAAAGACGAAAGGGTCGATTCCGGTTGCCGCGCCCACCGCTTCGGTGATGCCCGAACTCATCAGTCCCTCGACGCCGGAGCGTGCCTCGCGAATAGCCGCACCGGCCGCGTCCAGCTGCTGCAGCGTGTTGCCAATGGTCTCGTTTTCCATCACGCCTCTCCCTTGGCCGTCTCGGCCGCGCCGTTATCGCCGGAGCCGACAGCCGGCTCCTTGGCGAAGTTCGGATGCACCACCTTGCCGTCGCGTGTCAGCAGCGTCGCCTGCACCAGCGGATCCTCGAAATCGATCTTCAGCGCCTTGGTTTCCTTGTCGATCATCGTCTCGAGGAAACTCGAAAGGTTCTTGGCGTAGAGCAGCGACGCACTGGCCGCGATCCGGCCCGGAACGTTGAGGTGGCCGACGATCTTCGCCGGCCCCATCTGCACGACCTTGCCGGCCTCGGCGCCCTCGACATTGCCACCGCGCTCGACGGCGAGGTCGACCACAATCGAGCCCGGCTTCATCGATTCGACCATCGCCTTGGAGACCAGCCGAGGCGCTGGCCGGCCAGGAATCAAAGCGGTGGTGATGACGATGTCCTGTTTGGCGATGTGCGATGCGACGAGTTCGGCCTGCTTGGCCTGATATTCTTTCGACATCTCCTTGGCGTAGCCGCCGGCCGTCTCAGCCGCCTTGAACTCCTCGTCCTCGACCGCGATGAACTTGCCGCCGAGGGACTCGACCTGTTCCTTCGCCGCCGGCCGCACATCCGTCGCCGTCACCGCGGCGCCGAGACGCTTTGCCGTGGCGATCGCCTGCAGACCGGCGACGCCGGCGCCCATGACGAAGACGCGCGCAGCGGGAACGGTCCCGGCCGCAGTCATCATCATCGGAAAGGCCCGGTCGAACTCGTAGGCCGCATCGACCACGGCCTGGTAGCCGGCGAGATTGGCCTGAGACGACAAAACGTCCATCGACTGCGCGCGGGTGATGCGCGGCATGAACTCCATGGCGAAGGCGAGGATGCCGGCCTCGGCCATCGCCTTGACCTCCTCGTCACGGCCATAGGGGTCCATCGTCGCGATTACCGCCGCGCCTGACTTATAGGTCTTCAGCTCCTCGGGCGAGGGCCGGCGCACCTTGAGAACGATGTCGGCATCGGAGGCGTCCTTCGACGTGCCGATCGCGGCGCCCGCCGCTTTGAACGCATCGTCGGTAACACGCGAGCGCTCCCCGGCCCCCGCTTCCACGGTGACGTTGGCGCCCAGACCCGTCAGCTTCTTCACGGTATCGGGCGACGCCGCGACCCGGGATTCCCCGTCGTCGCGTTCCATTGGCACGAACAATTTCAACTTGGAACGCCTCCCCCTCAAACTTTTAGCGCCCTGCGTCCATCCGGATGCGCAAAGGGCGTTTCATATCGAATCACTGGATGATTCTGTCCGGCGATCTTATCCGAAAATCGGTAGCGACCATCGGGTTCATCTGATGGCCACGCTTGGCGCGGCCATAAAATTCCTGCCGTCTCCCGTCGGCAGGCCGCCTACCTGGCGATGAAATAGGCGATCGCCAGGAGCACGACAAAGCTCAGGATACCGCCGAGAAACCCGCCGCCCATCATCAAGCCCACGGTCATGCCGACGAGAATGGCGACCGTGCCGATCGTGCCCCATTTGAACATGGCGAGAAACAGAGCGTAGGTCCGCTCATGCTCGGGATAGTCCATATCGGCCGGATTGGTGGTGTCGTAATTCGGCAGTTCGGCCACGTGGCAGCTCCCTTGTCGTCCTGTTTCTTCGGCACATACACGATATCGCGCGGAACTGGCAATGCCACACGGACGCCTCATTCCAGCGATGCGACCATGTGAAAGCGGCTGCAATCCCGTTGGCCGCCAACCGAATTCCGGTCACCCGCCACTTTGCGCGCTGTGCTTGACCGCATTCACGACCAGGACATGCTAGGCGCGCATCATTCTCCGGCTGGCTCGGTGGCCGGTGCGCTATTGCTCGCGGCCGTCGCCGTCGATCACCGCCGCGGCGTCGGAAAAACCGAATCCTGCCCGCACCATCGCCGCCACGTCACGGTTGCGCCGTTCGGCGCGGTCACGCAGACGGTGTGGGCCAAGCCGCCGCCGCTTCGCGTAGGCGGCAGCCGCCTCGCGTTCGCTGGTTTCATCCCTGGCAAGCAGCCTCTCGACGAGGTCGCGGCCGACGCCCTTTTCCGAAAGCTTCGCAGCCACCATGCGCTTCGACGTCCCGCGCCGGCGCAGGCTCGCCAGGCGCGCCTCCGCGAATGCCTGGTCGTCGACGAGTTTCAGCTCGACGAAGCGGGCAACCGTGGCGTCGATGAGATCGCCATAGGCGGCGGCCTCCTCGCCAAGCGCGTGGCAACGCCGCATCACCTTGCGCTCCAGCACCCGGCGCAGGTTTGCCGTGGTCGAAGCATAGCGTTCGAGATAATGCGCCGCCGCCCGGAACAGCCATTCGGGCGTGACCGGCTTCGGCTTGGGAGGCCGCTTGTCCATGCCGTCCTATACGAAGACCGGCTGTTCTGGCGCAATGGGCATCGGAGACCCGCATCGTTTCGAAATGGAGAAGCGATTTTCGGTTGGAACGGTGCCGCTCTTTAAAGCTGACGGCGCCAAAACTGACGGCGCCGCGCCCGAGCTCCCCGGACCGGAAGCTTGGCGCGGCGCACCGTGATGTCAGACGATGTCTGATTTTCCGCTTTGCTCAGCTTGTTCAGCACGCGTTACCAGCTGCTTGCCGCCCGGATTTTTCCGTCGCATCGAGGCGCCGCAACTGTTCCCGCAGCGGCGCCGGTATGCTCTCGCAAACCGCAAATGTGGGAAGATTCCGCAGATGGCGCGAGACTTCCGCCTGGCGACTTCGATTGACGATCGTTCTTGCCAGTTCAGACATTGAAATACCTTTCCCCTGCCGGATAAGACTGGGTTCCGTTGCTGACTAAGAAACTGCCAAGCACGTCAAAAAGTTCCGAGAAACCGCCATAAAAGTTCGAATGACGCTGCGTCAGATCCGGCGAACGGTCGGTGCAGCGATCTGCCGCTCGCGCGGATGTAAAATTCTGGCGCCACATCGACAGAAAAAGCCGTCTCCGCGTAAGTTTCAGCTTGCGTGATCGCCGACGCTCATGTGGGGTTTCCACCGGCTTCGCTTAAGCCGCGACATCATCAGAAATGGCTATGGGCACCCGCATGACGTCCTTGTCCCGCCGACATCAGACTTTCCAGAATCTCCATCAGGCTGGCTGTTTCGTCATACCCAATCCTTGGGATGCCGGTTCGGCCCGCATGATGGCCGCTGCGGGCGCCAAGGCGCTCGCCACCACGTCGGCCGGTTTCGCCTTCACACTCGGCCGGCCCGATATGGGCCACGTGACGCGTGACGAGGCGCTCGCCCATGCCGAAACGATCGTCGCGGCGACCGGTCTGCCGGTCTCGGGCGATCTGGAAAACGGCTTCGCCGACGAGCCCGACGCTGTCGCCCATACGATCCGATTGGCTGCCGAGGCCGGGCTGTCGGGCGGCTCCATCGAGGATACGCGGATGGCGCCGGGAAACCCCTCCTACCCGTTCGATCTTGCCGTCGAGCGCATCCGCGCCGCGGCCTCGGCCGTCTCCGCGCTGGGCCGTCCCTTCGTTCTGTGCGCCCGTGCGGACGGTGTGATGAACGGCAGTTACGACCTGGACGAGGCGATCCGCCGCCTGAAGGCTTTCGAGGCGGCGGGCGCCGATCTTCTCTACGTTCCGGCGCCGCCGGGGGTCGACGAATTGCGCCGGGTGCTGGGCGCCGTGTCAAAGCCGGTCAACGCGCTCGCCGCCGGGCCGCTGCGCCGCCTGTCCGTCACCGAATTCGCCGCGCTCGGCGTCCGGCGCATTTCGCTGGGCTCGACGCTGGCCCGCGTGACCCATGCGGTGATCCGCGATGGCATGCGCGAAATCCTCGCCGAGGGCCGATTCGCCGGCCTCGAATCCGCAGCTTCGGCAGCCGAGATCGACGCGATGCTCAAGGCGGGCGCCGGCTTGACCGACGCGATCTGATAGGGCGGGTGAATCAGCCCCGTCGTGGAAATGCTCGTCCGCCTCTACTCCGCCGCCTCCGCCACGTACAGCGCGCCGGCAAAGGCCGCCTCGGCCTCCTTGCGCCGCGTCCGGGCCCGCTCGGCGAAGCCGCGGCGGACGATTCCGAACCCCTTCAGCGTCTCCGGCCAACGGGCCAGTTCTACCGCGGCGTCGTAATTACCCGGTTGCAGCCCCGCAAGAATGCGATCGAGGCTCGCCTCGTAAAGCGCCCGTTCGTCCCGTTCGGCCCTGCGCTCGGCTGACCAGCGGAAGGGGTCGAGCGGGGAACCGCGCAACCGTTTCATTGCCGCCAGCAGTTTGAATGCGGTCATCATCCACGGCCCGAAAGCGCGTTTTTTCGGCCGGCCGTTCGGCCCGCCCTCGCCCATGATCGGCGGCGCCAGATGGAACTCCAGCCGGTCGTATCCGGAGAAACGCTCGCCGAGCTGCGCGGCGAAGCTCCCATCGGTGTAAAGCCGCGCCACCTCGTATTCGTCCTTGGCGGCCATCATCCGGTAGAGCTGCCGCGCCGCCGCGTCCGTCAGCTCACTGCGGTTCGGTGCGATCTTGGCTTCCGCAGCCCGGATCGCCGCGATGCGGTTTCGATAGGTCTCCGCATAGGCGTCGTTCTGATAGGCGGCGAGATCCGTCGCGCGCCGCGCGATCGCCTCGTCCAGGGTTTCGGAAAGACGCCTGTGGCCGAGCCCGGACGATGCGGGCTCGGCTTCCGCCGCCGGACTGTTCGCCGGATCGTGGGCGATCGCCCGCCCCCATTCGAAGGCGGCGAGATTGGCCTCCACCGCGACGCCGTTCATCTCCAGCGCACGCCGGATCGCGGCGCGCGATACCGGCAGCGCACCGGTCTGCCAGGCCAGGCCCAGCATGAGCATGTTGGCGAAGATGGCGTCGCCGAACAGCGCGACCGCAATCTTGTCGGCATCCGCCACATGGGTGCGCTCAGCGCCGGCCGCCTCGCTCAAGGCCGTCAGCACCCGCCGCGTCGGAAACGAGAAATCGACATTGTGGGTGAATTCGCCGGACAGCGTCTCGTGGCTGTTGACGATCACTTCGGTCTCGCCCTGGCTGATCGCCGAACGGACCTTGGCGGACGCGGCCGTCACCATGTCGCAGCCGATGATCAGCCGCGCATCGCCCGCCGCGATCCGGATCGACTTGACGTCGTCCGGGGTCGGCGCGATCCGCACATGGCTCATCACTGCGCCGCCCTTTTGCGCCAGCCCGGCCATGTCGATGATGCCGGCGCCCTTGCCGTCGAGATGCGCCGCCATGCCGATGATCGCGCCGATGGTGACGACGCCGGTGCCGCCGACACCGGTGATGATCACCCCCATCGATCGATCGAGTTCGGCGAAAGCGGGCTCCGGCACGTCGGGAGCGGCGGCCTTGCGACGCTCGCCCTTCTTCAACTGGCCGCCATGCACCGTCACGAAGGACGGGCAGAACCCCTCAAGGCAGGAGAAGTCCTTGTTGCAAGCCGACTGATCGATCTGCCGCTTGCGCCCGAACTCGGTCTCGACCGCTGTTACCGCGACGCAATTGGACTGGACGCCACAATCGCCGCAGCCCTCGCAGACCCGCTCGTTGATGACGACCCGCTTGTCCGGATCGGGAAACTTGCCGCGCTTGCGGCGGCGGCGCTTCTCGGCGGCGCAGGTCTGGTCGTAGATCAGCACCGTCAGCCCGTCGGTCGCGGCCAGATCGCGCTGCACCGCATCGAGTTCGGAGCGGTGATGGATCGTCGCGCTCGCCGGTAGCCGCGCATCGCCCCGGTGCTTGTCGGGGTCGTCGGAGACGATGGCAAGCTTCTTCGCGCCCTCGCCGGTCACCTGCGCGGCGATCGCCGCGACGGTCAGCCCGCCCTCGTGCGGCTGCCCGCCGGTCATCGCGACGGCGTCGTTGTAGAGGATCTTGTAGGTAAGGTTGGCGCCGGAGGCCGCCGCCGCCCGCAGCGCCAGCGCGCCGGAATGATTGTAGGTGCCGTCGCCGAGATTTTGAAACACGTGGCCGCGGGTCGAGAAGTGGTGCTCGCCGACCCAGTTGGCGCCCTCGCCGCCCATCTGGGTGAAGCCTTCCGTCGCGCGATCCATCCACAGCGCCATGTAGCTGCAGCCGATGCCGGCATAGGCGCGCGAGCCCTCCGGAACCCGCGTCGAGGTGTTATGCGGACAGCCGGCGCAGAAATACGGCGTGCGAACTGCGATCTCGGACATCGTCCCGGAAGTTGCCGCCAGGGCTTCGAGACTCGCCAACCGCGCGCCGATCTGCTCCTGCGGTGTCCGCGCCATGATCCGGCTGCCGATGGCCACCGCGATGTCGTTGGCGTCGAGCGACGCCTTCGGCGAGAATAGCGTCTTTCCCTGTTCGTCCGCCTTGCCGACGATCGCGGGCGCATTGGCCGCCCCGTAGAGGATTTCCTTGATCTGTGGCTCGACCAGACCGCGTTTTTCCTCGACCACGATCACCTGGTCGAGCCCGTCGGCGAAACGGCGGATAAAATCGGCGTCGAGCGGCCAGGGAACGCCGATCTTGCCGAGCCGGATGCCGAAATTCGCCGCCGCCACCTCGTCGATACCGAGGCTCGACAGCGCCTGCTCGACGTCGAGCCAGGATTTGCCCAGCGACAGGATGCCGATCTTCGCGCTCTGCCCGCCCGAATGGGCGATCCGGTCGAGCCGGTTCGCGGCAAGGAAAGCGCGCGCGGCTGGCAGCTTGAAGTCGTGGAGCAGCGCCTCCTGCTCCAGCGGATGGGCGGCGCGGCGAATGTTGAGCCCGCCCGGCGGCATGTCGAATTCGGGCAAAGTAACGGCGACCCGATCGAAATCGGAGCGCACCGTCGCGGTCGATTCGATGTTGTCCTTGACGCATTTCATCGCCGTCCACAGGCCCGAAAAACGCGACAGGGCGAAGGCGACAAGGCCGTAGTCGAGGATCTCCTGGACGCCGGCCGGGTTGAAGATCGGGATCATCGCGTCGACGAAGGCGAATTCCGACTGATGCGCCGTGGTCGAGGATTCGCAGGTGTGATCGTCGCCCATCAGCGCGAGGACGCCGCCGTTTCTCGAGGTGCCCGCCAGATTGGCGTGACGGAACGCGTCGCCGGAGCGGTCGACGCCCGGTCCCTTGCCGTACCAGATACCGAAGACGCCATCATGACGGCCCTCGCCGCGGATCTCAGCCTGCTGCGTGCCCCACAGCGCCGTCGCCGCCAGATCCTCGTTCAGCCCCGGCTCGAAAACGATCTTGTGGCGCTCAAGCAACGCTTTGGCCCGGGCGAACTGCTGGTCGAGGCCGCCGAGCGGCGAACCGCGATAACCAGTCACGTAAGCCGCCGTATCGAGACCCGCGAGCCGGTCACGCTCCGCCTGCATCAGCGCCAGACGCACGATCGCCTGCGTCCCGGACAGGAAGACGTTCGGAACGGTAAGATCGTACTTGTCGTCCAGCGAAACCGAGCGGTCGATCATGAAGCGAAGGTCCTCCCAAACCGGACGCCCGCCGCGCCCGCGGCCGCCGTCCCCAGCGCTTTGTCTTCCTTACCGTTTTGAGGCGTGACGGGGCCGAGGTCAAAGGTTTTTCCTCGGTTTTCCCATGGTGAGCCGGCGAGCGCGCGCGATATCCCACTCCGCGGCATAACGACCCGTGGCCGCAAGGCGGGAGACGCCGCGCGCCGGGTGGCGTCTCGCGCCCTTGCACAAGAACTGGAAATTACCTAACCACGACAGACTTCCCGACGCGGAAACTCGGCATCAGACTGGCGGGGCGCGACATGATCGGCGGCGTCCGGAACGGGATGGAATGGCGTTTCTTCGCCGCGTTGGAACGCAAACGCGACGGAAGCATCCGGGGGCACCAGGGGAGGCCAGGCCGAATGTCGGCGCTCTTGTCCTTTTCGCGAGGTGTCGATCGCGTCACGACCTTCCTCGGGCGGGCCGTTTCGTGGCTCGTCCTCGTGGCCGTTCTGGTCAGCGCCGGCAACGCGGTGATGCGCAAGGCGTTCGACATGAGCTCCAACGCCTGGCTCGAACTGCAATGGTACCTGTTCGGCGCGGTTTTTCTCCTGGCTGCCGCCTGGACGCTCAAGGTCAACGAGCACGTGCGCATCGATGTCGTCGCGGCGCATCTGTCCAAGCGCACGCGCGACTGGATCGATCTCGTCTGCCATATCCTGTTCCTGCTGCCCTTTGCCGGGCTGATGGTCTATCTCGCCATTCCCTACGTCCAGCTCTCATACCGCCAGCAGGAGGTGTCTGCGAATGCCGGCGGCCTGATCATCTGGCCGGCCAAGGCGCTGATTCTCGCGGGCTTCATCCTTCTTCTCGCCCAGGCGCTCTCCGAGATCATCAAACGGATCGCCGTCATTCGCGGCGTGATCGAGGAACCCTCGCCACGCCACGATCTACCGCCCGCTGTCGAGGACGTGCTCGAGATGGAAGACGCCGGAATTCCGGGCGCAAAGGAAGACCAGCGGGCACGCCGCCATGATTGAGTTCATAGCCCACAACCTCGCGCCGATCATGTTCGTCAGCGTCATGGCGATGCTGCTGCTAGGCTATCCCGTCGCCTTCACCCTCGCCGCGGGCGGGCTGTTCTACTTCGTTGTCGGCGTCGAGTTCTCCGAACTGTCGCCTCAAATCACGCTCTTCTGGAATCTGCTCGGCGCCCAACCCGACCGGGTCTTCGGGATCATGTCGAACGACACGCTGCTGGCCGTGCCGTTCTTCACGTTCATGGGCCTGGTTCTCGAACGATCGCGCATGGCCGAGGATCTTCTGGAGACGATCGGCCAGCTTTTCGGCCCGGTGCGCGGCGGCCTCGGCTACGCCGCGGTGCTGGTCGGCGCGCTGCTTGCCGCCACCACCGGCGTCGTCGCCGCATCGGTTATCGCCATGGGGCTGATCTCGCTGCCGATCATGCTGCGCTACGGCTACGACCGGTCGTTCGCGACCGGCACGATCGCCGCCTCCGGCACGCTCGCGCAAATCGTTCCGCCGTCGCTGGTCCTCATCGTCATGGCCGACCAGCTCGGCCGCTCGGTCGGCGACATGTATGTCGGCGCGCTCTATCCGGCGCTGCTGATGATCGGGCTGTATCTTCTCTACACCTTCGCGGTGACGATCGTGCGGCCGCATGCGGCGCCGGCGCTGCCGCCCGAGGCGCGCACGCTCGGCGGCGGTGTCCGGTCGCTGATCGCCATACTGCTCGCGGCGGCCATCATCACCGTGGTGACCTGGTACACGGTCTTTGCCGGTTTTCGCGATGAAGTCCGTGACGTCTGGGCGATGACCACGGGTGTGGGCGTCGCCTACGCTGTCGCGTTGTTGAATCGCGCTTTCGGTCTTGGCCTGTTGTCGCGGCTGGCCCAGCAGGTCGTCATCGTGCTGATCCCGCCGCTAGCGCTGATCTTTCTCGTTCTCGGCACGATCTTTCTCGGAATCGCAACGCCCACCGAGGGCGGCGCGATGGGTGCGACCGGCGCGCTCGTCATGGCCTTCGCCAAGGGTCGGCTTTCGCTCCGGGTACTGACGCAAGCGCTGGAGTCCACCGCCAAGCTGTCGGCCTTCGTGCTCTTCATCCTGATCGGGGCGCGGGTCTTCGGCCTGACCTTTTACGGCATCAACGGCAATATCTGGATCGAGGAGCTGCTGCTGGCGATCCCCGGGGACGAATACGGATTTCTGATCGCCGTCTCTATCCTCATCTTCATTCTCGGCTGCTTCCTCGATTTCTTCGAGATCGCGTTCATCCTGATCCCCCTGCTTGCCCCTGTCGCCGAGAAACTCGGCATCGACCTGATCTGGTTCGGCGTCCTCATCGGCATCAACCTGCAGACCTCCTTTCTGACGCCGCCCTTCGGTTTCTCGCTGTTCTATCTGCGCTCGATCGCGCCGACCGGCGAGTGGTTCGACAAGGTCACGGGCCGCACGCTCGCGGGGGTGAGCACACCGGCGATCTACAAGGGGGCGCTGCCGTTCATTCTCATCAACGCGCTGATGATCGCCATCGTCATGGCATTTCCCGGGCTGGTCACGCGGTACAAGGGTGACGTCAGGCCGCCGATGGATCCGGCGGAGTTCCGACTGCAAATCCCCACTTTCGGGGGCGAAGGCGGCATGAGCCTGCCGCCGCTCGGCGGCACTTCGGGCTCTGGCCAGACCACCAACGATGCGTTCGGTTTGCCGCCGCTCGGGCTGCCCGGTACTCCCCCGGGAGCGGGGCCATCACCCGACGCGAGCGCCCCCGCGCCGCCGAGCGAAGGGAACGCACCGGTCGATCTCTCGCAGCCGCCGGCGTTTCAATAGGTCGGCCGACCTTACAGCGCGCAGAAGAAAAGGCCCGGAACGGTTGTCGTCCCGAGCCTTGATGGTTTCGCCGCAGCTGCGCCTCTCGCTCAGAGCGCGCCTTCGCGCTGCTTGATCATCATGAAGGTGTCGAAGGTATATTCGGAGAGTTGTGCCCACAGATAGGCGTCCTGCTTGAAGGCGTTCTGGCTTTCGAGCAGCGTGCGGTAATCCTCGTTGGATGCCGAGATCTCTTCATGAACCTGTTTCGCCGCCTCGAAGCTCGCATTCATGATCTCCTGGCTGAATGGCCGCAATTGCGCACCTTCGCCGACCAGCCGCCGGAGCGCGGCGGGATTGCGATAATCATATGAGGCGAGCATCGACGCGTTGATCGCCTGGCAGGCCGATTCCAGCATCGCCTGGTACGCCTTCGGCAGCGCGTTCCACTGTTCAAGGTTGAACATCATGTGGAGTGCCGCGCCGCCCTCCCACCAGGCGGGATAGTAATAATACTTGGCTACCTTGTGGAAGCCGAGCCGCTCGTCGTCATAGGGGCCGACGAATTCGACCGCGTCGAGCGTACCGCGCTCCAGCGCCGAATAAATGTCGCCCGCCGGAATCTGCTGCGGCACGACGCCGAGCTTTTCGACGACCTTGCCGGCAAGGCCGGCGATCCGCAGCTTCAGCCCTTTCAGATCGTCGAGCGTGTTGATTTCCTTACGATACCAACCGCCCATCTGGGCGCCGGTGTTGCCCGCCGGCAGACCGTAGACCCCGGACTTGGCGAAAAAGGCATTCATCAGGTCGTTGCCACCGCCCTCATAGAACCAGGCGTTGAGCTGGCGAGCGTTGAGACCGAAGGGCACGGCGGTGCCGAAGGCGAAGGCCGGATTCTTGCCGACATAGTAGTAGGAGGCGGTGTGGCCCATCTGGACCGTGCCGTTTTCCACGGCATCGAGGACCTGTCCGCCTGGAACGATTTCGCCGGCCGCGAACAGCTGGATGTCGAACTGGCCGTCGCTCGCCTCGTTCACATAGCGCGCCAGCAGTTCCGAGGCACCGAAGATCGTGTCGACAGACTTCGGGAACGAGGAAACGCAGCGCCAGTTGACCTTGGGCCTGTCCTGAGCGATGGCCGGCGCGGCCAGCGTCGCGACCCCCGCGCCAACCACGCCGGCGCCCAATGCGCCCTTGGCGGCGCCACCGAGAAATCTGCGTCTGTCCATGGATGTCTCCCACAATGCAGGTGCCGCCCTGACGACGGCACGCGTCTTCGCCGTTCGGAATTCTCCGCCCGTGGCTCGGCGCGGGATCGTAAGGATTACAGACAGAAATTCAAGCGCAGATGAGGCAGCCGCCCCCGTTGCGATCCTGTAGGCGATCGACGTTCACCCCGGGTGGGTCGCTCGGGTCGGCGACGTGCGATGAATTCGCGCGGGTATGGAAAATCTGGAGAAGCCCTATAATTCACTCAATCGGCCTATGCGACGCAGCGTGCCTGAAGGTTTCGGATATCCATGGAAGTAAGAATTGATCGCCCTGCAAAGGCCCGGACCGGCGTTGTCGGGCTGGACGACGTCATGGCCGGCGGCCTGTCGGAGGGCCATGTCTTCTTGCTGGAAGGCAATCCCGGCACCGGCAAGACGACAATTGCACTGAGCTTTCTGTTGGAAGGCGAAGAGCGGGGAGAACGAGGCCTCTATATTACTTTGTCGGAAACGAAGGGCGAACTGCGGGACGGCGCGGCTTCGCACGGCTGGGTCATCCCCGACAATATCGATATTTTCGAGCTGGTTCCCCCCGAAAGCCTGCTCGATGCCGATGCCCAGCAAAGCCTTCTCTACTCGTCCGATCTCGAGCTGGGCGAAACGACGAAAATGATCTTCGAGGCCATCGAACGGGTACAACCCAGCCGTATCGTTCTGGACAGCCTGTCGGAGATTCGGCTGCTGGCCCAGAGTTCGCTGCGCTACCGACGGCAGATCCTGGCTCTCAAACATTATTTCGCGCGACGCGGCGCCACCGTCCTGCTTCTCGACGACCTGACCTCCGATACATTGGACAAGACGGTCCACAGTGTCGTCCACGGTGTCGTCCGCCTGGAGGAACTCGCGCCGAATTACGGCGCCGAGCGCCGTCGGCTGCGAGTCACCAAGTATCGTGGGCAGGCCTTTCGCGGCGGCTACCATGACTTCACCATCAAGACCGGCGGGGTGGAGGTGTTTCCCCGGCTCGTCGCGGCGGAGCATCGCACCGGCTTCTTCGGCCAGAAGCTGACCAGTGGCATCGGCGAACTCGACGCCCTGCTGGGCGGTGGCATCGAGCGAGGATCGAGCGCTCTGGTGCTCGGCCCTGCCGGTTCAGGCAAGAGCCTCTTTGCGCTTCAGTTCGTTGCCGCCGCCATCAAGCGCGGCGAGACTGCGGCGATGTTCATCTTCGACGAAGAGCTCGGGTTATTGTTCAACCGCGTGCAGGCGATGGGCTTCGACCTGAAGGCCATGCAGGATGCGGGCAAACTTCATATCGAGCAGGTCGACGCGGCGGAAGTTTCACCGGGGGAGTTCGCTCACAGAGTTCGCGATCGGGTTGCCGAGGCCGACGCGACCAGTGTCGTCATCGACAGCCTCAACGGTTATCAGGCCGCGATGCCCGAGGAGAACGCCCTGATCCTCCATATCCACGAATTGCTGCAATTTCTCAATCGGCAGGGCGCGACGACGTTCCTGACGGTGGCGCAGCATGGGCTGGTCGGCGAGATGAAGTCCCCGGTCGATCTGACCTATCTGGCGGATACCGTCATCTTGCTGCGCTATTTCGAGGCAGTGGGCCGGATGAGACGTGCCGTGTCGATCATCAAGAAGCGGACCGGAAGCCACGAGGACACGATCCGGGAATACGGCATCGGCAGAAACGGACTGACGCTTGGACAACCGCTGGAAGGATTCCAGGGGGTGCTGCGCGGCACTCCGACCTATGTGGGGGAGCCAAGGCCGCTGCTGAAGCAGACAGGCGCCGAGTGAGGATGGCCGCCGTGACGCAGCCGCCCGAAGCCCTTATCATCGCGCCCCACGGCCGCGACGCATCTGTTGCGGCCAGCCTCTTGGCGGAAGTGGGACTCCCATCTCGGGTTTGCGCCGATCTGGATGCCCTGAGCCGGGAAATCAGCGACGACACCGCTTTTCTCGTCATGACCGAGGAGGCGACGCGGGGCGCTGATCTGCGCCCCCTTGTCGGGCGGCTCGAAGCGCAGCCGAGTTGGTCGGATCTCGCCTGCGTGATTCTTACCAACCGGGGCGGCGGCCCGGAACGCAATCCGGCGGCAGCGCGGATGTCGGAGGGGTTCGGCAACGTCACCTTCATCGAGCGGCCATTTCATCCCACCACCTTCACCAGCGCGGCCCGCACGGCGCTGAAGGGCCGTCTTCGGCAGTTCGAGGCGCGAGCGCGGCTGGACGAATTGCGGGAGAGCCGGGAGCGCCTGACGACCGCGCTTACGGCCGGACGCCTCGGATCGTGGGAACTCGATCTGAAGACCTCGAAGCTTATCGTTTCGGATAGCTGCAAGGCGAATTTCGGCCGCGAGGCCAAGGAGTCATTGAGCTATGAGGAGCTCCTCGCCAGCATCCATCCGGACGATCAGGAGCGTATGCGCGAGGCGGTTGCGCGCAGCATCGCGGATAACAGCGACTACGTGATCGAGTATCGCGTCATCTGGCCGGATGGCAGCGTACACTGGATCGAGGTCAGGGCCCGCGTCGTAAGCGACGAGGCGAAAGGCTACTCGAGCCTTGTGGGCGTTTCCTCCGATATTACCGATCGCAAGACGTCCGAGGAAAACCTGCAGCACCTCAACGAGACGCTGGAGGAGCGGGTTGCCGAGCGAACCGCCGAACTCAATCGCGCCCACGAGCTTGTCCTGACGGAGATCGATCAGCGCGAGCGCGCCGAAGAACAGCTCCGCCAGGCTCAGAAGATGGAGATGATCGGGCAGCTGACCGGCGGCGTGGCGCACGACTTCAACAACTTGCTGATGGCGGTGCTGGGGACCCTCGATCTCCTGCGCAAGCATCTTGCCGAGGACGCCAAGGCCTCGCGCCTGATCGACGGCGCCTTGCAGGGTGCCAAGCGCGGCGCCGCGCTGACCCAGCGCCTTCTAGCCTTTGCCCGCCGGCAGGATTTGCGCGTGGAGGCAACCGATCTGGTTACACTTGTCGGCGGGATGTCGGCGCTTCTGGAAAAATCGGTAGGGTCCGATATCGAGATGCGGTTCGATATGGCGGACGGCTTACCGTCGGCCCTGATCGATCCCAATCAGGTCGAGCTTGCCCTCCTCAACCTTGTCGTGAACGCCCGGGACGCAATGCCCGAGGGGGGCACCGTATCGATCGGTCTGGACGCCGCCTCTCCAACGGCCAAACTCAATCTCCCCGCCGGCTCATATCTGCGCCTGAGTGTGACCGATTCCGGTCAGGGCATGGACGCGGAGACGGTGAGCCGCGCGATCGAACCGTTCTTCTCGACCAAGGAGCTCGGCAAGGGAACCGGCCTCGGCCTTTCGATGATCCACGGCCTGGCGGTGCAGTTGAAAGGCGCGTTGCGGCTGGAGAGCCAAATCGGCCGCGGCACAACCGCCGAGTTATGGCTGCCTGCCACGACGGCGGTCGCGCGCACCGAAGCAGTGATCGCGGGCAGCGGCGAAATTCTTGCTGGCGATGCGGTTCCGTGCTCCACCATTCTTTTTGTTGACGACGATTTCCTGATCGCAATGAGTACGGTCGACATGCTGGAGGATTTGGGCCACGAGGTCATCGAGGCGAATTCCGGTGCCGCAGCGCTCGAAATTCTGCGCGGTCCAGGCGCGATCGACCTGATGATCACCGATTATTCCATGCCCAAGATGAACGGCGGGCAACTCGCGGAGGAAGCGCGCCGTCTGCGGCCCGGTCTGCCGATCCTACTGGCCACCGGCTACGCCGAACTTCCCGATAATTCCAGTCTGGAGATACCTCGCCTCGGCAAGCCTTATCTCCAGCAGCAACTCGCGGCGGAGATCGCCAAGCTGATCAACGTTCGGCACACTGTCACGACGGAAACGGGCGCTTCGACGCGCGTGGAAGTCGCCCCTCGTCGGGGATCGGCTTAAGTTTCCCCCTTGCAGCGCAGCATGGCTCTTCCGGGAGCCTCTTGCGCAGCCGGGCGCAGCGGCGGAACAGCCACGAGACGTCGCGGTCCCGTGGCTGGAGGTATCAGACCGCGACCGCGGCTACATCGTGCCGTTGCGCTGCTGGATCATCATGAAGGTGTCGAAGGTGTATTCCGAAAGCTGCGCCCACAGATAGGCGTCCTTCTTGAACGCCAGCTGGTTTTCGTAGATCTCCTTGAACTTTTCGTTCCCGGCCGAAATCTCGGCATAGGTTTCCTTGGCCGCGTCGTAGGAGGCCTGCAGGATCTCCTGGCTGAACGGACGCAACTGGGCGCCGTTCTGCACCAGCCGCCGAATCGCGGACGGATTCTTGAAATCGTAGGACGCCATCATGTCGGCATTCGCCGCCTGACAGGCGGAGCGGACGACTTCCTGGTAATGCTTCGGCAGTCCCTCCCACTTGTCGAGATTGACCAGGGTGTGGAGCGTCGGTCCGCCCTCCCACCAGCCCGGATAATAGTAGTAGGGGGCAACCTTGTAGAAGCCGAGCTTCTCGTCATCGTAGGGGCCTATCCATTCCGCGGCGTCGATGACGCCCTTTTCCAGCGAGGGATAGATGTCGCCGCCGGCGATCTGCTGCGGCACCACGCCGAGCTTTTCGATGATCTTGCCGCCCATGCCGCCAATGCGGACCTTCAGCCCCTTGAGGTCGTCAAGGGTGTTGATCTCCTTGCGGTACCAGCCACCCATCTGCACGCCGGTGTTGCCGCAAGGCAGACCATAGAGCCCCTGAGTGGCGTAGAACTCGTTCATCAGCCGGTCGCCGTCGCCGTAGTAGAACCAGGCATTCGACTGACGGGCGTTGAGGCCGAACGGAACCGCCGTGCCTAGGGCATAGACCGGATCCTTGCCCCAGTAGTAATAGGACGCGGTATGCGCCATCTCCACCGTGCCGCCGGTGGCCGCGTCGGCTGCCTGCAGACCCGGGACAATCTCTCCGGCGGCGAACACCTGGACGTCGAAATTGCCGTCGGTCGAGCCCTTGATATACTTCGCCATCGTCTCGGCGCCGCCATAGATCGTGTCCAGCGACTTCGGGAATGACGACGTACAGCGCCACGTAATCTTGGGATTTTCCTGCGCGATGGCGGGCGCGGCCAGCGTCGAGGCTGCAGCGGCGCCGATCCCGACTCCCCCGGCCTTCTTCATGAATGAACGACGATCCAAGTAAATATCCTCCCATGTTCGGACGCCGCGGCGTCCGCCGGCTTTGCGGCGTACTCCCAGATCCGCGGCGGGCAGAAAAACGCTAGAACATCTCCCCTTGGAGGTAAAGGAATCTTGGCTCCTAATGGAATTTGGAACTAATACTTATAATAAGCTAAATATACGGACGTTTCGGCCACCATCTGTTCCAGAGACCGGCCTTGGCATGGTGGATCGACAATCGCCCAACGGCTTCCTACATCGGCACAGCCAAGGAAACGCCGGAGAAAGCTCCCGTCCATGCCCGCCGCTCCGATCCTCGTCGCCGTTCCCGCCGACGTCCGCGACTTCGACAATTATCGCTGGCACGCGACACCGGACACCTATCTGAAAGCACTCACCCGCGTTGCCGAAGCCCTGCCGATCATCGTGCCGGCGCTGTCGAACGAGTTCGAGATAGCGGTGCTGCTCGACCGGGTGGATGGCCTGATGCTGACCGGTTCGGCCTCGAATGTGCATCCGGATCGCTATGGCGTGCCGCCGAGCCAGGCGCATGAACCGTTCGATCCGGACCGCGACCGTCTGACCGAAGCGCTGATCCGAGGCGCGATCGGCAAGGGCGTACCGCTGCTGTGCATCTGTCGCGGGCATCAGGAGCTCAATGTCGCGCTCGGCGGTACTTTGGCGACCGAGATCCAGGAGATCGAAGGCCGCATGGATCACCGGGCCATGCCGAACAAGGAACAGCGCGAACGCTTCGCCATCCGTCATCCGGTCTCGGTAACACCCGGCGGAATGCTCGCCGGCATCGTCGGTGCGCACGAGATCGAGGTGAACTCGGTGCATCGTCAGGCGATCGACCGCCTCGCCGAGGGCCTTACCGTCGAGGCGACCGCCTCGGATGGAACGATCGAGGCTGTCTCCGTCGAAGGCGCTCGCGCCTTCGCGCTCGGCGTCCAGTGGCATCCGGAATACTGGGCCGAGACCGACGCCGCCTCGGCCGCGATCTTCGAGGCGTTTGGCGAGGCCTGCCGGGATTATGCCGCTGGTCGTGGCAGATAGCTGATCCATCGCCAGCGTCGAACGCGATGAACGCGCTGGTGTAGAGGACGCCACGTCGGCCATGGCCGGCGCAATCCAGACCTCCGGTCTCAGGCTGAGCGCGCCCGCCGGAAAGCCCTGCCATCGGTATCCATCGGCCTGATCGGCGCGGCCGTTCCAGACGCCGGCGCGTGGCCCGAATCCGTACGCATCATGGCCGGGTCGAACATGCAGAACCGGTTTCGTCCCGCGGCCTTGGCGGCGTAGAGGGCGGCGTCGGCGTGGATGAACAGCTCGGAAGGCGTGCAGGCGTCGACGCGTGCGATGCCAACCGATGCGCCGAGTTTGAGCGAATGGCCTTGACGATCGACAGGCCTGCCGAGAGCTTCCACGATTGCTCCCGCATGTTCCTCCATCGCGCGCCGGTCGAGATGGGCGCCGAGCAGTATCGCGAACTCATCGCCGCCGATCCGCGCAACCATCTCCGCCTGGGAGCACGCATTCCCAAGCCGCAGGGCGACCTCTTTCAGGCACTCGTCTCCAAGCGCGTGACCATAGGTGTCATTGACCTGCTTGAACCCGTCAAGATCCACCAGCATGAGCGCGCCGATCGGGTTGAGGTCGGCATCGCACGCGCCGAGATCTGAAAGCCGTGACTGGAACCGGCTTCGATTGCATAGCCCGGTCATCACGTCGAACTCCGCGAGATATCGCATCCGGTCCGAGATGATCTTTTCTTCGGTAATGTCCTGCTTCATCCCGAAGATCCGGACGGCAACACCGTTGTCGCACTCGACGGAGGCGGTTATCCGGATCCAGCGAAGCCGACCTTTCGTCGTGGTGATCTCGGCGTCGAGACTGAAGCCGCTGCGATCCTCGATCGCTTTGCTTCTCAACCTCTCGAGCATCTTGCGCGAACTCCGCGGATAACAGTTCAGAATCTCGTTCCGATCGAGCGCGCATCCGCGCGGGAGATCGAAGATGTCGTACACGACGTCCGTCCACGCCAAGGTATGGGAGGCAAGGTTGCATTCCCAAACTCCGATGCGCGCCGCAGCGGAGGCTCGCTCGAAGATCTTTCGGCTATGTGCCAGGGCGGCGGCCTGCTCTTCGATCAGCAACGCCTGGGCTTCCAACTGGGCCTGCTGGCCCGCGATAATGGCGGCACCGCCCTGGGGGATCGATAGCGACGTCATGTCGCCCGCCCAATCACCCAGGATACAATCGAGGCGTGCGGCATTTGCAATCCCGAGGGCGCTGTCCGGGTTCCAAGGGGATGGGGCATATTCGCGCTTCAAGACCTTCGGATCATACGTCTTCCGAAAGGTAAGACAGAGACAATTAACGCTTGGTATCGACCGGACCGCCCGGCGCTGCCGGCTGGCCCCAGACGGTCGCGATGCCGGCAGCTTTAATTCACGCTGAAGCCGTCTGGAGCGCGCCGCCAAGCAACAGCAGGCCGACGATCAGCAGAAAGAGAGCGCCGGCGATCTCCACCGTGGCCGCCACGGCCCGGCCCATCGTTCCGCCGCCGCTGGCTTTCAACGCGAAGCCCTTGGCGAAGACGGCGACGCAGGCGATGGCGGACACGGTAAGCGCGGTCCCGATCGCCATGGCGAAGACCGACAGGATGCCGCCGAGATAAAGGCTGTTGAGCAGGGCAAAGGTGAGGACGACGATGGCGCCAGAACAAGGGCGCAGACCGACGGCGAACACGGCCGCGGCGGCCGAGCCGAGCGTCATCCGGCCGCCGAGGTCTTTCGGATTGGGAATATGCGCCCGCCCGCAAGCGCATGTATCTTCGTCGTCGGTGCAGATCCCGGCGTCGAACGCCGCCGAGGCAGGCCGCATCAATGGCGCCCCTCCCCTCATGAAGCCCGCGCCGCCGGGCGCGGCGAAAGCGAGCGCTCCCGCCGGATCGGTCTGCTTCTTCGCAAGACGCGGCGGCGCGAAGGCCAGCGTTCCACCTGTCCGCAGCCCACCAAACAGACGCAACAGCTTGCGGGTCAAAAGCCACGCACCGAAGAGGGCGATCAGCGCATAGGAGGCAATTTCGAGCACGTCGGTCGCGTCAGTCATCGACACTGCGGTGCCGCGCAACACGTACCAGCCGACCCCGACCAGTGCGAGCGCTGACACCGCCTGCAGCAGCGACGACACGAAGGACAACAGGATCCCCCGACGCAACTCCACTTCGTTGGCCAGCATGTAGGATGAGATCACCGCCTTGCCGTGGCCGGGGCCGGCGGCGTGGAACACCCCGTAGGCAAAGGACAGACCGACCAGGAACGGCAGCGCCGAGCCATCCTTCTTCAATTGGATCAGGGCTTGCCGCAGCGCGGTGAAGAACTCCCGCTGATAGGTCGCTATCTGGCTGAAGATCGGAGCGAAGAGGCCGCCGGATGGTTGTGCGGTTACCGCGGCGCTGCCGATTCCGAGCGACGACTTGGCCAGTGCCGGTTCGACGATGAGCGCGGCCGCGAAGACAAGCGTGGTGCCGAGTCCAATCAGCTCGCGGGCGCGCATGTCACCTCCAGCCGTGTCGCCAGGACCTTGGAATAGTTGACGCCATCGTCGGGTATGGTTTCGTCCGGGGCCAGCGTCGCCACAGATGCCAGCCACTGCTTGGCGGCCTCGTCCTCGTCCGGCACGAGAAATTTCTTCGCGCAGCTCTTCGGCATGTCGATGAGTTGAAAATCGCTCTCGTCGGCAAAGTCAAAAGCGACGAAGAACGTCTCGTCGAAGTTGGAAACCGTCAGCTTGTCCTTGACGAGATCGACCGGTTCGCCGGCCTTCATCTCGAAGAACATCAGAAGCTGGTTGTTCTCCCAAAGCATGAGGATTTCGTCCGGCGGCGCCATCGTCACCTCGCGGCCACCGGCTTCCACGAAGGTGTAGAAATTCCACTCGGCGATCGATTCCTTGACCGTCGCTCCGACCTCGGAAAGTTCGTCGTCGTCAAGCGTGCCGTTGGCGTTCTTGTCGAAATCGACGATCACCGAGGACGAAAACAGCTCGTCCATGCGCCAGATGTTGCGGATCGCCGCGAGCTGTCCGTCCGGCGTGCCGACGATCTCGACCTTGGCCTCGGCGAAGACGTGCGGATGCGCTGAGGCGACGCCGGCCGTGAAAAGGACCGCGACAAGTCCCAGCGCGCCTGCCGTAACCCGATGATGCAAGGCCGTTCCCCTCCAAATCCGCCGAAACTGGAAACAGCATAAGAATGGCCGAAGTTTGAACGACCGCCCGTTTTGGCACCGGTTCAGCGCAGGACGAGAACCTGTGCGCCGACATTCACCCGCTCGAACAGATCCTTGACGTCCGCATTGCGCATCCGGAAACACCCGGCGGACGCAGCGCGGCCGATCGAGTTCGGCGAGTTGGTCCCGTGGATGCGGTAGGCGCCCCAGCCGAGATTCAGCGCCCGCTCGCCCAGCGGGTTCTTCGGCCCCGGCCCCACCGATTGGGGCAGGCTCGGGTTCTTCTTGCGCATCGACGGCGTCGGCGTCCAGGTGGGATTGTCGCGCTTTTTCGAGATCCAGCTCTTGCCGAACCATTGCTCGCTCGGCTTGCCGACGGCGATGTCGTATTCCAGCGCCTTGCCCTGCCCCGTCAGCAGGTAGAGTTTGCGCTCGCCGGTCTCGATGACGATCGTGCCGGGATCGGCATCGACGGCATATGGCATTTCGGAACGCGAGACGGCCGGCACCGCCTGCTCGTGGGCGGCGGCGGGTGCGGAGGCTAAGAGAGCCAGCGCGGCGAGGAAGGATCGACTCGACATGCAGCTAGCCTACCAAAGCTCTGCTAAGGTTGGGTAAAAGCTGCCGGCGCCGGCCGGCTCGCCTCAACCGCCGTTCCGACGCTTTGAATCGCACTTCTTGAACCAGTCCGCCAGATAGTCGACGAACAGGCGCACCCGCGCCGGCAGATGGCGGCGATGCGGGAAAACCGCATAGATTCCCGCTTCGCTCGGCATGTAATCGTCAAGCACCGTCATCAGTTTTCCCGCCTCGATGTCCTTGCGGATGACGAAGCTCGGGCTCAACGCCAGACCGAGGCCGGCAATCGCCGCCGCCCGGACCGTAACGGGGCTGTTGGCGGTGAATTTTCCCGACACGGTGACCGGGATCGTCTCCTTGGTTTCCGGGTCGCGGAAGATCCAGTTGGAAAACATCCGCGAATTGGAATCGATCACCGCCGGGAAGCCGGCGATCTGCGAGGGGTGCGTCGGCCGGCCGAGCCGCTTCAACAGGTCCGGGCTACCGACGATGGCGAAGTCGAGCGAAGCCAGTCGCCGGGCGATCATCGCGGAATCGGCCAGCCGCGTCATGCGGATCGCGACGTCGAAGCCCTCCTCGACCAGATTGACGAAACTATCGTCGAGATGGATGTCGAGCCCGATGTCGGGGTGGTCCCTGGCGAAGTCGACGAGGCTGAGCCCCAATTCAGCGTCGCCGAAGGTCCGGGCCGCCGACACGCGGATCGTCCCCTTCGCCTCGCCGGTCGCTTCCCGCGCCTCCTCGTTGAGGCTTTCGAGATCGGCGAGGATACCGGAGGCACGCGCCAGATAGACCTCGCCGGCCGCCGTGAGGGCGATCTGCCGGGTGGTGCGGTTGATCAGGAGAACGCCGAGTTCGTCCTCCAGTTCGCGCACATATTTCGACAGAAGCGCCTTGGAGCGGCCGGTCTTGCGAGCCGCTGCCGAGAAGCCCTGATTGTTGATGACGGCGATGAAGGCGCGCATCCGGGTCAGCGTATCCATTCGGGCACCTTGCTCCAGGCTTGAATTTGTGACCGCCGGACAACGGTGGCCGTCCTTCCTGCTATGGGAATGGGCAAAAAATCAATCGGGGCGTGCTTTTCCCCTTGTCTGTGACGGACCACCGGCATACATCGCATCTCGCCCCAAGTCGCACGTGCCTGTGGGCGTCCCCCGGTCCTCAAATGCGAGGGTTGCCGGGACGGTACCTGGACGTAACACATCCAGTCGGTTTTGCGAGCTTCGCAAAATTGAGGACGCCTTGAAGCAACGACGGTCCGGGCCTTTCTGGTCTCTCCTGGTCTCCAAAGCCGGGAATACTGAAGAGGCACACCATCCTTGCCTGAAGTGCGGCGGGTTCAAGCCCTCCAAGCCATGGCAGACTGATTACCGGAGACGGACGTTTCGCGTCCGCATCCGGCCATCGTCGCGTCTCGCAAGAGGCCGTTCGGAGGGTCGCTATCGGCTGTCCGCGGCAATCTTGCGGTCGTTCCTCGTCGATTTTCCGATCCGCAAGGATCGGGTCAATGGGAGAGCCCAATGGCCACGCAGCGCATCCTCGACTTCCTTGCCACCCGACGACCGGACGGCCCCTGCCTCGTTGTCGACCTCGATATCGTCGAGGACAATTTCAACGCCTTCCGCAAGGCCCTGCCCGATTCGGCGATCTTCTACGCCGTGAAGGCCAATCCGGCGCCGGAGGTTTTGCGCCTGCTCGCTTCGCTCGGCTCCAATTTCGACTGCGCTTCGGTCGCCGAAATCGAGATGGCGCTCGAGGCCGGCGCGACGGCCAAGCGTATCTCCTACGGCAACACCATCAAGAAGGAGCGCGACATCGCCCGCGCCCACGCGCTCGGCGTGTCGCTGTTCGCCGTCGATTGCGTCGAGGAGGTCGAGAAGGTGGCCCGCGCCGCGCCCGGCGCCCGCGTCTTCTGCCGCGTCCTGACCGATGGCGAGGGCGCCGAGTGGCCGCTGTCGCGCAAGTTCGGCTGCGTCCCGACGATGGCGATCGACGTGCTGATGCAGGCCAACGCGCTTGGTCTCACGGCCACCGGCGTCTCCTTCCATGTCGGCTCGCAGCAGACCGACACGGAAGCCTGGGACGCGGCGATCGCCGACGCGAAATACGTCTTCGAGGCGCTGGCCGACAAGGGCATCGTCCTGACGCTCGTCAACATGGGCGGCGGCTTTCCGACCCGCTATCTGAAGGACGTACCGGCCGCGAGCGCCTACGGTCAGGCGATCTTCGCGAGCCTCAGCAAGCATTTCGGCAACCGGTTGCCGGAGACGATTATCGAGCCGGGTCGCGGCATGGTCGGTGACGCCGGCGTCATCAAGGCCGAAGTCGTGCTGGTCTCGAAGAAGTCGGACGAGGACGCCAACCGCTGGGTCTATCTCGACATCGGCAAATTCGGCGGCCTTGCCGAGACCATGGACGAGGCGATCCGCTATCCCATCGTCACCCAGCATGACGGCGAGCGGACGGAACCGTGCGTCATCGCCGGCCCGACCTGCGATTCGGCGGACGTGCTTTACGAAAGGACGCCCTACCCGCTGCCGATCTCGCTGACGGTGGGCGACGAGGTTCTGATCGAGGGTACCGGCGCCTACACGACGACCTATGCCTCGGTCGCCTTCAACGGCATCGAGCCATTGCGTGCCTACGTGATCTGAGGCGCCGCATGCCAACCCGATTGCGACGACGGAGCCGGTCGCTCCGAAGCTGATGCCCGGCGCGGACCGCGCCGGGCATTTCGCCCGCGCGCCGCGGCATCGCCCGGCCGCTCCCTTCCGCCTCCGGTCGATCCGAGGGGGGTATTATGTCCGCATTCCTTCATGCCGCAGCCTTCGAGTCCGCCGCGCCGCTGTTTTCGATCGCTCCGGAAACCGAGGATGGCCTCGCCGCGCGCGAGGCCCTTCTCGACGTCGCGATGGGTCCCGGTCGCAAGCGCAAGTCGTCGGAGGCAATCCGGCGCGGTCGACGCCCGGCGGAGGGCCTCGCCTTCGCCGCGATCGCAGCCGGGGGGAGTCTGATCGGAACCGTGCGCCTGTGGAACATCGCCGCCGGCGGGCCGACCGGCAACTCGGTTCCAGCGCTGCTCCTTGGCCCGCTGGCGGTTGATCCCTATCTCAAGAATGCCGGTATCGGCGGCGCGCTGATGCGCCATGCGATTGGCGAAGCAGCGCGGCGCGGCCATGGCGCGATCCTGCTCGTCGGAGATCCGGAATATTATGGTCGCTTCGGCTTTTCATGCGCGGCCACCGCGAATCTCGCCATGCCGGGGCCGTTCGAGCCACACCGCTTGCTGGCTCTGGAAATCACGCCGCGACATCTCGCGCGCGCGGCGGGCACGTTGAGGCCGACCGGCCGCAGACAGCTTCCTGTAATTACTACCGATACGGCCGCGCATCGCTGCTTTGCGCCACCGGCTTGAACAGCGCATTTCGGTGAATAATCATTCAAACTTAATGACTTGCGTGGGACGCCCTTGTTCCCCCGCGGATGAAATGGCATAGGCAACCAACAGGGACATGGATGGGGATTTGTGGGCGGACACGTCCGACTTCCTTGACCTTTGCTGGGGACGGAGCCGGATGGAACTGGCCAAAGACGACCGGCTGGCCTCGGCCCTCGCGGAGAACGCGGCGTTGCGCCGCCGGCTGGCGAATCTGGAGTCCGCCAGCGGCGACGATGCCGCGACACGGCTCGACGCCGCGACGCACGAGATCGCCGATCTGAAAGAAGAGATCGCCAGCCTGAAAAAGGCCTTGCACAAAAGCGAATCCCGCTATCGCCTGATCGTCGAAAGCGCCGTCGACTATGCCATCATCGCCGCCGATCTCGACGGCACCGTCACGACCTGGAACGAGGCCGCCGAAGCCGTGCTCGGCTGGTCCGAACGCCAGATCGTCGGCCGCCCGATCGCGACGATCTTCACCCCCGAAGACGTCGAGGCCGGCGTTCCGGAACGCGAGATGAGCCTTTCCCTGACCATGGGCAAGGCAAGCGACGAGCGCTGGCACTTGAAGGCCGATGGATCGCGCTTCTTCGCGAGCGGCGAAATGATGCCGCTCCTCGGCGACGACGAGAAGCCCGCCGGCGTCCTCAAGATCCTGCGCGACCGGACACGCGAGCGCAAGGAACGCCAGGAACTGGAGGTCAGCCGAGAACGGCTGCACCTCGCCCTTGAGGTTTCGGACCTGGTTGGAACCTGGGATTGGGACATCCCGGGCGATAGCGTCTACGTCAACACACGTTTCGCCCGTCTGTTCGGTGTCGATCCGGCACTCGCCGACAAGGGCGTGCCAATCGAGACATTCTTGCGAGGCGTCCACCCCGACGATCTCGCCGGAACCAGCGCCGCGATCAACGCGGCCATCGAAACTGGCTCGGCTTATTCACAAGAGTATCGCTCGATCGATAGCGATGGCACGATCCACTGGGTGTTCGCCAAGGGACGATGCTTCTACGACAGCAACGGAAACCCGCTGCGTTTCCCCGGCGCGATCGTCGACCGCACGGCCGATCGGGCCCGCGGGGTACGACAATCCGCGCTGCTGCGGCTCGGCGACGAACTGATATTGAGCGAAACCTCGGCCTCTCATACCGACAAGGCACTGGAGATACTCGGCGAGACGCTGGATATCGCGCGGGTCGGCTATGCCCATGTCGATGCCGCCGAGACCACCGCGACGATCGCCAGCGAATGGACTGCGAGAATGCGACGGCGCTTTCCGGGGTCATTCCGCTCGAACAGTTCGGCACCAGATTTCTGGACGAGTTGCAATCCGGCCTCGTGGTGATCGAGAACACCGCTGACCATTCTTCATCGCCGGCCGTGAAAAAGGCATGGTCTGAGATCGGAATCGGCGCGCTCCTCAATCTGACGGTGGTCGAGGACGGCCGGGTTCGGGTCATCCTTTATCTGCACGCCGCAAAGCCCCGGCGTTGGAGCGACGAGGAAGTCACCTTCATCCGGGAGGTGCTGAACCGTTCCTGGACCTTCAGCCAGCGCCGACAGGCCGAGCAGGCTTTAATCGAAACCGAAAGACGTCTCCGACTGGCCCAGGAATCGGCGGGTATCGGAACCTTCGACTATGACCTGCGCAGCGGGGAACTGAGATGGGACGAGCGCTGCAAGGCCATGTTCGGCCTGGGGCCCGATGCGGAGGTCTCCTACGCGGGCAGCTTTCTTCCGGCTCTGCATCCCGATGACCGCGAACGCGTCGAGGCCGCCGTTGATCTGACCCTCGATCCCTCCAGCGGCGGCAGCTATGACATCGTCTATCGCATCGTCGGATTGACGGATGGTCTGCTTCGGCACATCCATGCCGCCGGCCAGACCATTGCGGACAATGGTGAGACCGTCCGCTTTATCGGTGCTGTGCGCGACGTGACGGAGCAGATGGAGGCCGAAGAGCGCCAAAAGATGCTGACACGGGAACTTCAGCACCGCGTCAAGAACACGCTCGCTATGGTCAATGCCCTCGCCAATCAGACGCTGCGCCGTGCCACCAACGTCCAGGACGGGCTCGCCGCCTTCTCGGCCCGGCTGATCGCGCTCGGCAAGGCGCACGACATCCTTACCCAAACGAGCTGGACCTCGGCGCCGATCGCGGCGATCGTCGCCAACTCACTGGAAACCCATCAGCCGCGAGACGAATCGCGGATCGCCGTATCCGGACCGGAACTGCGGTTGACGGCGCGGCAAAGCCTCGCTTTGGCGCTTGGCCTGCATGAGCTGGCAACCAACGCGACCAAATACGGCGCTCTGTCGAACGATACCGGCCAGGTGAGGATCGAGTGGGACCTGGAGAGCGCCAAGGGCACGCGGCAACTCACCTTTACCTGGCACGAAACCGGCGGTCCGCCGGTCGAAGCGCCCGCGGCCCGCGGCTTCGGCTCGCGCCTGATCGAGCAGGCGATGGCGGCCGAATTCGGCGGCGAGGTCAAGATCGACTACCGCCCGGAGGGCATCGTCTGCACAATCGAGGCGGCGGTGACGGAGGAGCCGGCGGAAGAGGATCCGGCGTAAAGCCTCCGCATCCACCTGCACCGTCTCACCCCGCGATGTCGATCACGCCGGCCTCGCCAGATTCCGAGCCGAAGGCGATCAAGCGGCCCTCGCCGCTCCAGGCCATCGTCCTGACCGGGCTCGCGCCACCCCGCCTGAGCAGCGCTTCCTTGGAATCGGCGAAGCGCACCGCCAGGATCATGCCGTCGCCATAGCCGATCGCCAGCATGTCCTCGGCCGGGTGGCAGGCAACGGCGGTCACCATCGTGTCGCCGCGGGTGCCAAGCTCCAGCGGCGCCTTGCCCATCGGCCCGTCCTTGCCGGAAAACGGCCACAGGATCGCGGCCGGCGCGCCGGACGTCGCCAGGAACTTGCCCTTGGCCGACCAGGACCAGTCCTTCACCTTGGCCGGATAGCCGGTCATCTTCATGTGCTTGCCGTCGTCGATCCGCCAGCCATGCAGGGCGTTTTCCTGCATGATCGTCACCAGGAAGCGTCCGTCGGGCGAAAAATCGATGCCGAGATGCGCGCCCTTCCATTCGAGCGCCGCCGGAGCGGCGTCCGTCGCGGGAAAGAACAGCGAAGCCCCGTCGTAGCGCGCGGTTGCCGCGCGGATGCCCTTCGGCGCGAAGGCGATGTCCTCGACCGTGCGCTCATGGCGGATTTCCTTGAGCGCGCCGCCGCTGAGCCGGACATAGGCGGTCCTGCCCGAGGCAAAGCCCACCGTATCCCGTGGGCCGCCGGCGACCGCGGCGATCCACTTGCGGCCGATCGAGGCGATTTCGCGCGCCGCGCCGCCGCCGTCAACCGACACCACGCGGCCGTCCTCGCCGCCGGTCAGAAGCCGCCGGCCGTACGGATCGTAGCGCGCCGACAACAGCCCGCCCGGATGCGCCTCGACCACCCGCTCGCCACCCGCCGGAAACCGTACGCTACCGTCGGCGATGGCGAAAACCGGCTGATCCTTCACGAAAGCCGCCGTCTCTACAAAATCCGGAAACTCATAGGCCGCGATCGACGGCATCAGGCATGTTCCCGCTGACGCGCCGCGCACGCCTCGAACTCCGCCGACAATTCCTCGGCGTCGAGTTCGCGGCCGATGAACACCAGTCGGCTCTCGTGCTTTTCGTCGTCGCGCCATGGCCTTTGGTGATCACCCTCGACGATCATGTGGACGCCCTGCACGACATAGCGGTCCGGATCGCCGGCAAAGGCGATGATGCCCTTGAGGCGCAGGATATTCGGTCCCTGTTCCTGGGTCAGTGCTTGAATCCAGGAGAAGAATTTTTCGCTGTCGAGCTCACCGCCGCGCAGCGACACCGACTTCACCGTCACATCGTGCAAGGGCGAGGCCGCATCGTGGTGGTGCGCGTGGCCATGATGATCGTGGCCGTGGTGATGGTGTTCATGGTCGCAGTCCGGGCCGCAGCCATGCTCGTCATGAACGTCTTCCGCGCCGGTGAGAAAATCGGGGTCGTCGTCGAGCACGCGCTTGAGGTCGAAGGCGCCCTGCCCGAGCACCCGCTTCAGGTCGATGCCGGCCCGCTGGGTGCGATGGATCACGGCGGTGGGGTTGATCGCGCGGACCGTCGCTTCGACCACCGCGAGCTGCTCCGGCGAGACGAGGTCGGACTTGTTGAGCAGCACGACATCGGCGAAGGCGATCTGGTCTTCCGCCTCGCGGCTGTCCTTGAGGCGCAGCGGCAGATGCTTGGCGTCGACCAGAGCGACAACGGCGTCCAGCCTGGTCCTGGCGCGCACGTCCTCGTCCATGAAGAAGGTCTGCGCCACCGGCACCGGGTCGGCGAGACCCGTCGTCTCGACGATGATCGCGTCGAAGCGGCCCTTGCGGCGCGTCAGCCCCTCGACGACACGCACCAGATCGCCGCGCACCGTGCAGCAGACGCAGCCATTGTTCATCTCGTAGATCTCTTCGTCGGATTCGACGATGAGGTCGTTATCGATGCCGATCTCGCCGAACTCGTTGACGATGACAGCGTATTTGCGGCCGTGATCCTCCGACAGGATGCGGTTGAGCAGCGTCGTCTTGCCGGATCCCAGATAGCCGGTGAGGACGGTGACCGGGATCTGCGCGTCGGCCTGGCTGGCGTTATCGGACATCAAACTCTCCTGCTTGGATCGGCCAACGATATAGGCGCGTCGGATCGTGAATGCACGGGGTTGTCTAAACGGCTGACCCGGCGTGCCCGATCAGCGCAATCGCGACAGGTCGAAGGCCAAGACGTCGTCGAGAAACTCCACGAACGCCTTTGCCTGATAGTCGGCGATCGCCGCGCCGATCGCCGCCGTGGCCAGCGTGGCGTCGCCAACAACGCCCGCCGGATTGAGGTCCTCGGCCATCCAGCCAAAACCGAGCCGGCCATGCGCCCTCAACCGCTTCGCCGAGCCGTCGAGATCGCTCTGCAGGGAGGCGAAATCACGGACCGCCTCGGTCCGCACGAGGTCCGGGCGGAAATGCAGCATCAGCGACGTCTCCACCGCGCCGCCGTGGATGCCGATGACGCTCTCCTCTTTCGGCAGCAAGCCGTCCGGAATGCCGAAACGCAGCCAGGAACAGGTCGCGGCCAGCACGCCATGCGCCTTGCGCAATTCCAGCGCGGCGGTGTCCATGACCGGCGTGTTGCCGCCATGGGCATTGACGATGACGAGGCGGCGAAAGCCGGCGGTCGCGAGCCCCTCGCCGATCTCGATCAGCGCCGCCGTCGCCGTTCGCCAGTCATGACTGAGCGTGCCGGCAAGCCGCGTATGTTCGGTGGACTTGCCGATCCGCGCCGTCGGCAGAAACGTCACCGGGCGCGCCGTCGGCAGCATCGCCAGAACCGTCTCGACCATCGCGTCGGCTAGCATCGCATCGGTGCCAAGCGGCAGATGCGGCCCATGCTGTTCCACGGCGGCGATGGGAACGACCGCGACAGCCGCGTCCAGCCCCGAACGCTCGGCCGCGAGTTCCTCGCTCGTCATCTCCTCGTAGCGTGGCCGCATGGTCGATCCTCGTGATGAGCCTGGCATGTCTGGTTCGTGACGATGTTTCCTTGCATGAGGGTAGCGGGCAAACAAGGTAGACAACATAGCGACGCTTCGTCATTTTGCCCTGCGAAAAGGAATGGGGACAAGATGGCGGGGAAGAAGCAGAGGAAGCGGTCCGTGACGACGCATCTGGGCGTCGCCGCGCGTCTGGCGCGAACCGCTCTGGCGGGACGGCTGGCAACGCTCGATCTCTACCCCGGACAGGACACGGTGTTGCTGGCGATCAGCGAAAAGGACGGCGTGACCCTGCGGGAACTGGCCGAGCATCTGTCGGTGCGACCGCCGACGATCACCAAGACGGTGGCCCGTCTGATCGCTCAAGGACTTGTCGAGAAACGCGTTTCCGAGCGCGACGGACGCCAGAGCCACGCGCATCTGGCCGACAAAGGCGCGGATATCGTCGATGCCGTAAGCGCGGCGCGCAAGGCCGTCGATCGCGCCGCGCTTGCCGGCTTCTCCAGCCGGGAGCGCAAGACTTTGCGCAAGCTGTTGCAGCGGATGGCGCAAAACCTCGCCGACACCGGTGCGGCGCCGACGGTGGACATTGCGGCGGGTGATTGAGCCGGCGCCCGCGCGGTTCCTTGCCGTGAACGAACCGACAGGGCTTTGCGCGGCCGTCGGCGTTTGCCATAGATCGACGGGGCATCAGTGGAGATGGGGGGAGCGGTCCTAGGTGGCGCAGAAGGTCAAACTGTCGACGATCGCGGATTCGCTGGGTCTTTCGACCGCAACCGTATCGCTGGCCCTGCGCGACAGCTCTCTGGTCGCGGAGGTCACGCGCGAACGCATCAAGCAGTCGGCACGCGATCTCGGCTACATCTACAACCGGCGCGCGGCCTCGTTGCGCACGTCGAAATCCGGAATCCTCGGAGTCTGCGTCCACGACATCATGAATCCGTTCTTCGGCGAGATCCTGAAATCCGTCGAGGACGAGCTCGACCGGCGTCGCCAGACCTTCATCCTGTGCAACCATCACGACGAACTGGCCAAACAGCGGTCCTTCGTGGACACCATGCTGCAGCTTGGTGCCGACGGGCTGATTCTGTCACCGGCCATCGGCACCCCGGCCAGCGACATCCATCTGGCCGAGGAGAACGACTTGCCCGTGACGCTGATCGCTCGCACAATCGAGGGGTCCGGTGTCTGCGGCTTTCGCGGCGACGATGCCTACGGCATGGGGCTCGCCGTCGACCATCTGATCGGGCGCGGACATCGCTCGATCGCGATGATCGGCGGCACGGCCATGACGTCGACCGGGCGCGACCGCGAGGCCGGTTATCGCGCGGCGCTGAAGCGCGGCGGGATCGAATTCCGCGACGAATGGCGCGTCGAGGGTCCGCGTGACCGTCATTCCGGCTTCGACGCCGTGTCCGCTTTCCTTGCCATCGAGAAACGGCCCACCGCGATCGTCTGCTTTTCCGATCTCGTCGCGCTCGGCGTCATGTACGGATTGTCCCGCGCGGGACTTCGGCCGGGCGTCGATATCGCGGTGATCGGTTATGACGACATCGACGAGGCGGCGATCGCGACGCCCGCGCTGACCACCGTCGCGAACGGCCAGAGCGAGGTTGGGCGGCGGGCGGCGGGCGCCCTGCTCGACCGCCTTCAGGGCCTGCCGGCGAGCGAAGAGACCATCCTCATCACCCCGGAACTCAAAATCCGACAGTCCAGCGAATTCGCCTGGCCAAACTGACCCATCGCAATTCTTCGATCCACATATTTTTCCAAGGGAGCCATCATGTCCGACCTATCCTCCGTAACCATTCTCGTCCCCGGCAAGCTGAACCCTGACACGCTCGACACGCTGAAGAAGACGTTCGATGTCGAGCATGTTCTCGATCGCGATGTGTCGAAGCTGAGCCAGGAACGCCGCAATTCCGTGCGCGGGATCGCGATGATGGGAGCGGTGCCGGCCGACATGATGGACGCGCTGCCCAATCTCGAGATCATCGCCAATTTCGGCGTCGGCTACGACGGCGTCGATGTGAAGCACGCGACATCCAAGGGCGTCATGGTGACTAACACCCCCGACGTACTGACAGACGAGGTCGCCGACACCACGCTCGCCATTCTCCTGATGACCGTGCGCGAACTCTACGCGGCGGAAAAGCACCTGCGCGAGGGCCGGTGGGAAAGCGAGGGCAATTACCCGCTGACGCCGATGACGCTGCGCGGGCGCACCGCCGGCATCATGGGCCTTGGACGCATCGGCCTGGCCATCGCCCGGCGCCTCGAAGCCTTCGGATTGCCGATCGAATATCATAACCGTTCGGAGCGCACCGACGTCACCTATCGCTACCATCCGAGCCTCGAAAGCCTTGCCAGCTCGGTCGATACGCTGATCATCGCGGCACCCGGCGGCGCCGCCACCGAACGCGCCGTCGACGCCAAGGTCCTGAAGGCGCTCGGGCCCGACGGCGTCGTCGTCAATATCGGCCGCGGCACGACCATCGACGAGCCGGCGCTGATCGAGGCCCTCGAAAACGGTACGATCCGTGCCGCCGGCCTCGATGTCTTCGAAAACGAACCGCACGTACCAGCCCGGCTGATCGCACTGCAAAACACCGTGCTGCTGCCCCATGTCGGTTCCGCGTCGCGCCATACGCGGGGGGCGATGGGCGACCTCGTCATCCGCAACCTGACCAACTGGTTCCAGGGACAGACGCCGGTATCGCCGGTGGCGGAATCGGTGAAAGCGGGCATTCTCCCGCGCCGCAACTGAATGCTTCGCTAACGCTCTCGCACCGCGTCAACCTTCGCTTAAGGTTGTAGGGAGCATATTGGTCCTCCGACAATCTCGTGAGGGAACCAATATGAACTTTGCCGTGACGGCCTTTGGGGCCGGAATTGCCGCGTCCGTCTTCGTCGCCGGCCTGCAGGGCGCGCCGGTTACGGCGACGGAGCCGGTCGCTGGCGTGACGACGCTGGCCGCTACGGCGCCGGTGTCGAGCGCCGTGTCGGATACCCCTCGACTGAACGCCGTGCGTGTGATCGACCTGCGCAGCGGCGCGACCTGCAAGATAGCGGCGAGACCGAACCTCGAGGCCGGCTTTGCCGACGCTCCGGTCGGCCCGGATTGCGCCGGCTCGCCCACCCTGCAAAGCGTTTCGCAATGGCGCTCGTCGCGCGATGGAACGCTCGAGATGGCCGACAGCGAAGGGCGGACGCTGATGCGTTTCATGCCGGGCGACGGCGTTTTGTTCGAGTCGATCTACCCGTCCGACGCCCTGGTCACGATCGTTCCGGCGCGGGGATAATCACCGCCTCGCCTTGTTGCCGGGCCGCGAGGCTCTCTCGAACCGGCGCCAGAGCGCGTCGTTGGCGCCCCTCGGTGTCGAAATTCTCCGGCGCCAGCCAAGCCTCGAAACCCGATCTGACCCTCGGCCAGTCGCGGTCGACGATCGCATACCAGGCGGTATCGCGATTGCGGCCTTTGACGATCATGTGCTGGCGAAACAGCCCTTCATAGACGAACCCCAAACGCTCGGCGGCTCGCTTCGATGGCTGGTTGCGATCGTCGCATTTCCATTCGAGGCGCCGGTAGCCGAGTTCGTCGAACACCCGTTCCATGATCAGGTAGAACGCTTCGCTCGCCGCCCGCGACCGCTGCAGCGACGGCGCAAGACAGATATGACCGATCTCGGTTACGCCGTTCGCCGTATCCGTGCGCATCAGCGCGGCGACCCCTTCCGCCCGACCCGCGGCCGACGGCAGGATCGCGTGAAACCGTATGTCGTCGGCGAGATAGGTCGCTTCCGCCCAAGCGCGGAACGCAGCCCGGTCGGCGAACGGCCCATAGGGCAGATGATCGAAGATCCCGCCCGTGCTATCTTCTGCGAAGGCGGCGAACAAGGCGTCGAAATGACGGTCGTCGACGATCGGTTCGACCCTGACGACATGGCCCTCGAGTGGGCGCGTCCCCGGACAGTCTCGGGGGCCAAAGTCCGCAAGCGCGCTCACCGCGCATTCTGCCGAATGAAGTCCAGAGTCGCATCGCGGATCGCGGTATCATTGAGCGGAATGGCGGTCGCGAAGGCGGTGACCGCCCCCAAATGATCGACGCCCGGATAAATCGTTTCGGTCACCGAACCGCCCGACGCACGCATTTTCGCGGCCAGCGAGCGGGTGTTCTTCGGGTCGACCGTCGTATCGTCGGCGCCGGCAATCAGCATCATCGGCGGCTCCCCGCCATCGACGAAGTTGATCGGCTGGCTCGCTGCGCGCTGCGCCTCCGGAAAAATCAGCTTGTAACGCTCCTCGGTCAGCGGCAGAAAATCGTAGGGACCGGCGAGACCGATAAATCCCGCGAGGCTATGCGGCGATAGCCCTTCCTGCGTCAGCCAGGTCTCGTCCGTCGCCAGCAGGCCGGCGATCTGGGCGCCGGCCGAATGCCCCATCAGGAACAGCGGGTGCGAACCGCCCGGCATGGCGTAGGCGCCACCGCGCACGGTCCTGGCGATTCGCGCCGTGGCCTTGGCGGCATCCTCGATGAAGCCTGGAAATCGCGCCTCGGGATAATGGCGATAGTCTGGGATGGCGACGATGACGCCCTCGCTTGCCAGCGACTGGCCGACAAACAGATAGAGATCCTTCGATCCCGAATCCCAGCTGCCGCCATAAACGAAGACGACGACCGGTGTTTGCGGCGTCACCGTCGCCGGAATGTAGAGGTCGTAGGTGCCGCGGTCGCCGGGCATATAGCGAATATCCTCGACGACGCTGTAGCCATTGCCGCTGGTCGCGGCATTGAGCACCGCCGCGCAGCCGGACAGGACAAGCGCGGCGAACGATACCGACAGCGAGGCTACGACAGCAGGCCGGAAACGGCGTTTCCGGCGTATGGCAGCGATGGACGCGGGGGACTGGACGTTACTCATGCGAGCGGAACTAGAGTGGCGTCGCGCCGCAACAACGGTCACGCTCCACAGCGATGCCTGCGGCACGGCGTCGCCGTGCCGCAGCGACTGGCCTAGCGGTCCTCAAGCCGTGCGCCGAGCCGCTCCAGGGCTTGCGCCGTCTCGTTGAGGCTGTCGACGAAACGGTTGCGCTCCTCCTGTCGTGCACCGTCCACTTCATCCGAACGAGCGGAATATCTGGCGATTTTTTCCTCAAGCTCGCGAATCCGACGCCGCGCCTCGAACAATTCGTCCGAGCCCATGATGGCCGCCATGACCATCAGACGGAGATCGTCGATCTGCCCGAAACTTTTCCTCAGATCGGCGATCCGCCCGTCGACCTCCGCCGCAAGAGCGGTCAGGTGAGCCTCCTCCCCTTCGCCGCACGCCATGCGATAGGTCTTTTCGTCGATGGTGACGACGATCTGGGGCATTCGACCTTTCTCCGCTTTCTTTATTTGTGGCGTGCGAGCACGCCACGCACCCGTTCCATGGCGTCGACGAGCCGCTGCGAGACCTCTCGGTTGGCGCGATCGAGTCGTTCCCCCCGCGCCAGCGCCGCGTCGAGTTCGCGCGCCAGACGAGCGCGGTCGGCCGTCATGCGCTGAATCTCGGCTTCGCCGCCCCGCAGGACCGATTCCCGCTCCTCACGCTCCTCGATGGCGTGTTCCAGCCGCTCGATCGCGGTCCGAAGGCGCAAGCGCGCCGTCTCGAACGGATCTTCCGACGACATCGCGTCGTCCCCCTGACACCAACCTGCGGGCAAAGCCCGCTTTGAAATGTACCTTCCGCGAATGCGCGCATGGCCTTTAATGGTCTAGCGTTTCGAGCGGGCCATGAAAAGCGGCGCGGCGGCGCGATCCCCCGATCCGTCGCGCCAGGATGCGGTCTTCGTTTGTTGACAGTAGCATAGCCATGTGATGACTGCCGCGCGTCATGGCCGTCAGGCCATCAATCGGAGCACCCTTGATGACAACACCCGACCAGCATCGCCAGATGGCCAACGCCATCCGGTTCCTGTCGGCCGATGCCGTCGAAGCGGCCGGGTCGGGTCATCCAGGCCTTCCCATGGGCGCTGCCGACATCGCCACGGTGCTGTTCACCCGCTTCCTGACCTTCGATCCGCGCGATCCCGACTGGGCGGATCGCGACCGTTTCGTGCTGTCGGCCGGGCATGGCTCGATGCTGCTCTACAGCCTCCTGTATCTGCTCGGCTACGACGATATCGACATCGACGAGATCAAGAACTTCCGCCAACTCGAAGCCAGGACCGCGGGGCACCCTGAATTCGGCCACGCCGCCGGCATCGAAACCACCACCGGACCGCTCGGCCAAGGTCTCGGCAACGCCGTCGGCATGGCGCTCGCCGAGCGCATCATGAACGCGCGCTACGGCGACGGGATCGTCGACCATTATACCTACGTGCTCGTGGGCGATGGCTGCCTGATGGAGGGGATCAGCCAGGAAGCGCTCGCACTCGCCGGCCACCTGAAGCTGAACAAGCTCATCGTCCTGTGGGACGACAACGACATCACCATCGACGGCGAGGTTTCGCTGACCGACTCGACCGATCAGGCGGCCCGCTTCGCGGCGAGTGGCTGGAACACGCTCAGATGTGACGGCCACGATCCCGACGCGATCGCCGCGGCGATCGAAGCGGCCAAGGCAAGCGACCGACCGACCCTGGTCGCCTGCAAGACCACGATCGGCTATGGCGCGCCGACCAAGGCGGGAACCGCCAAGGTGCATGGATCGGCGCTGGGAGCGAAGGAACTCGCGGCAACCCGCGAGGCGCTGGGCTGGGATCATGAACCCTTCGAGATTCCGGCCGCGATCCGCGACCAGTGGCGGATCGCCGGGCTGCGCTCCAGCACGCACCGTAAGGAGTGGCAAAGGCGCTTCGCCGAGATCGACGCCGAGATCCGGGGGGATTTCGAGCGGCGGATGCGCGGCGATCTGCCGAGCGGTTTCGTTCAGGCGATGCAGCGCTACAAACGCACTCTGAACGAGGAGCGCCCCACCGTCGCCACCCGCAAGGCTTCGGAAATGGCGCTTGAGATCATCAACGAGGTCGTGAAAGAGACGATCGGCGGCTCGGCCGATCTGACGGGGTCCAACAACACCCGCACCAGCCAGACCGCCGCCATCGTCCCCGGCGATTATTCCGGCCGCTTCGTCCATTACGGCATTCGCGAACACGCCATGGCCGCGGCGATGAACGGGCTGGCGCTGCATGGCGGCGTTATCCCCTATTCGGGCACGTTCCTGGTGTTTTCCGACTATTGCCGCGGCGCGATGCGCCTGTCGGCGCTGATGGGCCAGCGGGTCATCTATGTGATGACGCATGATTCGATAGGCCTCGGCGAAGACGGGCCGACGCACCAGCCCGTCGAGCATCTTGCCTCGCTTAGGGCGATGCCGGTGATGCAGGTGTTCCGTCCGGCCGACGCCGTCGAGACGGTGGAGTGCTGGCAGCTCGCGCTGGAATCGCGCCACGCGCCCTCGGTGCTGGCCCTCAGCCGCCAAGATCTGCCGGCCTTGCGGCTCGACAAGCACGACGAGAACCGCAGCGCGCGCGGCGCCTACGAGATCAGCCCGGCTTCGGGCGAGGCGGAGGTGACGATCTACGCTACGGGATCGGAGGTGCGGATCGCCATCGAGGCGCGCGCGCGGCTCGAGCGGGATGGCGTGCATACCCGGGTCGTTTCGGTGCCATGCTTCGAGCTGTTCGACCAGCAAAGTCCGGAATACCAGACCGCGATCCTCGACCACGGCACAGTCAATGTCGCGATCGAGGCCGGCATCCGCCAGGCTTGGGACCGCTTCATCGGTCGTGACGGTATCTTTATCGGCATGACCGGCTTCGGCGCCAGCGGACGCGTCGCCGATCTCTATGAGCATTTTGGCATCACCGCCGACGCTGTGGTCGCCGCCGTGGAGGCCCGCCGCGCCTCGCAGCGGCCGGTGGAGGACGGTGACGGCGCTCCAACATCCGATTGAGCATCGGGATGATCCCGAACCCGGGCGCCACCTTCAAGGTCCGATGCTTTCGTTCGCGCCGTCGTCGCGGCATCGAAATCAGCGCGCACCTAAGAAAAGCTGACCGTCCGGAATATTGATCCGGACCGCCTGCTTCTGTACAGCCCAAGGCGACCGCGACGCCCCTCGCGACGTTTGCCGGCGGGGCGCGCCATCGAAGGAGACGGATCAATGACAGTTCGCGTTGCAATCAATGGCTTCGGCCGCATCGGCCGCAATGTGTTGCGGGCGATCGTCGAATCCGGACGGACCGACATCGAGGTGGTCGGCATCAACGATCTGGGTCCCGTCGAGACCAACGCCCATCTGCTGCGCTACGATTCCGTGCATGGCCGTTTCCCCGCCAAGGTCACCGTCGAAGGCGATACGATCAGCATCGATGGCGGCAAGCCGATCAAGGTCACCGCCATCCGCGACCCCAAGGACCTGCCCTGGGGCGAGCTCGGCGTCGACGTCGCCATGGAATGCACCGGCATCTTCACCGCCAAGGACAAGGCGTCCCTGCATCTGGAAGCCGGCGCCAGGCGGGTGCTCGTTTCCGCCCCGGCGGCCGGCGCCGACAAGACCATCGTTTACGGCGTCAACCACGACACGCTGACGAAAGACGATCTGGTCGTCTCCAACGCATCGTGCACGACCAACTGCCTGTCGCCCGTCGCCTACGTGCTGAATGAGCTCGTCGGCATCGAGAAGGGCTTCATGACGACGATCCACTCCTATACCGGCGACCAGCCGACGCTCGACACGATGCACAAGGATCTTTATCGCGGCCGCGCCGCCGCCATGTCGATGATCCCGACCTCGACGGGTGCCGCCAAGGCCGTCGGCCTGGTGCTGCCGGAGCTGAACGGCAAGCTGGACGGCGTCGCCATCCGCGTACCGACCCCGAATGTCTCCGTCGTCGATCTCAACTTCATCGCCAGGCGGGAGACCTCGATCGAGGAAATCAACGCGGCGATCAAGACGGCCGCCGACGGCAAGCTGAAGGGCATTCTCGGCTACACCGACGAGCCGCTGGTTTCCATCGACTTCAACCACGACAGCCACTCCTCGGTCTTCCACATGGACCAGACCAAGGTCCTCGGCGGCACCTTCGTGCGCATCCTGTCCTGGTACGACAACGAATGGGGCTTCTCCAACCGCATGTCGGACACCGCCGTCGCGCTCGCCAAGGCGGGGTAAGCGATCGCCTTTTCCGATTGAAGCGAGCGGAGGCGCGAATGCCCCCGCCGCTCGGCAACATTGTGGAGGAAACCGATGACCCAGTTCAAGACGCTCGACGACGTCACCGTCGCCGGCAAGCGCGTCCTCCTCAGGGTCGACCTCAACGTGCCGATGCAGGGCGGCAAGGTGTCCGACCGCACACGTATCGCCCGCATCCTGCCATCGGTTCGGGAGCTTTCGGACAAGGGCGGGCGGGTCATTCTGCTGGCTCATTTCGGCCGGCCGAAGGGCAAGCCGAATCCCGAGATGTCGCTGGCGCCGCTGGCGCCGGTCCTGTCGGAGATGCTGGGTATGCCGGTCGGCTTTTCCGACGATTGCGTCGGCCCCATCGCGGCCGGCATCGTCGCCGGGCTCAAGGACGGCGACGTCGTGCTCATGGAAAACACCCGTTTTCACGCCGGCGAGGAAGCCAATGACGAGGACTTCGTCAGCCGTCTCGCATCGCTCGGCGATATCTTCGTCAACGACGCCTTTTCCGCCGCCCATCGCGCCCACGCCTCGACCGAGGGCCTAGCCCGGCATCTGCCGTCCTATGCCGGGCGCACCATGCAGGCCGAGCTGGAAGCTCTCGAACAAGGCCTTGGCGATCCCGTCCGGCCGGTCGTTGCCGTCGTCGGCGGCGCCAAGGTGTCGACCAAGATCGACCTCCTGTCGAACCTCGTCAAACGGGTCGACGCGCTGGTCATCGGGGGCGGCATGGCCAACACCTTCCTCGCCGCACAAGGCAAATCGGTCGGCAACTCGCTCTGCGAGCACGATCTGGCCGACACGGCCCGGGCGATCATGGCAACGGCGAAGGACGCCGGCTGTGAAATCGTTCTCCCCGTCGATGCCGTCATCGCCCGCGAGTTCAAGGCCGGGGCGGACAGCGAGG
>NZ_JALHBS010000094.1 GCF_024195285.1 Aurantimonas marianensis
CAAGACGGTCGAGGTGGTAACCGCCTGGCTCGACAAGGCGAAGACGCTGGTCTGGAACGGCCCGCTCGGCGCCTTCGAAATCCCGCCCTTCGACAAGGCGACGATGGCGGCGGCCCGCCATGCGGCGGAACGGACCAGGGCCGGCAAGCTCACCTCCGTTGCCGGCGGCGGCGATACGGTGGCGGCGCTCAACCAGGCGGGCGTTGCCGACGATTTCACCTATGTCTCCACCGCCGGCGGGGCTTTTCTGGAATGGATGGAGGGCAAGCCGCTGCCCGGCGTCGAAATTCTCAAGGCCTGAAACGAAAATCGTGACGATCCGTGGGCTCGAAAGACGGAGCGCCGGGCTGTATCGTCCGCCCCGAACCACACCTATCGATCCGATTTCACTAGCAACAATATGTCTGTTCGTGGATTTTGAAAGTTGACATTCGGCTTCGCGTCCGCCGCACACGGATATCAAATGTCAAATTCGATCCACCAGGATTAGCGGAGCCCGGCTGTCCGTGTCATTTCAAACCGCCTTTCTCTCCTGGGCAATGTTTCCGGTCTACGTCTGGCAAGGCATCGCCGCCCGCCGCCGGATCGAGCGCATGCCACCGCCCGACGGCAGTGTCACCGGCTTTTGCGGCACCGAGGCGATCCGCGACGCGGCGATCCGGCTGCTGGTCATCGGCGACAGTTCGGCCGCGGGTGTCGGCGTCGCCAACATCGACGACAGTCTCGCCCCGAAGCTGGCCGAGCGGCTCTACGCGCTGACCGGCCTTTCGGTGTTCTGGCGGACCGCTGGCTCCAACTCCGCCGTATCGGCCGAGGGGCGCGACCATGTGGTGCCCAATCTCGCGCGCGAGGCCTTTACCCATATCGTCCTGATGATCGGCACGAACGACGCCAAGAATTTTCATGGTGCTCGCAAGTTCAAGAAGGGTTTCGGCGGCCTCCTCTACGCGCTCAAGGCGAAGTGGCCGGAGGCGCGCATCGTCTGGTCGCCGCCGGTCGACCTCAAGCGCGTGCCAGCGCTGCCGCGCGGCCTCGCCCATGTGCTGGAACTGCGTGCCCGGCTCATCCGCCGCATGGGCGCGCGGCTGTGCGTGGAGCGCGGCGCGATCGCGTCGACATCGCTGCCCCGGGTCGAGCCGGCGGGCTTTTCCCGCGATGGCTTCCACGCCTCGATCGAGGGCTATGCCTATTACGCTAACCATCTGGTCGGCTATGTGCTGGGGGATCGTTCGCGGACGGACGAGACCTCAGGCGCTCTCGGCTGAACGCTCGCGCCGATCCGGCGAGCGCGTGGAGGATCGCAACGGATCGGGCGCGGGCGATGGTGCCTCCTTCGGATCTTCGAGTTCCTTTATGGTCAGGGCGACCCGCAGGCCCCCGGACGTCATCTCACGCTCGACCGTTGCGTGGAGTCGGTGTGCCATGGCTTCCAGCATGATCGAGCCGAACCCGCCCGGTTCCGTGACGGTTCCGTCCCCATCGACGGCAGGCGTGTTCGACCGCTCGGCCCATACCAGCGTGACGACGCCGCTCGCCGCGCGTTCCCAGGTCACGTCCACCCCGCCACCCGGATGGCCGAGAGCGCCGTATTTCGCCGCGTTGGTGGCCAGTTCGTAAAGGATCAGGCCGATCGGCGTGACGTTGGATCTGGAGACCGTCAGGGGATCGCCGGCGACATTGATCCGGAAGTCATCGGTTCCAGCATAGGGTTCGAGCACGCTTTTGACGATTGCCGCCAGCTGCGACTCAGTGGCTCCCTGCGTATCGGCGTGGGCGCGGGCCAGCGCATTGATCCGTCCGCGGGCTTCGTCGGCCACCTCCTGCGGCGTGGTCGCGTGGCTGGCGGCCAAGGAGACGAGCGAGGAGGTGATCGCGAACAGATTCTTGACGCGATGGTCCAGTTCATGCGCCAGCATGTTGGTGTTGCGGTTCGCCTCCTCCAGTTCCCGATTGGCGTGGGCAAGCTGCTCGGTCCGTTCCTCCACGCGTCGCTCGAGAACGCGGCCGGCTTCGCGCAGCTGCCCTGTCAGCGCCTCGTTCTCGCGCTTGTAGTCCCGCAGCCAGCTCGTCGCCCGGCGCATCGCCCGGCCCGTATCGGCGAGTTCCTTCATCCGCATGGACGGAAGCGGCGTATCGTCGAACCGGCCCTTGGAAATATGGCTCGCCTGCGCGGCCAGGGCCTTGATCGGCTTGGTCAGGGCGCCGGCCAGAAACGCGCTGAAGATTGCCGTCAGCGCAGCCACGATGGCGACCACCACCAGTCCGATATCGCGAACCCGCTGGATCGGCCCCAGTATGTCGCTTTCCGGCAGATAGGTGACGACGACCCATGGCGTACGGGACCCGGCGAGACGGCGAACCGCGCCGCGCCAGTTCTCATCGAGCGTCTGAAATCGCGTGAGCCGCGTCTCGCCCGGCGCGACGCTCTCCAGTCCGCCGGGGAGACTGGAGACCGCTTGCACCAGCGCCGGGTCACCGATCTCTGCCACCTTGGCGAAACGCTGCCCGCCCTTTCCATCCGGCGCGAGAATGGCCGACGCCTCGCGATGCGCAATCACGTCGCCGGATTGTGAGACGATCGCCGCCGAACCGTTCTGACCGACTTCCAGACCATCCAGGAATTTCGAGAGCGCACCGATCTCTATGTCGATGCCGACCGCGCCGCGCATGGTCATGCCGTCATCGCCCAGGACGGGCGTGGCGACGGTGATTCCCGGACGTTGGGAGGAAAAGAAGATGTAGGGCTCGGTCCAGACCACCTCGTTTTCCTCCGCGGCTTTCACATACCAGGGGCGCGAGCGCGGATCGTAGGTGTCCGCCTCATCCTTGCGCCGCGAAACCCGGCGGAACTCCTCGTCGAAATAGTCCAGCTGCACGGAGCGGACGGGGTCGGTCTCGATCCATTTGGTGCGATATGTCGCACCCTCGACCGTGTCGTCGCGGCTGACATAGACGAAGGACCCATCCGCCTCGCCGTAGAAAATGCCGGCGAAGTCCGATCGCGCGCGCAGCACCTCATAGAAATAACGCGTCAGGATGGCGCGGTTGTCCGTGCTCACGACGGCCCGTTCGGCCAGTCTTTGCGAGAGCGCGGCGGCATCGTCGGCGGGGTTCAGAAAATTCTCGGTGAAGGTCGTGGTGTCGTGCGCGACCCGTTCGGTCAGCTGCTCGGCGTAAGATAGAAGCACGTTTTGCGAGGCGAAATAGGTCAGCGCGAGAACGGCCAGCAGCGCGGCGACCTGCAGGCCCACCAGCGTCGATGTGAGAACCGTTCGACACGACCACATGCTGACAACACTCCCGTCCGCCAAGCAACAGGAGAGAGTGTGACCGGGCGCGCGGCGAACCACAAGCCGGCTGCCCTACGGTCATTGACGAAGGTCCCTGAGATTCTGCCGCAGGGTTACGGTTGCTGTCCCCTGCCCGGTTTTTGCGCAACTTACCGATTGCGGCGGGGTTTGCCACATCGTGCGGGCCAGAGAATGACGTCGTGCGGAGCTGCAGCGAGCCTCTTTCGAAGGATTCCACGCCAAGACCCCGGCAGGCAGGCCCGCCGGGGTGATCGCCGCGAGACGGCGCGAGTGCCGAAAATCCGGCGTGAGCGCTCCTTAGGCGGCCTTCACTTTGGGTTCGCGCTCCCAATGACGCAGCGCGCGGCAGGTCGCAATGAAGCCCTGCGCGTCCTTGGCGGAACCTAGCTTGAGGCAGCCATCGTCCATATCCGAAGCGATGCCGGCCTTTTCGAACAGGGCCATCGCATCCGGCGAATAGGCAATGAACTTGCAATGGGCGAAGGCGTCGGTGACGAAGTCCTTCGCCGGCGCGATCTTGGACAACAGATCGGCACCATCCTTGCTGGCCAGTACCGCGACCGCGTCATAGAGCAACGACGGGCCGCCATCGACCTTCTGCTTGGCCTCGATCCAGCTGCCGTCGCTTGCCTTTACGCCGCCGACCATGGGGGCGACGACCTCGATCATCGCGCCTTCGGCCTCTACAGCGGTTTTCAGCCCCTTGAACAGCTCCGCGTCGACCCCGTCCGTAACGAGCACGCCCAGCTTGCGCCCCTTGAAGCTTTCCGGCCCGTTGAGCAGGATGGACAGCTTCGGCGATGTCTTGAGATCCATCCTGGTCGGTCTTGCGGCATTGGCGGGCTGCGGCATCTCCTTCAGACGCAGACCCTCTCCCACGCTTCTGGCCAGGTCATCATCCACATTGAAAAGGTGGGAGACGACGCGCGAGCGGATGGCCGGGGTTTCGACTTTCGAGAGTTCGAAGATGAAAGCGTCGGAGATATGCTTCTGCTCGGTCTCCGTCTGGGACAGATAGAATTGGCGTGCCTGGCTGTAGTGGTCGGAAAACGTCTCCGAGCGCACACGGCGCTTCTCGCCCGCGATGTTCTCGGGAAAGGTCGGGAAGCCTTTTTCCGGCGATTCGCGTGGCCCACCCTTTTCGCCGCCCCACGAGTTCGGCTCGTAGTTCGCCCGACCCTTCGGGTTGTGCATGGCCATGTGGCCGTCCTGTTGGAAATGATGGAAGGGGCAGCGCGGCGCATTGACCGGGATGTGGGTGAAATTGGGTCCGCCCAGCCGTTTCAGCTGGGTGTCGAGATAGGAGAAGTTGCGTCCCTGCAGCAGCGGGTCGTTGGTGAAGTCGATGCCGGGCACGACGTTGCCAGTCTGAAACGCGACCTGTTCGGTTTCCTGGAAGAAATTATCGACACAACGGTTGAGCGTCATCTTGCCGACGATGCGGATCGGCACCTCCTCCTCGGGGATGATCTTGGTCGCGTCGAGGACATCGAAATCGAAGTTTTCCGCAAAACTCTCGTCGAAGAGTTGCAATCCGAGCTCCCACTCTGGGAAATCGCCCATCTGGATCGCGTCCCAGAGGTCGCGTCGATGGAAATCGGGGTCGGCGCCATTCAGTTTGAGCGCCTCGTTCCAGACGACCGACTGTAGGCCCTGCTTGGGCTTCCAGTGAAACTTGACGAAGGTGGACTTGCCCTCGGCGTTGATCATCCGGAAGGTGTGGACGCCGAAGCCTTCCATGAACCGGAACGAGCGCGGGATGGTCCGGTCGGACATGATCCACAAGGCCATGTTGATCGATTCCGGCGTAAGCGAAATGAAATCCCAGAAATTGTCATGCGCGGTCTGCGCCTGTGGAAAGCCGCGATCCGGTTCCTGCTTGGCGGCATGGATGAGATCAGGGAACTTGATCGCGTCCTGGATGAAGAACACCGGGATATTGTTTCCGACGAGGTCCCAGTTGCCCTCCTTGGTATAGAATCGGCATGCGAAACCGCGCACGTCCCGTGCCAGGTCGGCCGAGCCCTTGTTGCCGGCGACGGTCGAGAACCGGACGAACATGTCGGTCTTTTCGCCAGCCCGCTGGAAGATGTCGGCACGGGTGATGTCGGACAGCGACTCGTAGGTCTCGAAGGTTCCATGCACCCCGAATCCACGCGCGTGCACCACCCGTTCGGGAATGCGCTCGTGGTCGAAATGGAAGATCTTTTCGCGGAAATGCTGGTCCTCTATCAGTGTTGGCCCACGCTGCCCCGCCCGCAAGGAGTTCTGGTCGTCGGCGACCGGGACGCCGCCCTGCGTCGTCAAGACCGGCACATCGCCACCGGCGATCTGATGAGTTTCGCCTCCCGCGCCGCGCTCGAATTCGACACCACCAAGGTCGATCGCGCCTTTGGCCTTCTTGCGTGAACCTTCGCTCATCTCACCACCCCATATCGTTTGATCATGACAAGCGCGGAGGTACGGGTAATCCGAACTCACCGTGCCGTTCCTTAACCCCGAAGATCGCCCCGCGTTCCGCAGCGAGGGGGCGGCCAGCTTTTTATCCGTTTCGCGGGCAGTCCGGGGCATCGCGCATTCTGGGAAGGAGGCGCCCTGCCGCCGCGTGAAAACCCGGAAAGGCGATGGCGGCCCGCCGTTGTCGGCGGCAACCACCGGAACCGTCACGGGATGGATCATCGCGGCTCTGCAAGTCACCGCGTACCGGCGCTATCCTCCACGTCGGTCTCCGGACGGTCGTCGCCCCTGGCGATTTCATCGTGCCAGTTGCCGTCGGCGTCCTCGTAGCGGATTCCGATGGTCTCGCCCGCCGCGCGCTGGCGCGCCGCCGCGCTCCGAGCGGCATAGAGCGCCCGATCATGGGTCGGGAAGGTCTCGGAGAGAACATCCTGGACCTTATAGGCCCAACCGCCGTCGTGTTGCACAACCTCGTAGTGAACCTGGGTCATGGACTCCATCCTGCGTTTCCGGAATGTCTCATTCGCAAACGTGACGATACACCGATGCGTTCCCGCGTTCACGTTCCCCGGCGGATAAAACGCCAAGCAAGGATTCGAGCGCCGGGCGTCAAGTCGCCTGGTTACTCCGCCTCGTCCTCGTAGCCGACCAGATGCAGCGGCCGGGCGCGCAGCTGCCGCAGCTCGCACCAGCGCACCAGCGCCTCCTCGCGGCCGTGTGTCACCCAGACCTCGGCTGGAGCAATCTCGTCGATGGTATCCGTCAGCTCCTCCCAGTCGCAATGGTCGGAGATGATCAGCGGCAGTTCGACGCCGCGCTGGCGGGCGCGCTGGCGCACCCGCATCCAGCCGCTGGCGAAGCACGACACCGGGTCGGGAAACCGCCGCGCCCATTTGTCGGCGAAGGCGGAGGGCGGCCCGACGATGATGGCGCCGGCGAAATCGCCCTTGTTTCCGCCTTGGATCGTGGCCGGTCTGAGATCGCCAAGGTCGACGCCCTGGCTCCGATAGTAGTCGCAGAGTTTCGTCAGCGCGCCGTGGATGTAGATCGGCGCATCGTAGCCCGCCTCGCGCAGATGCCTGATGACGCGTTGCGCCTTGCCGAGGGCATAGGCGCCGACGAGATGGGCCCGCTCGGGGAACTGCTCGACCGATTGCAGGAGCTTGGCGACCTCGTCGCCGGTGCCCGGATGGCGGAAGACCGGCAGCGCGAAGGTCGCCTCGGTGATGAACACGTCGCAGGCGACCGGCTCGAAGCCCGCGCATGTGGGGTCGGGCCGGCGCTTGTAGTCGCCCGATGCGACGATCCTCAGGCCCTTGTGCTCGACGGCGATCTGCGCCGAGCCCAACACATGCCCGGCCGGATGAAAGCCGACGGCGACGTCGCCGATCCGGATCGTCTCGCCGAGTCGGGCGGCCTGCCGTTCGGCGCAGAAATTTTCCCCATAGCGCAGGGCCATGATGTCGAGGGTCTGCCGGGTCGCCAGAACGTTGTTGTTGCCCGGCCGGGCGTGATCGGCATGACCATGCGTGACGAGCGCGCGAGCGACCGGGCGCACCGGGTCGATGTAGAAATCGCCGGGCGGACAATACAGCCCTTCGGGCGTCGGGCGGAGGAGGTCTTCGGGCTTCATCGTCGCCGACAGTTAGCGCTGTGAGCGCCGTGAGGAAGCGCAGGGCGGTCGGCGTGGGCGCGCGTTTTCCGGCGACAGGGCTCGCCATGAGCTCACTTCGTCCAAACCTCCTGTTGCGCTCCCCTACGGTTCCTCCTGGGTTGGAGGCGCGCAGTGATTATGGATATCGGTGGCCGCGACGGCCGCGTGCCCCATGGCGACCACGATCTGGTCGAGCCCTCGCACCACGGCGCCAGCGGCGTACAGCCCATCGATGCTTGTGCGATTGTGCTCATCGACGATGAGCGCACCCGCCTCGTCATGGTCCGCGCCTAGCGCCACGGCCAGATCCGATCGCAGCGTCAGCCCCAATGCCGAATAAATGACGTCGAAGCCGTGCTCCGCCCCGCTTTCCAGCCGGATGGCGGCAATCCGGTCGCCCTCGACATGGAGTTCGCCGACCGGCTCCTCCACGATTTTAATCCCGTGCTGACGCGCCAACGCCCATCCGGCATCATCAATATCCAGTGGCGTGCCGAGCGTGAGGAAGGTCACGTCGCGCGAATAGGTACGCGCCACGAATGCGGCCTCTTCGAGCCCCCGCGCCCCTCGTCCTATGACCGCGACCGCCTTATGCTGAGCTTCGTAGCCGTCGCAGATCGGGCAATAGCGCACCAATCCGCGCCGTACCGCATCGCTCACGTCAGGCAGGTCCGGCTCGACATCACAGGCACCGGTCGCCAGCAGGACGCGCCGGGCCGTCACGTCGAAGGATCGGCTCTCGGCGGTCGGCATCGTCTCCACCCATGCCTGGAAGATGCCATCCTGTCGCTTCGCAAGGCGCACCACCTTGCCTTCGACGATCTCCGCTCCGTAATGGCGGGCGTGCGCGCGCTCGCGCGCCAGGACCTCACGGCCGCTGATGCCTCTTTCGAAGAAGGGAATATTATGGCTTGTGGGAATCCAGGCGGCCCGTGGATCGCCGGCGTCGATGACGAGAAACCGCCGTTTGAAGCGTGCAAGGTAGAGCGCCGCCGCAAGACCCGCCGGGCCTGCTCCGATAACGAGGCAGTCGAGACAGGGGGCGGAATCGAAGGCAGGCATCGGGGGCATTCTCAGTGATAGCGGAAAAGGAGGGCGATCGGGCGGACGTACGGCGGAAATGGCCGTCTGTTCGAAAACGTCAACGGCTGAACCGGCGTCGAACCAGCCAGCTGCGGTGGAGCGGCTTTCCGAGGTATCGATTGGCCTCATGACAGCCAAGGGCAAATTCGCTGACGGCACGCAGACCCACGGGGCTGCCGCACTTCCCTCTCCGTTCCTCGATTGGTTCGCGCGAAACGGCTGGTCGCCGCGACCGCATCAGCTTGATCTTCTGCAACGTGCCGAGGCCGGCGCCTCGGTGCTGCTGATCGCCCCGACCGGCGCCGGCAAGACGCTCGCCGGTTTCCTGCCCTCGCTGGTCGATCTTCACCGTCGCGGCCCCACGAAGCCGGGAACGCGGCCGCGCGGCGTCCATACGCTCTACGTCTCGCCGCTGAAGGCGCTCGCCACCGACATCCGCCGCAACCTCGACAGGCCCGTCGCCGAGATCGGTCTGAAGGTGTCGCTGGAGACGCGCACCGGCGACCCCTCGCAGGTCCGCCGCCAGCGCCAGAAACTGAAACCGCCGGACATTCTCCTGACCACGCCGGAGCAAGTCGCGCTGCTTCTCGCCGCCAAGGACGCGCGCGGCTTCTTCTCGGATCTGCGCACGGTGATCTTCGACGAATTGCACTCGCTGGTCACCTCGAAGCGCGGCCACCTCCTGGCGCTCGGGCTGGCGCGATTGCGGAAGCTCCGGCCGGAGCTCAAGACCATCGGCCTGTCGGCAACCGTCGCCGAGCCCGACGAATTGCGCCGCTGGCTGGTGGCGCAGCCCTCCGGCGCCGCGCCAATGGCCGACCTCATCACGGTCGAGGGCGGCGCCAAACCGGAGATCACCATCTTGAAGTCGCAGGAGCGCGTGCCATGGCAGGGGCACGGGGCGGCCTACGCCATGAAGGAAGTCTACGAAGCGATCCGCGCGCACCGGACAACGCTGCTGTTCGTCAACACCCGCAGCCAGGCCGAGCGGCTGTTCCAGGAGCTGTGGCGGATCAACGACGAGACGCTGCCGATCGCGTTGCATCACGGCTCGCTAGACGTTGCCCAGCGCCGCAAGGTCGAGGCGGCGATGGCGGACAACAGGCTGCGCGCCGTCGTCGCGACCTCGACGCTCGACCTCGGCATCGACTGGGGCGATGTCGACCTCGTCGTCCATGTCGGCGCGCCGAAGGGCGCGTCGCGCCTTGCCCAGCGGATCGGCCGCTCGAACCATCGCATGGACGAGCCGTCGAAGGCGATCCTGGTGCCGTCCAACCGCTTCGAGGTGATGGAGTGCCAGGCGGCGCTCGACGCCAATTATCTCGGCGCGCAGGACACGCCGCCGCTGAGGGACGGCGCGCTCGACGTTCTCGCCCAGCATGTTCTCGGCATGGCCGTCGCCGAGCCATTTCGCGCCGACGCCCTCTTTGACGAG
>NZ_JALHBS010000095.1 GCF_024195285.1 Aurantimonas marianensis
CCTCTACCGCGAGACGTTCGACCGGATCATCGATTTCGTCGCTACCGGCGGCTATGCGCTCAAGGTCTATGAGCGCTATGCCAAGATCAAGCTGACCGAGGATGGCACCTGGCGCATCACCCATCCGCGCGTCGCGCAGCAATACCGGATGAACGCCGGCACGATCATCGAGGCGCCGATGCTCGCCGTCAGGCTGATCCGGCGCAAGACGCGGAGCGCGATCGGGCGCGGCGGCCCGGTGCTCGGCAAGATCGAGGAAGGCTTCGTCGAGAGCCTGGCGGTGGGCGACACCTTCTCGTTCTCCGGTATGGTGCTGCGCTTCGAGGGCATTCGCGAGAACGAGTGCTACGTTTCCAAGACCGTCGCCGAGGACGCTCGTATTCCAGCCTATGCCGGCTCGAAATTCCCGCTGACCACCTATCTGGCCGAACAGGTGCGCGCCATGCTCGCTGACCCGGCCCGTTGGGGCGCCCTCCCCGAACAGGTGGCGCAGTGGTTGGCGATCCAGAAGCGCAAGTCGGTCATTCCCGGCGCGAACGACCTGTTGATCGAGACCTTCCCCAACGGCCAGCGCTTTTTCATGGTGCTCTATCCCTTCGAGGGGCGCCTTGCCCACCAGACCCTCGGCATGCTGCTCACCCGCCGGCTGGAGCGGGCGCGGGCGAAGCCGCTGGGCTTCGTCGCCACCGATTACGCGGTCTCGATCTGGGGCAAGGGCGACCTCGGCGCGATGATCGCCGACGGCCGCCTGCCCCTCGACGCGCTGCTTGACGAGGACATGCTCGGCGACGATCTGGAAGAGTGGATGGCCGATTCCTGGCTGTTGAAACGCACCTTCCGGCAATGCGCGGTGATCTCCGGGCTGATCGAAAAGCGCCATCCCGGCCAGGAGAAGACCGGGCGGCAGATGACCGTCTCGGCCGATCTGATCTACGACGTGCTGCGCGCGCACGAGCCGGACCACATCCTGATGCGGGCGACCTGGGACGACGCGGCGACCGGCCTTCTCGATGTGAGACGCGTCTCCGACCTGCTCGCCCGGATCAAGCACCACATCGTCCACAAGGATCTCGACCAGGTCTCGCCGCTGGCGGTGCCGATCATGCTGGAGATCGGCCGCGAAAGCGTCCTCGGCGAGGCGCGCGACGAGGTCTTCGCCGAGGCGATGGAGGCGGAACTGGTGCGCGCAGCGTTGGGCTGAGTATTCCGGTCAACTCAGATCGATCGAAGGAAGATCGCGAGCCCCGTGGATGACCCGAACAACCTCGACCTTGTCGCTCTCCACTTGGAAAAGCACCAGGAACGGCGGAACCGACAGGACCCGAACGCCATCCGCGATATCCGGCCGTGCAACGCCCATTTCGGGAAAACGGGCCAAGCGGAGAATTCGCTCACCGATTCGCTCGATCAGACGGTCCGCGGCAAGCGGACTGTCCAAGGCGATATGGAGCCAGATTTCGATCAAATCCGCTTCGGCGCGCGGCCTGCGGACGATCCGGCGTTCAGCCACCCGTACCAGACCGGCGGCGAACGAGGATATCCCGCCCCTTCGCCTTGATCGCGTCTAGATCGAGAGGCTCGGGCTGGCCGCTGGCAAGCCCTTCCTGCCATTTGCGCCGCAGCCGCGTCGCATCGGCGGTCTGCGCGTGGCGCTTGTCCTGCCAGTCGCGTAGCGCTTCGTGCATGATCTCGTCGGCGGAGGCGTAATCGCCGCTGGCGACAGCCGTTCGCAGCGCCTCGGCCTCCTCGGCGGGTACGACAATCAGGATCTCTTTCGCATCGGCCATCGCGGCAGCTCCCGTTTGGTCGATCCTAACGGCAGAAGGCAGGACCTGCCAAGCGGCCTGCTCATCGCCTATCTGAACATCAGTACCGGCCTCAAACATGCACGGACGATCTCGCTGGTCGTCGAGCCGATCAGGAAGTTGCGGATGCGCGAGTGGCCATAGGCGCCCATGACGATCAGATCGACGTCGTCGCGTTTCACATGGGCGGCGATCACCTCGTCCGGCTCGCCCTTTTCCAGCGTCGCGGTCACGTCGTAACCAGCCTCGCGCAATCGGGCAGCCGCGCGGTCCAGCCGCTCGTCGGACGGTTTCGACGACACCATGACGAGTTCGCAGGCCGCGCCCTTCAAGAGCGGGCTGGCGACGAGATGGTCGATCGCCTTTCCCGCACTTGGGCCGCCATCGAAGGCGACGATGAACCGACGGATCGGCCGGAAGGCGCGCGCGGTGACGAGAACCGGCTTCGTCGAGGCGCGCAGAACCCGTTCCAGATTGGAGCCGAGATGCAGCCTGGCGAAATCGGCGGCCTCGCCTCGCTTGCCGATGACGACGAGATCGGCGTCCTCTTCGAACTCGAGCAGCGTCTCGACAAGGTCACCCGAGCGCAACCGCTCCTCGACCGCCGAGATGCCTTTCTCGTTCAGCCGCGCCCCGGCCTCGGCCAGCACCAGACGGCCGCGCTTGCGCGCCAGCTTGCCCTTCTGCTCGTCGAAATCGGCGAGTTCCTTGAGCAGCGTCTCGCGCTCGCCGAGATCGAGATTGCCGGACAGGTCGGCCGGCGCCGAGGGGGTGTCCCGGCGGCCGATGATATGCATCAGTTCGACCGGGGCGCCGAGCCTGTCGGCGGCCCAGGCGGCGTTGTCGCAGACGCTCTGGGTGTATTGCGAGCCGTCGACCAGCGCGAGAATCTTGCTCATACCGTCCTCCCTCAGTGCCCTGGCAACGCGTCCAGCGCGCCCGGCTTATCATGCACGCCGAGACGATCAACCAGTGTGCTGCTCGCCTCGTTCATGCCGAGCACTTCCACGTCGGTGCCCTCGCGGCGGAACTTGATCATCGCCCGGTCGAGCGCGCCGACGCCGGACAGGTCCCAGATATGGGCGCGGCCGACGTCGATGGTGACCTTGTCGACAGCTTCCTTGAAGTCGAAGGCGGCGATGAAATCCTCGGCCGAGGCGAAGAACACCTGACCCTGGACGTGATAGGTCCGGTGCGTCCGATCGTCCGACAGCTTCGAGGTCACGGCGAAGATCTGCGAGACCTTGGAGGCGAAGAAGATGCCCGAAAGCATGACGCCGACAAGGACGCCGATGGCGAGATTGTGGGTCCACACGACGGTGATGACGGTGGCGAGCATCACCGCGCTGGAGCGGCGCGGATGAGTGCGCAGATTGACGAAGGAGTCCCAGCTGAAGGTGCCGATCGAGACCATGATCATGATCGAGACCAGCGCCGCCATCGGGATCACCGCCACCCAATCGCCAAGCGCGACGATGAGAAACAAGAGGGTCACGCCCGCGAACAGGCAGGAGAGCCGGCCGCGGCCGCCGGATTTCACGTTGATGACCGACTGGCCGATCATCGCGCAGCCGGCCATGCCGCCGAAGAAACCGGTGACCGTGTTGGCGATGCCCTGCCCGTAGCATTCGCGGTTCTTGTTGGAGCCGGTGTCGGTCAGGTCGTCGACGACCGAGGCGGTCATCAGCGATTCCAGCAGACCGACGATCGCGATCCCGGCCGAATAGGGCAGGATGATGCGTAGCGTCTCCAGCGTCAGCGGAACGTCGGGCATGAAGAAGTAGGGCAGCGTCGAGGGCAGTTCGCCCATGTCGCCGACAGTGCGCAGATCGAAGCCGAAGAAAAGCGACACCGCCGTCAGCACGACGATCGTGACCAGCGGCGAAGGGACGGCGGTCGTCAGTCGCGGCAGCAGATAGATGATCGCCAGTCCCGCCGCGACCATGACGTAGGTCATCCAGGGCACACCGACCAACTCCGGAATCTGGGCGAGGAAAATCAGGATCGCCAGCGCGTTGACGAAGCCGGTCATCACCGAGCGCGAGACGAAGCGCATGGCGTCGCCCAGCCGCAGGGCTCCGGCCACTAGCTGCAACAGGCCGGCGAGGATCGTCGCGGCGAACAGATATTGCAGGCCGTGATCGGCGACGAGCGTCACCATCAAGACGGCCGTCGCGGCGGTCGCCGCCGAGATCATGCCAGGCCGGCCGCCGAAGATTGCCGTCAGCACCGCGATCGAGAAGGAGGCGTAAAGCCCGACCTTCGGGTCGACCCCGGCGATGATCGAAAAGGCGATGGCCTCGGGGATCAGGGCGAGCGCCACGACGAGACCGGAGAGGAGATCACCACGGACATTGCCGAACCAGTCGGCATAAAGATTGCGAGTCGAGAACATCGGCTCCGAAGACGTCTGGACGCCAAATCGCCGCGGCGGACCGGGGCGATGGTGCCGCGGAACGGTTCGGTCAATGTGGCGTCTGGATTGGCCGGGGGATTGGCGCCCGGCATAGCCACCCGCGCGGAGCGGGTCCTTATGTGCGGCGCACTCATCGCCGATCGCGGCGGTCAAATCAACCCATGCCGTTGCGAGACGCAGTGTCGCCTTGCCTTTGCCCGAATGAAGGGTTCGATAGGAACGAAACGCGAATCACCGGACGATGACGGATCTCAACGAATGAATGCGCTGGCGCGGCGGATGCGGCAAACCGAGTGCGAGGGGCTGGAAACGACGCTCGCCGGCAAGGCCGTCGTCTGTGATCCGTCCGGCGTGCTCTACGCGCCGTCCGAGCGCCTGCTGGTCGTCTCCGACCTGCATCTGGAAAAGGGCGCGGCCTTTGCCCGCCGGGGCAGCCTGTTGCCGCCCTACGACACCGCTGCCACTTTGGCGCTGCTCGGTGCGGCGCTCGCTCGCTACGACGCGCGGCGGGTCATCTGCCTCGGCGATTCCTTCCATGACCGTCATGGCGCAGCCTTCATGCCGGTGGCCTATCGCGAGACCCTCGCCCGCCTGATGGCCGGGCGCGAGTGGACCTGGATCACCGGCAATCACGACCCCGAACCGCCGGCCAGGATCGGCGGCGAAACCCGGGCAGAGATCGCCGTCGGTCCCTGGACCTTCCGGCACGAGCCGAGCCGCGAGTATCGGAACGGCGAAGTCGCTGGCCATCTGCATCCGGTCGCCCGCGTTGCCGGCGCCGGGCGCTCGACACGCGGCGCGTGCTTTGCCAGCGACGGCAATCGGATGATCCTGCCATCCTTCGGCGTCACCACCGGCGGACTCAACGTGCTCGACCGCGCCTTCCACGGCCTGTTCGATCTTCGGTTCGCCAAAGCCTACGTGATCGGTCTGGCGCGCATCTACCCGATCGGTTTTCGCGCACTCTGCCCGGGATAGTGCTCGACGAGTGGCCTCAGTAGGTCGCGGCGAAGGCGACGATCTGGCACAGGACGACGACGGTGGTGAGAACCAGCCGCAGCCGACCGAACCAGGCGGGCAGCTCGCGCTGACGCGCAGCGAGCAAGTCCCATGCGCCTTGCAAGGCAAAGGCGAGCGCAAAGCCGGCAAAGACCCAGGGACTGGGAGCGAACAGCAGGATCCAGCCGCCCAGCGACGGCAGCACGGACAGGATCAGGACGCGACGCCGATGCGCGCGCGACGCCATCCCGAGCCCCCAGCGGATACCGCCAAGAAAGGCGAGGATCGTCGCCGAATAGCCGGAAAAGGCCAGAACGAGCATCGGATAGGCGATGAAAAACCGGCCGGCATAGGCGAAGATCACCGCCATCAGCACGAACGGAATCAGTCCGAGGAGGCCGAGAGTCCACGCCGTCTTGTGCGTGATTCTCGCCGGCGGCACGACGGTCGGCTGAGCCGTGTCGATCCGCGGCGCGGGGCGTTCGCTTGGGCGAAAGTCTTCGTTCGTCATCGACGGATAACCTAATCGCGCTTGAAAACGATCCGCCCAAACCATCCGGTGAAGATCGCCAGCGCCACGGCGAACAGCCCGTAGAGAAAGCCGTGGCGGGTGGCGAAATTGTCGACCAGGCTCTCGAGACCCGTCTTGACCACGACCAGCCCCTCCGAATCGCCGCGAATGAACACGCCGCTGCGAAAGAGGTAGGCGCGTACCGTATGCCGGCCGACCGGCAGATCGGCGGGCAGCCGCAGATCGGCGCGAAACAGCGTCGGACTGACGAATTCGACACTGCCGAAGCTCTGGTTGTAGAGGCCGGACTCCATGCGAATCCGGCGCAGCGCGCTGGCATATTGATCGCGGTTGGCCACAAGGCCGCCGTCGATGTCGGATTCGGCGATGATCGCCTGGCCGGCCGGTTCGGCGACCATCGCCGCGCCCTCGGTCTCAAGATCGCGGATGTTCAGCCGCAAATCCTCGATCCCCAGAGAAAGACTGACACGCAGGCTTTCGCGCGTGATGTCGGAAAGCGGCCGGGTCGATGCGAGCGCGTAGGATTCGGGCGAGGCGTTGAAGGTTTCCGACCCGCGATTGATCCATATCCCGAGGATACGCTCCTTCTTGCGCACCACGACCGGCCGGCGCGGCCCGACCAGGGCGACGACGATATCGTAGCGTTGCTGCCGCAAGAGGCGGGCGTCGGCGTTGTCGAGCGCCCCGAAAACCACGAGCCGCGCGCCAGTGAAATCCGACGTAATGGCGATCTCGTTGGTCGAAAGACCGATCTCGAAACTTTCCACCTCTTGTGACCGAACAGGGCCAAGCAGCGACATCAGCACCACGAAAGCAGCGCAAGTCCGGCCGCAGCACCAGCCGAAGCGGCCCGCGCGGGTGCATCGAACGCCGATCATCCGAGCTCTCCACTCGGCGAGCTGATCGAATAGGCCTCGGTCGGCGTTATGACCAGCTCGAAGCCCAGGCGCAGACCGACTGCGAGTACGAGCAGCGCAAGCAGCGCCCGCAACTGATCGCCGCGCAACCGCCGTCCCGCCTCGGCGCCGAATTGCGCTCCGACCACGCCGCCGAGCATGAGAAGGAAGGCCAGCACGACGTCGATCGTGTAATTCGTCGCCGCCTGGAGGACGGTGGTGACGGCGGCTGTGAAAATGATCTGGAACAGCGAAGTCCCGATCACGACATTGGTCGGAACCCGCAACAGGTAGATCAGCGCCGGCACCATGATGAATCCGCCGCCCACGCCCATGATCGCGGCAAGGATGCCGATAAGGAAGCCGAGCCCCAGCACCGGGATCACCGAGACATAAAGCTTCGAGCGCTGGAACCGCATCTTCAGCGGCAGGCCATGCACCCAATTGTGTTTGCCCGAGCGACGAAACTCGCCGCTGCCGCCGCCGGAGACACGTCGCATCGACTGGATGCTCTCGACCAGCATGAGCCCGCCGACACCGCCGAGGAAGACGACATAGAGGAGCGAAACGACCAGATCGAGCTGGCCGATCCGGCGCAGCAGCGTGAACAGCGCCACGCCCGCCACCGAGCCGAGCGCGCCGCCGACAAGCAGCACGCCGCCGAGTTTCAGGTCGATCGTCCCCCGCTTGTAGTGGGCGAGCGCGCCTGAAAAAGACGAGGCGATGACCTGATTGGCGCCGGTCGCGACCGCGACCGCGGGCGGCACGTTGTAGAAGATCAGAAGCGGGGTGATCAGAAAGCCGCCGCCGACCCCAAACATGCCGGAAAGAAAGCCCACGGCCGCCCCCATCCCGATGAGAACCAGGATATTGACCGAAATTTCCGCGATCGGGAGATAGAGGTTCACGGCGGGTCGGCTCTTTGCTCGAAGGAGCCAGAAGACAGAGGGACCCTACCGTCTTGGCCCGAACACCCCCGCCTGTCAAACGTCGATGCGTATCGGGATCGACGGCGGGACCGCCGACCTAGCGGACGTCAGCCGTCCTTGCGCGCCAAAAGAGCGCGGATCAGAGCTTCGTTGATGTCGCCGCTGGGCTGTAACCCCGCCTCCTTCTGAAACGACTTGATCGCATCGGTCGTCTGCGCGCCGGCGATCCCGTCGGGGGTCCCAGGCTCATAACCAAGCTTGATCAGGATCGCCTGAATGTTGCGAATGGCCCGGGTCATGTCGATCGACGAGGTGTGGATCGGGGGGTCCTCCTTGTCGGTCCATTCCTTCGGCATCTCCACCGTGTTGACCGCCTCGTCCCGCGGCGTCGGCTTGAAGGCCGCGACCTTCGCCTCGGCCTGCTCCAGCTGCGCCGGCGTCAAGGATTTCTTGATTTCGTCCCGTTTTCGCCCGGCATCTTCGTCGCCCGCCGCCGCGACGACGGAGAACCACTTGAACGATTCGGTGAAATCCGTGTCCACGCCGGCACCGCGCGCATAGAGAATCCCAAGATTGTACTGGCTGTCGGTCATGCCGAACTCGGCTGCCTTGTCGAACCAGCGCGCCGCCAGTTTCGGATCGGATTTGCCGTCGACCCCGGTCGCGAAGAGAACCGCGAGGTTATGCATGGCGCGCACATTGCCCTGATCGGCGGCTTTTACATACCAATCGCGCGCGAGGGAGGTGTCGCGGGCAACGCCGTTGCCCTTCTCGTAGAGCGTGCCGAGACTGTATTGCGCCGGCGCAAAGCCCCGCTCGGCCGACATCGTGAACCACATCGCCGCCGCCGCGGCGTCCGGCTCGCCCTTGCGTCCCTCCATGAGGCGCAACCCGACCTCGAACAACGCTTTCGGATTGCCATCGCTGACCGCGCCGGCCAGTGCCTCATTGCCAATGTCTTCCGGCATCGAAGGGATCGCCGTCGGCTCGGGGGCCGCCGCCGGCGCCGCGCCGGCCTGTGTGTCCAAAGAGCGGCTCACCAGCGAATCCTGCACGACATCGCCATCGGCGAGCGCGCGGGCTTCGCCCGCCCCAGCCTGCCCGGCTGGTTCACGGTTCTTGTCCTGCAAAGCCGGCGATGTGGCCGTTGGCAGGACGAGCCCTTCCGGCATCGTCGACGGCGTCGCAGCCCCGGCGACCTGCTTCGCTCCGGAATCGGCGCTCGACACCTCGGCAGGGGCGAGGGATGCGGCGGGCTTGATGGTCGGCGCGGACGGCTTGGCCGCCACCGCAACCGGTTCGGATTCGCCATCCGAATCCGAGGTCGATGTCAGCGCCTGGCCGAGCGGCAAGGCCATGAGTGCCAGAAGCACCGCCCCGATCGCCATGAGGATCGGTTTGCGGCGACGCGAAATCACGTCGGTGAGGCTGACCTTGCCGGATTCGATCCGCGCTTCCGGGGCGCCGAGGCTCTCCGCCTCGGCCGCCGCCGCCATGGCCGCGCGGCGGGCTGCGGCGATGAAATCGGCCTTGCCATCCTGCTCGCCATTCTTCGAGCGGCCGGCCTGCTGCGCGCGAACGCGCTCAAGTAGCGCCGTTATGTCCGGCGTACCCGACCCGATCGCCAGCGGACGATTGGCCTCGGGCGTATCGAAGATGTCGGCCGCATCCAGTGACGGCGCCTCGACGGCAGCCGAGAACGACGTCCTCTCGCGGGCTTCCGGGTCGGCGTCCAGCAGCATCAGTTCAGGGTCGTTTTCCCGCCCCGGAGCCCGCGCGACCGAGTCGGCCGTGCCGCTCGCGGTCACGGATTTGCGCCCCTTCAAAGTACGCGCGAGAACCCCGCGCAGACCGGCGGCCTCGGTGGCCGTCGCGGCGGCCGAGGCTGGCGAATTGGCCGAGACACCCGGTTCGTCGCGGCGGGCGCGACCCTTGCCGGTGATCTCGCCCTCGATCTGATCGATGCGCTCGACGAGCTTCAACAAGGTGGAATTCACTGTCTGGAAGAAATCTTCCGATTGCGCTCCGCTGTCTCGCGACAAGGCCTCCAGCGCACGCAAATCGTCGGAAAGACGCGCGACGTGCTCGCTCTGCCGAAGATCGCCGCTCTCGATCATCTGACGAACCGCCTCGTCGGCGGCGGCGCGGGCCGAGACGATGATATCCTCGCGGTGTTCGTCGAGCCGGCGTTCGATGTCGGCAAGGCGCTGGTCGAGTTCGGGATCGGCGACCGCCGCAGAAGTGCCGTTCTCGCCGATCCGTTGCGACAGCTGCGCGATCTGGGTTTCGAGGGCCTTGACCATCGCCTCGTCGACGCGCGGCGCGGAAACCTCTTCCAGTCGCTCGGCGAGCGATTGCAGACGGGTTTCCATCGCCAAAGTCTTGACCGGATCGCCGTCGCCCGCGCTGACGAGAGTCTCCAGCTGCAGCGAAAACCGCTCGATCCGTTCAGCCAGTTCCTGCGCCGCGTCATCATTCGACAGCGCCTCGATCCGGTCGGCGAGTTCGCCGATGCGATCCGACAGAACCGCCGAGTCACCGTCTTCGGCGAGTTCGTCGACCCGCGCCGTCAGGGCTTGAAGGCGCGCCTCGATGCGCTCGACTGGGCTCATGTCAACCGTCGGCGCGCGCTTCGCCGCCGCCATGATCGCGCGCGAAATCTCGTCGAGCCGTTCATCGATCAGAGCGAATTGATCGAAGTCCGCCTCTTCCTGCTGGCGCTTGGCGAGGGCCTCGATGCTGACCGCCAAAGTATGAACCCGCTGTTCCAGCGGCCCGATGGCGAGGGTCTCCGGCAGTTTGGCGAGAGCGGTTTCCAACTGCTCCATTCGCTCGCCCATCGCTTCGATCTTGCCTTCGATCTCTCGCGAGGCGAACCGATCATCGAGCGCGTCCCAGCGTTCCTCAACCGCGCGCATGGCCTTTTCGGAGGCGAGCGTCTCGAGCTTCTCGCGCAGATTGTTCATCTCGGTCTTCAAGAGATCCGACAAGCCGGCTCCTTCGCCTGGCGCCGGCGCCGCGAGATAACGACTCTCGAATTCGTCCCAGCGGCGCTCGACCGCCTTCACCTGCTCCTCGCTCGCCAGCGTACCGAGCGATGTGCGCAAGCGCTGCAACTCGTCCTTCACTTCGTGCCTGGCCTTGCCGTCATCTTCCGATTGTCCGGCAGGCTTGCTCTCGAGCGTGTCCGGACGGCGGCCGACGGACGGAATGCTGTCCTCACGCGCCGTCTCAGCGACCAAACCGCGGATCGCTTCGAGTTCCTCGCGCAGCGAGCGGATCGTCTCGCGATCCGCGCCGCTGTCGACCATGCGAGTCAACCCTTGGTCGACCTTCGAGATTTCGGCGTCGATTCGATCGGTGCTGGCGCGTTCGGCGATCATCTTGCGCAGATGGTCGAAGGCCCCGCGCATATCGTCGAAGCGCGGCCGCGGACTGTGCGTCATGTCATCTCGAAGTTCCGCTCGCAGACGCTCAAGCTGTTGGGCGAGGTCCGTCATCGCCGCCGAGCCCGCGCCCTCGCCCGCTGATACGTCGAGCCCGCCAGCCGCCGCAGATTGTCGCGCCGGTGCTGCTTCGACTTCGGTCGGTTCGCGCTCCAGCATCTTTTGCCGCATTACGATCTGGGACACCGCGTCTGAAAAAGTCGGGCGCGCGGCTTTCGGATTGCCACCGGCTTCCGCTTGCACGGGTACCGGCGTCTTGCCGTCCGGCCGCTCGCGCTCCTGCCTGGCTGTCGTGACGCGCGACAGCCGCTGCTCGAGTTCCTCCAGTGTACGGCTGAGCGCATCGAGCGCGGAAGCATCCTCCGGCTTTCGACCGTTCCCCTGTCGTGTCTGATCGGCCATCTCAGCTTTCCCCGTCGGCTCGAGCCCGTGATCGGCTCTGTCTCGTCGGCACGTTCTCGCGCGGCAAGTCCGAAAAACTCGCCCGAACATGGTAAATGATCGGTTAACGCGGTTACGATCTTGTTAGGGAATAAACGTGTAACCCGACCCGAAGCTGGACCGGGAATTGACGCAGCGTCTTGTAACAGCCTCAATTAACGCGATATTCGGTGCCGGTACGGGGCCCTGAGTCCCCCTTGAGCGCGCTCTGCGTTTGCCAGGTGCGGTCTGGAAATTTGCGCGAATACGGAAATCTGCTCATGTCAAACGTCAAACCAGTCGAAACGGCGGACGAGGCGTCCTCCGTCGACATCGATTTTCTCCTCGGCCGAAGCAAAGAGGCGGTCTCAACAAAGTCCGTGTTCAAGATCGGCGATCTTTCGAAGGAATTCGGCGTCACCTTGCGGACGCTTCGGTTCTACGAGGATCGCGGCCTGCTCTCCCCGGAGCGCCGCGGCACCACGCGCCTCTACAGCCGCCAGGACCGCGTCCGGCTCAGGCTCATCCTTCTGGCGAAGACATTGGGCTTCTCGCTCACCGAGGCGAAGCAACTCATCGAAATCTACCACCAGCCCAACGGCAGGCGGAAGCAGATCGAGGTGGCGCTGGAGCGGTTCGAGGAGCAGCAGCAGATCCTCTACGAACAGCGGCAGGAAATCGAGGAGTCGATCCGCGCGATGACCGTATCGATCGACCATTTGCGCCAGAATCTGGCCGAGTTGGACAGCTGAGCCCGCCCGTGCGGCAGTGGCCGCACGGGGTCGTGAAGGTGAGTGAGCCGATCGTGATCGACGCGTCCCGATGCGGGAAACGGGCGCGCCGGTCGGGAAGTGGCATATCCGCATAATCCAGCATCATGCAATTCGACATTCCCCGCCGGCGCCCCCGGCGACGGATACAGCGGGCGCTGTTATTGACGTTTACGTAAAAGATATTCATACCGTCTCCGACCGATCGTGACGGAGGAACGACATGCCCATCTATCAGGCGCCCATCGAAGATACGCTCTTCGTCCTGAACGACCTGCTCGGCCTCGAACGCTACAGCAATCTGCCGGGCTTCGCCGACGCCTCGCCGGATATGGTCGAGGCGATTCTTAGCGAAGCCGGGCGCATCGCCGGAAAAGTGCTGCAACCGCTCAATCAGCAGGGCGACCGCGAGGGTTGCCGCCGCTCCGACGACGGTTCGGTGACGACGCCGACGGGCTTCAAGCAAGCCTACGAGACCTGGCGCGAGGGCGGCTGGGGAAGCCTCGCCTTCGACCCGGCCTATGGCGGCCAGGGCCTGCCGCATACGCTGGCGAGCGCCGTCGGCGAATACATGTCAGCCGCCAACATGGCCTTCGCCATGTATCCCGGCCTGACCGCCGGTGCCATCGCGGCGATTTCCTCCCACGGAAGTGACGAACAGAAATCGACTTACCTGCCGAACATGATCGAGGGATCGTGGACCGGCACGATGAATCTGACCGAGCCCCATTGCGGCACGGACCTCGGCCTGCTGCGCACCAAGGCGGTTCCCCAGGAGGACGGCAGCTACGCCATCACCGGCCAGAAGATCTTCATCTCCGCCGGCGAGCACGACCTCGCCGAGAATAT
>NZ_JALHBS010000096.1 GCF_024195285.1 Aurantimonas marianensis
CCTCGTTCTCGCCCGGATCGAGGGAGCGCCAGGGGGCGTCAAGGGCATCTCGCTGTTCATCGTGCCGAAGTTCGTCCTCGACGCGGAGGGTAGGCCGGGCGCGCGCAACGGCGTCGTCTGTGGCTCCTTGGAGGAAAAGATGGGCATCCACGGCAACGCTACCTGCGTGATGAACTACGACGCGGCGACGGGATATCTCGTCGGCGAGGAACACAAGGGCCTTCGGGCGATGTTCACGATGATGAACGAGGCGCGGCTGGGCGTCGGCGTGCAGGGGCTGGCCGTGTCCGATGCCGCTTATCAGAATGCCGTCGCCTATGCCCGCGAACGCACACAGGGCCGGTCCCTGTCCGGCGTCAAGGCACCCGACAAGAGCGCCGATCCGATCATCGTCCATCCGGACGTCCGCCGCATGCTGATGACCATCCGCGCGATCAACGAGGCCGGCCGCGCGCTGGTGCTGTGGACGGCGCTGAAGGGCGACCTGTCGCATCGCTCGGCCGACGAGGCCGAGCGCGAGGCGGCCGACGACTGGATGGGCCTGATGACGCCGGTGATCAAGGGCGTCCTCACCGACAAGGGCTTCGACAATGCCGTCATGGCGCAGCAGATCTATGGCGGTCATGGCTATATCGGCGAATGGGGCATGGAGCAGTTCGTCCGCGACGCCCGCATCGCCCAGATCTATGAAGGTACCAACGGCATCCAGGCGCTCGATCTCGTCGGCCGCAAGCTCGGCCTGAATGGCGGCCGGGCGGTCCAGGCCTTCTTCGCCGAAGTCGGCCAGTTCTGCGAGGAGAACCGAGCGGACGATCGGATGGCGCCGATCACCAAGGCGCTGAAGAAGGGTCTCAATGATCTGCAGCAGGCAACCATGTGGCTGATGCAGAATGCCATGGCCAAGCCCGACAATGCCGGCGCGGCCTCGACCGACTACATGCATCTCTTCGGCCTTGTCGCGCTTGGCTTTATGTGGGGCCGCATGGCAAAGATCGCCGAGGAGAAAATAGCCGCCGGCGCCAACGGCCAGACGGCGTTCCTGGAGAAGAAGCGCGTGACCGCCCGCTTCTTCATGGAGCGCGTGATGCCGGAGAGTGCTGCCCATCTCGCCCGCCTCTCGTCCGGCGCGGACACGATGATGGCGCTGGAGGCCGACGCGTTCTAACCTTCGGGGCAAGGAGACCAAGATGCCGGCGAAGCGCCTGCCCCTGCCGAAGCGATTTTCCGTCGCGCTGACGGAGGAGGCCTATGACCGGCTGCGGGCACTGAATTCGGGCTATGGACTGTCCAACAATTATCTCCTGACGGTTCTCCTGTCGCGCCTCGACGACTATGCCGACCCGGACCGGCTCGCCCGGGTCTTCGACGACTTCATCTCAGAGTATGGTGCGCCGTCGCCCGGCGGCATGGGCGCCCACAAACCGGAGTAACCCGATGGCTGAAGCCTTCATCTACGATCACGTCCGCACACCGCGTGGCCGCGGCAAGAAGGACGGCGCGCTGCACGAAGTGCCGGCGGTGCGGCTCGGCGCCAAGGTTCTCGAGGCGATGCGCGAGCGCAACGGCATCGACACCAGCACCGTCGACGACATCATCTTCGGCTGCGTCGATCCGGTCGGCGAGGCCGGCTCGGTGATCCCCAAGGCGGCCGCCTTCGAGGCCGGCTACGATTTCGCCGCCCCCGGCATGCAGATTTCCCGCTTTTGCGCGTCCGGCCTCGACGCCGTCAATCTCGCCGCGGCCAAGGTCGCGCAGGGCGCCGAGGACATCGTCATCGCCGGCGGCGTGGAATCGATGTCGCGGGTCGGCATGGGCATGTCCGGCGGCGCCTGGGTCATGGACCCGTCCGTCGGGATCCCGTCCTACTTCATGCCGCAGGGCGTTTCGGCCGACCTCATCGCGACGAAATATGGCTTTTCCCGCGACGACGTCGACGCCTATGCCGTGGAAAGCCAGAAGCGCGCCGGCAAGGCCTGGGACGAGGGCCGCTTCGCCAAGTCCGTCATCCCGGTCAAGGACCAGAACGGCCTCACCATCCTCGCGCGCGACGAACACATGCGGCCGACCACCGACATGCAGTCGCTCGGCAGTCTCAATGCCTCCTTCGCCATGCATGGCGAAATGGGCGGCTACGACGCTGTCGGCATCCAGGCGCACCCGGAGCTCGAGGCGGTGAACCACGTCCACCATCCCGGCAACTCATCCGGCATCGTCGACGGCGCCGCCGCGGTTCTGGTCGGCTCCAAGGCCGGCGGCGAGGCGCTCGGCGTGAAGCCGCGGGCCCGGGTAAGGACGTTCGCCAATATCGGCTCCGACCCGGCGTTGATGCTGACCGGGCCGGTCGACGTAACGCAAAAACTGCTCAAGCGCTCGGGCATGTCGCTGTCGGACATCGATCTGTTCGAGCTGAATGAAGCCTTCGCGGCGGTGGTGCTGCGCTACATGCAGGCCTTCGATATCGACCACGATATCATCAACGTGAATGGCGGCGCCATCGCCATGGGCCATCCGCTCGGCGCGACCGGGGCGATGGTACTCGGAACCGTGCTCGACGAGCTGGAGCGACAGGACAAGAATATCGCTCTGGTGACCCTGTGCATCGGCGCCGGCATGGGAACGGCGACGATCATCGAGCGGGTTTAGGATGTGCAAAGGCTTCGAAGACGGTCCGCGTGTCCTTGTCGCATCCCAAGCTTCCTACGCGCGTCGCGCGGTCTTCACCGAGGGGCTAGGCGTAATGGTGGCGCATGACCTGCGTGCCAGCGTCCGGGCCGATTGCCGGCAGCGCCTCGAAAGCCGGTTTGGCGAAGTAATAGCCCTGGAAGAGCCTGACGCCCGCCGCTTTCAGATTGACGAATTCGGCCTCCGTCTCGACGCCTTCGGCCAGAACCTTAATGTCGAGCTCACGCGCGACGAACAGCATCGCCGCGATGATCGCCTGGCGTGCACGCGAGGTGTCGATGCCGCGCACCAGCTTCATGTCGATCTTGATGAGGTCGGGCTGGAAGTCGGCGAGAAGCCCCAACCCGGCATAGCCGGCACCGAAATCGTCGAGCGCCGTGGTGAAGCCCATCCGGCGGTATTCGGCGATGATGTTCTGGAGGTGGCCGATGTCGGACACCTTTTCGTCCTCGGTGAACTCGAACATGATCGAGTCGAGCGGAAAGTCGGCTTTCCGGGCTGCGGCCAATGTCGCGCGAAGGCAGGCCGCCGGCTCGTAGACGGCATTCGGCATGAAGTTGATCGACAGCTTAGTTCCGCTGCCCGGAGTGAAAAGTCGGCTGGCGAGTTCGATCGCCTTGACCCGGCAGGCCTGATCGAACCGATAACGCTGCTCTGGCTCGACCTTGGACAGGATCGCGTAGGCGCCCTCCCCCGCAACGCCGCGAACCAGCGCTTCGTAGCCCCAGACCCGCTCGGTCGAGACGTCGTAAATGGGCTGGAACGCCATCGAGAAATCGAAATCGAGCGGACGGGAGTTCTGGCAGCCCTCGCAACTGGCGGTCATGGTTTCGGTTCCTCGCAATGGCCGATCGTACGAAATCCTTACCAAGCAACGGTTTCACAATTCTGAAAACACCATCGCCTCGTCCCGCCCATTGCGGCAGGCAAGGAACAATTTTCTCAGCCGGCAATCGATGCCGACAGACAAGACCGGGAGCGGACCAATGAGCTACGAGAACTTCACCGTCGAGACCGATGGCGACGGCATCGCGCTGGTAACCTGGGACATGCCCGACCGGTCGATGAACGTCTTCACGGCAGCGGTCATGGACGAGATCGACCGCATCGTCGATCAGGTCGTCGCCGACGCGGCGATCAAAGGCGCGATCATCACGTCGGGCAAGAAAGGCTCCTTCACCGGCGGCGCCGATCTGAAGATGCTGTCGGGCATGTTCGCAAGCTTCGAGGCGAAGAAGCGCGAGGACAAGGACGCGGCGATCCAGGAGCTGTTCGACGGCGTCGGGCGCATGTCCTGGCTGTGGCGCAAGCTGGAAACCTGCGGCAAGCCCTTCGTCGCGGCGATCAACGGCACCTGCATGGGGGGCGGCCTCGAACTCGCATTGGCCTGCCACGGCCGCGTCGCGGCGGCCGGCGCCAGGATGGGCCTGCCGGAGGTCAAGGTCGGGATTTTTCCGGGCGCCGGCGGCACCCAGCGCGTGCCGCGCCTGACCGATACCCAGTCGGCATTGCAGATGCTGCTCAAGGGCTCGACGCTTTCGGCCGAGAAGGCCAAAGGCATGAAGCTGATCGACGCGGTGGTGCCCGAGGGCGATCTCGTCGCCAGGGCGCGAGAGATGCTCAACGCCGGCTTGTCGCCGGTGCAGCCTTGGGACCAGAAGGGCTTCAAGCTGCCCTCCGGGCCGGTCTATTCGGCGCAAGGGGCACAGATCTGGCCCGCCGTCGCCTCGCTCTACCGCAAGGAGACCGCCGACAATTATCCCGGTGCCCGCGCCATCGTGAAATGCGTCTATGAGGGCCTGCTGTTGCCGATCGACGCGGCGCTGCGGGTCGAGCAACGCTACTTCACCGAGGTTCTGCAGACGACCGAGGCGGCAATGATGATCCGCTCGCTGTTCGTCTCCCTGCAGGAGCTGAACAAGGGCGCGCGCCGGCCGGCGAACGTCCCGGCCTCGCAGCTGACGAAGGTCGGCATCGTCGGCGCCGGCTTCATGGGCGCGGGCATTGCCTATGTGGCGGCGCAAGGCGGCCTCGACGTGGTGCTGATCGATCGCGACCAGGATGCCGCCGACAAGGGCAAGGCACACTCGAAGGCATTGATGGAGAAGCTCGTCGGCCAGGGCCGCGCAACCAAGGAGCAGGCCGAGGCGGTGCTCGCGAGGATCACCGCCACCCCCGACTATGATGCGCTGAAAGATGCCGATCTCGTCGTCGAGGCGGTGTTCGAGGATCGCGACGTCAAGGCCGAGGTGACGCGCAAGGTCGCAGCCGTCCTGCCGAAAACGGCGATCTACGCCTCCAACACCTCGACGATCCCGATCACCGGCCTTGCCGAAGCCTTCGACGATCCGGAGCGCTTCATCGGCATCCACTTCTTCTCGCCGGTCGACCGGATGATGCTGACCGAGGGGATCCTCGGCGAAAAGACCGGCGACGAGGCGCTGGCCGTCGCGCTCGACTTCGTGCGGGCGATCAGGAAGACGCCGATCGTCGTCAACGACACCCGCGGCTTCTTCGCCAATCGCTGCGTGCTTCGCTACATGTCGGAAGCCTACGACATGCTGGTCGAAGGCGTCCCGCCGGCGATGATCGAGAACGCGGCGAAGTTCGCCGGCATGCCGGTCGGCCCTCTCGCCCTCAACGACGAGACGGCGGTCGATCTGTCGCTGCGGATCATGAAGGCGACCATGCGCGACATGGGCGACGATTCCGTCGACCCGCGTCATTTCAAGCTGGTCGAACAGATGAACGGCGACGGCCGGCTCGGCCGCAAGGCCGGCATGGGCTTTTACGATTATCCGGCCAAGCCGGCCAAGAAGTCGCTGTGGCCCGGCCTGAAGCAGATGTTCGAGCAGCAGCCGGCTGAGAGCATCGACTTCGAGGAGTTGAAGCAGCGGTTCCTCGCGACGATGGCGCTGGAGGCCGCGCGCACCATGGAGGAAGGTGTCGTCGTCGATCCGCGCGAGGCCGATGTCGGCTCGATCCTCGGCTTCGGCTACGCGCCCTATACGGGCGGCACGATCAGCTACATCGACGGCATGGGCGTCAAGGCGTTCGTGGCGCTCTGCGAGAGGCTGGCGGACAGGCACGGCGAACGCTTCCAGCCGACACCGCTGTTGCGGGAGATGGCGGAGAAGGGCGAGAGCTTTTACGGTCGCTTTCCGCCCAAGACGCCTGAGGCAAAGGCAGCCTGAGGCAGGCGTCAGCCGCGAACGATCAAAAAGTTGCGCTGCGACGACCCCGCGCACTCCGGCATTTATCGGAGCTGCATTAGGCATATACGGAAAAAAGAGTCGGCCTGACGGCAAATTTGAGTCGGTCAGACCGCCGATTGGCCATAATTGGCGGGTTTGATCCTCCGCATAGGGATATCGCGCATGGCGCGCCGGACTGGCGTGTCGAGGGATTGCGACCTTGAACCGGTGCGGCCGATGAACGCCCGGCCCGCGAGGGGGGTCGGCAAGGAGACGTCTCGATGACGACAGGGGATGGATTGCAAAGCGGGGGACGCACGAGCGAGGCCGAGCTGTTGCAACGGCTGGCGGAGCGGCGGACCGACTACGAGCAGGCGCAAGCTAAGACAGGTGAAGGCGCAAGGTTTGCGCGCTTTTTCTCACGCCGCAAGCCGAGTGCGGGGCTGTCGCGAAACAAGCCCAACCGCTGGGAACCTGGTAATTCGGTCGAGGGCCTTCGGCGCAGACCGGTCGCCGCATATCTGACCATGACCCTGGTCTCGGCGGTGGTTGTCGGCGCCGTCGCGCTGCTGGCCATGGCCTCGGGGGGCGATGCCGCCTCCACCGGCCCGGCGTCGATGACCGCTCGCGCACCGGGGGCGGAAAGCGCGACCGCAAACGCGGCTGCGCGTACGCCGATCGAGACGGCGATGACGCCGTCCAGCAGCGACACGCGGGCGGCGACGCTGGAGCCCGCCGGTGAGATGGCTGGCCAGCCGATCACCGTCCCCGCGGCCGAAACCGATGCGCGGCTTCGTCCCACAACCGAAGACCTGCCGCAAAGTGCGGCTGACGCTCGCGCGCCGACCGGCGATGCGGTCGCGGTGGCGCTTGCCCTGCGTCTGCCTTCGGCTCCGGGCGAAGCCGCCACCGGGATGGCGGCGGGTGCCGGGGTGTCGGCGGATCCGCTGACGACCGGGAGTATCACGTCCCTCATTGGCCAGCGCCCGATCGTCGCCGCGCCGCCCGGCGCGGCGGGAACGCCCGATATGGCGCGTTGGGCGATCCCGGAGACCGATCCGGCGGGCCCTGTCAGCAAGCCGACGGCAGGCTATGAGGCGGTTGAGACCGCCACGTTGGAGCCGACGGCCGAGGAAGCCGCGGCAATCGAGGCGGAGGCTGGCGCAAACGCCGAGACCCGGCCCGAGGCCGAGCCCACCACCGCCACCGTCAAGGTCGCGGTCAACATGCGGGCCAAACCGGCCAACGGCGCCAAGATCCTGACTGTTCTGCCCAAGGGACGCACGGTCGAAATCATCAATTGCGATATGTGGTGCGAGGTGTCCGCCGACGGGAAGCGCGGCTTCATCTACAAGAGCTTCGTCAGCCGCAAGGGCTGAAGCGGAAACCGAAATTCTGCTGCTCTTCTGTCCCGCCGGAGCGCATTGCACTCCGCGCGGACGGCCCTCTCGCGCTCAGCAGAGCGTGACGTTTACGGCGAGGCCGCCAAGAGCGGTCTCCTTGTATTTCTCGCTCATGTCCACACCGGTCTGACGCATGGTCTCGATGACGCTGTCGAGCGAGACGAAATGCGTGCCATCACCCTTGAGGGCCAGCCGCGCGGCGTTGATCGCCTTGACCGCCCCCATGGTGTTGCGCTCGATGCAGGGAATCTGAACGAGCCCGCCGATCGGATCGCAGGTCAGCCCGAGATTGTGCTCCATGGCGATCTCGGCGGCGTTTTCTACCTGCCGGGGCGTTCCGCCGAGGACAGCGCACAGCGCCGCGGCGGCCATCGAGCAGGCGACGCCCACCTCCCCCTGGCATCCCATCTCGGCCGCCGAGATCGAGGCATTCTGCTTGTAGAGCGCCCCGATCGCCGCCGCCGTCGCCATGAAATCCACCACCCCGTCGTCGGACGCGCCATGCACGAAACGCTCGTAATAGGCGAGCACCGCCGGAATGACGCCGGCGGCACCATTGGTCGGCGCGGTAACGACGCGGCCGCCGGCGGCGTTTTCCTCGTTGACGGCACGCGCGTAGAGGTTGACCCAATCAAGCGTCGTCAGCGGGTCCCGCAACGCTCTTTCGGGGCGTTTCAGAAGTTCGCCATGAAGCTGCCTGGCACGCCGACGCACCTTGAGTCCGCCCGGCAGGATACCTTCCATGCGGCAGCCGCGTTCGATCGAATCGAACATGGCGTCGCGGATGGCGAGGATACCGTCGCGAACCTCCGATCTCGATCGCCAGGTCTCCTCATTGGCGAGGACCAGTGCGGCAACCGAAAGATTTTGAGCCTCACAGAGTTCCAGGAGACGGTCGGCCGAACCGAATTCATAGGGCGCCCGCGCGTTGGTCAGGACCGGCGCTTCCCCGGCGGCGTCTTTGGCCGACATCACGAAACCACCACCGACGGAATAGTAATCGGCGGTATCGATCTCGGCCCCCGCCGCGTCGAAGGCGGTAAAACGCATGCCGTTGGAATGGTGGGGCAGCCGCTCGCGCTTGAGCAGCAGCAGCTCCGAGCCCTCGCGGAAGGCGATGCGCTGCTGCCGATCGAGCTGCAATTCGCCCTTGTCGCGAATAAAGGCGTACAGATCTTCCGCGTCGTCCGGATCGAGCGTGTCGGGCTTCAGTCCGGCGAGGCCGAGCATGACCGCCTTGTCGGTGCCGTGCCCCGTTCCGGTCAATGCGAGGGAGCCGTAGAGCTTGACGACGATCCGCGTCGCCGCGCGCTTCATCCCGCGATCGTCGAGACGGTCGAGATAGCGCCGCGCCGCCCACATCGGGCCGACCGTATGCGACGACGAAGGGCCGATCCCGATCTTGAAAAGCTCGAAAAAGCTGACGGACATGATGCCTCCCGAAAAATCGACTCCCGAAGGAGCCGGGTCCCTGCGAGGGACGGTCCGCGGCCACACCGAGCATCGCGACGCCTACACCATCTGGTCGGACGCTCCCGTCTGGTTTGCGACGGATCAGGCGCCGGCGGCTCGAGCGGACTGCCGGCAAGGAAGCAGACCGACGACGCCGCCGACCGGCACGATCAGCCGAAAAACCCGCGCTTCTCCGCGGTCGGGTCGGGATTGCGCCGTGCGCTCTGACCAACCGTGTCCGCCACGCGGGCGCCCCGGGTGCCGATGGGTTTGGCCGGCGGCTTGGTCGTGTCCTGAGCCGTCTGATGCTCCATCTCGGCGTTGATCTCCGCGCCGATGATAAAGATCAGCGAGGAAATCCAGACCCACATCATGAAGCCGATCACGGCGCCAAGCGAGCCATACATCGCGTTGTAGTTGGCGAAGTTCTGGAGATACCACGAAAAGCCGATCGAGGCGGCGACCCAAACCACCGCGGCCAGCGCGGCACCAAACAACACCCAGCTCCACCGGGCGCGATTGCGGCTCGGTCCATAACGATAAATCAGGGCGATTGCGACCACGATAAGCACGAAGACAACGGGCCACCTCAGTGAGGCGATAAGGGTTTCGGTAAAGCCGCGCAAACCGAACAAGGCCATCACCGCCGGAACCACGCCGACCATCGTGATCAGAACGATGCCGATGAAGATCGCGCCGAGAGTGAAGCTGAGCGCGATCAGGTTGAGTTTGATGAAGCTGCGCCGCTCGCTTTCGCCATAAGCGACGTTCATCGCCTCGAACAGCGTCTTGATCCCGTTATTGGCGCTCCACAAGGCGAACAGGGAGCCGAAGATGAAGCCGATCGACAACGAGGCCGGATCCTGATTGACGCGGTTGTCGAGTTGCGCCTGAAGGAGCTCGGTCCCGGCCTGCGGCAAGAAACGGCCGGCAAAGGCGATGTGTTCGCTGATCGTCGCCGGGTCGTTGACGTAACCGTAGAGCGAGACGAACACCGCGAAGGCCGGAAACAGCGCGAGAAGCAGATAGAAGGTCGCCCCCGCCGCGATCAGCATCACACGGTCCTCCCAGAAGGAGTGGTAGAGCCTAAGTAGAATGTCCTTCCAGCCTTTCCAGGGGATCGAAAACGGCCCGGCCGCATCGCGGCCACGGCCCGGTTCGCTGGCTCGGCGCCGCATCTCGTCGCTGGTATGTGCCATAAACTTGCCGTCCATCCGCCGATCCATCCTCTTGCTCAACCCGGCGCCCTCTCGCCACTGACGGATTGAACCAGTCGGTCATTGAGAAAACCTATTGCAGGAATACTATAGCCAGGGTGTGGTTCCGGTCTGAGGTTTCGTCGCGCGGATTCTCTCGGCCTCTGGACAGCCCCGCAATTCTCCCCGGAAATTTGACGTTGCGATATGGACAAGGACAGGCCCGCCCCTTATGAGCGGTAGAGGTATTTATTCCTTATACGCCGTCGCACGAGCTTCGCACGATGTTTTCGCATGACCGGATCTGGGCCGCCATCGACGCCCTCGCCTCCCGCAACCAGCTATCGGCCTCCGGGCTCGCGCGGCGCGCGGGTCTCGATCCGACCACCTTCAACAAGTCGAAGCGAAACGCCGGGGACGGCCGGCCGCGTTGGCCATCGACGGAATCCCTTTCCAAGGTCATCCAGGCGACAGGCACGAGCCTGGAGGAATTCACCGCGCTGGTGCGCGGCGGCGGGGACGCGCTCCTGCCCACGCGCGGCACCGCCAGCGTGCCGTTGCTCGGCTTCGCCCAAGCAGGCACGGGCGGCTATTTCGACGATGCCGGCTTTCCGGTCGGCCAGGGCTGGGACGAGATTTCCCTGCCGGCGACCAGCGACGAGGCCGTCTATGCGCTGGAGGTCTCCGGTCACTCGATGATGCCGCTTTATCGCGACGGCGACGTCGTCATCGTCTCGCCGAGTTCGTCGGTCCGCCGCGGCGACCGAGTCATCGTGCGAACTCGTGACGGCGAGGGGATGGCGAAGATTCTGCAGCGCCGCACCGGGCGCAGCATCGAACTCGGCTCGGTCAATCCCGACTATCCTGATCTTCATTTCACGGTCGACCAGATCGAATGGATGGCGCGGATTCTGTGGGCCAGCCAGTGAGCCGGGCCGGGTTGCTCTCACCTTCGGGTTGGCCAAGGGTCACCCGCCGCCGGACATGATACGCGCGATACTGATCGCGACGGCCCTCGCTGTCCTGGTCGGGTTTCTTGTCCGTCTCTCGCCGCTCGGTGAGCGCGAATCCAGCGAGCCCGGCGTACAAGGGCAGCTCCCGGCAGACGACAACGTGGCGGCCGGACAGGAACCGGAGTCCGCGGATGGTGTCGCCAATTCGAGGCCGTCTCCCGCCCCCGTGGCGGACCGCGACGTAACGCCTGACGGCTTTACCCGCGGCCGCCCCCCCGGCGCTGCCTTCGCCCGTCTGCCGCCACGCCCGTCGCTATCGACGCCCCCGGTCGAGGCGGACGCGGCGTCGAGAAGCACGCGGCAGGTGCTGCTGCCTCGCCCGGTCGCCACCGACGCCACCCATCTGAAAATCGGCGCCGGCACGATCGTCCTTACGGGCATCGCACCGCTTCCTCTCGACAAGACGTGCGGAACGGGCGCCGGCGCCTGGCCCTGCGGGATGCGGGCCCGGACGGCATTGCGCGGCTATCTGCGGTCCCGTTCGGTCCGCTGCGCGGTGCCGGAGGATTTCGGGCAGGCGCGAGAGACGATCGAAAGCGCCTGCACCCTTCGCGGCGACGACATCGGCGAATGGATCGTACGCAATGGGTGGGCGGAAGCGCGCGCCGGCGGCGCCTATGAGGAAGCCGAGGCCGAGGCGAGGCGGAAGCGCCGCGGTATCTGGCGATAGCATCAGACTTCTCCAGTCGCTCGGCCAGGGCGCAACCGGATCGATTCCCTTCAGCGAGCGCGGAATGCGGGCGGAAATCCGTTTCTCGCTTTTCCTCGTCCCGCGCCGAAGCCGCAGCGCTCAATCCTCGCCGAAATGCGGTTCGAGCCGATAACGCGCGTCACGCGGATCGGCCCGCGAGCGGATATCGTGCGGAGTCTTTTCCCATAGATGCGGCGCGCTGACGAGTTGCCCGACGGCGCGAAGCGCGGCGAAGGCGATCAGCAGCCAATAGAGGTAGAGAAGCGGATAATACTTGACCAACCCGACCCGCTCCCTTGCGTCGAGGGCGCCGATCGATAAAGCGATGAACGCGGCATAGCCGCCGACCGCGTTGAACAGATCGAGCCCGAAGATGAGCGCCTGGTAAGCGTTCGAAAGTCCGTTGCTCGCGAAGTTCACGAGAGTCAGGATCGCAAGCGCCAGAAACACGGGATGGGCCAGCGTCGAGGCCAGCATCCCGACGAAAAGCAACTGCACGACGACAAAGTTGCGCAGGCCGATCTGCCGCAGCAGCACGCCCGGCTGGCGCATATGAACCAGCCAAGTCTGCGCCCACCCCTTCGTCCAGCGGGTTCGCTGCCGGTGCCAGACCGTCCAGCGTTCGGGTGCATCCTCCATCGTCGGGCACGACAGCGTTTCGACGCGGTAGCCGGCGCGGTAGAAGCGCATGCCGAGATCAGCGTCTTCCGTGACATTGTGGGAATCCCACCCCCCGATCTCGACCAAGCGACTGCGGACGAAATGGTTCGATGTACCGCCAAGCGGGACGGGGAAGCCATGCCGCGCAAGCCAGGGCAGAAACCGGCGGAACAGCGCCGCATATTCGAGCGCGAAAATGCCCGCCAGCCAATTATCCGCCCCATTGCGCACGACGAGCGGCGCCTGCAGGCACACAAGATCGGCCGTTCCCCGGCGGAACCGCCGGAACGCCTCACGCAACTGGCCCGGGTCCGGTTCGTCCTCGGCGTCGTAGAGCACCAGGAACTCCCCCGCCGTGAGCGGCAAAGCATAATTGAGCGCTTTCGGCTTCGTGCGCGGTTCACAGGGAGGAACCACGACCAGCTCGAATTGCGAACGGCCGGCAATGGCCCGCTCGACCGCGCGAATCGTCGCGGCGTCATCCCCCTCGCAGATCAGCTTGACCTCGATCCGGCTAGCCGGCCAGTCCAACGCCGACAGGGCGCGCACCAGCCGATCCACGACAGCCGATTCCTGGTAGAGCGCCACGAGGACTGAATAGAGCGGCGGCGGCTCGGACGGCGGCGAAATCCCTTGCGGTTCCATCGGCCGCGGCGGCTCGACCGCGGCGACGATCCGGAGGGCGAGACAGGCGGCGAACAGCACGCCGGCGAGGGGATGAAGAACCGCAAACGTGGCCCCGGGAGCCGTGAACACGGCCCAGAGCAACAACCCGAATGCCAGCATGAGGCCAAACGCCTGGCCCGCCTCCAGCACGGTGCGTGCCGACCGGTGGGGCTGCTTGGCCGCAAGACTGAGGACGGCGGCATCGAGACGCTGGCGTGCGCTCTGCCGCGCCATCGCGGCCTTTATTTCTGCCTCCATGGTGACCCTTGCCCTGCCCTTCACTTCCGGTCGGCGTCGCAGAAATTCCGCCGTTCGGTCGAGAGTTTCCAGCTTCGGCAGCAGAAAAAGCTTCGTCCGCAGTTCCTGATCGCAGGTCTTGACGAGGCGCGGCAAGGCCATCGGTTTGCAACGCTCTGCCCCGATGATCCGGTCGCCTGGGGCTATCGCATCAAACTGAAGGTCGAGCGCTTCCGCCATGGCGGCGGCGGCCGTCCGCGCATCGGCCGCACCGCAGGCAACGATTTCGGCCAGAAGATCCGTACCGTTTCGCGCCGCTGCGGATCGCGCGGCCCGGATCGTCGCGGCGTCGATGCCGAGTGCTGCGAGTACGTGCTCACATCGCCATTGTCGCGGGTACCTTGCGGTCGCCGCCGTTTTGAGCGACAGCGGGAAAGGGATCGGAGATCGTTCTCCGTCATCGCATGGCGGCGTCGAACGTGCGGCGGCTTCGGCGGCAAACGCCGCCTGGAGTTGCAAAGGATCGTCGCGCAATCGGGCCACCCGCTCGAGTTCGCGGCGCACGCTTGCGACCTTCGGCAATGACGGCGCCCTCCTTCATCTTGGGCGAGTGCTTACCTTTGGGAAACTAACCTATGAGAGAAAAAATCGCGCTCCGGTTGCTACTTGTTTCCATCCTGGCGCTGGGGGCCGGTCGCGTCGCTCCGCATGCAAGCGCGGTCGCAGCCGAGACCGTCTCGACCCCCAACTTCTTCGATCAGCGCCAGCGCATGACGAAGCCACAGTTGAACGGCCGCCAGCGGATTCGTTTCCTGACCACGACCGACTTCCCACCCTTCAACTTTCTCGATCCGCGAGGCCGGCTCGCCGGCTTTCACGTCGATCTCGTCCGCGCGATCTGCGATGAACTGGGCGTATTGTCGCGTTGTCAGATCGAGGCGATGGCTTTCAAGGATCTCGTGCCCGCGTTGAAGCGCGGTGACGGCGACGCCATCGTGGTCGGCCTCGCGATGACCCCCACCACGCGTCAGGAACTCGCCTTCACCGAGCCGTATTTTCGCTATCCCGCCCGCTTCGTCACTCGCAAGGATCGCAAACTGCCTGAACCGGTCGCGGAAGCAACGGCCGGCAAGAGCATAGGAGTAGAAGAAGGCAGCGCCCACGCGGCGATGTTGGGGGCGTTTTTTCCCGCCGCCGAACGACGTTCTTTCGCCACACGCGCCGAGGGCTTGGCGGCCATGAAAAAAGGGGAGGTCGACGCGTTTTTCGGGGACGGGGTCGGCTTGTCCTACTGGCTGGAAAGCGAGACCGCGGCCGATTGCTGCGTGTTCTCGGGCGGCCCCTATCTGTCGGACCGGTTCCTCGGTGAGGGCCTGGCAATCGCCGTCGCACCTAATGACCGCGCCTTGGCCCGTTCGATTGACTACGCCATCGGCCAGATTGTCGAGAAGAAGCATTTCTCGGAACTGCTCCTGCGTTATTTTCCGGTCAGCGCGTTCTGAGGCGTCGGCAAGCGGACGGATACTGGTCTTTTCGTCGGTTACTCCGGCCGCAATCCCGGTTACCGGTCTGTGGCAGGGGCGCCATGCGGGGGTGGCACGAGGCCTAGGCGCCTGCCGGCAGCCGACTACGTGAACCTTCGGCAGGCGTCTCGCTGGTCCGAGCGACGCTTCTCTTGACCTTGATCAAAGCCGTGATCCGGTTCCCGTGCGATGCGGTTCGGCAAGGACATCGCAAACGGGAAACGGGCCATGACCGACAAAATGAAGGCGGCTATATTCATCGAACCGGGACGGATCACCCTGGGTGAGAAGCCGATTCCGGACATCGGCGCGAACGATGCGCTGCTGCGCATCACCACGACGACGATTTGCGGCACCGACGTTCACATCCTCAAGGGCGAGTATCCCGTCGAAAAGGGTCTGACCATCGGTCACGAGCCGGTCGGGGTGATCGAGAAGCTGGGGTCCAACGTCAAGGGCTATGAGGAAGGTCAGCGGGTCATCGCCGGCGCGATCTGCCCCAGCGGCTATTCCAACGCCTGTCTGTGCGGCCAGCATTCCCAGGATGGACAGAGCCATCCGCACGGCTACAAGCCGATGGGCGGCTGGCGCTTCGGCAACACGATCGACGGGACCCAGGCCGAATATGTTCTGGTGCCGGACGCGATGGCCAATCTGGCGCCGGTGCCGGACGGGCTGAGCGACGAACAGGTGCTGATGTGCCCCGACATCATGTCCACCGGCTTTGCCGGCGCCGAACGGGGTAACATCCAGATCGGCGACATCGTCGTGGTCTTCGCCCAGGGCCCGATCGGCCTCTGTGCGACGGCGGGCGCCAGACTGCGCGGCGCCGGCCTGATCATCGGGGTCGACACCGTACCCGAGCGGCTCGACATCGCCAGGAACCTCGGCGCGGACGTCGTCATCGACTACAAGACAGCCGATCCGGTCGATGAGATCATGAAGATCACCAATGGACGCGGCGTCGACGTTGCGATCGAGGCGCTGGGCACGCAGCAGACCTTCGAGAGCTGCCTGCGCGTACTCAGACCTGGCGGCACCTTGTCCAGTCTCGGCGTCTACTCCTCCGATCTCACCATCCCGCTCGGCCCCTTCAACGCCGGTCTCGGCGACAACGCGATCGTCACCTCGCTGTGCCCCGGCGGCAAGGAGCGCATGCGCCGTCTGATGAAGATCATCGAGACCGAGCGCCTGGACCTCGGCGGCCTGGTCAGCCATCGCTACGGGCTCGACCGGATCGAGGAAGCCTACGAGCTGTTCGCCAACCAGCGCGACGGTGTGCTCAAGGTCGCGATCACTCCCTGATCTGGCGGCAAGAGACCCCACCGGTTTGATCCGTATCAAGATCAGGATTTCCTGGCGCCGCTAGCATGGGCGTCGCCGTATCAGGATCGGGAGATTGGAATGAGAAGGATATCGGGACTGGAGATCGCGACCGCCCTGGGAGCCATCATGCTCGTGCCCGGCCTCGCGGCCGGGCAGCAGACCGAGCAGATCGCCAGTGGACGGGCGCTGGTCGAGGACAACTGCATTCGCTGCCACGGCATCGGCGAGGCGGACGAGAGCTCTCACCCCGACGCCCCGGAGTTCCGCGCCTTGTCCAAGCGCTATCCCATCGAGGCGCTGGGAGAGGCGTTCGTCGAGGGCATCGTGACCGGACATCCGGATATGCCGGAATTTGTCGCGACGCCGGTCCAGACGGCGGCGATCATTGCCTACATCGAAAGCATCCAGGAATAGCGGCTTTGCCCGTTCCGACTTCAGGAGAAAACGACCCGTCATGAATCTGAACCACATCCGCATGGAAATGGCGCGCGATCGCGAAAACCCCGAGGGCAACCCGCATCGGGGCTACGAGTTCACGGCGGCGCTGACGTCGGACGGTCATCTCGACCCTGAAGCCTGGCGGACAGCGCCGGAGCATTTCGTCGTAACCCGCTTCTGGGATGGCGAGCGCACCGCTCTGGGCGCCCTCAGCTATCGCAACGGCGAATGGGTCTTCGACTATGATTTCGAGGCCGACGAGGACGACGAGCCCGGTTACCGTTTCGCCCAGCACGTCTTCCGCGAAGGCGAGTATGTCTCCATCGATGAGCCAGGCCTGGGTCTGCGGACATTCAAGATCGTCTCGGTAAGGCCGGCCACCAGTTAAGACGCGTTCGCCATGCACCGCGAACGGCGCGAGCGGACGTTCGCCACGCCGACAGTGAGCCGTTGCTCGCCGCGGCCGGCATGCGAGGAGCGGATCATCGAAGCCGGGCGAGCCCGGCGGATCGCTCCACGATGGGACTGGCCCATGCCCTTCGATTACGGGCCGCGATGGCCTTTACGTTCGGCCGGCCACGTCCTCGTTGGCTGTGTCCACGCCGAGGCGCGCGGAATCCAGCATCGCAACCACCTCTTCGTCGCCGCCCTGGTGAAAATCCAGATAGTGAAGGCCAATGGCATAAAACGGCTCGGGCGTTGCCAGGCAGACCAGATCGTCCACGAGCGGCCGCAGCGCGTCCAGAGTCTGCTGCGGCGCTACCGGCACCGCCAATATCAGACGCTTGCCCCCCCGTCGGCGAAGAGCAGTGAGGGCCGCCCGCACACTTGCGCCTGTGGCGATGCCGTCATCGACGAGGATAACGCTCCGGCCGGCGGTCGAAATCGGCGCCCGGCCGGCAAGATAGGCCTTTCGGCGGCGCTCGATCTCGGCAAGCTCCCGTTCCGCGACAGCCTGCAATTTCGCCGGATCGAGCCCCGCCAGCGCCATCACATCCTCGTTGTAGACATAGTCGGCGTCACCGCCGTCCACCACCGCCGCCGCGGCGAGTTCGGGCTGCCACGGCACGCCGATCTTGCGCACCATCAGGAGATCGAGCGGGGCGTCCAGCCGACGGGCGATCTCCAGGCCGACAGGTACCCCTCCCCGGGGCAGGGCCAGGACCAGAGGATCGGCGAGTTCCAGGCGGGCCAGCCGGTCGGCAAGCAGATGACCGGCTGTCGCCCGGTCCCTGAACGGCACATGATTTTCCATCCCAACCTCCTTTTTGATGATCATCTCTCGCCGACCCGCGCGTTTCACCGACAAGACCGCGAGATCTTGAATCTGTCGCGCTGTCACGGCGCCGCCTTGCGCCACGTCAATGTCTGCCGACCGGTCTGGGCGCCGCGTCTTGCGGTGAAGGATACGATATATGCAGGCTGGCCACCGCGCCCGATGACGTCGTTTGCGCGAGATCAAGGAGCGCGGTGGGCGGACGACTATACAGGAGGGCGAGCCGGGGCCGGTCATGACCCCGACCCTGCTGTCGCGATGTTGGAGAATTCGCAATGTTCAAGACGATACTTGTCTGTCTGGGGTCGAAGGATCGCACTGAAGCGCTTCTGGACGTCGCAGTCCCGCTGGCGGAGCGCCATGACGCGCATCTGGTCGGGCTGCATGTGATCCCCAGCTTTTCGAACTACGCCGGCGGCATGACCCCGGCGGAGGTTCCGGTAGAATTCTTCGAGGAGAACCGCCGCTCGATGCAGGCGGAAGCCGAGGCGATCGAACGCGTCTTCGCGGAGAGGACGCGCGCGGCCGGGGTCAGGAACGAATGGCGTCGCGACGAGGCCACCAGCCCGAACCAGCAACGTGTCTTCAACCGGCACGCCATGTGCGCCGATCTCGTCATCGCCGGTCAGGCCCGCGATACCGAATGGGGCGGCGGTTCGATCCTCGTCGACCTCATCATGGGATCGGGGCGTCCCGTCCTGCTCATCCCCTACGCCGGCCGGTTCAGCCGTATCGGCGAACGGGTCATGCTGACCTGGAACGCCACCCGCGAGGCGGCGCGAGCCGCTTTCGATGCCCTGCCGATCCTGAAAGACGCAAGCCATGTCCGCGTGCTCGCCGTCGACCCTAGCGGCGACCGGTCGCATTCCGGCCTCGCCCCCGCGGACGATCTTGCCGTTGCCCTGGCAAGGCACGGGATCAAGGCGCAGGCGGCAACCTCCTTCAGCGACACGATCTCGGTCGCCGACGACATCCTGTCGCGCCTTGCCGACGACGGCTCGGACTTGCTGGTGATGGGCTGCTTCGGCCATTCCAGGGTCCGGGAGACGCTGTTTGGTGGCGTGACGCGCCACGTGCTGCGCCACATGACGGTCCCGGTCTTGATGTCGCATTGACCGCAGCCAGAAAAACGGAAGAGTCCGAGCGATGACCGACGCCGATCTCGATGTTCTCGACCGCTATTGGCGGGCGGCGAACTATCTGTCCGTCGGCCAGATCTATCTGGTCGACAATGCGCTGGTGCGCGAACCGCTCGTGCCGGCACATCTCAAACGCCGCCTACTCGGGCACTGGGGCACGACCCCCGGCCTCAACTTCATCTATGCCCATCTCAATCGGGTGATCAGGGAGCGGGACGTCTCGATCCTTTACGTCTGCGGACCGGGCCATGGCGGCCCGGCAGTCGTCGCGAACACATGGCTCGAAGGTACCTATTCCGAAATCTACCCGGACGTTTCCCGCGACGCCGAGGGGATGGGAAAGCTGTTCCGGCAGTTTTCGTTTCCCGGCGGCATTCCAAGCCATGCGGCGCCGGAGACCCCTGGTTCGATCCACGAGGGCGGCGAACTCGGCTATGCGCTCGCCCATGCCTATGGCGCGGTGTTCGACAGTCCCGACCTGATCGCCGCCTGCGTCATCGGCGACGGCGAGGCCGAGACCGGGGCGCTCGCCGCCTCCTGGCACTCGAACAAGTTCCTCAATCCGGCGAGCGACGGCGCCGTGCTGCCGATCCTGCATCTCAACGGCTACAAGATCGCCAATCCGACCGTTCTCGGCCGCATGGGCGACGACGAACTCGCCTGCCTCATCGAGGGCTACGGCCACGAGCCTATCTTCGTCGAGGGCGAGGAGCCGGGCGAGATGCATCACAAGATGGCCGCCGCCTTCGACCTGGCCTTTGCCCGTATCGCGGAAATCCAGGCGACGGCTCGGTCCGGCAAGGCCACGGGGCGGCCCGACTGGCCGATGATCGTGCTCAGGTCGCCGAAGGGCTGGACCGGGCCAAAAGAGGTCGACGGCAAGAAGGTCGAGGGCTTCTGGCGCGCCCATCAGGTTCCGGTGGCGCAGGTTCGCGACAATCCCGACCACCGGCGCATCCTCGAGGAGTGGATGCGCTCCTACCGCCCGGACGAGCTGTTCGACGAGAAGGGCCGGCCGCGGCCGGAACTGGCGGACTTCGCGCCCCGTGGCGAGCGCCGGATGGGCGCCAACCCGGTCGCCAACGGCGGCCGCCTCAAGGTCGATCTCGACCGGCCGGATGTCGGCGACTTTTCCGTCGACGTGCCGCATCCGGGCGGAACGCGCGCCGAGGCGACGCGAGTGCTGGGCAGATATCTGCGCGACCTCATGGTGCGCAACCGCGAGGCTCGCAATTTTCGTCTGATCAGCCCCGACGAAGCCTCGTCGAACCGTCTCGACGCGGTCTTCGAGGTCACCGAGCGGGTCTGGATGGAGCGAATCGAGCCCTATGACGTCCATCTCGCCCGCGAGGGCCGCGTCATGGAAATACTCAGCGAGCATCTCTGCCAGGGCTGGCTGGAAGGCTATTTGCTGACCGGGCGGCACGGGCTGTTCGCCTGCTACGAGGCCTTCGTCCACATCGTCGATTCCATGTTCAACCAGCATGCCAAATGGCTGAAGGTCTCGCGCGAGCTGGAATGGCGGGCGCCGATCGCATCGCTGAACTATCTTCTGACCTCGCATGTCTGGCAGCAGGATCACAACGGCTTCAGCCATCAGGATCCGGGCTTCGTCGACCTCGTCGCCAACAAGAAGGCCGATGTCGTGCGTCTGTACTTCCCGCCTGACGCCAACACGCTCCTATGCGTCGCCGACCACTGCCTCGGAACCTATGACCGCGTCAACGTCATCGTTGCCGGCAAGGCGCCGGCGCCGCAATGGCTGACCATGGACGAGGCGAAGACCCATTGCGACGCGGGGATCTCCGCCTGGCCGTTCGCCGGGAACGTCTCCGCGGGGCAAACGCCCGACATCGTCATGGCGGCGGCCGGCGACGTGCCGACCATCGAGGCGTTGGCGGCGGTGGATCTGCTTCGCACCGCCCTGCCGGAGTTGACGATCCGCTTCGTCAACGTCGTCGACCTGATGGCGCTGCAGCCGAAGAACCGCCATCCGCACGGGCTCGACGAGGATGCGTTCGACGCGCTGTTCACCCGCGAGCAGCCGGTGATCTTCGCCTATCATGGCTATCCCTACCTGATCCACCGGCTGACCTATAAGCGCGCCAACCACGATAATTTCCACGTACACGGCTATCAGGAGGAAGGCACGACGACGACGCCCTTCGACATGGTCGTGCTCAATCAACTGGATCGCTTCCATCTCGCGATCGCCGCCATCGAGCGGCTGCCGGATCGCGGCGGCATGGCCGGAGAGCGGGCTGTCGCGCGGTTCCGCGAGCGGCTCGCCGCCCATCGCGCCTATATTGTGGAAAATGGCGAGGACATGCCCGAGATTCGCGACTGGACGTGGCAGTCCACGACCGCCGACGCGGGCTGAGCGCATCGAAGGGTTGGGGGGGTGATGGCCGACGTGATCTTGAGCATCAACGCCGGTTCGTCGAGCGTGAAATTCGGACTGCATCACGCGGGACGGACCGGTTGGCCGTCGATGATGGCAAGTGGGCAGATCAAAAGCTCCGAGGATGGCATCCGGCTCGTGGCCCGCGATGCCGAAGGCGGCACGGCATTGGACGAGACCGTTGCCGGAGCGGATCCGGACGCCGCCTATGAGCGTATTCTCGCCTGGGCGGAGGATCTGGCGCGGCCGGGCCGTCTCGCCGCCGTGGGCCACCGCGTCGTTCATGGTGGCACTGCTTTCACGCGTCCCGCCCGGCTCACCGCCGAGGCGGTTGCCGCAATCGAGGCGCTGACGCCGCTCGCTCCGCTGCACCAGCCGCTGGGGCTGAAGCCTGTGCGCGCGGTCGCCGGTCTGCGGCCGGATCTTCGCCAGACGGCCTCCTTCGACACGGCGTTTCACAGCACGATCGCGCCGGAAGCCGCCCGCTACGCGCTGCCCCGCCGGCTTGAAACGGAGGGCATCCGCAAATACGGCTTTCACGGCCTGTCCTACGATTACATCGCCCATCGGCTGGAAGAACGCTGGCCTGGCACCGCCGCGACGAGGACGGTCGTCGCGCATCTGGGGGCCGGCGTCAGCTTGTGCGCCCTGGAGAAGGGCCAGAGCGTCGACACCACCATGGGATTCTCGGTCCTCGATGGCGCCGTCATGGCGACCCGGTGCGGCTCGCTCGATCCGGGCGTCATCCTTTATCTTCTTGAGGCCAAGGGCTTTACGCCCGAGGCCATCGAACATCTGCTCTATTACAGATCGGGGCTGCTCGGCGTCTCGGAACTGTCCGGGGATATCCGCGAGCTTTTCAAAGCCGACACGCCGCAAGCCCGCGAGGCGGTGGCGCTTTTCGTCCGCCGTGTCGCGCGAGAGGTCGCCGTGATGGCGACGAGCCTCGGCGGCCTAGACCGTCTGGTCTTCACCGGCGGGATCGGCGAGAACCAGCCCGGCATCCGCGACGCCGTATGCCGGCGCCTCGCATGGCTCGGCCTTGCGGTCGATCCGGACCGCAATTCGGCGGCAGTGGAGCGGATCGACACGCCGGACAGCCGCGTCGAAATCCTCGTCATCCGCACCGACGAGGAAATCGTCATCGCCCGCGACGCCGCGAGGTTGCTGGCCGGCTAGAGCTACGGGCGAAACCCTGCCGAAGAATCCGAACTCATTCCCACTCGATCGTGCCCGGCGGCTTCGAGG
>NZ_JALHBS010000097.1 GCF_024195285.1 Aurantimonas marianensis
CCTCGTTGATGATGCGGGTCGCGGCGTTGCCAAGGAATTCCATATCGAAGGGATAGAAGTCGGCGGTCATGCCGTCGACGGAGTTCACCGCCCTTAGCGCGCAGACGAACTCGTAGGTGCGCCCGTCACCCATGACGCCGACGGTCTGTACCGGAAGGAGCACGGCGAAGGCCTGCCAGATCGCGTCGTACAGCCCGGCCTTGCGGATCTCGTCGAGATAGATCGCGTCGGCCAGGCGCAGGATCTCGAGCTTGTCGCGGGTGACGCCGCCCGGACAGCGGATGGCGAGCCCGGGCCCCGGGAACGGCTGGCGTCCGACGAAGCTTTCCGGCAGGCCGAGCTCGCGGCCGAGCACCCGGACCTCGTCCTTGAACAGCTCGCGCAACGGCTCGACCAGCTGCATGTTCATGCGCTCGGGCAGCCCGCCGACATTGTGGTGGGACTTGATCGTCACCGACGGTCCCCCGGTGAAGGAGACCGACTCGATGACGTCGGGATAGAGCGTGCCCTGCGCCAGAAAATCGGCGCCGCCGAGCTTCTTGGCTTCCGCCTCGAAGGTCTCGATGAACAGCCGGCCGATGGTCTTGCGCTTGACCTCAGGGTCCGTCTCGCCCTCGAGCGCGTCGATGAAGAGATCCTGGGCCTGAACATGGACGAGCGGGATGTTGTAATGGTCGCGGAACATCGCGACGACTTCCTCGGCCTCGTTCAGTCGCAGAAGGCCATGATCGACGAAGATGCAGGTGAGCTGTTCGCCGATCGCCTCGTGGATCAGCACCGCCGCGACGGAGGAATCGACGCCGCCCGACAATCCGCAGATAACCCGGCCCGTACCGACCTTCTTGCGAATCTCGTCGATCGCCTGATCCTTGAAGGCCGCCATCGTCCAATCGCCGGCAAGCCCGGCGATACGGTGCACGAAATTCGACAGGAGCCGGGCGCCGTCCGGGGTGTGGACAACCTCGGGGTGGAACTGCACACCGTAGAACCGCCGGCTCTCGTCGGCGATCGCGGCAAAGGGCGCGCCCGGCGAATGGCCGATGACTTCGAAGCCTTCCGGAAGTTCAGTGACCCGGTCGCCGTGACTCATCCAGACCTGATGACGGGTGCCCTCGGCCCAGATGCCCTCGAACAGCGGCGAGGCCTTGCGGACCTCCATGAAGGCGCGGCCGAACTCGCGATGCAGGCCGCCCTCGATATTGCCGCCGAGCTGCGCGCACATGGTCTGCTGGCCGTAACAGATGCCCAGAACCGGGACACCGGCCTCAAACAGGGCGGACGGCACATCGGGCGCGTTCGCCTCGGTCACCGAGGCGGGGGAGCCGGACAGGATCACCGCCTTCGGCTTCAGTCGCGCCAGACCTTCGGCCGCCGACTGGAAGGGAACGATTTCGGAGTAGACCCCGGCCTCGCGTACCCGCCGCGCGATGAGCTGGGTGACCTGGGAGCCGAAGTCGATGATGAGGACGGTGTCGGGATGCGCTGTCATGGCGAGGCTTTAGGCAAGCAAGCCGCCAATGTCCAGCGCGTGCCAGGTCACCTTTCGGCGTCATCCCCAGCCATCGCTAGCTGGCTCCGCAATCTCCCCTCGATGGCGCGGAACGCGCATCGATCGCCGTCGTTCATCGGCATCGGCAATCATGCCGCGCCACCGGAGTCAAAGATATGAGCGTCAAATCGCTGGACGATCTCTTTATCCATACGCTGAAGGACATCTATTACGCCGAGAAGCAGATCGTGAAATCGCTTCCCAAGATGTCGAAGAAGGCGGCATCGGAGGAACTGAAGAAGGCTTTCGATTCCCATCTGGAGGAAACAAAGGACCATGTGACGCGCCTCGAGAGCGTTTTCGAGGGCTTGGGCAAGAAGCCGTCGGCGGAAAAATGCGACGCGATCGAGGGTATCCTCGATGAGGCAAAGGGCCTGATGGACGAGGTCGAGGACGGTGAGACCCTCGACGCGGCGATGCTGGCGGCCGCCCAGGCGGTCGAACATTACGAAATCGCTCGCTACGGCACTTTGATCGCTTGGGCCGAAACCCTTGGGCACAAGGAGGCGGTCAAGACGCTGAAGGAAACGCTGGCGCAGGAAAAAGCCGCGGACGAGAAGCTGACCAAAATCGGCAGTGGCAAGGTCAACAAGAAGGCCGCGTAACCCCAACCGCTCCGACGCACGAACGGACATCCGCCCGCCAGCGGGGCCCGTTCGTGCCGCCGGGTCTATTCCGCAAGAAGACCGCCAGCCAGCGCAGCTTCCAGTCGATCCACCGCGTCCGCCAGCTTCTCGTCGATGACGTGAAGCAGTGTCGTCCAGTCGTCGTAGTGATGCAGCTCAGCCGCGCCATCCGAAATCCCCCGCAGGCCGAGCAGCGACACCGCGAAACGCTGGCAGGCGCGCAGCACGGCGAAGGTTTCCATGTCGACCATGTCGGCGTCGATCGCTTCGTAGCGGGAACCGGAGACAATGTCGGACCCGGTCGAAAGCCGCGCCGCAGCGATGTCCGGGATCGGCGTCGGCAAAGGGGTGTGGAGCGGATGGTCGAGGAACGGCGTCACGCCTTTCTGAAATCCGAGCGGCGAAGCGTCGATATCGCGCCAGGCGACCGAGGCGACCTGATAGACCTCCCCCTGCTCCAGCGTCCGCGAACCGGCCGAGCCCAGAGAGACGATGAGGTCCGGCTTGTGGCCGGCCGCCCGCAGCGCGTTGAGGGCGACGCCGGTGCCCAGCGCCGCCTCGATCGGGCCGACACCGGTCATCAGCGGCCGGATGCGGCGCCGCAAGGCCGGCCCGTATTCGGCCGTCGCCGCCATGACGAACAGCACCTTGCGGCCGGCCAGTTCGTCGGTGGCGAAATCGCGCCAAGTGGGATCGAAACCGGTCATGGGCAGGTCCACCGACAAGGCGCGCGATCGGCGACCATGTCGCTCAGTTCAACCACCAGATCGCGCCGTTGAGAAGAAGCGCATAGGCGACCCAGGCGCCATAGGGCAAAAACAACAGCGCAGCAGGGCGGTCATGGCGCCAGGTGAACGCGATGAAACCGGCGATCGTCGCAAGCAGCGCCATGATGACAAGCAGCGCCGCGCCGGTCCAATGCAGAACGAAGAACACCGGCGACCACAGGAAATTCAGTCCGATCTGCAGCCACCACAGGCGCGAGGCCTGCAGCTCGCCGGCGTGCCAGACGCGCCAGCCGGCGATGCCGATCAGGAGGTAGAGAATCGTCCAGGCGGGGGCGAACACCCAGCTCGGCGGGTTGAACCAGGCCTTGCTCAGGCCCGCGTACCAGTCGCCCGGCGCAGTGGCGATGCCGATCGCCGAGCCACCGCCCACGGTGAGGATCAGGAACAGGGCCAGAACGACGTAGGGATGCCTCATGTCCGCTCCAGCATGGCGAAGAAGAAACCGTCGGTGCCGCTGATTCTCGGCGTCAGCGCCAAGGCCGTTCCGCCGCCGACCGGCCTGGGCCGGCACGCCTTCGACGATTCGGGAAGAGCCGCATCCCATGCGGCCGTCGCGTCGGCCACCTTGAAGCCGTCGTCTCGCCGATCCAGAAAGGCAGCGACGCGCGCCTCGTTCTCGGCTGCGAGCACCGAACAGGTGATGTAGACGAGACGCCCCCCCGGCCTGACGAAGCGCGCCGCCTGATCGAGCACCGCATCCTGCTCGGTCATTCGTTTGTCGAGCTGCCGATCCGACAACCGCCACTTGGCATCCGGACGGCGCCGCCAGGTGCCGGTTCCGGTGCAAGGCGCGTCGACCAGAACGAGG
>NZ_JALHBS010000098.1 GCF_024195285.1 Aurantimonas marianensis
ATGCGGCTTTCGAGGTCGGAAAGATCGTCGCGCGGCGCATGCACTTGAACGTTGCGGACTTCGGCGCGCTTCAGCCGGTCATGGATCGGCGCGAGCCGCTGGCGATCTGAATCATAGGCATGAATCTGGCCGGTGTTTTCCATGTTCGCGGCCAGCGCCAGCGACTTGCCGCCCGCTCCGGCGCAGAAGTCCAGCACCTGCTGGCCGGGCCGCGCGCCGGCCAGCAGCGAGACGACCTGCGAGCCCTCGTCCTGGATCTCGAACCAGCCCTTCTGGAAGGCCGCCTCAACCTGGACGTTGGGATGACGGCCGGCGCCATCGACCGGCGCGATCCGCAGGCCATGCGGACTTATGGGTGACGGTTCGGCGGCAAAGGGCGCCAGCGCCTTCGCCAGTTTCTCGCGATCGACCTTCAGCGTGTTGACCCGCATGTCGAGCGGCGGGCGCGCGCTGAGGGCGGCGGCCTCGTCGGTCCAGCCCTCCCCGAACGCCTGTTCGAAATGGGCAGCCAGCCAATCCGGCACGTCGGCGCGCACGGCGCCGGGCGCGGTCGACAGGTCACGGGTGCGAAACGCCGCGAAAGCGTCGGCGGAGGGCATGTCGGGTGCGAAGCGGTCACCGTCGAGCCTCGTCGCCAACTCTTTCACGTCCATGTCCAATCCATCGAGGACCGCCCCAAAAACTAGCGCCGGGACGGAATCATCCTCCATCCGCCAGCCGAGCGAGCGCTTCTTGCGCAGGACATCGTAGACGATGTTGCCGATGGCGGCGCGGTCGCCTGAACCGGCGAAGCGATGGGAGAGGCCCCAATCCTTCAGGGCGTCGGCCACAGGCCGATGGCGCGCGGCAATGTCTTCGAGAATTTCAATCGCAGCGGCGATCCGACCACCTAGACGCATGGCGAACTCCTATGGTCGCGGCTTGGAAAAGTGAAGGGCCGGAATTGCTCCCGGCCCTTCATCATCGAGCAGCATCGAGCAGCCACTGCGCTGGACGATCATCTGGTTAGGCCGTTCGGCCGCGACTACTCGGCCGCGGCGCTGTGGCTGGTGCTGAGGCTCGCCTCGGCATCGTCACGCGGCTGCTCGGCGATTGCCTTGCGAACGCCGGCGCCGTAATCGGCATGCACCTTGTCGAAATGCGCCAGCTGGCGATCGACGATGAACTGCGGCACGCCCTGCATCGCGCCCGCGATGTTGGCGCACAAGCGCTCCCTCTGGCCCTTATCGAACAGCTCGAAGAGCGCGCGCGGCTGACTGTAATGATCGGCCTCGCCGCGGAAGTCGTAGCGCCCGACCTGGCCCGCGTAGCGGTGCGGCGGCTCCTCGACGCTCGGATCCTCCACCGGACCGCCGAAGCTGTTCGGCTCATAATAGGCGTCCGGGTTGGTACGCAGGCCAAACGGCATGGTACCGTCGCGATGGTAGTGCGCGACGGGGCACTTCGGCTTGTTGACTTCCAGCGCCTCGTAATGGGTGCCGATCCTGTAGCGGTGCGCGTCCGGATAGGAGAACAGGCGTCCCTGCAGCATCTTGTCCGGCGAGAAGCCGATGCCCGGCACGACATTCGACGGATTGAAGGCCGACTGCTCGATCTCGGAGAAGTAGTTCTCCGGATTGCGGTTCAGCTCCATCTCGCCGACCTTGATCAGCGGGTACATGCCGTGCGGCCAGACCTTGGTCAGATCGAAGGCGCTCCAGCCGGTCTTCTCCTCGAACTGAACCTCTTCACCCTCGGGCATGACCTGGATGAACATCGTCCATTTCGGGAAGTCGCCCGCCTCGATCATGCCGTAGAGCGCTTCCTGATAGCTTTCGCGCGACTTGGCGATGACCTTCTCGGCCTCCTCATTGACGAAATGGGCATGGCCCTGCTGGGTCTTGAAGTGGAACTTCACCCAGAAGCGCTCGCCCTGATCGTTCCACAGCGAGAAGGTATGGCTGCCATAACCGTTCATGCGGGTGGGGTCGGTCGGGATGCCACGGTCCGACATCAGGATGGTGACCTGATGCAGGGATTCCGGGCAGAGCGACCAGAAGTCCCACATGGCGGTCGCCGAGCGCAGGTTGGTGCGCGGGTGGCGCTTCTGCGTGTGGATGAAATCGGGGAACTTGTAGGGATCGCCAACGAAGAACACCGGGGTGTTGTTGCCGACCAGGTCCCAGTTGCCTTCCTCGGTGTAGAACTTCAGCGCGAAGCCGCGCACGTCGCGCTCGGCGTCTGCGGCGCCCTGTTCGCCGGCGACGGTGGAGAATCGCGCCAGCATCTCCGTCTTCGAGCCCGGCTTGAACACCTTGGCGCGGCTATACTTGGTCACGTCCTCGGTAACGGTCAGGGTGCCGTGGGCACCCCACCCCTTGGCGTGAACGACGCGCTCGGGGATGCGCTCGCGGTTCTGGTGGGCCAGCTTCTCGATCAGCTGGTAGTCCTCTAGAAGAACCGGACCGCGCGGTCCCACCGTCTTCGAGTTCTGGTTGCTGGACACAGGCGCGCCGGCAGTCGTCGTCAATCTCGTATTGTCAGCCATGCAACAGGCCTCCCTTCGCTCGATCAATTTCCAGGTTCTCCAGCCCATCATACCGGCACGCCTGATAATCTCCAATCGTATTTGCCATTCACCTCGATCAGTTTATCCTATCGAGATGATCACCCTCCGGCAGCTTCGCTATTTCCACGCGCTCAGTGAGACGCTCCACTTCGGCCAAGCGGCCAAGCGGCTCAATATCAGTCAGCCGGCGCTCTCGGCGCAGATCGCCCAGATGGAAGAATTCTTCGGCGGACCGCTGTTCCACCGTGCCGCCAGCGGCGTCTCGCTGACCAGCGACGGGTCGCTTATCGGCGAGCGCGTCCAGCGCATCCTTTCGGAAGTGAACGAACTCGAGAATCTCGCCAGCCTGGGCGATCAATTGCTCAGCCGGCGGCTTCGGCTCGGCATTATCCCTTCCGCGGCGCCCTATCTCCTGCCCAACATCCTACGCGAACTCGGCCGCGCATACCCGACGCTTGCATGCGAGATCCGCGAGAGCGTGACTGAAAGGCTGCTCGCCGACCTTACGGCGGGCCAGATAGATTGCGCCATCGTGGCGCTGCCGGTCGAAGGGTCCGACCTGGAAACCATCGCGCTCTTCGACGATGCCTTCCATCTGGCCCTGCCCGTGGCCGAGGCCGACCGCCTGCCGAGTCCCGTGCCGCTGAAGATACTCCGGCAGGAGCGCCTGATCCTTCTGGAAGAAGGGCACTGCCTGCGCGCCCAGGCGCTCGAAATCTGCCGTACCGCCGATGCGGGAGACATGTCGGGACTCGCCGCGACCAGCCTGACGACGATCCTGCGCATGGTGTCCGGCGGGTTGGGCGCGACGCTGATCCCACAGATGGCGATCGCCGACGAGACCAGCGGCGGCGGCATCGCGATCCGGCCATTCGAGGCGCCAGCGCCATTCCGGACGATCGCCCTCGCCTTCCGTCCATCAACGGCCCGAAGGCGCGATTTCGACGCGCTGGCCGCGCTCATCGGCCGCAGCAGCGAGGACGAGGCCGTTCCCCGACGCCCAACCTCCGGTGCGCCGAGGCCAAGGACAACCCGACGTGGATAACGCGGAATGAGCAAAAGCCGGCGCCGGTCTTCCGCCCGCATTCCGCGCTCACGGGCTGAAATCGCTCGCACGCTTCACAAAGGGGTGACGGAACAGTGGAGCGCGCGGAAGGCTTACGATGCCGACGTGACCAGTTATCAACCGAGCGGGAGCCCGATCATGAGGCGTGAGAACCATAACGCACTGCCAATCTCGATCGCGTCGATGGCAACCTTTGTTTTCGCCGCCTCCGCCATCGCCCAGAGCTTCGACCTCAACACCGCTGGCGGACAGACAGTAACGGCGACGCCTGTCACGGAGTTCAACGAGCCGTGGGCAATGACATTTCTGCCCGGCGGCGACCTGCTCGTGACAGAAAAGCCCGGCAAGCTTTTCCTGGTGACCCAAGATGGCGAGAAGACCGAAATCCGCAGCGTTCCGGAGGTCGATTATGGCGGCCAGGGTGGTTTAGGCGACGTCATTTTGCATCCCGATCACGCCGATAACAAAATCATCTACCTCTCCTATGCGGAGGCCGGTGACGGCGACACGCGCGGCGCCGCCGTCGCCAGAGCGGTGCTGGAGCGCGGCACCGATGGCCCGTCGTTGCGCGATATCGACGTCATCTGGCGGCAGCAGCCGAAGGTGAGCGGCCGCGGCCATTACAGCCATCGCCTCGCCTTCGCGCCGGACGGAAAGCTGTTCATCACCTCCGGCGACCGTCAGAAGAAGACGCCCGCGCAGGACATGGACCAAAATCTCGGCAAGATCATCCGCCTCAACGACGACGGCTCCGTGCCGCAAGACAACCCCTTCCAGGACCAGGGCGATCTCGCGAAGACATTCTGGAGCGTTGGCCACCGCAACATGCTCGGGATCGCCTTCGATTCAAACGGCGCTCTTTGGCAGCACGAGATGGGTCCGCGCGGCGGCGACGAGATCAACCTGATCGAGCCCGGCCGGAACTACGGCTGGCCGGTCGTCTCCAACGGCGACAATTACGACGGCAGCGGCATCCCGGAGCACGACACGCGCCCGGATTTCGCCGCTCCAGAGGTCTATTGGAACCCGGTGATCTCTCCCTCGGGCCTGGTCATCTACGCGGGCGCCCTGTTCCCCGAATGGCAAGGCTCGGGCTTCATCGGCGGACTGTCGAGCCAGGCGCTGGTGCGCGTGGTTTTCGAAAAGCAGAACAATGGCGATCTCGCAACCGAGGCGGAGCGTTTCGACATGGGTGCGCGCATCCGCGAGGTCGAGCAGGGGCCGGACGGCGCCTTGTGGCTGCTTGAGGACCGGGCCGGCGGACGACTGCTCAAGCTGATGCCAAAGACCTCAGACTGACCACGTCCTCATCCGCCCAAGACGAGATGCACGGCGAGCGACAACCACAGAAGTCCGACGAGAACCAGCCCGGCCGCGAAGGCCGGAATACGCTGGCTCAGCTGATTGGAGCCGAGATGTATGTAGGCGTGGGCCAGCCTGGACAGCGTGAAGAGCCAAGCCAGCGAGACCGCGAGCCACCCGGCGCCCCCGGTTACGAATAGTGCCAGGCAGACCACGTGGAACAGCACCGGAAGCTCGTACTGGTGGCTGAGATTGCGCGCCGCCGCGGCGCTTTGTTCCGGCTCGCGAACCGGCGTCCTGAAATCCTCGAACCGCGCAGAGCGTTCCTTCACCGCAGCCTTTCGGCGGTTGAACAGGATCGGATAGACCGCAAAGGTCAGCCCCGCGTGAACGATCATTGGCCAGAAAATCGCCGTGCTTTCACTCATCCGGCGCGCCTCAGCCCCCAGCGCCCGGATAGTTCGGACTTTCGCGGGTAATCATGACATTGTGAGCGTGGCTTTCGCGAAAACCGGCACTGGAAATGCGCACGAACCGCGCCTCGCGCCGGAAAGTCTCCAGATCGCGCGCCCCCACATAGCCCATCGCCGCGCGCAGGCCGCCGGCCAGCTGATGCAGGACGGCGGCAACCTGGCCCTTGTAGGCGACCTGGCCCTCGATGCCCTCCGGCACGAGTTTCAACGTGTCCTGCACCGCGGCCTGGAAGTAGCGATCGGCGGAGCCGCGCGCCATCGCGCCGACCGAGCCCATGCCGCGATAGGCCTTGTAGGAGCGGCCCTGATGCAAATAGATCTCGCCGGGGCTTTCGTCGGTCCCGGCGAGCAAGGATCCGACCATCGCCGCCGAGGCACCGGCGGCAAGCGCCTTGGCGAGGTCGCCGGAAAATTTGATGCCGCCGTCGGCGATCACCGGGACGCCCGCCTTGTCCGCCTCTTCCGCGGCGCCCATGATCGCCGAGAACTGCGGCATGCCGACGCCCGCGACGATCCGCGTGGTGCAGATCGAGCCCGGCCCGATGCCGATCTTGATGCCATCCGCTCCCGCATCGATCAGCGCCTTGGTGCCGTCGGGCGTGGCGACGTTGCCGGCCAGTATCTGGACCTCGTTCGAGAGCCGCTTTACCCGCGCGACCGCATCCAGTACCCGCTGGGAGTGGCCATGAGCGGTGTCGATGACCAGGAGGTCGATGCCGGCATCGATCAGCCGCTCGGCCCGCTCGAAGCCGTCGTCGCCGACACTGGTCGCGGCCGCCGCCAGAAGACGCCCCTGCGCATCCTTCGAGGCGTCCGGGTTGAGCTGCGATTTCTCGATATCCTTGACCGTGATCAAGCCGATGCAATGATTGTCGCCATCGACGACGACGAGCTTCTCGATCCGGTGATGGTGGAGAATCCGCTTGGCCTCCTCCTGAGCGACGGTCTCTCGAACCGTCACGAGTTCGTCCTTGGTCATCAGTTCATGGATCGGCTGACGCTCGTCGGAGGCGAAGCGCACGTCCCGATTGGTGAGGATACCGACGAGCCGCCCCGTGGTCTGCCCGCCCTTGCCGCCGTTCTCGACCACCGGAATGCCGGAAATATGGTACCGCTGCATGAGCGCGCGGGCGTCGCCGAGCGTGGCATTCGGCCCGATCGTCACCGGATTGACAACCATCCCGCTCTCGAATTTCTTGACCTGGCGGACCGCCTCGGCCTGTTCGGTCGGGGTCAGGTTGCGATGGATCACACCGATGCCGCCAGCCTGCGCCATGGCGATCGCAAGACGGGCTTCGGTCACCGTGTCCATGGCGGCCGAAAGGATCGGAATGTTCAGCTTCAGCGTCCGGGTGATCGACGTACGAAGATCGACCTGCCCCGGCATCACCTCCGAATGGCCCGGCTGCAGCAGGACGTCATCGAAGGTGAGAGCGGTCATACCGGTTGCGGTTTCGATGATGCGGGCCATGCCAGTCCTCGTGGATGATTCGTCCGCCGGACAGCGAGTCGGGCGGGAAAAGGATTGGCACGGGCTGCTAGCACGACCACGTGACGTTTGAAAGGACACGGCCGCGATCGCGATGCGTCTTTGTCGCTTGCCCTTTGGGCTTACGCCCTGTTGTCTGCACCGATAAGATGAAGTCGGACGGACGGTTCATGCTTGATCAGCGCAAATCCCGGGCAATTTTTCTGTCGGCGCTTGTCCTGACTGGCTTCACGCTCGAAGCGCGAGCAGCCAGCTGCAAGTCCTATTCGACCTGCCGCGAAGCGGTCATCGCATGGTGCGCCGGACAGCACCCGCGCGCCGATGGAGACAATGACGGTATCCCCTGCGAGAACGTCTGCCGCTCACGCGCCGATGTCGTCGCCATCATGGCCGAGATCGGCTGCTCACGTTGACGATAACTCTCCTGCCTGTTCCGTTTTCCCGATCCACAGGCTAAGGGACGGCGTCCGCCGGCGGGGCAATCGACGAAGTGGATGCGCTCAGACCTGCGATCCGGCGGTTTCATCGTCACTTTCGGATGCCGCGGCCGGAAGGCGTTTGCCCTTGAAGCTCTTGGCCAGCAGATAGAGTTCGACCGAGCCCTCGCGCGAGGCCGGCGGCTTGACGTGATGGACGCTGACGAAATTCTGCTTCAGCAGGTTGAGAAGATCGCGCTCGGTCCCGCCCTGGAATGTCTTGGCGAGAAAATGTCCGCCCGGCTTGAGGGTACGAAGGGCGAAATCCGCCGCCACCTCGCACAGGTGCATGGTGCGCAAATGATCGGTCTGGCGGTGGCCGGTAGTGGGCGCCGCCAGATCGGACAGGACGATGTCGGGATCGCCGCCCAGCGTTTCGAGCAGACGGGCGGGGGCCGTATCGTCGAGAAAGTCCAGTTCGAGGATCGTCGCGCCGGGGACCGGTTCGACCACCAGATAGTCGATGCCGACGACGCGGATGTCGTCGCCGCTCGATCCGGTGCGTTCGACCGCGACCTGGCACCAGCCGCCCGGCGCCGCGCCGAGATCGACGATTCTCAGGCCGGGCTTCAGCAGCTTGTAGCGGTCGTCCATCTCGATCAGCTTGTAGGCCGCCCGCGAGCGATAGCCGTCGGCTTTCGCCCGGCGGACGTACGGGTCGTTGAGCTGACGTTCGAGCCAGCGCCGCGAGGACGCCTTCACCCCGCGCTTCTTCTTGACCTTGACCGTCAGGCTCCGGTCGTCGCCGCGTCCGCTCATCCGCCCGTCTTTCTCGTCGGTTCGTTCCGCCGCCAGACGCCGTCGGCGACCATCATCTCGGTCAACAGCCCTTCCCTCAGGCCGCGATCGGCCACCCGCAACGTCCGAGCCGGCCAGACCCGGCGAATCGCCTGCAGGATGGCGCAGCCGGCCAGCACCAGATCGGCACGATCGCTGCCGATACAAGGATTGGCGACCCGTTCGTCGAAGCTCCATCCGGCGATCCTGGCAACCAGTTCGTCGGCCTCGCGGTCGGCCAGCCACAGACCATCGACTTGGCGACGGTCGTAGCGTTCGAGATTGAGATGCACACCGGCCAGCGTGGTGACCGTTCCCGACGTGCCGAGCAGATGAAAGCGGTCACCGCCAACGACGGACCCGAGCCGGTCGCGCTCGGGGAAGCGATGGATCATCGCCACCGTCTCGACCACCATCTGCTCGAACAGCTCCGGCGTGATGTCGCGGCCGCCGTGACGTTCGGCCAGCGTCACCACACCGACCGGCAGCGAGGTCCATGCGACGATGCGGCTTGCCAGCCGGCGCGTGTAGCCGCCGCGAAGATCGAGCAGCGCGATCTCGGACGAGCCGCCGCCGATATCGAACAGAACGGCGCCCTTGGCCGAGCGATCGATCAGCGAGCCGCAACCGGAGACCGCCAGCCGCGCTTCGGTCTCGCGGGTGACGATCTCCAGCTCAAGTCCGGTTTGCCGCGCCACCTGCTCGATGAACTCGGCGCCGTTGGCGGCCTGACGGCAGGCTTCCGTGGCGATCAGACGCATGTTGCCGACATCGCGCGCGGCCAGTTTCTGCGCGCAGATGCCCAGGGCGGTGATCGCCCGGTCCATCGCGCCGCGCGACAGGCTGCCGGTGCGGCTGAGGCCTTCGCCGAGCCGCACGATGCGCGAGAACGCGTCGATAACCCGAAACTGGCCAGGCCGCGTCGGGATCGCGATGAGCAGACGGCAATTGTTGGTGCCGAGATCGAGCGCGGCGTAGGCGGGCGGGCGATGCGCGGAAGGCGCCGGTCGCACGGCACGGGCGGGCGCTGACCCGCCGGCCGAACAGCGACCGGGAGTCGCTTCGGCGCGGGCCAATGCGGCAGCGCCCCTCGCCCCATCCGACGCCGCCGCGACGGCATCCGGCGCTGCGGCAGCTGGCATTGCGGCGCGGCTTCGAGGGCGGCGCCGGCGGGGTTTTCGCGCCCCACGCAGTTCCGCCCGGCCAGCCGACCGATCGTCGTCTTTCGCCGTCTTGGCCGCGGCGTCGGGGAGCGCCGCGTTCTTGGCGGCCGTCTTGCGTCGCCGCCGGCGCTGCCGCTTGGTCAGGGACTGCCCGCCCTCGCCCGCCCCGTGCGGGGATGGCGCCGACGAGCCGGGATGAAAAACCCCGTTCAGTTCCGAAGACGGATGGTTTCCCCCACCGATGTCATGGTCACTCACACTGTCTCTCCGGCGCCGCCATCCTGCCGGACGTCATGGCGCCTTTGTTGGCTTATTCGCTGTCGAGTGTAGCAAGCCTTATGAACAGCACAAGGGCAGACACGGCGCCGGGCGTGTCGGTGGCCGGCTCGCCGATCGGCCCGGCCGGTCGATGGACTTGCGTTCCCGGTCAGCGGCAACCGCCGCGAAGGGCGTTTCGGTCCGGAGCCAGCGGGTCACGGAAAAATCGCGCTGGAGGGTTCACAGTCGCGCCGGCTGCGTCTATATGAGCTTTCATCCGCGGCGTCGGCAGGCGGCCGCCACGGTGGGGAATAGGTTAACGGTAGACCCACGGACTCTGACTCCGTTAGTCCTGGTTCGAATCCAGGTTCCCCAGCCATCTTGCTCTCGATCGTCGATTTGATTGCCAGATTCCCTTTCGCTGGGAATCCTTCCGCGGCCCATGCCGATCTGGTGCGTCAAACCGTGACACAGGACTGGAGCGCAAGCCCTCCCGTTCCTTGGCGGCAAGCAAGACAGGCAATGTCCCTACGACACCATGTTTTCCAACCGCGTCCCGCCGGGAAACGTCTGTTATTGGCGGCCGAGACTTCCGGCCGCCACCAGCAGCTGCGGCCGCAGGAAGCACCTTTCCCTCAGCCTGGAAATCACCGAGCATGCCCATGCCAAGTCATTGGCCATGCAGTTGAACGCGCGATTGGAAGGCATTCGGACGATGGTCATGACGCAAGCGCGGAGCGCCGAACTGCTTGCTATTCTGTTTCGTAAAGAACCGACAGGAAGAGCCCCGAGCCGGCCCCCTGATATGGCACATCCGGCCTCTTCTGCGCGTGAGCGGATTTCCGACAAGCATAGAAACTGATGGGCGAGCTATTCGATGATGCGGATGCTCGCGCTGGAGACGATGTCGCTGCCGCCAACCTCCTCGCAATGCGATTCGAAGGTGGAGTTGCCACTGAGATCGACGGTGTAGCCGACGATCTGGGTGCAACCGTCGCCGGTGCTCGAGTTGCCGCGATACTTCAGATCGCCCGCCGGTAGGTAAACGGCACCCTGCAGGATGGAGTCGGATGTACCGGTGACGGTGTGGGCGACGCCGATCTGGTCGCGTCCGCCGAAGAACAGGATGCCTGAAAACGGTCCGCTCGTCGGCGCCGACAGGTTCATCCGGGTATTGCCTCCCAGCTTCAACCCGGCGCCGTTAGTCAGGAAGAATGTCACGCCCGATCCGACGAGGCCGGCCGCCTCGGGATCGGCGCCGCCGCCGTTCACGGTGAAGTCGCCGCCCTCGATGATGTAGAGACCTGGCTGAAAGACGACGTCTCCCTTAATACTGAGGCCGTTGCAGAAGCGCATTGCGGCGACGCCACTGGGGTGGTTTTCGACCGGCGTCAGCGTGGTCGCGCTATTGGGCTTGCCGACGTTCTTGCTCTGGCATGTCCCCTGGACCACCGGCTCCGCGACCGCGGCATAGGGGTCGGCGACGGGCGCGGCATATTCCTTCGGCTGGTCGCAATCGGACAGATCGAGAGCTGCGGTGGTTACTGTCGCGCCCACCGCATAGATGCACCCGGTCGACAAGGTCGCCGAACCTTGCATCAGGAACGAATCCGATGCGTTGGAATTGGAAGCGACGTCGCAGCCGGTCAGGCTGAGCGATGTGGAGCCCGAAACCGTCACGGCTCCCGATGCGGACGGCGACAAGGCCAGAATGCAAGCCTTCGCCGTTTCGTTGATCCTGGCGACCGCCCGCGCGCCGATGTCGATGGGCTCGTTGCTGAAGATCGCCGAAAACAATCGCGGCTCGATCTGCGACAGCAGGACCTCGACCGTATCCGGATCGCCGGCATTTGGTCCGGTCGAGACCGGCGAATTCACGATGAAATCGCCGGACGCACCCGAGAAGCCGGTTTGGTTGGCGATATAAAGCGCGGCCGTGCGCATGCTGTCGGCGGTATCTCCGGAACGCTTGCGGACGGCGGCGGCGTGGACGGCCACATCGGCCGCGTGCTGCAATTCGCGTTGGGTCATGTACCAATAGCCGGTCTCGACGCCGAGGCCGATGCCGCCGATGACGACCGGAAACATGATGGCCGCGATCACCGACGTACTGCCGATCCGATCGCCGGCAAACCGATGCAATGCCTCGCCTGCAAGCCGGCGGACGCAGCCGAGGCGCGCGGTTCGGTGCGGCGCGGTCGCTGTGACGGCGTGGCGCCGGTTGCTATCGGTGGTGTGCGGAGCTTTTGGCATGGTCATTGCGCCTGCATGACCCGAATGATCGCCGGTGTGATGATGATGGCGAAAAGCACGGGAAGGAAGAACAGGATCATCGGTACGGTCAGCTTCGGCGGCAGCGCGGCGGCTCGCTTTTCGGCCTCGCTCATGCGCATGTCGCGGTTTTCCTGGGCCAGCACGCGCAGGGCCTGACCGACGGGTGTGCCGTAGCGCTCGGCCTGGATGAGGCTGGTCACGACGGCTTTCACCCCGTCGAGATCGGTTCGCAGACCGAGATTCTCGAATGCCTTGCGGCGATCCTGAAGATAGGAAAGCTCAGCCGTCGTCAGGTTCATCTCCTCCGCGAGCTCGACCGATTGCACACCGATCTCCTCGGATACCTTGCGGAATGCGCCCTCCACGCTCATGCCGGATTCCACGCAGATCAGCATCAGGTCGAGCGCCTCGGGCCAGGCGCGACGGATCGACATCTGCCGCTTGGTCGTCCGGTTTTTCAAAAGAATGATCGGGAGGTAATAGCCGAAATAGGCGGCGCCCAGACCGATGGCGATCTTGGGAAGCAGCGATGTCGCTTCGTTGAGGAACATGAGCATGTAAGCAAGGGCGGCGACGAACATGGCGAGGGGAGTGAGAAGGCGGGCAGCCAGGAAGCCGACCACCGGGCCTCGGCCGCGATAGCCGGCCCGCGACAGCATCCGGGCGATCTCGCCGTCGCCGACCTGCTCGGACAGGTTGAAGCGGTCGACGATGGCCTGATAGAACTTCTTGGGCGGCGCCCGCAGCAGCAGCGGGTCCTTGCGACCGGATAGACCGGAGCGTTCGCGCAGGCGAATGCGCTCTCTTTCCTCTCCCACCTGCCGCATCCGGTCGCCGAGCGTATCGCGGGCGAGATACGGCCAGCTCACCAACAGGATGGCGGAAAAGCTCGAAAACGCGGACAGAAGGGCGATGACGGGCTTCGGATCGGCCGGGATGAGTGAAAAGTCCATCATCGCCCTCAGAAATCGAAATTGATCATCTTGCGCATCACCATGATGCCGAACGCCATCCACACGGCGCTCCCTGCCAGGACGATGTTGCCAATGGTCTCCGTGAACAGCAGCGAGATGTAGTCGGGGGTGGTGACGTAGACGAGGCCGGCGACGATGACCGGCAGCGAACCGATAATGCCCCCTGAGGCCTTGGCTTCGGAACTCATCGCCTTGATCTTCGCCCGCATCTTCTTGCGCTCGCGCAGCACTTTGGAAAGATTGCCGAGCGCTTCGGCCAGGCTTCCGCCGCTGCGGGCCTGGATGCCGATCACGATGGCGAAGAAATTGGCCTCCGACAGCGGTACCCGTTCGGCGAGGCGCTGCACGGCCTCGTCCATCGGAATGCCGAGGGTCTGATCCTCGACGACCGTCTTGAATTCGCTGCGCACCGGCTCCTGTGCTTCCGTCGCGATGATCTTCATGCAATCGCTCAGCGGCAGGCCGGATTTGATGCCGCGTACGATGACGTCGACGGCCGACGTGAATTCGGCGGTGAAACGCTTGAAGCGGCGGTTGCGCCGAAAACCGACGAAGAGGTGCGGCAGAAACAGGCCGCCGGCGATCGCGAAACCGCTGGCCGCAAGCGGTTCGCCTCCCGCCGCCACCACGCCGAGGAAGGTCAGGACGGCAGCGGCAACGCACACCAGATAATAGGTTCGTTTCGACCAGCCGAGTTCGGCCTGCCGCAAACGCACGATCAAATGGGGCTTCGATCTGTTGCGCTTCGCCTGACTTTTCTGCTTTTCCTCGATCTCGCGCAGGGTTTCCTCGACGGACCGTTTGCGGCGGGCGTTCTCGGCGTCGCGGTTTGGCGCGGCTAACGCCGGACCGCTGGTGGCGATCATGGTGAAGCGGCTTTCGTAGGCGCGCCGCTTGGCGCCGCCGGGATAGACGAGGGAAAGAAGCAGGCCACCGCAGCAAAGCGCCGCGAGAGCGTAGGTCAAGGTGGTCGGGGTGAGGCCGTCATACAACATGATCACACGGCCACCGCGCTCTGCTCGGCGGCGTTGCTCGCGTCGAGCGCCGCCGCCAGGCGTCGCTCCTCGTTGTAGTAGCGCGCGCGCTCCCAGAACGCCGGCCGCCC
>NZ_JALHBS010000099.1 GCF_024195285.1 Aurantimonas marianensis
GACCAAAACCAGCCGTCCCGCCGCCCCCTCGCGCGGCGTGGCGCAGATGAAGACCACCGGCCGCGGCGGCGCCGCCCGTGCCCCCAACGCCGAATCCGAAAGCTGGGAAGAGTTCTGATCCAGGCCGAGGCCCGGTCGGAGTATCGATAAATTCGGTCAGCAGGGCCGGCGGGGCTTTAAGTTCTCGCCGGCCTTTCCATGTCCGCGAACGGACAACAAGGAGCGCGGTCATGCAATTGGAAGGCAATGTCGCCGTCATCACAGGCGCCGGCTCGGGCATCGGCAAGGAAATCGCCCTCGCCTTTGCGCGGGAGGGGGCCAGGGTCGCGGCCTGCGACATCGATGTGGATGGAGCCCAAGCAGTGGTGGACGACATGACGGCTCTGGGCGCCGAAGCGATGGCGGTGACGATGGACGTGACTGACGAGAGCGCGGTGAATGCCGGGGTCGATGCGGTCGCAGATCACTTCGGCCGTATCGACACGATGGTCTCCAACGCCGGCATCCAGATCGTTCACCCGATCGAGGATTTTCCCTATGCCGACTTCCGCAAGCTGGTGGCGATCCATCTCGACGGTTCGTTCCTTTTGACCAAGGCCTGCGTGAAGCACATGTATCCGCAAAAATCCGGCGCGCTGATCTATATGGGTTCGGTCCACAGCCACGAGGCCTCGGCGCTGAAGTCGGCTTATGTCGCGGCCAAGCACGGCATTCTCGGGCTCTCCCGCGTCATGGCCAAGGAGGGCGCCAGGCATGGGGTGCGCGCCAACACCATCTGCCCCGGCTTCGTCAGGACGCCGCTGGTGGAAAAGCAGATTCCCGAGCAGGCACGCGATCTCGGCATTTGCGAACAGGAGGTCGTCGACCGGGTGATGCTCGGCGAGACCGTCGACCAGGAATTCACGACGATGGCGGACGTCGCCGCCGTCGCGGTGTTCCTCGCCGGTTTCCCCTCTAACGCGCTCACCGGCCAGTCGATCGTTCCCAGCCATGGCTGGCACATGGCCTGACGCGATGCGCGTCCTATCTCTCTCGCCGGAAGAAGGAATCTCCCCATGGAAATCATCACCCTCCAGCCGGTCGTCGCGCTGGTCGCCGGCATCCTGATCCTGATCATGCCGCGGCTGCTCAGCTATATCGTCGCGTTCTACCTGATCTTCGTCGGTCTCACGGGCATGTTCCCCGACTTCATGACCCGCTTCGGCGCCGGCAGCTGAGGCGCGGCGCCAGCGCATCGGCGGGCAAACCCCCGATGACGCGGCAAAACCGACGACCCGAACGGTGGAACGCCGACGCGGTTCGCCGCGAACGCACGAGAAAGGAGATCGTGATGACCCATCCCGTGATCGCCGAAGGCCGGGTCGCCGTCGTTACCGGCGGCGCCTCGGGCATCGGTCTGGCCTCTGCCAAGCGGTTCGCCGAGGCCGGCATGACCGTCTGCCTGGTCGACCGGGCGGCCGAGCGCCTGGCCGAAGCCAAGGAAGCGGTTGCGGCGCTGAGCCCGTCCGGCAGCGTGCTGACCTCGAACACCGACGTCGGCGACCGCGCGGCGGTCGAGGCGCTGGCGAAGAATCTGTTCGGCCGCTTCGGAACGGTTCATCTCGTCTTCGACAATGCCGGCATCCAGCCCGGCAGCGACATCTTCGGCCCGTCCGCCAACTGGGACGCCGTGTTGCGCGCCAATCTCCACGGCATCATCCACGTCGCGCAGATTTTCGGCGAGCGCATGGTCGCGGAGGGCGAGCCGGGCCTCATCGTCGTCACCGGCTCCAAGCAGGGCATCACCACGCCGCCGGGCGATCCCGCCTACAATGTCGCCAAGGCCGGCGTGAAGGCCTTTGCCGAGGCGCTGCAGCACGATCTGCGCAATCGCGAGGGCTGCCGGATCGAGGCGCGGCTGCTGATTCCCGGCTTCGTCTTCACGCCCCTGACCCAAAAGGGCCGCACCGAGAAGCCGGAGGGGGCCTGGACCGCCGATCAGACCGCCGATTTCATGCTGGAAAAGCTCGGCACCGAGGATTTCTACATCCTCTGCCCTGATGGCGAGG